>NZ_CEEDMW010000004.1:0-583216 GCF_979256035.1 Rhodococcus sp. AC861
GACGTCGATCATGATCACTCATCTCCCCGCACCCGCGCCGACATGTCTCACAACGATGCTGGCAAAGAGCGTGCAGACTGCGCGCTTGGTCGGGCGCTGCGCGCGGCGGCGGCGGGCTGCACCCTCGATAGTGCTGAGCACCCTCGATCGGCAGTGCGCGACGGCAATTGCGGTGCGCGCCAGAAGTTGGGCGCTGCGCGCGGCGGTCAGCGCACTTTGCAACCTGCGCGCATGGTCGGGCGCTGCGCGCGGCGGCGGTGGGCACCCTCGACGTACGCTCCCGCCGCCCCGGACGAGTTCGCCGGACAGCTCACCATCGGATCCAAGTGGCAGGACAGCGAGAACATCACCGTGCTCGTCGAGTCGGTCGGAGGTCCTGCTTCCGCTGTAGTCGGTGACTGCCCGTGATGAGTTCCGGCGCCGTCTACGGTCACTCCTGCAGGACGACCGGCGATCGGCGCCGGTTCATCACGAGGGGTCGGCACGATGCGCACAGTGACAGCAGGTCTGTTCCATTCGGTGGACGGAGTGGTCGAGGCACCGGACCAGTGGCAGTTCGACAGCTTCGACGACGAGCTCGGTCAGTCCATGGGCGGTTTCATGGGCAGGACAACGACGGCGATCATGGGGCGGGTCGCGTACGAGTCGTGGTCGGATCACTTCGGCAACGCCGGAGCCGACGACCCGTTCGCCGGGTTCATCAACCCCGTGGAGAAGTTCGTCGCGTCGCGCACCCTGACGGGCGATCTGTCGTGGCAGAACTCCACGTTGATCGAGGGTGACCCGGTCGAGTTCGTGCGGGAGCTCAAGAAGTCGGACGGTGGTGAGATCGCCGTCGTGGGCGGCATCTCTCTGGTCCGGCAGCTGTTCGCGGCCGGCGTCCTGGACACCCTGACCCTGATGACGCACCCCGTCGTCGTCGGCAAGGGTCAGCGACTGTTCGAGCCCGGCGACCCCCTGACCCGGCTGGTGCTGAAGAACGCCACCATCACCAGCAAGGGCAACGCCGTGCTCGACTACGGCATCCGCCCCGAGTAGGCAGGCCGAGGCCGGTCGGAGGGATAGCGGGCAGGCCGGAGGCCGGTCGGAGGCCGGTCGACGGTGGACATAGAATGACCTCGACATTCTGCCGAGGGAAGGACCCCATCCACCGTGTCTGTCGAGTCCACTCCTCAGGTCGAGGCGGTCTCCGTGCCTCCGGTCGACACCGTCACCACCGCCACCGAGACGCCCGACACCGCCCAGCCGTACGCGGAGTTGGGTTTGAAGGACGACGAGTACGCACGGATCAAGGAGATCCTCGGGCGTCGCCCGACGGATGCCGAGCTGGCGATGTACTCCGTGATGTGGAGCGAGCACTGCTCGTACAAGTCGTCGAAGGTGCACCTGAAGTACTTCGGTGAGACCACGACGGACGAGATGCGTTCGGGGATGCTCGCGGGTATCGGTGAGAACGCCGGCGTGGTGGACGTGGGCGACGGCTGGGCGGTCACCTTCAAGGTGGAGAGCCACAACCACCCGTCGTACATCGAGCCCTACCAGGGCGCTGCGACCGGCGTCGGCGGAATCGTCCGCGACATCATGGCGATGGGCGCCCGACCGATCGCGGTGATGGATCAGCTGCGCTTCGGCGCTGCGGATGCCCCCGACACTCGTCGCGTGCTCGAGGGCATCGTCCGCGGTGTCGGTGGGTACGGGAATTCGCTGGGTCTGCCGAACATCGGCGGCGAGACGGTCTTCGACGCGTCGTACGCGGGCAACCCTCTGCTGAACGCGCTGTGTGCCGGTGTCATGCGCACCGAGGACCTGCATCTGGCGTTCGCGTCGGGCGCGGGCAACAAGATCATTCTGTTCGGTGCCCGCACGGGCCTCGACGGTATCGGCGGTGTCTCCGTGCTGGCGTCGGAGACGTTCGACGAGACACAGGGCAGGCGCAAGCTCCCGGCTGTTCAGGTGGGCGACCCGTTCACCGAGAAGGTGCTAATCGAGTGCTGCCTCGAGCTGTACCAGCAGAAGCTCGTCGTCGGCATCCAGGATCTCGGCGGTGCCGGATTGTCCTGCGCCACATCGGAGCTCGCATCCGCCGGCGACGGCGGCATGCACATCGCGCTGGACCGCGTTCCGTTGCGTGCTACCGGGATGACGCCCGCCGAGGTGCTCTCGAGCGAGTCGCAGGAACGTATGTGCGCCGTCGTGTCCCCCGAGAACGTCGACGCCTTCATGGCTGTCTGCGCGAAGTGGGACGTGTTGGCGACCGACATCGGTGAGGTCACCGACGGCGACAACCTCCAGATCACCTGGCACGGTGACACTGTCGTGGACGTTCCGCCGAAGACGGTGGCGCACGACGGCCCCGTCTACGAGCGCCCGGTTCAGCGGCCCGCGTCGCAGGACGCTCTGGTCGCGAACACGACCGAGGGACTCCCGCGTCCGACGACGGGTGTGGGGTTGCGCGAGACGCTCCTGACGATGATCTCGTCGCCGCAGCTGTGCAGCCGTCGCCTGATCACCGAGCAGTACGACCGCTACGTCCGCGGCAACACGGTTCTGGCGGAGCACGCCGATGCCGGTGTCATCCGTATCGACGAGAAGACCGGTCGCGGAATCGCTCTCGCGACCGATGCGTCCGGTCGCTACACGGCGCTGGATCCGTACCGCGGCGCGCAACTCGCTCTCGCGGAAGCGTTCCGCAACGTCGCGACGACGGGCGCCACACCCAAGGCCGTGACGAACTGCCTGAACTTCGGCTCGCCGGAGGATCCGGGTGTCATGTGGCAGTTCCAGCAGGCCGTGCGAGGTCTGGCGGACGGCTGTGTGCAACTGGGTATTCCGGTCACCGGCGGCAACGTCAGCTTCTACAACCAGACCGGATCGACGCCGATCCTGCCCACGCCCGTGGTCGGCGTGCTCGGTGTGCTCGACGACGTCCATCGCCGCATCCCGACAGGGATCGGCCTGGAACCGGGCGAGACTCTGATCCTGCTGGGGGAGACCCACGACGAGCTGGACGGATCCATCTGGTCGCAGGTCGTGCACGACCATCTCGGCGGTGTTCCGCCGAAGGTCGACCTTGCCCGCGAGCAGTTGCTGGCGGACATCCTCACCGCGTCGAGCCGCGACGGTCTGGTCACCGCAGCGCACGACCTGTCCGAGGGCGGACTCGCGCAGACGGTCGTCGAGGTCGCGCTGGCCGGTGAAACCGGGTGCCGCATCTTGCCGCCGGAGGGAACAGATCCTTTTGTCACCTTGTTCTCGGAGTCGTCCGGGCGGGTACTCGTTGCAGTCCCTCGGACCGAGGAGACCAGGTTCACGGGGATGTGCAGTGCAAGGGGGATGCCATGGGTGCGTATCGGGGTAGCCGACGAAGGGTCGGACGAGGTGGAGTTCCAGGGGCTGTTCACCGTCCCGCTGACCGAACTCCGCGAGGCGTACGAGGGGACGCTCCCAGCGCTGTTCGGCTGACCGAGGTTTCCGGCGCCGTCCGATGACCGAGATTGATACTCGGCCGTCGGACGAGCTGGAGCGACCGCACAGCTTCGAGGAACTGCCGGCCTACGTCCTCGCGTCTGCGACGCGCACGGTGCGCAAGCACCCTGCCTGGGTCTGGGCGTGGGGGCTTCTGCGCCTGGACGTCACCGGTATCGCGTTCGGCGCGTTGTTCTTCTGCTGGTCGTTGACACCGTCGTTGCTTCCGCGTGGGTGGCTGTTCCAGGGAATCGTCAGCGGCATCACGGCGGCCATCGGCTACGGAGTCGGTGTCGCCGTCGGCTGGATCATGCTGCGGACGGTGCTGCGCCAACAACCGTGGTGGCCGTTGCCGATCCGCGTCGAGCGTGCGCTTCTGGTCGCCGTCCCGGTAATCTCCACCGTCTCGGGTGCGGTCATGCTGTACGCCTCGGCGGACTGGCAGCGTCAGCTTGCCGCGCTGATGGGCGCCGAAGGTCTGACGTCGACCGGGTTCATCCGCACCGGCATCATCAGTTTCGCGGTGTGTGCGGTGCTGATCGGTCTGTGGCGCGTCATCCGTGACATCCGTCGTTTCGTCGTGCGGTCGCTCCTACGACTCATCCGCCTCCCGCAGTGGGTGGCCAACCTCGTCGGCTTCGTTCTCGTGCTGACGGTGCTGATCACGCTGGTGCAGGGTGTGTTGCTGCGCGGGACGATGAGCGTCGCCAACTCGGTGTTCAGTACCGCCAACGGTGATACCCGTGAGGGTGCGGAACAGCCGACCGTGCCGGAGAGGTCGGGTGGCTCCGGGTCGCTGGTCGGCTGGGACACCTTGGGATTCGAGGGTCGTAACTTCGTCTCGGGCGGGCTGTCCGCCGACGAGATGACACGAGCGACCGGCCGCACGGGCAAGGAGGCTATCCGGGCGTACGTCGGTCTGGAAAGCGCCGAGACCGACGACCAGCGCATGGATCTGCTCCTGCGCGAGCTCGATCGCATGGATGCGTTCTCGCGCAAGGCCATCGTCGTCATACCCACCACGGGAACCGGCTGGGTCAATCCGACAGCAGCGCGTGCGGTGGAGCTGATGTACGACGGCGACGTCACGTTGGTGGCGTCCCAGTACTCGTACCTTCCCAGTTGGATCTCGTTCCTCGCCGACCGTGAGAAGGCCGCCGCGGCAGGGAAACTGCTCATCGACAGCGTGCACGAGCGCTGGGAGCAGGAGCCCGAGGCGACCAGGCCCAAGTTCTACGTCTACGGCGAAAGTCTCGGAACACAGGCGGGTGAGGGAGCTTTCGCCGATATCGCGGACATCCGCGACACCGTCGACGGCGTTCTCTGGGTGGGGCCGCCCAACTCGAACCGCATCTGGGACACCTACGTGAGCCGCCGCGATCCCGGTAGCACCGAAGTCGAACCCGTCTATGCCGGTGGCCTCCTCATGAGGTTCGCCGACAGCACGCGCGATGTCGACGCCCTCGATGGCGAGTGGCCCGACCCCCGTGTGCTGTACATCCAGCACCCGTCCGACCCCATCGTGTGGTGGACACCGGACCTGCTGTTCCAACGGCCCGACTGGCTCGCCGAGCCGCCCGGGTACGACCGACTGCCAAGCATGCGGTGGTTCCCCTTCGTCACTTTCTGGCAGGTCAGCGCCGACCTCACCAATGCGGCCGGAGTGCCCGACGGACACGGCCACAACTACGGCACGACGGTGCTCGACGGCTTCGCCGCGGTGGCGGCACCCGAGGGGTGGACGCAGGCGGACACCGAGCGCATCCGCGTCGTCATGAACGAGTACGCGGACGCCGACGGTCCCGAGAAGTGACCGGACTGGCCCGATGGGTACTGTTCGACATCCCCATCGGGACAGTGCTTCCCGAGGAGTTCCTGTTCCGCGGCGTCGTCGACACCGTGGCCACTGCCGTGGTGGGTCCGCGTGCCGCACTCCTGGTCGGCTCCACGGCATTCGGGGTCTGGCACTGGTACGACTCGGGCAGGTCGGTGCCCGTCGTCCTGTTCACCGGGGCGGCCGGCGCGCTGTTCGTCGAGTCGAAGCGGCGAACCGGAACCATTCTCACGCCCATGGCCCTGCACTGGGCTGCCAACTCGGTCGGTGCGATCGCATCGACGTGGTGGCGCTCTACTCGAGGTGACAGACCGCCTCGAGGTTGATCCCGTCGGGGTCGTACACGAAGCCGCCGAAGTAGTTCTCGTGGTACTCGGGGCAGACTCGCGGAGACAGCTTGTCCCGTGCGCCCGCCGCAAGGGCCGCGGCGTGGAACTCCCGGACGGCGTCACGGGTCGGTGCCGAGAACGCCACGTGCAGTTCGGGATCGACGGTGCTTCCCTGGACCAGCCAGAAGAACGGCTTGCGGCCACTGCCGAATCCGACAATGCGGATGTAGTCGTCGTCCGGCCCGCCGGTGAAGTCGAGCAATTTCTCGATCCCGAGTACGCCGAGAGCCGGCACGTAGATCGCGAGTGAGCGATCGACATCCGTGACCGTCACGTTGAGGTGGTCGATGGTCGATCCTTGATAAGGGTTCGGTGTCATGGAAACAGTGAAGCGTCCATCGCGGACAGCGGCGGTCCTCGTTGATCGGGCCGTGCCTCAGCATCCACAACTCTCACGAATCGACGGGATCCCGTCGATCAGAGCGACCTGTGGACGGTGAGGCACGGCCTCCGGGCCGTGTCATCGACGCACTGCCGACCGCCCGGTGAATGCCCGCGTGTACTGGGGCGGGTAGGGCACCTGATCACCGAGTTCGGCCGCCGCGCGCTGCGCCCACACCGGATTGCGCAGCAACTCGCGCGCGAGGAACACCGCATCGGCGCGACCTGAAGAGACCAGGAGATCAGCCTCGGCCGGATCGGTCACCAGCCCGACTGTCGCCGTCGGGATGCCGGTCTCGCGCACTCGCTTCGAGAACGGCACCTGGTAGCCGGGGCCCACGGGGATCGGTGCGTCGGCGGCGATGCCGCCGGTCGACACGTCGATCAGGTCCACGCCGTGATCCCGAAGCAGCGGGGCCAGTCGCACACTGTCCTCGATCGTCCAGCCGGGTCGGGGGTCGTCCGTGTCGCCGGCGAGCCAGTCCGTCGCCGAGAGCCGGAAGAACAGCGGCCGGTTCTCCGGCCACGCGGCGCGCACCGCGTCCACCACCTCGAGGGCGAAGCGAGCTCGCGCGTCGAAGTCTCCGCCGTACTCGTCGGTCCGCGTGTTGGCGTGCGGGGACAGGAACTGGTGGATCAGATAGCCGTGTGCACCGTGCAGTTCGAGGACGTCCACGCCCGCGCGTGCGGCGCGTGCGGCGGCGGCTGCGAAGTCGGCGACCACCTCGGCGATCTCCGTGGTGCTCAGCGACGAGGGGAGAGGGAGGGTTCCGAACGATTCCGAACTGGGACCGACGCGGTCCCACAGAGTCTCGACGTGGTGGGTGCCGTCCCACGACGGCCCCGACCAGGGCCTGCCGGTGGCGGCCTTGCGTCCGGCGTGCACGAGCTGGACACCCAGTGCGGCGCCGTTGCCACGGGCGAACCGCACGATGCGCTCGAGCGCGTGCTCCTGCGCCGACGTCCACAGGCCCAGATCGAACTCGCTGCTCCGCCCGTCGGGAGAGACGGCGGTGGCCTCCATCATGGCCAGTCCCACGCCACCGACGATGCGAGCGGCGAGGTGCTGGAAGTGCCAATCGGTGGCCGCGCCGACGGCGGGACCGGACGGTTCGGCGGCGAACTGCATCATCGGCGACATCCAGATCCGGTTGCGCATCGTTCTCCCGCGCAGGGTCAGCGGCTCGAACAATGCGCTCACGACGACACCGCCACCGACGCTGCAGCCGACTGCTCGGTGCCGCGCCGCGGTCCGCCCAGGAACGCGAGTCCGTTGTCGTGCAGCGTGCGACGGTCCACGCCGGCCGACTCGAGGAAGGCCGAGGGCGCCGACTCCGCCATGTCGAACGGGTAGTCGGTACCGCACAGGACGTGATCGCTCGACGCGTGCTCCCCCAGCAGTGTCAAAGCGGCCACGTCGTGGGTGACCGTGTCGAACCAGCACTGACGGAACGCATCCCGAGGGTGCGTGTCGGTGTGGTGGACGTCCGGCCGCGCTCCCCATGCATGACTCCAGCGACCCAGGAGCGCCGGCGCGCACCCGCCGCCGTGCACGAAACACACTCGCAGCGAGGGTAGTTCGTCCAGGACACCACCCAGCACGGCGCCGGCGACGGCAGTTGCCGTCTCGACGGGATTGCCGATGAGGTTGGCCAGGTAGAGCGAGTTCCACTCGGGGCGGGGCAGCTGCATCGGGTGCACCAGGACCGCCAGGTCGAGCCGCGCCGCGGAGCGCAGGATGCCGCGCAGGACACCGGTGTCGAGCGAGGTGCTGCCCACCAGCGGCGGGATCGCGACCCCGGACACCACGCCCTCGGAGGCGAGGCGTGTCATCTCCTTCGTCGCCGCCTCCGCATCGTCGAGACGCACGAGGCCCAGGCCGGCGAGTCGACCACCGGAGTTCGCGACCAGACCCGCGAGTTCGACGTTGAAGCTGCCGATGTACTCGTCGGCGCGGGCGTCGGACGTCGTCGGGAAGGCGAACGGCGGGGGTGACAACGCCCGGACCCCGATGCCCTGAGCATCCATGTCGGCGTAGACGGCATCGACGTCGCTCATAGCCTCGGTGGCAATGGACAGCGGGAGATCTCCGAGATGCAGACGCCCGTCCCGATCCTGCATCGGTGCGAACGGCGATCCGGGCGGTAGACCGAAGTGCGAGGCCGGCAGCCAGTGCGCGTGGACGTCCACGAGGTCGATGCCGGTCACGAGGTCACCACCGGCAGAGCGTCGTTGGCGGAATCGAGGTGCTCGACCGTGGTGAAGACGAGCGGTGTGTCGCCGACGTTCTCGATGTCGTGCAACAGGTATTCGCCCGGTCCGAAGGTGAAGTGGCGCGTCTCGCCGGCGTCGTAGGAGACGTCCCGAGTGGTTCCGTCGAACGTGTGTTGGCGAGAGGTGCCAGCGTTCACGGCCGTCCAGAAGTAGTCGAGAACGTGGCGGTGCGCGTGCCACCGCTCACCCGGTGCGAGCCTGATCTCCCAGACCCGCACCCGGTCGGTGCTGCTCAGCAGGCGCGACCCCACCGCACCGTCGAAAGCGTGAGACTCGAACTCCGCGCGGAGTTCCGGAGACCAGCCGTCGAAGTCGGTGCCGACGACGGTGCCGGCGAGAGGGAGGTCCTGGAGGAACGTGTCGGACATGACCGTGCCTTTCGTGGTTGTGGGGGAAGGGACTAGCGGCCGGGGCCGTACAGGCCGAAGCGGAGGTCCGGATCCCCGGGCGTCCAGGTGTTGCTGAACTGCGACCGTTCGCCCATCGCTTGGACTCGGGCGAGCAGGGCGCTGCTCAGTTCGAGCTGCCCCGGTTCCCACTTCTCCAGTGCCTCCGCGATGTTCCCGGCAGCGGAGGTGAGTGCATCGGCGAGCGCCCACGAATCGGCAGCGGCCTTGGCGGTTCCGGCGGCGGCGTGAGGGCGTGCGGCACAGGCCGCGTCGCCGATCAGGGCGACGCGTCCGGACGCCATCCGGTTCACCCGCGAGTCCCACACCACCTGGATGAACGGCTCCTCGGTCGCGGTGACGACCTCGGCGGCGGCCGGCGACAGACTGCGCCGCGCGGTCTCCCGCATCTCGTCGACGTAGCGATCCTGCACCTGGCCGGGATGTACGGACACCTTGCCGACGAATCCGCGCTTGTCGGTGAGCATCTCGGTGAGATCCGGGCCCTCCGCCACGTTGCGGTACCAGACGTAGTTCATGAGGCGGTCGCCCACCTGAGAGCCTCGCGAGCTCGGGATCGGATACATCGTGATCTGCGAGTGCGGGATCACGTCGTACGTGATCGCGTCGTGGAGCAGGTCCGCGGTGCGGGTGGACAGCACCCGCTCGTCGACGGTGCCGCGCCACCCGATGTACCCCGAGTACTCCATCGTCACGTCGGGGTCGATCCGCAGACGGTTCGCCGAGGTGACTCCGTCGGCGATGACGACGAGGTCGGCTCGTTCGCGCCGGCCGCTGACGAACCGCACGTCGACATGATCGTCGGTCTGGTCGAAGCCACAGGCGAATTCACCGAGATGGTAGTGCTCGCGGCCGAAGTCCGAGAGCAGTGCGCGGTAGAACGTGCCCCACGAGGTGTGGGACCACGTTCGCTCGTCCCGGTGCACGATCTCGTCGTCGGATCCGAGGTACTGGACCCAGCGAGTTGTGGTGCTGACGTCCTCGGGGCGCTGGGTGCTGCGCTCGCGGAACCACCGCAGGGTGTCGGGCTGGAGGACGATGCCACCGCCGCGCCCGTCGAGGTCCGAGGGGGTGCGTTCGAAGACGTCGACCTCGAAGCCGAGGTCGCGCAACAGGAGTGCGGAGGTGAGGCCCCCGATGGAGCCGCCGATGATGACGGCGCGGGCTCCCTGGTAGTGGTTCATGCGGACGTTCCCTTCATGATCGGTGCGGAGGTCGCCTCGGGGGCGGACTCGGTCGGTGTGTCGGTGGGGAGTGCGGCGCCACGGGTCTCGGGTGCGAACCACAGGCCGACGAGGGCGATGACACCCGTCGCGGCGAGGACGGCCGTTGCTGTTCCGAGGTCTCCGCCGAACCAGGAGGTGGCGATGACGCCGGCCACGAGTGGGCCGGCCGCGGTGATGTAGCGACCGATGCTGTTGGCCAACGCGATTCCCGATGCACGCATGCTGGGCGAGAACATCTCGGGTCCGTAGACGAAGTTGCCGGAGAGGGCTCCGAACAGTCCGAATCCGACGAGGGGGATGACGAGCAGGTAAGTCGTGTAGCTGTGCTCGAACGGGAAGAGGTAGGCGATGCTCACGGCGGAGCACACGAAGCTCACCATGAATGCCTTGCGGCGGCCGATGGCGTCCGCCAGGAACCCCCATGTCGCGTAGCCGATGATGCCGCCGGCGTTGAACAGCATGGAGGTGATGGCGACCCGGTGGTTGGCGACGTCGGCCGACAGCGACTCGGCGGTGGCCATCGTGCGGATGATCTGCGGGTACCACGTCGAGACGCTCCAGAAGGCGAGCAGCGACCCGGTGGCCAGCGCGGTGCAGATGAGCGTGGCGCGCAGGTGCGGCGGGGAGAGGAGCCGTTTCAGCACGAACTGGTCCTCCGGGCGGGTGGACGACTGCCGCTTGCGCTCCTTGCGGGTGGCGATGACGGTGGTGATCTCCTCGGGCTCCGGGACGTAGCGACGCAGGAACCACACGAGGAAGGCGGGGACGACGGCCAGAACGAGCATGAAACGCCAGCCGTGGGTGCCGAGAAGTCCGTATGCCAGTGCGGCGATGAAGAATCCGCCGGCGTAGCCGGACATCATCACGCCGCAGGCACGAGCCCGGTACTTGTTGCGCCACACTTCCGCGACCAGCGCGGCACCCACGGGAGCTTCGACGCCCGATCCGAGGCCGGCGATGAAGCGCAGGACGCCGAGTTGCCACCACGTGTCGGCGAAGGCTGCCAGGGCGGTGAAGACGGCGTAGGTGACGATGCCGATGGACAGCACCCGCACCCGGCCGAAGTAGTCGGCCAGGACGCCGAACAGGATGCCGCCGGTGGCCCATCCCGCCAGGAAGAGTGCGACGGTGAGACCGCCGTAGAGTCCGATGTGATCGGCGTCGACCGTCAGTCCCGAGTTCGGGAGCAGTTCGGTCATCGCCGGTCCGAGCACCAACGCGTAGAGGCTGCCGGCGAAGCCGTCCAGCGCCCATCCCATCGTGGTGCCCAGCAGTACGAGCCACTGGACACGCGTGATCTGCGTTCTCCAGCCCGGCTCCGTGGCAGTGGTGTCGTGCACGGTGTGTTCTCCTCTGTGCGTGGGGTTGTGGTCGACCGGCGGGGTACTCAATTGAGACGTCCGGGGGTGTCGGAGCCGTACCAGTCGACGTCGGACTCGGCGATGCGGACCACGACGGTCTTGATCCAGGTGAAGTCGTCGAAGGACTCGGTGCCGGCGTCCTTGCCGGTGCCCGACTCCTTGGTGCCGCCCCAGGGCAGGGACGGCTCGAGGCGGTGGTGGTCGTTGATCCAGACCATGCCCGATTCGAGTGCGTCCGCGACGCGGTGCGCGCGGGCGAGGTCGCGGGTCCAGACGGCTGCTCCGAGCCCGAACCTGTTGTCGTTCGCCATCTCCACGGCCTGCGCCTCGGTGTCGAAGGGCACCACCACCGCCACCGGCCCGAAGATCTCCTCCTGCGAGACCCGCATGGAGTTGGTCGCGTCGGCGAAGACGGTGGGGCGAAGGAAAAACCCGCCCTGCAGTGCGTCCGGCAGCTCCGGCACGCCGCCTCCCGCGACCAGTCGGGCGCCGTCCTGGTGTCCGATGTCGATGTAGGACAACACCTTCTGACGCTGCACGGCGCTGATCAGGGGACCCATCTGGGTGCTGGTGTCAGCCGGATCGCCCAGCCGGATCGCGTCGGCGCGAGCCGCGAGTGCCTCGACGAACCGGTCGTACACTCCTCGCTGGACGAGGAACCGGGCGCCGGCGACGCACGACTGACCGGATGCGACGAAGGCGGCGAACGCTGCGCCCTCCGCGGCGACGACGGGGTCCTGGTCGTCGAACACGACGACGGGGGTCTTGCCACCCAGTTCCGCTGTGATGCGGGCAAATCGGCCCGCTGTCGCGACGGCCGCGGACCGGCCGGCCTCCGTGCCACCGGTCAGGGTGATCTTCGCGACGTCGGGATGCTGGGTGAGCCGGATGCCGGCCTCGCGTCCGCCGGTGACGACGTTGACGACACCGTCCGGCACCCCGGCCTCGGAGACGATCCGCGCGATGGCGAGCGTGGTGAGCGGAGTGAGTTCCGACGGCTTGATCACGACGGTGTTGCCGGTGGCGAGGGCCGCCGACAGGCTGCGCGCGAGGATGAGCGCCGGGTGGTTGAACGGGGTGATGATGCCGCACACGCCGAGCGGGGTGCGTCGCTGGTAGGTGAGGTACGGGCCGTCGCTGGGCAGGACACCGTCGCGCTGGGCGGCGAGCAGGCCCGCGTTGTAGCGGAACCACTCCGGTACGCGGGACAGCTGGGCGCGCGTCTCGGTGATGGGCCGACCATTGTTGCGGGTCTCGAGCGTGAACAGTTCCTCGGACGCGTTCTCGATGGCATCCGCGGCGCGCAGCAGGATGCGAGCGCGCTCCGTGCGGGTGGTCCGCGGCCAGGGGCCGTTCTCGAACGCTGTGCGCGCCGCGGCGACCGCGCGGTCGACGTCGACCGCGCCGCCGTCGGGAACCTCGGCGAAGGACGCGCCGGTGGCCGGGTCGACCACGGCGAGAGTGTCGCCGGACTCGGACGGCATCGATTTGCCGTCGATGAACATCAGGTGCTCTGTCATGTCTTCTCGCTTCTCGTCGTGATGCAGTGCCTCGATGAAAGAAGTCTGCGATCTGCGTCACGTTCGCGATATGTTCGAGGAGACACAAAGGGCGCCGTGCGATGTGGCGCGGGACATGGAGGGCCGTATGACCGAGCTGTCGGAGCTTCGACGGTGGATGGCCGGCATCCACGACGTCACCGCGGCTGTCGCGTCCGACGACCCACCGTCCGTCGTGCTGGACACCATCGCCGGGATCGCGGTCGCCCTGATGGACTACGACTTCTGCGGCGTCTTCCTCTCCGACGCCGTCGGCAGCATGTTGACCATCGAGGGATCGCACGGATTGTCGGCCGACTACGTCGCCCGGATCAACGCGGACCGTCCGGTGCGACTCGATCAGGATCCGTCCGTCGAGGCACCGTCGAGCAGGGCGTTCCGGACGGGTGAGCCCGTCGCGATCGACGACATCGTCGCCGCACCGAACTTCGGTCCGTGGGGCGGCGTGGCGCGGGAGCAGGGATACCGCTCGATGGTGTCGGTCCCGCTGATCGGATCGACGGGGGCTGCGATCGGAACACTGAACTGCTACCGGCGCGGCGTACACGTGTTCGACGACAACGAGATTCAGCTCCTCAGCATGCTCGCGACGCAGGCATCGATCTCCGTCACGATTACGCGCCTGCGCGCCGAGGAGGCGCAGCGCACCTCCGACCTGCGGACGCTCAACGCCGAACTGCAGCGTCGGCGGACCCTGCTCGAGAAGTCCGAGGAGATCCACCGGCGCCTGACCACCATTGCGTCACGAGGTGGTGGGGTTGACGGCATCGCGACGGCACTCTCGCTGCTGGTCGGCCGGTCGGTCACCATCGAGGACGTGCACGGCGGGGTGCTCGCACAGTCCTCGCGCGGGCCGACGTCGACGTCCGCGCATCGAGAGGACGTTCTGTTGTCGGGGGAGCGGGTGGCCCGCCTCGTCGTGGAGGGGGATCCGGCAACCCTGTCGACGCTCGATCGCCGCGCCGTCGAGCACACCGCCGTCGTCGCCGCGCTGGAGCTGCTCCGTGCGCGCACGGCCGAGGACGTGCAGTGGCGACTGCAGGGCGAGGTGGTCGGCGACCTGCTCGGTGACGACCCGGTGGCCGCCGCGTCCGCGGTCGAGCGCGCGGACCGGTTGGGCCACGACCTGACGACGCCGCACGTCGTCGCCGTGATCGACCTGCCGTCGACCGGTGACGTCGACGCGTCGCTGTCGCGCGCGGTGCGGTCGATCGCGGCCCGCGCGGGAACCGGTCCGCTGGTGGCCGCGCATCAGCATCGTGCTGTAGTGCTGTGGCCGGTGAGTGCGGGGACGCCGATGGACTCGGTGGTCGCCGAGATCGACCGCGTGCGCGCCGGCACGGTCGCCGAGGGCCCGGTCACCGCGGTAGTGGGGTCACCGTGCACGGAGGTGGCCGACTACCGGGCGGCTCACCGCGCGGTGCGAGGAGCCGTGCGGCTGATGATCCTGTGGGACAGGACCGGCGCCACCGTGTCACTCGACCAGCTCGGCGTTCCGGGGTTGCTGCTGCAGTTGAACGACCCGGACCAGGTGGCGCGCTACGCGGATCGCACGCTGGGGCCGGTGCGCGAGCACGACGCGTCGCGCGGCACCGACCTCGTCGGAACGCTCCGTGCGTATCTCGGCCACCGGCAACACGTCGGGGACACCGCGGCGGCCCTGCACGTGCACCCCAACACCGTCGGCCAGCGACTCCGTCGCGTCCAGGCGCTCACGGGGCTGGACCTGGCGAGACCGGACCATGCGATGGACGTCGCCATGGCGCTGACCCTCCGCGACATCGCTGCGCCCTGACCGTGCCTCAGCGTCCACAAGTCGCGGGAATCGACGGGATCCCGTCGATCCGGGCGACTTCTGGACCGTGAGGCACCGCGCGGTGGAACACTGAACGGCGTGGCACCTTCGAAACCCGTCGACCCGGCCGAACTCCGCTCATCCCTCCAGGCGGTGTCGGCATGGCTCGACGATCCCGACCTTCCGAAGCCGCCGCGCGCCGATCTCGCCGCCGCGGTGCGGCTCAGTGCGCGCACCATCGAGCAGACGGCGCCCGGCTCGAGTGTCGAGGTGCGCGTACCGCCGTTCGTCGCGGTGCAGTGCATCGTCGGACCGCGTCACACCCGAGGTACGCCCCCCAACGTCGTCGAATGCGACCCTCGGACATGGCTGTTGATGGTGACGGGGCGCGTGGCGTTCGAGGACGCCGTGCGCGGAGCGGGCGTCACGGCATCGGGTGGCCGCGCCGGCGAGGTGGCGCACTGGCTCCCACTCGTCCGGATCTGACCCTCACCGCCAGGGCTGTACCGGCGGCTTCACCCACAGGATCTTCTCGTCCGAGTGTGCTCGACGGGCCGCGTCGTGATCGGGGTGATCGCGCGCCCATTCGGCCTTCTCGCGCAACAGCGTCGACACCACCGTCCATGTCTCGTCGGAGCTGGGCGGATTGATGTCCGCGGCACGGGCCACCTTGCGTCGGACGTCCGCGGCCATCGCCGCGAGGTCGTCTGCGGAGATGTCGCGGTCCCACAGGTATCGAGCGAGAGCGACGGCCTTGTCGCGGCGGGACTTCTCGGCCGCGTCGGAGTGGCTGTAGAAGTTCTTCTCGGCCACTACCAGCCCCAGCTCCCGGCGATGCCCTTGAAGGGTCCGACGACGTCGCGGGTGATCCAGCCGGCGTAGAAGCCGCCCTCCTGCGCACGTGCGACTTCGCCGTCGAGCTCACAGGTCAGGGAGACGGGGGAGAAGGAGAGCGCGCCGGAGATGGGGGCGAACGACGGTGTGGGGTTCTCGTAGCTCCATCCGCCGGCCTCGAGGACGGCGCCGTCCTCGCCGAGGATGTCCCAGTACGTCGCCGAACCCTTCCATTCGCACATGGTGGATCGGGCGCCGGATCGGCGGAGTCGGCTCTCGTCGATGTCGGCGCGAGGGATGTACCAGGTGGGCGGGTGGCTGGTCTCGAGCACCCTGTACGCAGACGTGCTGTCGGCGACGACCACGTCTCCGAAACGGACGACGAGTCGCTTGTCCGACGCTTCGAGCGCGGGCGGTCGGGGGTAGTCCCACACCGATTCCTGGCCCTCGCCGGGCTGTTCGGGGGTCACGCCGTACGGGAGTCTGCTGGCCATGCATCCATCATGGCACCGATGAACGAGTCGGGGATCACACCGAGCGGCGGTATCGATTGCCGCCGGGGGCTGGTTCGAGGTCGTGATGGCCGTAGACTCACGCAGTGTGTGTGCAGCGCATCTTCTGCACCCCACCCCTCGCCGTAGTCAAGGAGAGCGCGTCGTGACTCGTGAACCATCGGTCCACAGCCCGAATCTGCTCGATGACACATCCGGTCCGGAACTGGACATCAACGAGAACGACCCGCGCGAGGAATGCGGCGTTTTCGGTGTGTGGGCTCCGGGCGAGGACGTCGCCAAGATGACCTATTACGGTCTCTACGCTCTGCAGCATCGCGGTCAGGAGGCTGCCGGCATCGCCGTCGCCGACGGCTCGCAGGTGCTGGTGTTCAAGGATCTCGGCCTGGTCAGCCAGGTGTTCGACGAGCAGACGTTGGGCGCGATGAGCGGCCACATCGCCATCGGGCACTGCCGGTACTCCACCACCGGATCGACGACGTGGGAGAACGCGCAGCCCATCTTCCGCACCACCGCGGCCGGCAGCGGCATCGCTCTGGGCCACAACGGCAACCTCGTGAACACCGCCGAGTTGTCGGAGCGCGCCCGCGAAGCGGGAATCATGGGCCGTCCCCGTGGGACCGGTGCCACGTCGGACTCCGACATCGTCGGCGCTCTTCTCGCGCACGGCGCAGCGGACAGCACCATCGAGCAGGCCGCGATGGAACTGCTGCCGACGCTGAAGGGCGCGTTCTGCCTGACCTTCATGGACGAGCACACCCTCTACGCGGCGCGTGATCCTCACGGCGTGCGCCCGTTGTCGCTCGGTCGCCTCGACCGCGGCTGGGTCGTCGCCTCCGAGACCGCCGCCCTGGACATCGTCGGCGCCTCGTTCGTGCGCGACATCGAGCCGGGCGAACTGCTCGCCATCGACGCGGACGGCGTGCGGTCGTCGCGATTCGCGGCTCCCGAGCCCAAGGGCTGCATCTTCGAGTACGTCTACCTCGCTCGTCCCGACAGTGTCATCGGTGGTCGCTCGGTCCACTCGACACGCGTCGAGATCGGCCGCCGCCTCGCGGAGGAACACCCCGCGGTGGGAGACCTGGTCATCCCCGTTCCGGAATCCGGTACCCCCGCCGCCGTGGGGTACGCGCAGGGTTCGGGCATCCCGTACGGCCAGGGTCTGATGAAGAACGCCTATGTCGGGCGCACGTTCATCCAGCCGTCGCAGACCATCCGTCAGCTGGGCATCCGCCTCAAGCTCAACCCTCTCCGCGAGGTCATCCGTGGCAAGCGGCTCATCGTGGTCGACGACTCCATCGTCCGCGGAAACACCCAGCGCGCGCTCGTGCGGATGCTGCGGGAGGCCGGCGCGCTCGAGATCCACGTGCGGATCGCGTCGCCGCCCGTCCGGTGGCCCTGCTTCTACGGCATCGACTTCGCCTCGCCGGCGGAGCTGATCGCCAACGGCATGGACTCCGAGGACGGCATGCTCGAAGGCGTGCGGCAGGCCATCGGCGCCGATTCGTTGGGCTACATCTCGATCGAGGGCATGATCGCCGCGTCGGAGCAGCCCGCCAGCCGTCTGTGCTCGGCGTGCTTCGACGGCAAGTACCCGATCGAGCTCCCCAAGGAGACCGCCATGGGCAAGAACGTGCTCGAGGGGATGCTCGCGACGACGGCCGGTATCGCGATGCCCGTCACGGACGACAACGTGAGCGCGCTCTCCCGGCCCTGACGTCCGGCACACCGATGTTGATCCGTCTCGCCGTCGCGCAGGCAATCGCCGCCGGAACGGTGCGCGTCCAGTACCGCCGGTGGTCGAAGCGGCGCGTCAAGCCCGGCACGTGGATTCACACTCCTGCCGGAGTGATCGTGGTCGACGCGATCACCGAGGTCGATCCGGACTCGTTGACCGACGACGACGCCGTTGCCGCCGGCGAAACGTCGATCGTCGCTCTGCGCAAAGGTTTTCGCGGGTCCGAGGGTGATCCGGTATGGCGCGTCGAGGTCTCCTTCGGTGGTGAGGATCCCCGTATCGCTCTTCGTGCCGACGACGATCTGTCGGACGACGAGTTCGCCGTACTGATCGGCAAGATCGACCGCATGGACGACCGTGCCGATGTGCCGTGGGCCTGGCGCACGCTCGAGTTGATCCGGGACCGCCCCGCCGTGCTGGCTGCCGATCTCGGCGCCGTGCTGGGCCTCGAGCGCGACGTGTTCAAGCCGCGCGTGCGACGGCTCAAAGCACTCGGTCTCACCGAGAGTCTCGCCGTGGGGTACCGGCTGTCTCCGCGAGGCGAGAAGCTGTTGGACGTCAGGCCGTCGGACAGGTAAGTACCGGTCATGTTAAAAATATCGTGTGGTTCGACACATGAACGACACGCGAACTCGGTAACGTGCCGTTCACCGAATCATCCCGGTCCACACTCACGAAGGACATCCACACCATGAGCGTGCCCTCACGAGGACGCACGGCGCGGCGTACCGCGGCCGTATCCATCCTGTCCGTCGCGGCTCTCACCGCTGCGGCCTGCGGTTCCGGCCGCACCGATGACGGCGGCAGTGGCGGCGAGGGCGGCGGTGAGGCCCTGATCGTCGGCACCACCGACCAGGTCTACTCGCTCGATCCCGCCGCGTCGTACGACAACGGCTCGTTCACGATCATGAACCAGGTCTACCCGTTCCTGATGAACTACGCGCCGGGCAGCGACGAGCTGCAGCCGGACGCCGCGCAGAGCTGCGAGTTCAGCCAGCCGACCGTCTACACGTGCACGCTGAAGGACGACCTGAAGTTCTCCAACGGACACGCGCTGACCAGCGAGGACGTGAAGTTCTCGTTCGATCGCATCGTGTCGATCAACGATCCCAACGGTCCGTCGTCGCTGCTGGCGAACCTGGACTCGGTCGCCGCTCCGGACGACAAGACCGTCGAGTTCACCCTGAAGGCCCCGAACGACCAGACCTTCCCGCAGGTGCTCGCGACCAACACCGGCCCGATCATCGACTCCGAGGTGTTCCCGGCCGACTCGATCATGGACGACAACGCCGTCGTGGCGGCCAAGCCCTTCGCCGGCCCCTACTCGATCGACAGCTACGAGAAGAACTCGCTCGTCAGCTTCTCGGCCGCAGCGGACTACAAGGGTGTGCTCGGTGCTCCCAAGACCAGCTCGGTCACTCTGCGCACCTACACCAGTGCGGACAACCTCAAGCTCGACATGCAGAACAAGTCCATCGACGTCGCGTGGCGTTCGCTGACCCCGACCGACATCGAGTCCCTCGACCAGGTCGACGGTCTCACCGTCCACGAGGGCCCCGGTGGAGAGCTCCGCTACATCGTCTTCAACCAGAACACGATGCCCGGCGGCACCCCCGAGCAGAAGCTCGCGATCCGCAAGGCCATGGCCGCGTCGGTCGACCGAGATGCGTTGTCGGAGAACGTCTACAAGGGCACCTTCACGCCGGCGTGGTCGGTGGTCCCCAGTGGACTCGAGGGCGCGAACACCGCGTTCAAGGACGTCTACGGTGAGGCGCCGAACAAGGACGAGGCCGCGAAGTTCCTGGCCGACGCCGGCGTTCAGACCCCTGTCGCCGTAAACCTGCAGTACAACCCCGATCACTACGGCTCGTCCTCGTCGGAGGAGTACGCCGCGGTCAAGGGCCAGCTCGAGAGCTCGGGTCTGTTCACGGTCAACCTGCAGTCCACCGAGTGGAACACCTACAACAAGGAACGCGTCGCCGACACCTACCCGGTGTACCAGCTCGGCTGGTTCCCGGACTTCCCGGACGCCGACAACTACCTGACGCCGTTCTTCGCGCCGGACAACTTCCTGCAGAACCACTTCGAGAACCCGGAGATCACCGCGCTGATCGACTCCGAGCGCACCGAGACCGACCCGGCCCGGCGCTTCGAGATCATCGGTGAGATCCAGACCCGCATGGCGCAGGACTTCGTCTCGACGCTGCCGCTTCTCGAGGGCAAGCAGATCGCCATCTCCACGGACCAGGTGCAGGGTGTCGACGAGACGCTCGACGCCTCCTTCAAGTTCCGCTTCACCCCGCTCACGAAGGGCTGATCCATGGTCACCACCACGCCCGACGAGGCGTCGGTGGGGAAGCAGTCACGGGCGAGCGCGTCGTCACGTTACGGCGCGCTCGCCCGTTATCTCGTGATCCGGTTCCTGCTGATCATTCCCACGGCATGGATCCTGGTCACGGTCGTCTTCTTCCTCATGCGCGTTCTCGGCGATCCCATCAGTGCTGCCCTCGGTGGACGACTGCCCGCCGATCAGATCGCCGAACGACGCGCCGCGGCCGGTTACGACCGGCCGATCCTGGTGCAGTACTGGGAGTACCTTTCGGGACTGCTGCGCGGCGACTTCGGCCGTAGCGCCACCAGCAACCAGGAGATCAGCAGTGTGCTGATCACCAACGGTGCCGCCACGCTCGAACTCGCGTTCTGGGCGTTGCTCGTCGCCTTCGCCGTCGGGATCCCACTCGGCTTCTATGCGGCGACGCGTCGGGACTCGATCTCCGACGGCACGCTCCGCATCCTCGCGATCCTGTTCTACGCGGCCCCGGTGTTCTTCGTCGGCATGCTGCTCAAGCTGGTCTTCGCCGTGAAACTCGGGTGGCTGCCCGTCGCCGGCCGCGCAAGCACCAACGTCGAACTCGCTCTGCAGAACGTGTCACCGAAGACGAACATCCTGCTGATCGACTCGATCCTCTACGGCGAGCCGAGCTACACGGTCGACGTGCTGAAGCACGCCGTCCTCCCCGCCGTCGCACTCGGGCTCCTGACGGCCGGTGTGTTCCTGCGCCTCGTCCGAGTCAACCTGCTGCAGACGTTGCAGTCCGGATACGTGGAAGCTGCTCGTGCGCGCGGACTCTCGTCGCGCGTCGTCGCCCGTCGGCACGCCTTCCGCAACGCACTCATTCCCGTCGTGACGGTGATGGGACTGCAGATCGCCATGCTGCTGGGCGGTGCCGTGCTCACCGAGACCACCTTCGAATGGCAGGGGTTGGGCTACCAGCTGGCCCGCTACCTGCAAGCCCGTGACTTCATCGCCGTGCAGGGCATCGTGACGTTCCTGGCGATCGTCGTGGCCGTCATCAGCTTCCTCACCGATGCCATCGTGGCGATCGTCGACCCACGAGTGAGGTTCTGATGAGTATCGAGGTCACCGTCGGCGCAATCGAGACCCCGAAACGACGCCGCGGTGTACCGGGTCTGTCGATCATCCGATCCAGCGCCGGGCTGCAGAAGGCGACCATCGTCATCGGCCTCGTCCTGGTCGCGCTGTTCGTGATCATGGCCGTCTTCGCGCCGCTGATCGCGCCGTACAGCTTCTCCCAGACCTCCTCCGACGGAGTCGAATTCGCACGTCAGGCGGCGCCGAGTGCCGATCACATCTTCGGTACGTCGGTCCGCGGCGAGGACGTGTTCTCCCGCGTCGTCTACGGCGCGCGCACGGCACTCCTGGTGATCGTGACGTCGCTGGTGCTCTCGATCGTGGTGGGTGTCCCGCTCGGTCTGATCTCCGGATACATCGGTCGATGGGTCGACCGCGTGCTGGTGCTGTTCATGGACGCGATGTACGCGTTCCCGAGTCTGCTTCTGGCGGTTGTCGTCTCGATCGTCGTGGCGGGTGGTCAGTCCTCCAGCTTCGGCGGTGTCCTGTCCGCCGCCATCGCGATCACGGCGGTCTTCGTGCCGCAGTACTTCCGGGTGGTGCGCAACGCGACCGTGTCGGTCAAGACGGAGCCGTACGTGGACGCCGCTCGTGTGACCGGAGCCAGTCCGCTGCGCATCATGTTCCGCCACATTCTCGCCAACGTCACCCAGACGCTTCCGGTGATCCTGACGCTGAACGGCGCCGAGGCCATCCTCACGCTCGCCGGTCTCGGATTCCTCGGGTTCGGCATCGAGCCGACGTCTGCGTCCGAGTGGGGATACGACCTCAACAAAGCGTTGCCGGACATCTCCAACGGCATCTGGTGGACGTCGATCTTCCCCGGAACCGCCATCGTCCTGGTCGTGCTCGGCATGACCATGGTGGGCGAATCCGTCAGCGAGACACTCAATCCCGTTCTCCGTACACGTCGCAAGCAGAAGGACGCCTCATGACAGCGTCGACTCCGTCTGATCCCGGCCGGCCTCCGGCCTCCCCGGCCGCCTTGACACTCGAGGCCCTGTCGGTCAGCTTCGCCACCGACGCGGGATCCGTCGACGCCGTGAAGGGCGTGAGTTTCCAGGTGTTCCCCGGCGAGGTGCTGGCCGTGGTCGGTGAATCGGGTTCCGGGAAGTCGGTCAGTGTGCGGTCCGCCATCGGACTGCTTCCCGACACCGCGAAGGTCGGGGGGTCCGTCACCGTCGGTACGCGCGAGGTCACCTCGCTCAGCGACAAGCAGTGGGCCGACCTCCGCGGCAACGCGATCGCGATGGTCTTCCAGGAACCGGGAAGCGCACTCGACCCGCTCTTCACCGTCGGCTACCAGATCGTCGAGGCCTTGCGAGCTCACGCCGGCTCCGACGGGAAGACCCGTGACAAGAAGGCCGCCCGAGCGCGTGCGATCGAACTGCTCACGATGGTCGGTCTGCCCGACCCCGAGCGGCGATTCGGCTACTACCCGCACGAGCTGTCCGGTGGTCAGAAGCAGCGCGTGATGATCGCGATCGCCATCTCGTGCGAGGCGAAGGTCATCATCGCCGACGAGCCGACGACGGCTCTCGACGTCACGGTGCAGGCGGAGATCCTCGACCTGCTGCGGGACCTCAAGGACCGGCTGGGGTGCGCGATCGTGCTGATCACCCACAGCATGGGTGTCGTCGCGGACATCGCGGACCGTGTCGTGGTGATGAAGGACGGCGAAGTCGTCGAGGAAGCCTCGGTGCACGATCTGTTCGAGGCACCGAAGGCCGACTACACGAAGAAGCTCCTGGCTGCCGTCCCGACGCTGGACCCGCAGATCTCGGACCGCACCATCGAGGACGAGGTCGTCCTGTCCGTGCGCGACCTGGTCGTGCAGTTCCCCGGCGGTATCGGACAGTCCGTCTTCCGCGCCGTCGACTCGGTGACGTTCGACCTGCACCGCGGCGAGACGTTGGGGCTGGTGGGGGAGTCGGGCTCCGGCAAGTCCACGATCGGCCGGTGCGTCGCAGCGCTGCAGAAGCCGACGTCCGGCGAGGTCGACGTGCTCGGGCAGGACATCGGCCGGCTCCGAGGATCGGCGCTGAAGAGTCTGCGCAAGCGTTTCGGGTTCGTCTTCCAGGACCCGTCGACATCGCTGAATCCGCGGCTGACGGTCGGCCAGTGCGTCGCCGAACCGATGATCGTGCACAAGAGCGGGTCCAAAGCAGAGATCGCACGCACGGTGACCGAGTGGCTGGATGCGGTGCAGCTGCCGAAGGGCACCGAGAAGCGCTACCCGCACGAGCTGTCCGGTGGTCAGCGGCAGCGAGCATCTCTGGCCCGCGCACTCGTGCTCAAGCCCGATCTGCTGGTCGCGGACGAGCCCACCAGCGCGCTCGACGTCTCGGTGCAGGCCGCTGTGCTGGACCTGTTCGAGGAACTGCAGACCGAACTCCGTTTCGCCTGCCTGTTCATCAGTCACGATCTCGCTGTCGTCGACCGTCTCGCACACCGGGTGGCGGTGCTGCGGGGCGGCGCCGTCGTGGAACTCGGCACACCGAGACGCATCCTGCGTGATCCGGCGGAGGAGTACACCAAGCGCCTCATCGCGGCCATTCCTCGCCCCGAGGTGACACGAGACCGTGGGGACCGATAGTCCTCCGGTACCGTTAGGGCCGCACTCGACCCGCACGGGCATCCCTCAGATCAGGCTGGAGCAGTACACCCATGACCGATGACACCCACCAGCACGGCGCCGGCGCCTCGTACGCAGCAGCGGGAGTGGACATCGAAGCCGGTGATCGCGCTGTCGAGCTGTTCGCGCCGCTGGCCAAGCGCGCGTCGCGGCCCGAGGTCATGGGTGGGCTCGGAGGGTTCGCCGGTCTGTTCGCCCTCAAGGGTGGCTACCGGGAGCCGCTGCTCGCTGCCTCCACCGACGGAGTCGGTACCAAGATCGCGGTGGCCCAGGCTCTGGACAAGCACGACACGGTCGGGCTCGACCTCGTCGCCATGGTCGTCGACGACCTCGTCGTCTGCGGAGCGGAACCGTTGTTTTTGCAGGACTACATCGCCGTCGGCCGCGTCGTTCCGGAGCACGTCGCGCAGCTGGTGAAGGGAATCGCCGACGGATGCATCCTCGCGGGATGCGCCCTGCTCGGCGGAGAGACCGCGGAACACCCCGGCATGATGGCCGACGGTGAGTACGACCTGTCCGCCACCGGCGTCGGCGTCGTCGAGGCCGATCAGGTGCTCGGACCGGACCGGGTCCGCCCGGGCGACGTCGTCATCGCGATGGGATCGTCGGGTCTGCATTCCAACGGCTACTCGCTGGCGCGCAAGGTTCTTCTCGACATCAGCCGTATGTCCCTGACCGGTCACGTCGAGGAGTTCGGCCGCACGCTCGGCGAGGAAATGCTCGAGCCGACGCGCATCTACGCCAAGGACTGCCTCGCGCTCGCCGCGGAGACCGACGTGCGCACGTTCTGCCACGTCACCGGCGGCGGACTCGCGGCGAACCT
Source organism: Rhodococcus sp. AC861 (assembly GCF_979256035.1). Lineage (NCBI taxonomy): Bacteria > Bacillati > Actinomycetota > Actinomycetes > Mycobacteriales > Nocardiaceae > Rhodococcus > Rhodococcus sp. AC861. The sequence goes on from NZ_CEEDMW010000004.1 coordinate 24,667, forward strand.
CGCGCGCGTCATGCCGAAGGGTCTGGTCGCGGAACTGGACCGTGGAACGTGGAGCCCCGCGCCGGTCTTCGCGATGATCGCGCAGCGCGGCCGCGTCGAGCGCGAAGAGATGGACCGGACGTTCAACATGGGCGTCGGTATGGTCGCGATCGTGGCGCCCGAGGATGTCGACCGGGCACTCGCGGTGCTGACCGCACGCCACATCGAATGCTGGACGCTGGGCACCGTGAAGAAGTCGGCCGACACCGGGACCGACGAGCGCGCAGTGCTGATGGGCAACCACCCGCGCTTCTGACAGACGAACAGATCGCCCGGGGCAGGATTCCTGCCCCGGGCGATTCTGTGTGTCCGATGACGACTACACGCACCACGCGCAACCGTGCGGGGCGTCCCGGATTCGGAACGCCCCGCACGGTTGCGGTGTGAAGAGCGGATGATCCCCGATCAGGGGGTGCGGTCAGCGCCGCCAGTCGTCGTATTCGTCATCGTCGTGCCGGGATGGCTCCCGGTCGGCGATGCCGTTGCGGTGCGAGTCGGGGGAACCTGCGAGCTCCTTCTGGAGACTCTCGAAGTCCGTGGACGGTGAGCTGTACTTGAGCTCACGTGCAACTTTGGTCTGCTTTGCCTTAGCCCGGCCGCGGCCCATGGCTAACCCCCTCGCGAATAGCGGGGCGGCCTGGGATTTTTTGGCGGCCCCGTCTGATTGTGTGTTCTTCCTGACCACACTCTAGCGTGCGAATCGGGTCTGCGCTTCCACCGGATCCGGTGTCACACCGACGATGTGCGCCGCGCCGCTCGCGCCGCCATGTCCCGAGCCTCCCGATACACCTTGGGGGCCAGGCCGGGGGTCTCGAGCAGGGTCGCCATCGCGTCCGCGGAGTCCCCGACGAACAGATCGCGGACGGTCACGCCATGATCGGGCACCATCGTGATCTCGATCGCATCACCCGCGGTGAGGACGCCCGGCCGGACCACGCGCAGGTATGCACCGACATCGGCGCGCTCGGTGAAACGCTTGACCCACGTCTTCTCCTGCGTCCACCGAGCGAACGCCGCGCACGGACGTCGAGGGATCGTGACTTCGAGGACGGCGGTACCCACCGACCACAGCGTGCCGACGACCGCGTCCGTCACCGGGATGCCGCTGACCCGGAGGTTCTCGCCGAAGTATCCGGCCGGAACGTCGCGACCCAGATCCACCGCCCAGCGCGCCGCCTCGGACTCGTCGTAGGCGTACACGGCTTGATCGGCGCCGCCGTGGAACTTCGTGTCACAGGAACGATCGCCGTGCAGCCCGTTCTCGTCGACGGCGACCGGACCCTCGACCGCGCGCTTGTCGATGGCCGAGTCCACGACGGCGGGCCGTGAGATGGGATGGATGGTGTGCACGACGCACACCGACAGGACCCGTCCTGTCGTAGCGCCCGTCACCGCCCCCGCAGCCGATCCACGGCAGCGCGGCCCGCCTGCACGGCGGTGTCGGCCGTGTACGACTCGGGATCGATCGAGGCCGCGCACGGACCCGCGTCGAGCGTCGTGTCCACCGGAACGGCCCGCTTGATCTGCGCGAGGGCGATCGGGCCCAGTTCGAAGTGGTCGACGACGGTGCCGAGACGGCCCACTGCGCGTCCACCGACCGTCACGTCGTCACCGGTCTCGGGGCGGCCGTCGGCGGATCCGTCGAGGTGCAGGAGCACCAGGCGACGGGGTGGCTTGCCCAGGTTGTGGACGCGCGCGACGGTTTCCTGGCCGCGATAGCACCCTTTGTCCAGGTGCACCGCGCCGAACTCGGTGACACCGCCGATCCAGCCGACCTCGTGCGGGATCGTGCGGTCGTCGGTGTCCAGGCCGATGCGCGGACGTCCGGACTCGACCCGCAGTGCCTCGAACGCCCAACTGCCGGCTTCGCGCGCACCGGCGACGACGAACTTGGCCCACCACTCGTCCAGCGAGGCCGCGGGGACCAGCACGTCGAACGAGTCGACGCGCGCCGGCCACGGCATCCGCCGGACGAATCCCGAGGACGGATCCCCGGGGACCAGAAGCGTTGCCTGGTACGCGGCATCGGGAACCTCGGTGCCGACGGCGCGCAGGATCGACGGTGCCTTCGGTCCGAGCAGGGAGAGGACGACGAGTTCGGAGCCGCGGCGCGGGGCTGCCTTCGACCAGAACACCATCTTGGTGAGGAACGCCAGCAGATCGGGCCCCCGATCGGCCTCGGTGTCGATCCACGTGGTTCCGTCGATGTCGGTCATGACCATGTGGTGCTCGACTCGACCGTTGACGTCCAGGCTGAGATTCTCGGCGGACGAGCCGTCGGTCAACGTCGCGACCTGCTGGCTGGAGATCGTGTTCAGCCACGTCAGGCGCTCCTCGCCGATGATGGCGATGACGAAGCGGGTCGAGCGGTCGATGACGGCTGCCGTGGTGGCCGCGGCGCGCTGCTCGCCGAACGGGTCACCGTAGTGCCATGCAGTTCCGCGGTCCGGTCCGTCGTCGGGAGATCGGACGGCGCCCGGTCGAGCGAGCACGGATGAGGACGTCACTGCGGGAATCTCGGACACGCACCCAGTCTAGGAGCGCGTCCGGTTTCTTACCACGGCACTACCCTCGGGGTCATGACTTCACGAGTTGTGGTGACCCTCGACGGCGTCGTACAGGACCCGACCGCCCCCGTTCTGCATGCCGACGATCTCGGTGCGGTCCGTGGTGACGGCGTCTTCGAGACGATTCTGATCCGCGACGGGAAAGCGTGTCGACTCGACGCCCACCTGGCGCGCCTCGCCAGTTCGGCGGACATGCTCGATCTCGACGAGCCCGACGCCGAGGCCTGGCGCGCGGCAGTCGCGGCGGCCGTGGCGGAGTGGGAACGGACCGGGTCCGGTGAAGGTGCCATGCGCCTCTATCTGAGCCGCGGCCGGGAGTCGGATTCCGGGGGAGCGCCCACCGGCTTGGTGACGGTGTCCGAGGTCTCGGAGAGAGTGGCGCGATCGCGCGCGAAGGGCGTGTCGGCGATGACCTTGTCTCGCGGATACTCCATCGATGCGGGGGAGACGTCGCCGTGGACGCTCCTCGGCGCCAAGACACTGTCCTACGCGACCAACATGGCGGCTCTGCGGCACGCGGCCCGTGCCGGCGTCGACGACGTGGTGTTCCGCAGCACCGAGGGACACGTGCTCGAGGGGCCGCGGTCGACGGTGCTCTCGATCACCGGTCGCCGCATGGTGACGCCGCCCGTCGAGCACGGTGTGCTGCGCGGAACCACCGTCGACGCGTTGTTCGAGATCGCCGGGGACGCCGGCTTCAGCACCGAGCACGCACCGCTGCGCGTCGCGGATCTCATTCTCGCGGATAGTGTCTGGCTGGTGTCGTCGGTGACGCTCGCCGCGCGCGTGCACACGCTCGATTCCACGACCTACCGCGAGCGGCCGACCGACCGCATCGTGCGGGACCTCGTGGACACCGCCGTCATGCGCTGACGCCCGGGTAACGGTGCACACATTCCATCGCCTACTACTACGCGTAGTAGTAGCGTCGGCGTCGTAGGCGGAGTCCCGCCTCGCCGCCGACGAGAAGAAGCTGGGCATGGACGCACTCGATGTCTCACGATGGCAGTTCGGAATTACTACCGTCTACCACTTCCTGCTGGTTCCGCTGACCATCGGACTCGCTCCGATCGTCGCGGCGATGCAGACGATGTGGGTGATCACCGGCAAGGATTCCTGGTATCGGCTGACCAAGTTCTTCGGCAAGCTCTTCCTGGTCAACTTCGCTCTCGGTGTCGCCACCGGCATCGTCCAGGAATTCCAGTTTGGTATGAACTGGTCGGAGTACTCGCGCTTCGTCGGCGACGTCTTCGGTGCCCCGCTCGCTCTCGAAGGCCTGGTGGCCTTCTTCCTCGAGAGCACCTTCCTCGGTCTGTGGATCTTCGGGTGGCAGCGCCTGCCGAAAGTCGTTCACCTGGCCACGATCTGGCTGGTGGCCATCGGCGTCAACGCGTCCGCGTACTTCATCATCGCGGCCAACTCCTGGATGCAGCATCCCGTCGGCGCCGTCTACAACCCGGACACGGGCCGTGCCGAGTTGATCGACATCTGGGCAATGCTCACCAACAACACCGCGCTGGCAGCCTTCCCGCACGCGGTCGCCGGATCCTTCCTCACCGCAGCGACGTTCGTCGCCGGCATCGCCGGGTGGTGGATGGTCCGCAGTGCACGGCAGGGTGAGACCGGCCCGACATCGCAGGCGCGCACCATGTTCCGTCCGGCCGCGCGCATGGCGTTCGTGGTCATGATCGCATCCGGCGCCGCGCTGGCGATCACCGGCGACATCCAGGGCAAGCTGATGTTCGACCAGCAACCGATGAAGATGGCGTCCGCCGAATCGTTGTGCCACACCGAGACCGGTGCGTCGTTCTCCATCCTGACCATCGGCACCCACAACAACTGCGACAGCGTCCAGCACATCGTCGCGATACCGGGACTGACGTCCTTCCTTGCCGAGAGCGACCTGAACGCGACGGTGCAGGGAGTGACGGAGCTGCAGCAGCAGTACGAGCAGCAGTACGGCCCCGGCAACTACCGGCCCAACCTCTTCGTCACCTACTGGGCATTCCGCATGATGATCGGTCTCGCAGCGGGTTCGGCCGTGCTCGCCCTCGCCGGTCTGTGGGTTACTCGCGGGGGCCGGGTCCCGGATCAGCGGTGGTTCTCCCGGTTGTCGATCCTGGCGATCCCGACGCCGTTCCTGGCCAACAGCGCGGGATGGATCTTCACCGAGATGGGACGCCAGCCGTGGATCGTCGCGCCGAATCCTACTGGTGTCGACATGATCCGTCTGACGGTCGACCAGGGCGTCTCCGACCACCCGGTCGGCCTCGTTCTCACATCCCTGATCACCTTCACGGTTCTGTATGCGGGACTCGGCGCGGTCTGGTTCCTGCTGATGAAGCGCTACGTGCAGGCGGGACCTCTCGAGCACGACCGGCATCCACACGACGACGACCGCGACGACGACGGCAGCGACGACGCCGACGCGCGTCCCCTGTCGTTCGCCTACTAGGAGGAGATGGACATGGGTACACCCGAGTTCTGGTTCGTCGTCGTGACCGCGTTGTTCGTCGGATACTTCGTCCTCGAGGGTTTCGACTTCGGCGTCGGCATGCTCATGCCGATCCTGGGGTCGTCGCGGCGAGAGGACGGCGAGACCCGGCGGCGAGTCGTGCTGAACACCATCGGTCCGGTCTGGGACGGCAACGAGGTCTGGCTCATCACGGCGGGAGGAGTGCTGTTCGCGGCCTTCCCCGAGTGGTACGCGACGCTCTTCTCCGGCTTCTACCTGCCGTTGCTGCTGATCCTCGTGGCGCTCATCCTCCGCATCTGCGCTATCGAGTACCGCGGCAAGATCGATGATCCGGTGTGGCGTCGGCGGTGCGACCTGGGTATCGGTATCGGGTCGTGGGTGCCTGCCGTGCTGTGGGGCGTGGCCTTCGCCAACATCGTCCGTGGTGTCGCGATCGACGCCGACAAGAAGGTGACGTCCGGACTGCTCGACCTGCTCTCGCCGTACGCCCTGCTGGGCGGCGCGACGACGGCGCTGCTGTTCGCGTTCCACGGCGCCGTGTTCATCGCGCTGAAGACTGCCGGCGAGGTACACGACGACGCGTCGACTCTTGCTGCCCGGCTGCTCCTTCCGGTCGCCGCGGTCACCGGGGTGTTCGCGCTGTGGACCCAGGTCGCACACGGCAAGGGGTGGACATGGTGGCTGGTCCTCGCGGCGGTCGCCGGGCTCGCGGCGGCTGCGTCCGCTCTCGCTCGCGGGCGTGACGGGTGGGCGTTCGTCGGAACGACGGTGACCATAGCGAGCGCGGTGCTGCTGCTGTTCTGCTCGCTGTTTCCCGATGTCATGCCGTCGACGATCGACGACGCGTTCTCGCTGACCGTCGACAACGCATCGTCCTCGGCCTACACGTTGCGCATCATGTCGTGGCTGTCGGCGATCGTCGCGCCGGTCGTGCTCGCGTACCAGGGGTGGACCTACTGGGTGTTCCGCCGCCGCATCGGGTCACAGCACATCCCGCCGTCGATCGGTCTGACGAGGGCACCGTGAGCACGCGGTCGGGTCCGATAGATCCCCGCCTGTGGACGCGGTCCGCACCGGTCCGTCGCTACCTCGTCGGATCGGTGGTCTTCTCCTCGGTGACCACCGCCTGCGTCATCGTCGTCGCCGTCACGGTCGGCACCGTGCTGGGCGGAGCGATCACCGACCCGTCGCGTCGGGATCCCGGCGCCTGGACTGCCGAGCTGGTCGTCCTCGGATGCGCCGTCGTCGTTCGCAGCCTCGCGACGTGGGCGAGGTCCCGGTACGCACAACGGTCCGCGCTCCGGGTCGTGCGTGGTCTCAAGGCCGACCTTCTCGATGCCGCGACCACTCGTCGCGACCTCCGCGGGGCGGACGATCGTGGTGAGTGGACGACGGTGCTCACGCGGGGACTCGACGGGCTGGCCCCCTACCTCACCGACTATCTGCCGGCGTTGGTGCTGGCAGCGATCGTCACTCCCGCAACGGTTCTCGTCATCGCCGCCGTCGATCCCCTGTCCGCGTTGATCGTCGTGGTGACCCTGCCGACGATCCCGGTGTTCATGGTTCTCATCGGGCTCCTGACGCGAGGTCGCTCGCGTCGGACGCTGGATGCGATGGCGCGACTGTCCGCTCGGACGATGGATCTGCTGGCGGGCATCCCGACGTTGCGCGCACTGGGCCGTCAGGACGGACCCGCCGCGCGGATCGGCGAGCTGGGAGAGAGCCACCGACGTCGGACCATGTCGGCGCTGCGCGTCGCCTTCCTGTCGTCCATGGTCCTCGAGCTGCTCGCGACGCTCGGTGTGGCCCTCGTCGCGGTGACGATCGGCCTGCGACTCGTGTACGGCGAGATGGGCCTGACCGCCGGCATCATCGCCCTCGTCCTGGCACCAGAGGTCTACCTCCCTCTCCGTGCGCTGGGCAGTGCGTTCCACGCCTCCGAGGACGGGACCGAGGCCGCCGGTCGCGCCTTCGCCCTGCTCGAATCCACCGAGGGCTCTGCACGTCCGGGCGTCCGCACGCAGGTACCGCCGACCGGTGCCCTCACCGTCGAGCTCACCGGAGTCTCGGTGCGCGGCCGCGACGGGTGGGCCCCCTCGGGTGTCGACGCGACGTTCCGGCCCGGCGAGGTGACCGTCCTGACCGGTGCGAACGGCACCGGCAAGTCCACGATTCTCGCGACGATCCTGGGTCTCGTGGAACCCGACGAGGGCCGCGTCGAGCTGATCTCGTCCGACGGTCGACGTCTCGACCTGTCGAGGGTGGAGCCGGAGACCTGGTGGGACCGTGTCGCATGGCTCCCGCAGCGGCCGGCGATCGTCGCCGGAACTGTCGCGGACAACCTCGACCTTGGGGCGGGTGGAGATTTCGACGCGGCGGCGCGCGCCACCGGATTCGACCGTGTCCTCGCCACGCTGGAGCACGGACGCTCGACCGTGCTGGGTGCAGGGGGAGCCGGCCTGTCCCTCGGGGAGGCGCAACGACTGGCTGTGACGCGGACTCTCGCGTCCGCCGCGCCCGTGCTGCTCCTCGACGAACCGACTGCTCACCTGGATCCGGAATGTACTGCACGCGTACTCGAGTCGCTCGTCGCGGCGGCCCGATCCGGCCGCACCGTCGTCGTGGTGGCGCACGCGCCCGAGATTCTCGCGGTCGCGGACAGTGTCGTGACGGCGAGCCGACCGGCGGTGCCGGCATGAACGACCTCGTGAGGGCTGTGCGTCTTCTCGACCTCGAGCCGCGCAGGATGATCCGCGCCGTCCTGGCCGGAGTCGCGACGCTCGGCAGCGCGCTCGCGCTGTCGGCGCTGTCGGCGTGGCTCATCACGCGGGCATGGCAGATGCCCCCGGTGCTGCACCTGTCCGTCGCCGTCGTCGCGGTGCGCGCCCTCGGAATCACTCGCGGCCTGTGCCGCTACCTCGAGAGGTTGGCGACCCACGACGTCGCGTTGCGAGGAATGGTGACGGCGCGCTCCTCGCTGTATCGCATTCTTGCGCAGGGAGATTCGTCGGCCTCCGTGACGCTGCGACGGGGAGATCTCCTCGTGCGAACCGGTGCCGACGTGGACGCCGTCGGAGACGTGGTGGTGCGCGCCCTCGTCCCCGTCGCGGTCGCGTCGGTGATCTCGGTCGCGGCGGTCGGTGTGGTCGCCGTGTGGTCGCCCGCAGCCGCGACGATCCTCGCCGCGGCACTGTTCGTGTCCGGTGTCGTCGCGCCGTGGCTCGCGGGTCGGGCCGAGACGGCGTCGGCGCAGGCCCTGCTTCTCGCGCGGGCCGACTATGCGGGACATGCCGTCACGGCCGTCGACCACGCCGCCGAATTGCGCGTCTCGGGCCGTCTGGCGGACGTCCGACGCCGGGCGGACGAGGCGGACGCGGCCGCCGCCGCAGCGCAGGATCGCGCCGGAACGTGGTCCGCGTTGTCCGCTGCGGCGACGCCCCTGTCGATGGGGGCCGCCGTTCTCGGAGCGCTCATCACGGGCATCGCGGCCTACGGGAGCGGAACGGGATTCTCCGGGGGTGCCGATCCGACGGGCCTGGCCGTCGTCGTCCTCGTGCCCCTCGCGGCCTTCGAGGCGACAGGGGCCGTGCCTGCGGCGGCTGTCGCTCTGGTGCGAGGCTCCGCGGCGGCCCGGCGCATCATGGCTCTGGTCGACTCGGCGGGCCCCGGACACGCGGCCGCCGATCGGTCGGTCCCCACCGGGGATGTGAGTCTCGAGGTGGACGCCGTGGTCGCCGGCCGCGGGCGCGCCCACACCGCGCCGGTGTCGCTGCGTCTGGAACCCGGTGCGCGCGTAGCGATCGTGGGCCCGAGCGGCATCGGCAAGTCGACTCTGGCCATGACACTCGCCGGGCTCGTGCCGGCGATCTCGGGGGAGGTGCGCGTGGCGGGTCACCCGATCGACGACGTGCCCGAGGACTGGTTGCGCGCCGAGGTGACCTACTTCGCCGAGGACGCACACGTCTTCGAGACGACCGTGCTGGAGAATCTTCGGGTGGTGCGCGGCGACCTCACCGAGCGCGACGCTCTGGACGCCGTGCAGCGAGTGGGTCTCGGTGACTGGGTCGAGACCCTGCCCGGGGGACTGCACACCCTGCTGGAAGGCGGGGATCGAGCGATATCCGGCGGGCAGCGTCGTCGACTGCTCCTGGCGCGGGCGGTGGTGTCGCGAGCGTCGGTGCTGGTCGTCGACGAACCCACCGAGCACCTGGACGACGCATCGTCGGCTCGGCTTCTCTCCGCGGCGCTCGACCCCGCAGGCGGACTGTTCGAGCCGGAGCGGTCCGTCGTGGTCGTGACGCACAGTCCGGTACCGAATGGTGTGCGCACACTCCACGTCCGCGGCGAGGCCCCTGCCGGCGCGGTCCGGACATCGTCTGTTCGCTCCGAGAAAAAGCCGTTGCAGAGCGCGCTGTTCCACGCGTAGCGTCGTCAGTACACGAGAGAGGAGGTGGTCTGGAATTGTATGACTCTTGGACGCGTGAGGTGGCTGCCCGCTAGCCGCACCCGCTGACGGATATCACTCACCGCGCGAGCGGCGGGCGAATACCAGGCAGCTACCCGACCCCCGAGCCCTCGGTCCGTCCAGACCGAGACCCGTACTCCCGCAAGGGTGTACCGGTAGGGCTCGGGGGTCGCGTCATGTCCGGGGTCGATCGGGACCATCACCGACGTCGGTCTTTCCCGTTCTGCCGAGGCGACGCCGACGGTGTGTCAGTGTGGGTGCATGACTGACGACCGCAGCAGCGAGACCACCGAGACCACCGAGACCACAGAGTCCGACGATGCCGACACGACCACGTCGAACGAGGACACGGTGGGCCCCGAGTTGACGCAGGAGGACCTCGACCGCGCCGGCGAGAAGATGGACGGACTGAACGACCGGTACAAGACGGGCGCCCGCGAGACGGTCACACTGCCGGGCACCAACGGCACCGTGTCGGGAACCGCGTTCGCCGACTTCGATCCGGAGAAGGCCGACTCCGACGACGAGTCGTCCTCGAAGGACGATGCCGAAGCGAGCGCTGAGTAGAGGTCAGCCGACGTAGCGGGCGAGGCGTGCGGACAATCGGGGGGCGAGATCGCCGTCCGGTCCGACGCGCTCCTCGACATACGCCAGATCGCCGCCGTCGACGATGCCGTACAGACGCTTCGCGCCGCCCACGAGCGCGGCGGAGGTGGTGCGGATGACGACGTCGGTGGCCAACTCCCACGACGACTGTGTCAGCGCGCGCCCGTAGTAGAGCTCGATGAGGCCGGTCGCGTGTGTCAGCAGAAGCTCGAGAGTTTCCTCGTCCTCGGCACCCGCGATGCCGGATCCGCTGACGCGCCAGAAGCCGGACTCGCGAAGATCCTCGGCCGTGTAGGCGCCGTCGGCGTCGGTGCGCCAGGTCCGGGACTCCCACGTCAGGTACGGGCCGCCGTCGTGACTCACGATGATCTGCTGGCCGAAGGTGTAGTCGCCGTCGGCGTCATGTCCTTCACCGTCGCCCCGCCACACGCCCACGAGGGGGAGGAGGGCCAGAACGGAATGCGAGATGTCGACGCCGAGTCGCAGATTGGCGGTGTCGTCGGTCGCCGGAAGGTCGGGGAGCACCGGGATGTTGCGACCCGCAGTCTCCTTGGCCCGATCCTCGGCGCGCGCTACTGCCTCGTCACCACTCAGGCGTGGCGATGCGCTGCCGGACCGGCCGTCGTCGAACGGACTGCTCACGACTCGTCGGTGACCAAGCGGTAGACCACGTACAGGGAGAACCAGGCGATGAGAATCGACGCCAGCACCAGGAGTACCTCGAAGAAGATGACCACGTATCGAGTGTAGACCGCGGCGCGTCGGTCGTCGTTCCTGGCCCGGGCGCCCGACTGTTCGGGCCGCAGACCTTGTGACCGATGACAAGCTCGCGTCGGTCCGAACGGCCGCCGGGTTGCATAGGGTCGGAGCGTTCCGATGTCGGAACTGGAGATACGTGGTCGGAGAGGTGCCGGTGAAGAGGGTCATGGAGTCGAGGACGGGGCGGATGTCGCCCGGTGGAGCCGCCACACGAGTGTTCGCCGTGTGTGCGACGGCCCTGCTGGCGGTGAGTGTCCTGCAGACGTCCGTCGCCGCGGCCGCCCCGATCACACCGTCGGATCCGCTCGGCCTCGGCGACGACCCGGTCGAGTCCGTACTGGACACGTTCGGCCTGGGAAACAAGGTCGACCAGGATCCGAACAACTACGCCTACGACTGCCCCGACGTCCTGATCGTCGCGATCACGGGAGCGACCGACTCGGAATCGGACCGGAATCCCGTCGACGAGGTGGACCGACTGCCGTGGTCGAACTGGGTCGGCAACGTGACCGTTCCGACGGGTGAGGCCAACGCCGAGTACCCCGGACGCGTCGGGTGGGTCTACGTCCCCTACGCCTCCGAGTACGGCGTCGCGGTGGCCGATCCGGTGCCCACCTACCAGGAGTCGGTGCGCGAGGGCCTGAGCACGATGACCCGGATGATCGACGAGAACAAGACTGCCTGCGGGACGTCGACGAAGTACGTCCTGCTCGGCTACAGCGTCGGCGCCGAAGCGGTCGAACGTCTGGCCGTCGACATCGGGTCACGCCCGTCGACGGCCCACGTCACGTCCGACGACATCGCCGGGGTCGCCCTCGTCGGCGATCCCTACCGACCCGCGGGCACCGCGTCGTTGGACAAGCCGGGACCTCCCGGGGGCGGCTTCATGTCCTCGGAGCCGAAGGACTACGGCACGCTGACCGACAAGATCCGGTGGGCCTGCCGTCCGATGGACATCGCCTGCGACGCCCCCGAGAATCTGGGCGTACTTCCGTTGGCGCTGAACGTGTTCGGGCGCATGCACTTCACACTTCTCGACCCCGCACGGACGGTCACCGAGTTCGCCGCCGTGTCGTCCGACGTGGCTGCGCGCACCATCGCGCACGTGTTCTCCGACCCCGGATTCGCGACGTCCGACGAGTCCGTTCTCGACGTCATGCTGCGCGTGTCCGACCGGACCGAACCCACCGCCGACGAGCCTGCGCCGTCGCCGCAGGAGATGTTCGACGCCGCGCAGTGGGCCATGGGACCGGGCCGCAGTGTCGTCGAGGCGAAGCTGGCGGCCGAAGCGAAGGGCTTCGCCGCGGACAACGCGGACATCCCGCAGCTGTGGGAGAAGCCGTACATCGAGCTCGGGTTCCTCCAGCACCTCTACTACTGGGACAACTTCCCGGACAACGGTAGGGACTGGGAGAGCGAGAAGCTGATCCGGTGGATCACGGACATCGCGAGGGACGAGAGTGGGAAGCCGCCGGTGACCGAGCCGGCCGTCCCGCCGGCAGCCGACGGCGTCGGGGCTCCCCGGGTGATCCCCCCGGTGGCCCCCGGGTACCTCGCACCGCCGGCCACGCCGACGGAGACCGTGCCGTCGACATGGGAAGAAGTGCTGAAGTCGCTCGGACTGCCGCCCGAACCCGGCAAGTAGAGACGAACGCGAAGAGCCCCGCCCGAGAACTGCTCGGGCGGGGCTCTCGTCGATCGGAGGCGGTCAGGCGCCGATGGCGATCTCTGCCTCGTGAAGTCCGGCGGACTCGGGGGAGATGGTGATGTCGCCGTTGCCACTGGCGGACAGGGCGCGCAGCGTCCACGTGCCCGGCGCAGCGAAGAACCGGAAGTCACCGGTTCCCGATGCAACGACCTCGGCGGTGAACTCACCGGTGCTGTCGAGCAGACGCACGTACGCGCCGCCCACGGGCTGGCCGTCCGACTTCGCGAGGACGCGGCCGGTGATGACCGTTTCCTTCTCGATGTCGACGCCGGCCGGAAGGGTCTGTCCCTGAACTGGTGCTCCGCACATGTCTTACGCTCCCAACTCGATCGGTGCTCCGACGAGGGAGCCGTACTCGGTCCAGCTGCCGTCGTAGTTCTTGACGTTGTCGTAGCCGAGCAGCTGGGTCAGTGCGAACCAGCTGTGCGACGAACGCTCGCCGATGCGGCAGTACGCGATGGTGCCCTTGGCGGGATCGATGCCGACACCGTCGTAGAGCTCCTTCAGTTCCTCGTCGGACTTGAAGGTGCCGTCCTCGTTGGCAGCCTTGCTCCACGGAACGTTGACGGCTCCGGGGATGTGGCCCGGACGCTGGCTCTGCTCCTGGGGAAGGTGCGCCGGCGCGAGGATCTTGCCGGAGTACTCGTCGGGGGAGCGGATGTCGAGGAGGTTCTTGGTGCCGATGGCGGCGATGACCTCGTCGCGGAACGCGCGGATCGACAGGTCGGGAGCCTCGGCCTTGTACGACGTGGTCTCCCGCGAAACGGCGTCGGTGCTGAGCGGACGACCGTCCAGTTCCCACTTCTTGCGGCCGCCGTCGAGCAGACGAACGTCCTTGTGGCCGTACAGCTTGAAGTACCAGTACGCGTACGCGGCGAACCAGTTGTTGTTGCCGCCGTAGAGGATCACGGTGTCGTCGTTGGCGATGCCGCGGGTCGACAGCAGGTCGGAGAACTGCTCCTGGTTGAGGAAGTCGCGAAGGACCGGATCCTGGAGGTCGGACTTCCAGTCGAGCTTCACGGCACCCTCGATGTGGCCGGTGTCGTAGGCGCTGGTGTCCTCGTCGACCTCGACGAACACGGTCTTGGGAGCATGCAGGTTCTGCTCGGCCCAGTCGGCAGTGACCAGGACGTCGGAGCGAGCCATGTGGTTCCTTTCGATTCTTCTTCTACAGGTGACGGGTGGATCAGGAGATGGCTTGTCGAGCAGGCATGAGCCGGCTCGCGAGTGGGTAGATCTTGCAGCCCAGGCAGATACCGAAGGCGGCGTTCAGGACGGCTGCGAACAGGGCGAGTCCGGTAGCGATCGTCCCGACGGCGGTGGAGGAGAGAGCGAAGCCTGCCGTGCCGACGACCGCGAACACGAATCCCAGGCCCTGCGCGAACCGTAGAGGTGTCGCCGGTTCTTTCTCCTGCACCGGCCCGAGCCGTGGTGCGACCACTGCGGCGTAGACGCGGCCGTAGGGGTGCGCGGCCGGACCTGCGGCAGCGCCGTAGGCGAAGACGAGAGTCTGCACACCCAGGATGATCGCGGCTGCGGGGAGGGACACGGTGGAGACGAGGAGAGTGACGACCAGGACGACGGTGGTGACCCAGGCGACGAACCGGGGACCCCGTACGTCGACCTGTGTGGGACTCGCGGTGGGAGTTGGCATCGAGATGCTCCTGCGGTGAGGAAAGAGTGGTGGGACCGGGCGCGGAAGGCCGGGGCACGCGGGATACGCGGGCGGCCGATGGTCTTCCTCGGGATACGTCTCTACCGGCGGCGTGAGGTGCACGCGGCGCGGGAGCGGATCAGCGCTGGGGAAGGACCGTCGTCAGCGGCAACGGCAGCAACAGCCGCCGAGGCGGCACAGATCGACTGTGCGGCGTCGGGTGAGCAGAAGCTCGTGGCTGGCGGTCACGCAGGCCATCGTACGCACGATGGCGAGGATCACGAAGTCGTGGGTCCGGAGGCAGCCAGGATCGCGGTACGCAGGTCGGCGACGGACGGCACCCCGGACGCACGCGAGCGCTCCCGCATCGACGGGTCGAGCACGAACGTCGTCGGCAACGACATGACACCGAACTCCCGGGCGAGCTGCGGCTGTTCGTCCATGTCGACCTCGACGTCGGACACTGCGCGCCCGGACTCGTCGAGATCGGAGACCACGGAGGCCACCACCCGGCGCACGGCCGCGCACGGACCGCACCACGTGGCCGAGAAGTGCAGCACCGTCACCGCGCCGTCGCGCACGCCGACGGCGCGGAGGGCGTGCGCGCGACTCGCGGACGCGGTGCCGGGTTCGGTCGACCGGACGGCGCCTTCGCGCCGCCTGAGCCACAGTCCGACCACTCCGGCCAGCACCAGTGCGACGACGAGGACGAGAACGGCGGTCACGGTGCGCGGATCTCGTCGAGATCGATCGTGACGTCCTGAGCGCTGCCCTCGATGACGATCTGGCCGCCCTCGGCGTACACCGTCGACGGCAGGATGCCGAAGGGGAGCTGCTGCGCATCGATCTTCTTCGTGAACAGACCCAGAACCGCGGGCTTCAGGAAGTCGGGAATGGTGAAATCCGCCTCACCCTCCGGGCCGAAATACAGGTCGGACGCGACGATCGAGACGCCGTCCCCGTCGAGGACCAGCTCCGCGGTGACACTGACGGCCGCATCCACCGGGCCGACGGGAACCGTGCCGGTGAGCACGACGGCCCCGGCCGTGGTCTCCCCGGAGCCGCCCGATCCGCCGGTTCCGTCCGATCGGTCGGCGGGAGGTGTCGACACCTGCAGATCCGGGATCTGCAGGAAGCGCCCGAGGTCCGTCGCGTCGATACGGACGCGCGCATCGAGCTGGCGCATCGGCACCGTGCGCACCGACCCGTCCAGCAGGTCCGACGGCGGAATCCGCACGTCACGCAGCGTCGCCTCGATGGTGGTCTTCTCGACATACTCCGTCGGGACGTCCTGGGCGCGGATCTCCACACGGCGATAGCTGCCCTCTGCCGCCTGGGTCAGGAACGGGAACCCGTGGATGGTCACCTGGGGGTCGGACACCAGGTCGCCACCCTCACGGAGCGCGCGTGAAACCCGATATTCGGAGTACGCAGCGGTCCCGAAGTCGGCGGCGAGGGCGAGCGCCAGGATGAAGACGAGCCCGACGATCAGTTTTCGCACGGAGTTCCTCTCGGGCGGTCGGACGGCGATGACAGCGGGGGATCGAGGTCCCTCGTCCGCGCGACGCACGTCGTGGGCGAGGGTTCCTGACTCCGGACAGGTTAGTCTGTGATCCAGCGACAACCGCCCACCGCAGGTCGTGGGACCCGCCGACGAGACGAGGAGGCCCCGTGGAGTTACTGCTGCTGACCTCCGACCCGGACCCGGAGTCCGTTCTGCCGTCCCTGGTCCTGCTCGCGCACACGGTCCGCCCGGCGCCGACGGAGGTCTCCTCTCTCCTGGAAGCCGGCAGTGCCGACATCGCGCTCGTCGACGCCCGCACCGACCTCGCGGCCGCTCGTGGCCTCTGCAGGCTCCTCGGCAGCGCAGGCTCCTCGATTCCCGTGGTCGCCGTCCTCACCGAGGGTGGGCTGGTCGCGGTCAACGCCGAGTGGGGCCTGGACGACATCCTGCTTCCCACCACCGGGCCCGCCGAACTCGACGCCAGGCTCCGTCTGCTCGTCGGCCGTCACGGCGGAGTGAGCAGTCCCGAGGCGTCGGGAAAGATCACCCTCGGCGAGCTCGTCATCGACGAGGGCACGTACACCGCACGTCTTCGCGGCCGTCCGCTCGACTTGACGTACAAGGAATTCGAGCTGCTCAAGTACCTGGCGCAGCACGCGGGACGGGTGTTCACCCGGGCTCAGCTCCTGCAGGAAGTCTGGGGATACGACTTCTTCGGAGGCACCCGCACGGTCGACGTCCACGTGCGTCGACTGCGTGCGAAGCTCGGCACCGAGTACGAATCGCTGATCGGTACCGTCCGGAACGTCGGCTACAAGGCCGTCCGTCCCAGCCGCGCGGGCAAGGGGTCGTCGTCTGCCGACGACACCTCGGACCTGGACGCGGACATGCCCGTCGACGACGCTCCCCAGCCCGTGTCGTCCTCCGCCTCGAGCTCGTTCGCGCCGTCCGATCGGTCGGGTTCCTGACATGGCCGCAGACATCTCGATCGACTCCCGTCGCCCGACGCCGGAGGAAGCGCAATCGATCCGCGACGCGATCGCGCGCGCCACCGTCGTCGACGGCACTCCGCCGCTGTCCGAGCAGGCGGAACGGGCCGTCGAGTCACCCCGTGACGACGAGCATCTCCTCGCTCTCGACGGGGATTCACTCGTCGGCTACGCCACGCTGGCGCCCGAGCACGGCGACACCCCGGCGATGGCCGAGGTCGTCGTCCACCCCGATGCGCGCGGTCGAGGCGTCGGAACGCAGCTGGTCGAGCGAGCTCTGCCGTCACCTACTGCACGCGTGTGGGCACACGGCAGGCTGCCGTCGGCGGATCGCGTCGCGGAGAAGCTGGGCTTGACCGTCGTCCGGGAGTTGCTGCAGATGCGTCGCCCCCTGGACTCGGACACCCCACTTCCGGAACTGCCCGTACGCGAGGGCATCACACTGCGCACCTATCGCGACGGCGACGACGCCGAGATCCTGCGCGTCAACAACGCCGCCTTCGCGTGGCATCCGGAGCAGGGCGGCTGGACCGGCGCCGACATCGACGAGCGTCGAGCCGAGGACTGGTTCGACCCGGAGGGTCTGTTCGTCGCCACGTCCGCGGACGATCCCGACACGATTCTCGGTTTCCACTGGACCAAGGTCCACCCCCCGACCGGCGACGACCCCGAACTCGGGGAGGTCTACGTCGTCGGCATCGACCCGAACGCGCAGGGCAAGGGTCTGGGCGCACTGCTGACCCTGGCCGGCCTGCGCTACCTCGCCGATCGCGAACTGCCCGCGGTACTGCTCTACGTCGAGTCGGACAACACGGCCGCCGTCCACACGTACAGCAAGCTCGGTTTCACCACGTTCCACGTCGATGCGGCGTTCGCCCGCGCCTGATCGTCCGGCGTTCTCGAGACCGATATCTCATGCCTTTCCGGGCATCCGGTCGCCTTGTTCACCTTCCGTTCACGGAGGCGCGGCACACCGTCCACCACCGGCGCTTACGTTCTCCCTCGGGTAGCGCACGCTAACCGTTGCGATCGAGTGATCGCATCCTTTTCTCGCCCGCCGACCGATCGGTCGCGACGGGCTGTTTCTGGAGGAGACAGGTGAAGCTCGAGCGCAGCATTGCCCTCATGGGCGTACTGGCTGTCGGCGGATTGACGCTGGCTGCATGTGGTTCCGACGCGAACGTCGAGGCCACCGGCAGTGGTGACTCCGCCGCGACATGCGAGGGCAAGAGTCCCGTCACCGGCGAAGGGTCGTCGGCGCAGCAGAACGCGATGTCCAATTTCACGTCCGTCTACTCGGGTGTGTGCTCCGGCAAGGCAGTGGAGTACACGGTCAGCGGTTCCGGTAACGGCCGTACCCAGTTCGTCGCCGGTCTCGTGGACTTCGCGGGCTCGGACTCGTCCATCAAGGAAGAGCAGGCCGACGCGGCTGCCACGCGCTGCGCCGGCAACCCGGCGTGGAACCTTCCCCTCGTGTTCGGCCCGGTCGCCGTGGCCTACACGCTCGACGGTGTCGACGACCTGGTCCTGACGCCCGACGTCATCGCCCAGATCTTCACCGGCAAGATCACCACCTGGAACGATCCGGCCATCGCCGCGCTGAACGAGGGCGCGACGCTCCCGACCACCGCTATCACGCCGATCTACCGCTCGGATTCCTCGGGCACCAGCGACAACTTCCAGCGCTTCCTGTCCGACGCCGCACCGCAGTCCTGGACGCTGGACCACAGCTCCGACTGGGCCGGTGGAGTGGGCGAGGGCGCCAACGGTTCGTCGGGCGTCGCTCAGGCCGCTGCCGCCACCCCGGGCGCCATCACCTACGTCGAGAAGGGCTTCGCCGATCAGGAGAACCTGACCGCGGCGCAGATCGACTTCGGCGCCGGTGCCGTCGAGCTCACCACCGAGACCGCCGCCAAGGCGATCGACACGGTCACCTTCTCCGGTGACGGAAACGACCTCGCGCTCGACACCGACGCACTGTTCGCCAGTAAGGACGCCGATTCCTACCCGCTGGTGCTCTCGACCTACGAGATCGTCTGCTCCAAGGGCTACGACGCGGAGACCGCCGCGGGCGTCAAGTCGTTCCTGCTCAGCGCTGCCAACGAGGGCCAGGAAGGCCTCGAGGCTGCCGGTTACGTGCCGCTCCCGGACAGCTTCAAGGAGCGTCTGGTGACGGCGATCAACGCCATTTCCTGACACACTGGTCGTCGCCTGCATCGCTCCTCGGAGTGATGCAGGCGACGCAAGTACCCCACCACACGAGACAGTGAGCGGTATGAGCGACACCCATTCGATCAGCGGCGTCACCCCGGCTACCAGCCCAGCCGTCGACGCCGCTCGTAAGACGGAAGCGCCGACACCAGTGCCCGACAAGAAAGCCACAGGTACGGTCACCCGCCCGGGCGACCGGATCTTCTCGACGCTCGCCACCGGGTCCGGTGTCTTCGTCATCGTTCTGATCGCCGCGATCGGTGGGTTCCTCCTGTGGCGGGCCATCCCCGCGCTGCAGAACAACACCGTCAACTTCTTCACGTACGACGGCCAGTGGAGCACGTCGGACACGTCGGCGATGCTGTTCGGCGTCCGCGACCTATTCCTCGTGACCGCCACCGTGTCCATCGTCGCGCTGATCCTCGCGATGCCGGTGGCGCTGGGTATCGCGATCTACCTGACGCACTACGCGCCGAAGCGGTTGGCGGGTCCTCTGGGATACGTCATCGATCTGCTGGCCGCGGTGCCGTCGATCGTGTTCGGCCTGTGGGGCCTCTACGTCCTCGCGCCGGCCATCTCCCCGGCAGCCGAGTGGCTCAACACCAACCTGGCGTGGTTCCCGCTGTTCGCCACCGGCTCGGTGTCCATCGCCGGCGGCGGCACCATCTTCACCGGTGCCATCGTCCTCGCCGTGATGATTCTGCCCATCATCGCCGCGGTCACCCGCGAGGTGTTCGTCCAGACACCCAAGGGCCACATCGAAGCTGCGCTCGCACTCGGTGCAACTCGCTGGGAAGTGGTGCGCACCACCGTCATTCCGTTCGGCAAGTCCGGATTCGTCAGCGGTTCGATGCTCGGCCTCGGCCGCGCGCTCGGTGAGACCATCGCGCTCTACATCATCATCCGCAGCACCCAGGAAACATTCGGGTGGACGCTCTTCGACGGCGGCAACACCTTCGCCACCAAGATCGCACTGGCAGCCGGTGAGTTCAACAACCAGCTGCAGGCCGGTGCGTACATCGCCGCGGGACTCGTTCTCTTCGTCCTGACCTTCGTGGTCAACGCCGGCGCCCGCGCCGCCATCGCCGGAAAGAAGGACTGACCCATGGCCGACAACGCCTCGACGGCCACCATGGATCGGCCGGTCAAGCAGCCGACGTTCCAGGGCGTCAGTTCCCGCCGCAAGGTGTCCGACTCCCTGGCCACCGTGCTGGTGACCCTGGCCGTGGTGATCGCTCTGATCCCGCTGGTGTGGGTCCTCTACACAGTCGTCTCACGGGGCATCGGCGCCGTCGCGACGGCCGACTGGTGGCAGTTCTCGCAAGCCGGAGTCACCCCCTTCAAGCCGGGCGGCGGCGCTTACCACGCCATCGTCGGCACGCTCCTGCAAGGACTGTTCTGCGCGGTCATCTCCATCCCGATCGGCATCTTCGTCGCCATCTACCTGGTGGAGTACGGCGTCGGAACGCGGCTCGCGAAGGCCACGACCTTCATGGTCGACATCCTCACGGGTGTCCCGTCCATCGTCGCGGCTCTGTTCATCTACAGTCTCTGGATCGCGACGTTCGGCTTCGACCGCTCCGGTCTCGCCGTCTCCCTCGCCCTGGTGCTGCTGATGATCCCGGTGATCGTGCGGTCCGCGGAGGAGATGCTGCGCATCGTTCCGCAGGATCTCCGCGAAGCGTCGTATGCACTCGGTGTGCCCAAGTGGAAGACCATCGCGAAGATCGTCGTCCCGACGGCACTCTCGGGCATCGTCACGGGAATCATGCTCGCTCTCGCCCGCGTCATGGGAGAGACCGCGCCGGTGCTGATCCTCGTGGGATCCGCCACCGCCATCAACTTCAACCTCTTCGCCGGCCCGCAGACCTCGCTGCCGCTGATGATGGTCGATCTGCAGAAGGCCGGTACGGCCGCGCTGACCAGCGAGCGGATGTGGGGAGCAGCTCTCACCCTCATCCTCATCGTCGCGGTCCTCAACATCGGCGCGAAGCTGGTGTCCCGCTTCTTCGCCCCCAAGAACTTCTGACCTGAAGGATTCTCGACATGGCCAAGCGACTCGATCTGAAAGACGTCAACATCTTCTACGGCAAGTTCCACGCCGTATCCAATGTGACGCTCTCCGTCCCCCCTCGTAGTGTCACGGCCTTCATCGGACCGTCGGGCTGCGGCAAGTCCACCGTCCTGCGCTCGCTGAACCGCATGCACGAGGTCACCCCCGGTGCCCGCGTCGAAGGCTCCGTGCTTCTCGACGGCGAGGACATTTACGGCTCCGGTGTCGACCCCGTCGGCGTCCGGCGCACCATCGGCATGGTGTTCCAGCGTCCCAACCCGTTCCCGACGATGTCGATCCGCGACAACGTCGTCGCCGGCCTCAAGCTCCAGGGCGGCAAGAACAAGAAGCAGCTCGACGAGATCGCCGAGGAGTCGCTCAAGGGCGCGAACCTCTGGACCGAGGTCAAGGACCGCCTCGACAAGCCCGGTGGTGGTCTCTCCGGTGGTCAGCAGCAGCGCCTGTGCATCGCACGAGCCATCGCGGTGCAGCCGGACGTGCTGCTCATGGACGAGCCGTGCTCCGCGCTGGACCCCATCTCCACGCTCGCGATCGAGGACCTGATCGGCGAGCTGAAGAAGGACTTCACCATCGTGATCGTCACGCACAACATGCAGCAGGCTGCGCGTGTGAGCGATCAGACCGGCTTCTTCAACCTCGAGGCCACCGGTAAGCCCGGCAACCTCATCGAGATCGACGACACCGAGAAGATCTTCTCCAACCCGACGCAGAAGGCCACCGAGGACTACATCTCCGGCCGCTTCGGATAAACACCGACAACCTCCGCACAGACGAAAGGGCGCCCTCCGGTCAGGAGGGCGCCCTTTCGTCCGTGTGCGTGTGGGTCAGGAGACGTGCTGCGCGGGGGGAGTCGGCAGGTCGCTGGGGAGGCTGCCGGTGACCAGGAAGATCACTCGACGGCCCACCTCCACGGCATGGTCGGCGAAACGCTCGTAGAAGCGTCCGAGCAGCGTGACGTCGACGGCCGCAGCGACTCCGTGGCTCCACTCCTTGTCCATCAGGACGCTGAAGAGGTGACGGTGCAGGTCGTCCATCGCCTCGTCCTCCTCGCGGAGCTTCGCGGCGCGCTCGGGGTCACGGGTCTCGAGCACCTCGCGTGCCGACGATCCGAGAGCCACGGCGATGCGGCCCATCTCGGCGAAGTAGCCGTTCACTTCCTCGGGCAGAGCGTGCTGAGGATGGCGACGACGCGCGATCTTGGCGACGTGGAGAGCCAGGGCGCCCATGCGGTCGATGTCGGCGACGATCTGGATGCCGGAGACCACCGATCGGAGATCGCCGGCGACGGGGGCCTGGAGGGCGAGGAGGGCGAACGCACGCTCCTCGGCCTGGGAGCTGAGATCGGTGATCCTCTCGTGTTCGCCGATCACCTGCTCGGCGATACGGAGGTCGGCCTGCAGCAAGGACTGCGTGGCACGCTCCATCGCACTACCGGCCAATGCGGCCATCTCGCCGAGCAGGTCGGCGAGTTCTGTCATCTGTTCGTTGTAAGCCACGCGCATGGTCCGATTTTACTCGGCTCGACATGGGCAACGGGCATGCAGGCGGTGAACGGGCGGTGAATGCGGGTTATCGATTCACACGCAGGCGTCGTCGGCGCCGTTCGTGACCGTGAGATCGCTCGGGAGAGCGACCTCGGTGGCCCCGGATGTTCCTACCTGGAAGGTCGGAAGAACCTCGCCGACGGCGGTGGGAACGGACGTGAACCCCTGGTACTCCGATCCCAGCACCACATCGACGATGCCTCCGAGGCTCGGGAGTTCCTCGAGCACCGCTCCCGGAATGGCGCTCGCGACGGTCTCGGCCTCGGCGATCGACCCGGTGCCGTAGCGCACGACGGTGGCGGCAGATCCCGGCACCTCGGCGTTGCCCGTGCCCATGATCTGGAACCCGTACGCGGCGAGTTCGTCGGCCGTGGTGGCAGCGAGTCCGCTGATCTCGGACCCGTTCGAGATCTGCACCGACACCGTGGAGGGATCGACCGCGATCTGCGGCTCGGACGTGATGGGAGGCGCCGTCGTCACGGGAGCCCCGGGAACCTCCGCGGCGCGCTCTTCACCGGGCAGCGGTTGGTCGTCGATAATGGCCTGGAAGATGGCCTTGATGTCGTCGGTCCGCGGGATCTCGTTGCCGTAATCGGTCGTTCCCGACGTCGGCACCGTCAGGAACGTGACCGCGCCGGCGGCCACGCCCCGTAACGATTTGCCGAGAGTGAGCAGGTCCGAGGTCTTGACGTTCTCGACGAACGTGTCCCTCGTGAACGCGGTGACGAAGCCGTTCAGCGCGCCCGGATCGAACAGCACCCGATTGCTCAGCACCGAGCGGAGCAACGACGACAGGAACAGCTGCTGACGCTTGATGCGTCCGTAGTCGCCGGTGCCTTCGGCTTCCACCTTGCGGGCGCGGACGTAGTTCAACGCGGTGCGTCCGTCGATGCGTTGCTCACCCGTCGTGGCCAGGACCGTCCCGAGTTCGTCGTCGACCAACGGAACGGGCGTGCAGACGTCGACGCCACCGACCTCGTTGACCATCGACTCGAAGCCGGCGAAGTCGATGCCGACGAAGTGTCCGATCCGGAGTCCCGAGATCTTCTGGATGATCTTGACGAGGCATTTCGGCCCCCCGAGGGCATAGGTGGCGTTCAGCTTGTCGCCGTCCGCGGCCGGGAACATCTCACCGGTGTAGTCGCCCGTCGTGCTGTTCCATCCCTCGCACTCCGGGCGTTCGACGTCGAGGTCTCGGGGAAACGACACCGCGACCACGCGGCTGCGGTCGGCGGGGATGTTGATCAGCATGACGGTGTCGGAGCGCGCACCCTCGGCGTCGGCCTCCGTGCCGGCACCGATCTCACCACTGGCACCTGCGCGAGTATCGGTACCCACGATGAGGTACGTCTCGTCGCCGTACTGGCCGGGGGCGTCGACCACGTCCGTCGATTCGGTGTCCAGCGCGGCGACCTGTTCGAATCCGCGGTCGGTGGCTCGCAGATAACCCCAGACGACACCCGTGACGAGGAGCGCCATGATCGACACCATCGATACTCCGATGCGGCCGAACACGCGAACGCGTCGGCGCTTGCGGGCCCGGCTCAAGGCGAGCCTGGTCAACGCGGGCGGTGGGATCGGGCCCACGGCTTCCGGGGCGGGCCGATCCTTGTCCGAGCTCTCCCGGGAAGGGGCGGGTACCGGCGGAATGACGACGGTCGGCGGGTCGGTCTCGGCGTCGGGCTCGGGCGGAGCTGAGCGCGCCGGGTGCTCGTCGGTCCGTCGATTCCGGGACGACGCGATCTTCGACACTTTGTCCACCAGCTCGGCGACGGACAGGCGCTTGTCCTCGTCGTCGGAAGGAGGGCTGGGGGTGGGTGCTACCGGCCTCGGGTCGTCCGGCCGTGGCCGAGAGTCCGGGGGGGTCGGGCTGTCAGGTCGAACGGGCTCGACCGGGGGCCGGGGACCCGAATCCTGATCCGAACGGGGAACGCGGGAAATGGGCCGTTCCCAGGGGGCTCGACGTCCGGGTGTGGGTGACCCCGAGTCGTCGTCGTCACCCACTTGTCGTTCCCATCGTCCGCGCGTCGACGAGCGGTCGACGGATTGACGCCATATTACTGATCATCCGCCGGAGTGCATCAGATCGGCGCCCGCGGGCACCGCGCAGTCGTCCGGATCGTCGAGCCATCCGTCCGGGAGCGATACCGTCCCGGGCGACCCCTGGCGGCCGCGGGGACCCTCGGCGTCGGCGGGGAACGGAACCGTCGGGTCGAGTCGAGCGAGCAGGTCGTCGAGCTCGGTCAGCGTGGACACCGTCGCCATCCGGACCCGCAGATCCGAGCCGGCCGGGAAGCCGCGCATGTACCAGGCGACGTGCTTGCGCATCTCGCGCAGACCGCGTCCTTCGCCGTGGTGATCGGCGAGCAGCTGCGCGTGACGACGCATGATGACCGACACCTCGCCGAGGGTGGGCGGAGTCGGCGCGGTGGTGCCCCGGAGCGCGGCGGACAGCTCCGCGAAAAGCCATGGGCGGCCCAGGCATCCACGGCCGACGACGACTCCGTCGCAGCCCGTCTCCGTCATCATGCGCGCGGCGTCGCCGGCATCGAAGATGTCGCCGTTGCCGAGGACGGGCACGTCCCGGACGTGGTCCTTGAGTCGGGCGATCTCGGACCAGTCGGCGGTGCCGGAGTACCGCTGAGCGGCGGTGCGTGCGTGGAGGGCGACCGCCGCGGCGCCTTCGCCGGCGGCGATCCGGCCGGCATCGAGGTGGGTGTGGTGCTCGTCGTCGATGCCGATGCGGAACTTGACCGTGACGGGGATGTCCGTTCCCTCGGTCGCCTTGACCGCAGCTGCGACGATCCGCCCGAACAGTGAGCGCTTGTACGGAAGAGCGGCACCGCCACCCTTGCGGGTGACCTTGGGCACCGGGCAGCCGAAGTTCATGTCGATGTGATCGGCCATGTTCTCGTCGACGATCATCTTCGCGGCGTCGTACGTGGTGTCGGGGTCCACGGTGTAGAGCTGCAGCGAGCGCGGTGTCTCCGTGGGCCCGAAGGTGGTCATGTGCAGCGTGGCGGGTTGGCGCTCGACGAGGGCGCGCGCGGTGACCATCTCGCACACGTAGAGGCCGGACGTGCTTCCGGTCAGCTGCTCCTCGAGTTCGCGGCACAGCGTGCGGAACGCGACGTTGGTGACCCCGGCCATCGGGGCGAGCACGACGGGACTGCGCAGGGTCAGAGATCCGATCTGCAGAGTCATGGCCAGTGTCACCCGTCAGTAGTGGAAACAGCGATGTGCCCGGCATCCGCAGACACGGTTGCCGGGCACATCGAGAGTATCCGCCGAGTCGGAACTCGGCCAATCACGCCGTCGGCGTGAGCGGTGTCAGGACGCCTGCGCCTGACGCTTCGCGGCCTCGCGCGAGAGCATCCGGTCGCGCTGCTCCTCGAACTTGAGAACGTCCTTCTCGAGCTTCTCGAGGAAGGCTGCCAGCTCTTCGCGCGTCTGCTCGCCCGCGGCGGTGAAGTCGGTGCGGTCGAAGATGTTCCACTTGCGCAGGACGGGCATGACGACGTCCTCGAGGTGCTGACGCAGGTCGTAGATGCCGTGCTTGGCCATCAGGACGCCGTTGCGACGGAAGTTCGGCATGCCGGCGCCGGGCATCTGGAAGTTCTGCACGATGTCGGCGATGGCACGCAGCGCCTGGTCGGGGGAGATGTCGAGGGCCGCGCCGCACAGGTTGCGGTAGAAGATCATGTGCAGGTTCTCGTCGGCGGCAATGCGCTGCAGCATGCGGTCGGCGATCGGGTCGTTGCAGACCTTGCCGGTGTTGCGGTGACTGACGCGCGTGGCGAGTTCCTGGAACGTGACGTACGAGACGGAGTGGAGGAAGCCCATCTCGTCGTGACCGCCGGCGGCGGCGGAGGAGAAGCCGTTGGTCATGTGCTCGATGCGGGCCTGCTCGAGAGCGACGGGATCCACACCACGGGTGACGACGAGGTAGTCGCGCATCACGATGCCGTGGCGGTTCTCCTCGGCGGTCCAGCGACCGACCCACGTTCCCCAGGCGCCGTCCTGGGAGAAGTTCTCCGCGATCTCGCGGTGGTACGAGGGCAGGTTGTCCTCGGTGAGGAGGTTGGTGATCATCGCGGCCTTGGCGACCTCGTCGAGACGAGACTGCTCCGGCGACCAGTCCTCGCCGCCGAGAGCAGCGAAGTTGCGACCCTCGTCCCACGGGACGTAGTCGTGGGGGTGCCACTCCTTGGCCATGGAGAGATGCCGGTTCAGATTTTCTTCCGCAACCGGCTGCAGCTCGTCGAGCAGCTCGAGTTGTGTCAGATCCCGTGCCATGCGTGTCCTCCAAGAATGATGTCGGTTCGTTCGAGCCTACGGCACCGTAAGTTTGTTGTGAATCGCTTCGATGCGCGCCGGGGCTGCTGACGTACCGTCCGGTAAACGAGTATCGAACAGGGGTGAAAGTTCGTTACCTCCACAGACGTGGACTGGTTCCTATTATATGCCGCAGCGACCGGGGAACGGGCTTTGTGAGTTGTGGGCGAAACGGTATGGATGTTCTGTACGTCACTCGAGTGCACGACGGGCGTCCGGATCACCGGACGGCCCCCGTTTCCGATGTCGTTCTGCCATCCTGTCCCGGTGGCTCACCTGAGAACAGAGGGACACCGTGTTCTGGTCGTCGAACTGCGCGACGAGACGATACGCGCGATCACGGGATCGATGGTCGCCTACGAGGGCCGGTTGACGTTCAAGAACGCCGGCGTGGGCGGTGGCGGCGGTCTGCGCGCTGCGCTCAAACAGAAGGTGACGGGGGAGTCCCTGTCGCTGATGGAGATCGGCGGTTCGGGTGTGGCCCGACTGGCGGTGGATGCCCAGCACGTGTCGGTCGTCCCGCTGTCGGGCGACGCCATCCACGTCGAGTCGTCCCAACTCCTGGCGCTGTCCGGTTCGCTGCGGTCGGACGTCGCGTTCGCCGGACTGCGCGGAGCATCGTCGGGTCAGGGCCTGTTCACGACCGTGGTCAGCGGGCAGGGTGACGTCGCACTGCTGTCGGCCGGTGGGCCGTTGATAGCGCTGGAGGTATCGCCGCAGTTCCCACTGGTCGTCGATCCCGACGCCTTCGTCGCCCACCGCGGACAGGTCACCCAGAGTTTCGTCACCGACGTCACGTGGCGGTCCGCCCTCGGCGGCGGAAGCGGCGAGGCGTTCTCCCTGCGTTTCGACGGCACGGGTGTCGTCTACGTCCAGCCCGAGGAGCGCTGATGCTCGAGGTCGTCAACAGCAAGGTCGTCGCCGCGACGCTGACGCCGGGACTTCCGGCCTTCGCCCGACGAGGATCGATGCTGTTCTATACCGGCGACGTCCGATTCGTCCCCCACAGCATGGGCGGCGCGGCAGGCGCGATGCCGGGCGTCGGCGCTCTCGCGGGAATGGCGGGTCGGATGATGTCCGGCGAGCACGTGGCGACGATGGCCGCGGAGGGGTCCGGCACCGTCCACTACGGCCACGCCGGGTTGCACGTGGCGGTCATCGACCTCGACGGGTCGATGCCGCTGTCGGTCGAGGCGTCGCGGTTGCTGGTGCACATCGGGCACCTGTCCACATCCGTCGTCCCGCTCACCCAGCAGGGCGGCGCCCGAGGCGTCGTCCGTGGCGCGATGACCGGTCAGGGCATGTTCACGACGCAGGTCGCCGGGCGGGGGCAGGTGGCAGTGCTGTCCCACGGAGGTATGACGGCGCTCGAGGTGGGGCCGGACCGGCCGCAGGTGGTGGTGGATCCGCAGGCCTACGTCTGCCATCGCGGACATCTGACCATCGACATCTCGGCGAGCGTCGGGTGGCGGGATGCGGTGGGTCGTGGGTCCGGCGAAGCGGTGCAGCTCGCCGTCGGCGGGCAGGGCACGGTCTGGGTCCAGGCGTCCGAGCAGAAGTTCTGACAGGAGTACGCAGATCATGACCGATGTCGTCCACAACCCCTACACGCTGCCGGTGAACGACAACGTGCCCGGTAACGACTACGCGTTCTGCATCGAACTCGACGGCCGACCGTGGTTCACCGCCAAGGGGGCGATGATCGCCTACTACGGGACCATCCAGTTCGAGCCCCTCGGTCGGACGTCCATGGCGGCGATCGTGGCCAGTCGATTCTCGTCTCCGCTGTACGCGGACGACTGGGTCCTGGCGAGTGGACACGGCAAGGTGATCCTGGGAGATCGCGGGTTCGCAATCAACTCCTACGACCTGGACGACGGCAATCTCACCATTCGTGCGGCCAATCTGCTGGCGTTCGAGCCGGGGCTGGAGCTGAAACAGTCGATCGTCCCCGGTTTCCTGACCCTGCTGGGCACCGGAAAGTTCCTGGCGTCGTCGAACGGTGCGGTGGTCTTCGCCGAACCGCCCGTGCGAGTCGACCCGCAGGCGCTGGTGGGGTGGGCGGACTGCCCGGCGCCGTCGCATCATTTCGACGCTGCGTGGATGCAGAGCTTCCTCGGCGCGGCTCAGGGGATGCTGCTCGGCGCGAACACGGGGGAGGAGCGGCAGTTCGACTTCACCGGTGCGGGAACCGTGTTGATCCAGTCGTCGGAGAAGGTGGTCAGCGACACGCACCTGCTGCGACATATCGAATCCGAGACTGCCGCGTTGGGGCAGAACGCCCTGCGTGCGCTGCATCAGAGCATCGGGTCGAGGCTCTCGCAGAATCCGTGACCGGATCGTCCTGCGGTGCGTCGTCGGTACTCGCGCGTGGTGCCCCCAGTAGGGCTCGAACCTACGACCTGCGGATTACAAGTCCGGCGATTCGACCCCTCCGACCGGTCCTCGCTGCTGCGTCTCCTGCCGCAGCGTGATCTGCTCAGCGTGCAGTCCTGCGGACCTCTGACCAGCGATGTGTTACTAATGGGACATATGGGAACGAACGGTTTGGTCGAAGAGTGGGAGGTCTGGCAGTACGCCGCCCGTCTGTCCGAGAGCACCATCGTCGAGCGTGTGCGCGTGCTCAACCTCCTTGCCACCGAATCCGAGTGCAGCCTCGTGAGCATCCGGCCGCTCGATATCGTGCGCTGGTACGCCTCCCACTCGGGCGACTGGTCGGACAGCTCGCATGCCACCTACCACTCGTACCTGTCGGTGTTCTTCAAGTGGCTCCAACTCCAGGATCTCCGTCTCGACAACCCGCTCCTGAAGGTCGGCTCGCCGCGTGCACCCGAGCGTGTCGCTCGCCCGATCGCGGACACCGCCATGCTCACCATCCTCAAGTCCAACATGCACCACCGCACCCGCGTCATGATCCTGCTGGCCGGCCTCGGTGGCCTGCGCTGCTCAGAAATCGCCCGATTCAAGGGCGAACACATCGACCTCGAGCGCGGCCGATTCCTCGTGGCCGGCAAGCACAAGTCGGTCAAATACGTTCCGCTGCATCCGATCCTCGCCACCACCGCCGAGACCATGCCCGCCCGCGGATACTGGTTCCCGTCGAACTCGTCGCGGCCCGGTCAATGCGTGCGCAGCAAGTCCGTCTCCGACATGGTCGCCACCGCCATCCGCCGATCCGGCGTCGAGGCCACCGCCCACCAACTGCGGCACTGGTACGGCACGACGCTGCTGGAGGACGGCGCGGACATTCGCGTCGTCCAGGAGCTGCTGCGCCACGCCTCACTGATCTCGACGCAGATCTACACCAAGGCGACCGACGCCCGCATGCACGCCGCCATCCGGACACTCGACCCATACCGGGCGGTCGCCTAACATCGGCGCATGCGCGCCGCTCTCATCGTCCTCGCCGCCCTACTCGCCGCCGGGTGCGGCGCAAGCGGCGGCACACCCGTCGCGGCTCCGGACACCACGACCACGACACCGGCCGCCCCGCCGGCACTCGTGACGCAGATACTCGTCCAAGTCGACGCTCGCTTCACCGTGCCGCAGGGGAGCAGCTGCACCACCCTGTTCCCGTATTCGGACCTCGGCGCGAACACGTTCGTGTCGTTCACCGACGCGACCGGCACCACCGCCGGGGCGACGACGCTCGGCACCGGATACCTGGACGGGTCGGGCGCATGCTCGTTCCCCGCCACCGCCGAGCTGACACCAGGCAGCCCGTTCTACTCGATCACCGTGGCCGGCCGAGATCCGGTCACGAAGTCTGCTGCCGATGTGCGCACCAAGGGCTTCGGCCTCGGCTTCGGAATGCGCTAGCTCGGGGTGAACGCCAGCGATGCCGCCGTCACCGTGCGGTTGCCGACCTGGCCGGCGTTCGCGAACGCCCGTAGCTGGACGAGCGTCGTCGTGGTCACCGTCGCCGGGTAGGTGATGGTGAACGCTGTCCGCGATCCGGTGATGCTGTCCGTGGCCACCACCGCGCCGTCGATCACGAGCTGCAACCCGCGCAGGTGGTTCACCGACGAGAAGCTCAGCGTCATCGACGCCGTGATCGTGCCGGCCGCGGTGAACGGCGGCTGTATGCCGTCGCTCACCAGAGGCGTGCCCGGTGCGGCCGGGTCCACAGTCCAGCCCGTGATGAGCGCCGCGGTCGCCGCGGTCGTGTTGGACGGCAGCTCTTGCGCCGTCGACTTGGTGATGCCGAGCGGGAACTGCGCCGCCCACACCATCGCTGTCCCGAGGTACAGGCGCGCCACTGAGGCAGCGCCGAGGTAGGCACGCGCCGCGGCACTGCCGCCGAGTGCGAGCGCCATCAGCCGACGATCACGTAGAGAGTCGTCGCCACCTTCGACGCGAGCGCGTTGTACTGCGCCTGAGTCAGGCTCACGAGAGTGGCAACGCCGGCACCGTTCAGCACAACGTTGTTCGGCACCGTGCCGGCCGGCCCGGTGGGTCCGGTCGCGCCGGTCGCGCCGGTGTCGCCCTTCGGCCCGGTGGGTCCGGTCGCGCCGGCCGCTCCGGTGTCGCCCTTCGGGCCGCGCAACTGCACGCCGGCACCGCTGGCTGGAAAGGCGTTGTTGGCCTTGATGTAGACCAGGCCGTCCGCGTCCACGAGGTACTGCGCACCGTTGGCCGCGCCCGCGGGTAGTGCCGCATACGTGGCGACTCGTCCGGTGAGCTGGAGGCCGGTACCGGTGTCGCCCTTGGTGCCAGTGTCGCCCTTCGGCCCGGTCGCGCCGGTCGGCCCCGTGGGTCCGGTCGCCCCCGCAGGGCCGGTGGGTCCGGCCGGCCCGGTGGGTCCGATCGGACCGCGCTGGTAGGGGCGGTCGTTCCACGCCTGCACGCCGTTGCCGACCTTCTGGAACCCGGTATCCAGTTCGACGCCGACCTCGCCGGCCATCAGCACCGGATTCTTCTGCGCCCACTCCGCGGCGGTACCCCGCAGCTGTTGGATTCGTGCGCGTGCTGCCATCAGATTTCGCCTCCGTCGAGAAGTGCTGTCACGGTGTCGCCGGGTGCGCCGCCGTCGATGATGGTGAGGGACGGCTCGGCAACGGTGCCGGCGTCGGTGTCCCCGAGGGTGAGGACCGGCAGCGGTGTCGCGGGCAGCCAGTACGTCTGGTCGCGGCTGGCACCGAACGACAGGTCCACCGTCCACTTGTTCGGCGCGATCTTGTGCTCCACCTTGCGGATTCGGCACACCTGCGCATCGGAACCGAACCGCACCACCACCGCGTCGAGCGGCTGCAACTTCGCCATCAGCACGCGATGCAGCGGCTTGGTCGCGGTGAGGCGCAGCCGGTTCACGGACTGCCGCTCGACCGAATACTCGTCGAGGATGGCCGCGGCCCACTCCGCGAACGGCGCACCGAACCGGTCCGCCTGCACGTCCGCCCACGAACCGGATCCGCGAATCACGTCAATCGACACGCGGTGCTGCCCGTACGTGTCGATCGACCCCTGCCGGCGGTAATCGATGCGCTGCGTCTTGGGCGTCAGGTCGCCCAGCAGCGCCGGCGGATCAGCGCCGCCGACCTCACGCTCGATGAACTCCTTGCGGTCGAGCATGTGCTCCACCACCTGAACCGTATTGACGAGATTCTCTGTGTCCGAGGAGAACTCGATATCTCGGTTGTAACTCATGTCGCCCTGCCCCGGCTTGTCGGACAGGTCGAGCGCGATGGTGGTCGGCAGTGCGGACGTGACGACCATGCGGTCTCGGCGGTCGACGTACAGGAACGCCTTGCGGGCGTTGCGCGTCTTGATCAGCGCATCGTTCATCGTCATCGCGTCGTCCGCGTAGGACGGGAAGTAGTCCCATCCGTCCGGCAGGGCGCGTGGCGGACCCGAGTAGTCGGTGCCGTCGATCAGGATCGGCACGCCGGTGGTGTGCACCAGGTGCCCGTACTCCGCGAGGCGGTCGTGCGCGACGGGCATCGTCGACTGGCCGGCGCGGCCGAACGCGTCGTGCACCGAGATCTGCACCTGCGCCTGGTGGGTGAAGTCGTGCACGATGCGCCGGCCGCGAATAGTCCCGGTGAAGATCGGCTCGAACGACCCGTCCGCATGCGTGGCGAGCAGGCGCACCCGCCGGCCGGCCGAGACCACCGCGTTGATCGAGTCGGAGACGAACCGGACCGTGAGCACACCGAGGTCCGCCTCGACCGTCTCGGACTCGATCGACACCACGGGGTCGATCACGTCCGCGTAGGTGTACGCGGTCGTGCGGGTGCGCTCGGTCATGCGCGTCTCGTAGGGGCGAGCGGTCGCCGACTCGACGTAGAAGTCGACCGTGGCCGCGAGCTCGATCTGTCCGGTGCTCGAGGTGAGCGGCACGACGCGCCGCTCGTTCGGTGCGAGACCCGTGACAGCGGCGATGCGGACACCGCGGGTGCCGTCCCACTCGTAGATGTTGATGAACATCGACTCGACACCGGACGGGGGTCCGAGCACCACAACTTCGGTGTCCGGCTTGATGTTCGAGAACACCTTGCGGTTGCGGAACGCAAACCCGGTGCGGCTGGCGGGGTGCTCGATGGTGGGCGTGGTGTTGGCCGGCTCGCGCACGTAGATGGTCAGCGGATTCGCGAGGTCGAACTGGATGTAGTCGGGGTACTCCGCGAACCAGTAGCGGGCCTGGTACCCGACGCCTTGATAGGAGTCGGTGTTCGTGGCGACGAACGATGCGGTCAGGTAGAGCCGGTCCACGTCGCTCGGCACGGTGGCGTCGGAGACGGTGGGGAGGGTGAAGTCGATGAACCCGACGCCGACGCCGGCGGTGCCCTGGAGCGTCGCCTGGTAGGACATGATCTGTTTCTTCACGTCGGTCTCGGTGCCGTACTCGTCGACGGTGGTGCCGGTGCCCCACAGGTCGAAGCGCAGCGCGATCGGGGTGTAGGACTCGTTCTGGTCGCGGATAGGTTTGCCCGTACGGCGAAGGGACAGTGAGCCTTTCATGTTCACGCGCATGCCGGGGCGCACCGGGACGGCCACTCGGTTCTGGAACACGACGGGTCCGAGGCTGCGGGACTTGAACGTTCGCACGTCGCCCGAGCTGTTTTGGTCGACCTCGGTGACCGGGGTGGCGATCTTGGCCTTGTTTGCCCGCACCGTCATCAGCGATGACGTGGTCACGATCGTCACGTCCTTCTCGAACGCGAGGCCGTTCCCGGGCACCATCTTGATCCCGGCGGGGTCGTAGTTGCGGCGGGCGACCGCGAGGCCGTCCGGCACCCACACATCCTGGCTGGCCGTCTCGACCTGGAGGGTGACCATGGTGCGGTCGATGAACCTAGACATTGACACTCACCGACGTCGAGCCGACTGCGCCGGCGTACGCGTCGAGCACGTCCGCAACGGCGCGGCCGGTGCGCACGGGGTCGGACACCAGGCCGGCCTGCACTGTCACGTGCACGGTCTGGTTCATCTCCATGCCACCGCGCAGGCCGATGGCCGGCACGAGTTCATCATCGAACGCGGTGTAGACCTCGGTGGCGAGGCCGCGGGCAGCGGACACCACTGCGCCCTTCTGCGAGACCATGCCGCGCACGAATCCGCCTACCATGGCGCGGCCGTGGGGGATGAGCATGATGCGGTCGGCGGCGATGCCCTTGCGGCCTGCGTAGTGGCCCTTGTTCGCGGCGGCGACGGCACCGAGGTTGGCCGCTGCGGCAGCGACTGCGCCGGCCTGCGACGCGATGCCGGCGGCGAAGCTTGCGCCGGCTGCTGCGCCTTGCGCGGACAGGTCCACGCTGACGCTCTGCGCTGCGGCGGCGAGGCCGGCCACTGCGCCCGAGACTGCGCCTGCCGCGCCGGCGACACCGGACGCGAACGACTGGCCGGCCTGAGCGCCGAGCGCGCCGAGCTGGCCGACTGCGGCCTGCGCGGCGGACACGTCGATTTGCACCGGCACCATCACGGGGGCCGGCGGTTGGATCGTCAGGTTGCCGAGCGAGCCGACGTCGTACTCCACCGGCACCTTGAGCGGCGGCACGTTGGGCAGGTTCACCTCTACGTCCGCGACGGTGGCCGGGATCTCCACCGGTGCGAGTGGTGCGGCCGGTGTCTCCAGCGTTTCGACTGTGGCGGGGATCTCGATGGGTGCGATCGGCGCTGTGGGGGGAGCGACCGGTCCGACCGTGGCGGGGATCTCGATGGGTGCGATCGGCGCAGTAGGAGGTGTGACCGGCCCGACCGTGGCGGGGACTTCCACGGGCGGCATGTTGCGGAGTTGCTGTCCCGCGGTCGGGTCCAGCTCGCCGACGAGTGGCACCGGGATCGGGCCGTTGCGGGCGATCTGACCGGCAACGGGGTCACCCTCGAGCGCGACCGTCGCGGGGATTTCTACCGGCTCCGCGCCGCCCGTGATGGAGGAAATCGCGGCCTTCAGTCCGTCAGCGAGTTGCCCGCCCCACTCGATCGGCCCACCGCCGGCGTCACCGTTCAGTCCGCGGAAAGCGTTGTCGAGGTTCTGGAACGCGCCCACCGCGCCGGTGGCGATGTTCGTCAGGTCGGTGAGCGAGCCGGTGAGTCCGGTCAGGTTCGTTGCCAGGTTGGTGGTGTCGATGCTGCCGAGGAAGTTGCCGAAGCTGTTCGCCATATCGGTCAGCCCGGAAGTCACTCCGGAGAAGTCCGTGTTCTGGAGATTGGTGATGAAATCGCCTATGCCGCCGGTGAATCCGTCTAGAGCACCGCTGTCCAGGTAGGACATCATGCCCTGGAATTTCTCGCCCATTCCGACGAGAGCGTTGCCGGCACCTTCGATGATGCCGGGCAGGGCGGAGAACACACGCTGCGCTCCGGCGACGATGGCCGGGTCCCCAAGCTTGGCGGCGAAGCTGCCCACCGATTTGATCAGGGACGGCATGTTGCCGATGAAGTTCTTGATGTGGGGGACAGCGCCCTCGAACATGCTTTGCAGGGCGGGCCCGACTTCGGCGGCGATGGCCGGCAGTTTGCCTGACAGCTCGGTCACCAGGCCGGCGACACCGGTGGTGATGGATTCGAGGTTGGGTCGGATTTGGTGGAAGGCGGCACCGAGTGAGGTGGCGAGGTCTACGAGCGGCTGCTGAAGCGGGACCGCTATTTCCTTCATGGTTGAGACCACGTCGTCGGCCATGTAGGAGAAGTGGTTCTTGACCTGGTCGCTGGCCGCGGCCGCGGCGATCGGGATGGCGGCGACGGCGGCACCGAACCCGACCGAGAGTGCGCCGGCTGCGGCGGTGACGGCACCGAGTGCGCCGGCCACGCCGAAGATGCCGGCGCCGACAGCGCCGGACGACAGGACACCGACTGCGGGTGCGAGCGCGACGAGCTTGGGCAGGGTGCTGGCCGCTGCGCCGCCGAGCGCGGTGATACCTCGAGCAGCGCCGCCGGCTCCGCCGCCGGCGTCGTTCAGCCGGTTGAGCGCCTGCACGAGGCGGTCGATCTCGGAGACGTTGACGCGAGTGCGGATGTTGACGGTGCGGTCGCGGGTGAGGCGCTGAAGCTGCGCCTCGGTCTGCGCGAGGTTGGAGATGTTTACGCGGACGCGGGCCTCGCGGTTCGAGGCGAGGTCGCGGACGTTCTGGCGAAGGCCGCGGGCGTCCTCGGTGCCGACCCGGATGCGCAGCGTCTCGCTACCGATGGCGCGGATGCGCTGCTGGAGCCGGCCGATCGCTGCGTCGTCCACGTCGACCTTGACGCGGATCGTCTGGTTGCGCAGCTGGCGGAGCTGAGACTGCACCTGCGCGATGGCAGCGGTCAGACCCGAGTTGTGGCCCTTGAAGTAGATATCGACGGTGTTACTCGCCATTGTCGGCACCTATCTCGAGGGTCGCGGGCGGCGGAGGGTGTGGGATGGTGTGCTCGTCGAGCTTTCCCAAGAGCACGACGATGTACGGGCGGGCGACGAGCTTCCAGCGGTAGAGACCTGTCACTTCACGTTCGAGCGTGGTGTTGCGCTCGGTGATGGTCACGAGGTTGCCGGACAATACCGAAGCGCGGGCTTTGACCACGGTCGCGACGGCGGTCGCGGTCGCGCCGATTGCCGCGATGATGATGGTGGCGATTGTTGCGGCGTCCACTATTTCACCCCGAGAGCGGCCCACAGGCGCATCACCCGCCAATTGGCAAGTGCCAGTAGGCATGCGATCACGCCGAACAGAATTGGTGACGGCGGTATGGATCGGAGCGGTGCCAGGACGAGGCACAGTCCGTAGAAGCCCCATACTGCGATTGCGACTCCGTGAGCGACGAGCAAGCCTCGGCGGAGGACCGCGGCCACGCCGATCCAGATTCCTGCCGTGGCGAACAGGAACGGCCACACCGGGAAGAAGTGCTCGACGACGACCACGATCGTCTCTTGGCCAGGTGGGAGTGGCCGGCGCACGAGCACCTCGGGTCCGGCGTAGAGAATGCCCGCGGCGAGCGGCATGATGCCCATGACCCACGACAGCATCAGGGCTGCGCGGATCACCGCGACCTCGCGCATCAGCGGCCGATCTTCCTCTGCCCGAACGCGAGTACCGACATGAGTCCGGCGATGAGCGCACCGGTCCCGAGTCCCTTCCAGTCACCGAGGTCGAACACCTGGAAGTCGTCGTTCGAGATGGTCTCGACGGCGAACCCGAACACCGTCGCCAGACCGGTGGCGACCACGCCCTGCACGAGAGTGCGGCCGGCTGCCGACTTCGGAGCGGGGGTGCCGGGTGTTGGCGGATCGGGCACGGCGTCCAGTGGCTCGTTGCGGTTAAGCGCCTTCACGAGGATCGGCGTCAACTGCTCGAACCGGGCGTCGATCTCGGGACCGAGCCGGCGCATGATCTCTTGCCGGACAAGGTCAAGTGGGCCGGTCACGATTTCTCCTCAAGGGTGGCCGACTCCGCCTGGAGGTCGGCGCTGATGACGTAGTAGCCGAACACCGCGATCGCGGTGGTGACGACGGCACCGGCGATGAGGCCGGCGCGGATGAGCGCGAGGGTGACGACGCGGCCGTTCACAGCAGGCCGAGTTTCTGCCAGGTGACGATGCCCACGATGCCGTCGACCGTGATGCCGGCGCGGGACTGGAACTCGCGGACGACGCGCTCGGTGGCCGGCCCGAAGTCGCCGTCCACGGCGAGATTCGAGTAGCGCGGGTAGTCGCGGTTGAGGCGGGCCTGGAGGTCGCGGACGTGCTGCCCGGTCGCGCCGCGCTGGATCATCG
Organism: Rhodococcus sp. AC861; assembly: GCF_979256035.1. Classification (NCBI taxonomy): domain Bacteria; kingdom Bacillati; phylum Actinomycetota; class Actinomycetes; order Mycobacteriales; family Nocardiaceae; genus Rhodococcus; species Rhodococcus sp. AC861. Next base: position 62,785 of record NZ_CEEDMW010000004.1, read on the forward strand.
GTCGGGTGCCGGCCGGCGGGGCGGGAGCCGGCCCCGGGGCGGGTGCAGGCTGCCCCTGGATGCGCCGGACGGCGGCGTCGTTGCGGGGGTCGCCCTCGCGGTAGCGCATCTGGAAGTGCATCTCGTCGGGCTTGCTCCACGTGCGTCCCCAGAACACCTCGGGGTACCGCTGAAGCAGACTGTTGGTGGCGGCGACCTGATCGGCCGGCATGCGCTTGAGACCCCAAGGGAGTCGCGGTGCCCACACGTCCACGCTCACACCCGCGAGGTGGTTCGAGTTCGCCACGTCGTTCTTCAGGGACCAACCCCACACCGGCGATGTGATCGGCGCGACGACGCGGTGCAGCTCGTTGACGAACGCGCCGAGGATCACCGCCGGCGCGCCTCGCCGGAGCGGTGCGGTGTCCATGAACGGGCCGGGGACGGTGACGCACTCGTCCCGGTTGCACATGCGCCAGCCGGCCTCGGACCACTCGTACCCGTACACCTTGCGAAAGCTCATGTGCCCTTACCCTTCTTGCGTGCTCTCTTGTTGGCGACCTTCACGAACGCGTTGCGCTCTCGGAGGGTGATCTCGCGGTACACCGAGGGCGGCTGGCCGGTGAGCAGACAGAACGCCGCGAGGCGCTCCGCCTGCTTGTCGGCTAGTTCCCGCTGTCGTCTTTTGGGTCGGTATCCACTGCGTCGAGTCCGGTGTCGTTGCGGATCTGTCGCAGGGTGCGCTTGTTGTACTCGGCATACGTGAGGCCGGGGGTGCCCTCGTTGGCCTTGGCTCGGACGTAGCCGAGCGCCTTCGTGAGCTTGTACGAGGGAGCGTCCTCGATCGGGCACCCGAGGGTCACCTCGATTTCGTCGATCTGCTCGCCGGTGAGGTCGTAGAGAACGTCGTCGATCGTCATAGTCCCGCTGCTTCTTTCTGTCTGATGAGTTCGCGCCGCACTGCCTCCACGGCGAAAGGTGTGACTGCGCGTTGGGTCCGGTACAGCCACGGGTTTGGTGCCTGCCCGTCCCAGCGGGTGCCGGCGTGGTTCAGCTCGACGTAGATGCCACCGCCATGGCTGCTATAGCTGCCGTTGCCGGCGGACACCTTGGTCTGCATATTGCTGGCCTTGCCCTTGAGCGAGGCTTTGGTGCGACCGCCATACACGGGTGCCTGGAACCGGCCCATCACCATCGAGCGGTCGCGGATCTGCTCGAACGCGGGACGTAGACGCCGAGAGTCCGCCTTGAACTTCGCCAGCTTGGCGAGGATCTCGGAGACGCCCTCGACGTCTACGTCCACGACGATCATGCGGCCGCAACCACCCTCTGCGGCACGCCGTCGATCTCCCACTCGATCTCGGTCTCGTGCGCCTCGCCGGCTTCTCCGCCGATGCCAGGCTTGCGCGAGATCCGCACGTCACCCTTGAAGTGCGGCTGATCGGCGGACGCGACCGCGTTGCCGTACGGCTTGATGACGAACGGAACGACGGTGCCGGACTTGAGCCACGCCATCGTCCACAGGCTGTCCGCGGCGTAGTCGTTGTAGAGCGTCCCGCGCAGGAACCACTGCTCCGTGTCGCCGGTGGCCGCATTCGCGAACGTGATGAAGTCCGCATCCTCGCCGTCGTCCGGCTCGGCGCGCACCTCGTGGAGGTACGAGTTGTACTCCTTGGTGTCGATGACGATCGACAGGTTCTCGCCCTTGGTGCCCTTGAATGGCATTGTGCTCAACTCTCTTTCAGGCTCAGTGCTGCTGTGATTTCGAGGTCCGCGCCGGTGTACGCGACCTTCTCGTGGGTGCCGAACTTGGGGTACTCGACCGAGTCGACCGAGAGTCGAGCGTCGGGGTCGCGGATGCCGCCGATCGCGATGAGCGTCGTCGCCACCATGTCCTCCAGCCGGCGGACCACCTCATCGCCGCTTCCTCGGCCGGCGATGATCTGGATCTGCCAGTGCGTGGCATAGGGCGCGGATGCGGTCGTGTGCCCTTCGCCGTCGATGAACGGCTCGGCGGGGATGACGAACACCGAGGGCGCGACGAATTTCGTGTCCTGCCAACCGAATACCGGTGTCCCCTCCGGTAGCGCCTCGGTGAGCGCCTCGGTCAGATTGGCGCGGAACTCGTCGATCCTCATATGAAGCTCACGTACCTGCGCATCTCGCGCATGACCACGATGAGCGGGTCACGCGACGAGCGGGCGCTGACGACGTTGTCGAACCGGTCGGTGTACTGAGACGGCCCCTGCGCCTGGTCGTGAATCTCCGCACCCACCTGGAGGTACCAATCGGTGAGCATGTGATCGGGGATCTCTCGCATCGGCTCGCGGCAGAAGTCGTCCACGAGCGTGACGGCCTTCTGAAGGGTCCGAGTGAGCTGCGCGTCGTCGGTCGAGTTGCCACCGCAGAACTTGCGGAACTCGTCGAGCGTCGGCACGGCAGGCGCAGGGGTAGTCATCAGACTGCCGGGTCCCAGGTGATGCGGGTGATGCCCTTGGGCTGCTCGCTGTAGATGCCCTGGTAGCCGTACAGCGAGAAGTCCTTGGTCAGGTTGATGATGTTCTCGTCCTGGAGCGAGAACGGTGCGCCGGCGGACTCCATCGTGGTGATGGCGTCGCGGGAGGCGACGGAGCAGTAGTTCGCCGGCAGCTGCGGGATGCAGAAGATCGGACGACCGGCGACCTGACCGACCAACTCCAGCGACCCGAGGTCGAACGAGCCGGCCCAGGTGTTCTGACCGTCTCCGCTGACGGAGAAGATCGGCCGGCCGGTGCTGTCCTCGAGCAGAGCGATGCTCTTGGCCACGTCGCGGCTGACGAGGATACCGTCCGCCTTGAGGCCCTTCGAGTTGTCGTCGATCATCCACGCGGCGTCCATGAACACCGAGATCCACTCGGGTGCGGTGTCCGGCCGGCCGGCCGCACCCAGCGCAATGAGGTTCGTGCGCGTGGAGGTGTCGCCGACGTTGGTGGGCAGCGAGTTGAGGAACGTCCGCACGTACAGGTCGAACGCCTCGGCGTACTGGATGCCCATCCACCGGAGGCCGGTGTCGAGGATTGCGACCTTGGACCGCTCGATCGCCTGGCGGGAGAACGAGGTGTACCCGCCGACCGTGCGGACCTCGCCGGCGCCGGTGCCGAGCTTGATCTCCAGGTACGCGAGATCGTCACCCTCGGACTCCTGGACGCGGACGGTGCCGGTCTCGGAGATCACCTTGGCGTACTCGAACGAGTTGCCATCGGCGGGCAGGGATTCGCGGCTGAAGAACGTGGACAGCGGCCGGCTGCGGTTGGTGAGGCGCAGCTGCTTGTCGAGCCACGCGGGGCGCTCGACGCCGTCCGCGACGACCTGGCCGTCGTAGGCGCGGGTTTCGATCCGCTCGTTCTCGATCGCGCTCATCACCTCGCGGATCTCGGTGACCTTGTCCTCGTCGCCGAAGCGGATGGCCTTGAGCAGCTCGCCGCCGGTGCGGGTCTGCCACTCGCGGGGGCCGGAGCCGCCGGCCGCGCCGCCGTCCTCCAGGACGCCGATGCGCCGGACGAGATCCTGGTTGTCGTTGCGGAGCTGCGCCAGCTCCGGGTGGGCCTTGATGAGGGCTTCGAGCTCTTCCGGGGTCATGTCTTGATCCTGTTCTGTGACAGCGTTTCTCACGCTTTCGATGACCGCGCCCTTGTAGGCCGGTATTTCGGTGATGGACACTTCGCGCAGAGCGCCCTTGGTGCGGACGATCACGCCGTCTCGGGTCTCGTGGGTCACTGGGAGGAACCCGACCGAGAAGTACTTGAGCACGCCGGCGCGTGCGAGTTCGAGCACCTCGTCGCCGCGCTCGGTGTTGGCGATGTGGCACTCGACGTAGTAGCCGTCGTCGCGGTTCGCGCTGCGGACGACGGTGCCGATCGGGAGGTCACCGCGGGTCTGCCAGCTGTGGTTGGCGTGAACGGAGGCCGGGGCGTCGTCCTCGAACACGTCGCGGACGAACTGCTCGCGGTAGCTGCCGTTCTTAGTGCGGATCTCGACCGTCTGGCCGTAGGGGACAGCGATGCCCGAGATGATGCGGGTCTGCTCGTCCACGACGCCGATGGCGGTGGTGCGGATCTCGACCTCGTCCACGACGGGCGCGGTGCGCGTCTCGATCGACTGTGTCTCGCTCATGCTGTTTCGCTCCTGGGGATGTTGAGCCGGTACCAGCGGCGGATCTGGTCGCCGGTCCAGTCGGGGCGGTCGTCGGCGGCGGCGCGCTCCAGGCACACCGTCAGGCCGGGGTCGAGCACGACGATGTTCGCGCCGGCGCGCCGGTACTGCGCGAGCATCGCCCGTGTGGGGTCGGTGTCGATGACCCATGCGTTCTGCACGCGGCCCATGAGCACCTGCGTGACGGCGGCTGCGCGTGCGGCCTGGACGACGCGGCGCAGCGGGAGCGGGGTGTCGTGCCGGTTCGGGGAGCCGAACGCCTGCGCGAGGGCGTCGAAGTCGACGATGGTGTCGCCGGCCTCGGCGTGCTCGGTGATGTACGTCGACTTGCCGGCGCACGGCGGTCCGACGATGACGGTGATCACGCGTCCTGCTCCTGCTTGGGAGCCGGTGCCGGCGCGCCGTCGTCGCCCGCCGGCACCGGAGCCTGCTCGGACTTCGGCAGCGGTCCGAGTCCGTCGCGAGCGCGCAGCTCGTCAGGGGTGCGGGTGCGGTTGTTGACGTTGGCGGTGTCGACCTCGGCGCGCGTCTTGGAGTCCATGCGCAGCAGGCCCGACTCGTCCAGCTCCACCTTCAGGCCGCGGGGAATGGCCTCAGTGAGGCCGCGCTCGTACGCGTTCATGTACTTCGCCAGCGTGCCCACGAGAAACTGGAGCGTGGACTGTTCGAGGTTCTGGTACGTCCGCGACTCAGTGCCACCGGGCACCAGCAGGTCGAACGACGGGGTGCCACAGATACGGACGATCTTGCGGTCGATCGCGTCACCGACCTCGATCATCTGCGCGTCGGCAGGCTTGAGCTGGAGCGCCTCGAACTTGAGGCCGGCCGACAGGATGACGTTCTGGCCGCGGTGCGAGCGCAGCCAGTTGTTCCACCGGCGCTGCAGCTCCTCCTGCTCGTGCGCCGCAAGCGCCTGGTCGGTGTTGAGGGTGCCCGAGGGCATTCCCGAGCCGAACCACTCCCGCTGAAAGTCGGCCAGGTCGAGCGCGGCACGGAGTTCGGCCTGCGCGAAATGCCGCGGGCCGAGTCCGCGGACCTCGCCGGTGATCGCCGTGTGCTTCTTGTGGATGACGCGACTGCGCGGGATCTCGCGGCCATTGTGCCCGTACCGGACGCGGCCCCAGGTTCCATCGGGCAGGCGGTCGCGCACCGCGGTCATCTCGCCCGGTGCCGTGGGGATGAGGTTGACCGTCTGCGGATCACCGACACGGAGCCAGAAGAACTCACCGTGGAGCATCATGTCGTTCACCGAGCTCGAAACGAACTCCTCGACGTCCATGTCGAGATTCGGCTGCTCGACCAGCCGCGGGTATTCCCGAGAAAGCGGATCGACCAATCTCTTGGCATTGTCGCGAACGGTCGGCGGCATCGACGACATCATTGTGTTGATCTCGTCCATCGACCGGGAGAACGCCGACACCTTGAGCGCCTCGCGCCAACTGACCGCCAAAGCCGTTCGGGGAGGGGGCATCACACCGGGGAGGGGGGAGTCACCGCCGGCGGAGCCCATCGAGCCGGTCCGTGTCTCCACGTCCCGCCCGAATCCGAAGTACTTGCTGATGGCGTTCATTGCTGAGGGACGTTAATCCCACCCGTGTGATTTCCCTGTCCCACTTTTCTCAGAAGATCGCGAGAGGCGACACGTACGGCTGCTGCTGTTCGGCCATGAAAACGCCCATGACCGTGGCATACAGCGCGTCGATGAGGCCCAGAGATTTGTTCATGTCGAGCACCACACCTTGGCCGGCGGACACCGTCACAGCCCGCGGGACCTGCTGCTGGACCTCGAGGTCGCCGGCATGGCGAGCGCGACCATCCTTGACCATCGAGTGCACCGCGGCGGTCGCGTTGGCGACGTTGCCGCGGGTCATGTACTCGGCCTTCAGGTGGTGCGTCTTCGCCAGCGCGAGAATGGTGGGCTTCATGGTGTCCGCGTCCGCGACGAACTTGTCGATCCGGACGTGATGGCTCAGTGCCACAAGCTTTTTCAGCAGCACCTCATCGTTCGTGAACGTCATAGTGGCGATGAGTTCGGTGTACACGACGTTGTTGTGCTTCACCGACGCGGCGATCGAGACGTAGTCCCAGGAGCGGCGGGAGCGGGTGAACGAGATGATCAGCGGCTGCTTGCGGGCGGCCGGCGGGATCGGCCCGTGCGTCGCTGCGAGCCACGTCGGAACGGGCATCCACACGTTCTCCACGGAGACGAACTCGTTGCGCCGGTAGCGCCGGAACTCTGATTCGAGCATGTTCCTGCCGGCGCGCAACTCTTCCTCAAGACTGAGCCGGCCGGACGCGATGGCAGGGTTGGCCTGTTGAAGCGCCTTCGGATCGTAGAGCGCGAGGGTGGGGTCCGCCTCCCACAGGAAGAATCCGAAGCGAGGGTCATGACCCTCCACCTTCGCAGCCGAGTCGCGCCCGATGCGGTAGAGCAGTTTCAGCAGCTCAGAGTTGTCGTCGCCGGCCGTGGTGAACCCGGCGACCAGCGCCTTGACCTGAGCGGACGCACCGAGCACCAGCGCGAACCACGCCGCGGCCTTCAGTAGGTGCAGCTCGTCGAGCAGCATGAGGCAGCCCGAGAATCCCTGGAGTCCCTCACCGTCACCCGCGGCCTTGACGACGTACGAGGCCGGCTTCTTGAGGTTCTTCGACTTGATGCCGTTGCGATCGGTCGTTTTGAACCGGCGCGTGAGCAGCGGGACGTTGTCGACGCAGTACCGAACCTTCGCGTACAGGTTCTTCGCCTGCTCGACGTAAGCCGCGATCGAGATCACCTCGGGTGCACGGGGAACCATGAGCACGAGCCCGTACAGCGCCATGACCGCACCGAGCACCGTCTTGCCGTTCTGCCGGCCCATCGACACCACGACCTGCTTGTAGACGAGCTGGCCGGCGAGCGCCTGGTCGTGATAGTCGGCCGGATACTTCTGGAGGATCTCGCGAATCAGCCACTTCTGCCAGACGTCGAGGCGCAGCTCGTCGCCGGCCGCGAACCTGAACACCTTCTCCGCGAGGCGGATCAGCTTCTCGCCCTCGGAGTAGTCAGGGCACTCGATCGGCTGCGTGTACACGCGCGGGAGCCAGGGTGGCACCTCGTCGACCCAGTCCTCGCGGTACTCTTCCGGCAGGGTCAGCAACAGGGACATGCTCAGATGTCCGCGATGGTCTTGTCGAACTCGTCCTCGTCGTCGCCCTCATCCTTGGGCTCGCACTTGCGCAGCTCCGAGAACAGCATCCGGAACTCCATCGTCAGACCCGCCGGCAACGCCTTGCCGGCCGCGATGTTCTTATCCAGGAGACGAGCGATATGCATCAACGACGCCAGGTACGGAGCCTCCGAATCGCCCACCCACTCGTTCGCGGTCAGGAAAGTCACGACCGAATCCGCGTAGGACTCATTCATCACGAAGCCCATGACCACCACCTCATTTCATGCATGACCGCCTGCATATCATGCACTGGATCATGCATGGTTTCATGCATGAAATGCCGTCTCACTGTATGGAACTCGACCTCTGACGCACCTCGGGGGTGTAAATCCAGGCAGCCCCTCGGTGTCTAACGTCCCCTTTGCAAAGACCGAGACCCTCGGGAGGCCGGCAGCGGCCACCTCACGCCATGCATGGCCATGCATAACATGCACTCGCCACCATCCACGGTCATGCATATTATGCACGCACTCACGCATGGGCCGGCCAGTAGTCAGAGTGGAACCACGTCTTGCGTCCGTCGCTCTCCACCTTGCCGCCCTTGCTGCGGTTGCATGAGAGGCAGAGCAGCTGAAGGTTCTCAAGTCTGTGCTCCTTCACGATGTGCCATGGAGTGATGTGGTCCACCTCGCAGCGGTCATCGCTACCGCACTTCTGGCACACGCCACCCGCACGCTGGACCACTGTGCTGTACATGTCCGGTGGGATAGGTGGCCGGCGCTGCCCTGCCTCAGCCATACAGCGCCACCTCCACCAGTAGCTCATGCGCACGGGCGGTCATCTTGGAGTTGTGCTTCGGAGGGATCGGCACACCTGCCCACACCATGCCGAGGGCGTGGCACTTCAGCGCCATCCGTGCGCACGGCTGCTTGAACGGGCAGCCCTCACACAGCTGGCCGGCCGCGTCGAGCTTCGTACGCCATTGCCCGCCAGGGACATTGTCGTACTCGTACTCCACCCAGCGCCCTCGGCAGTTGCTCATCGCCGCTGCCTCGCCAGTGCGTCCGGAATTTGCGCGGTCGCATACCACTGCGCCGTACGCATCGCGTCGGCGTGCGAAGGGCAGCGACAGAGCAACATTCGCTGGCCCTCACCGATCTTTAACCACATCGTCCAGCTCACAGCACCACTGATGAACCGGTGCTTGCGCACGATCACGCGGCAGGCGCTCATGAGTACGCCCTCACTGCCACCAGCCGAACCGGCAGCAGCGTGTCGACATTCGCCACGGACTCGAACGAGCAGCCGTACGTCACCCACTCGCCGGCGCGCAGCTGCCACAGCCAGTCATCACGGTCCACCACGATCGACCCGTCCACACACGCATTGAGTGCTGTGTGAGTCGCGATCACCACGTCACGCATCCGGCACCACCGCAGCGGCCGGCTCCTCGTAACCCCACGACATGGAGCCCGTGAGGTTGCCGTCCGCGTCCGAGATCTCCACCACGATCATCTGCCGCTCAGCGTCGAACGACGTCGCGACGAACCGACCAGGCAAGCCCTGGAGAGAAGTCAGATGGCCGGCCATCAGAACGTCACCCGACCGAGCGCATGCAGCTGCTCGTCGTCCAGGTCGATGGCCTGCTCGACGACAGTGCGCGGCAGCTCGTCCTCAGCCAACATCTGCATCAGCGTCTCGGTGGCCGTCTCGATCGACTTGCGCGCCGCCGTCAGTGATCCGAGCGCCTGCGTCACAGCCCACCGCTTCGGGTCGGTCTCAGCCAGCTCGGTCAACAGGTAGTTGCCGGCACCGCACGCGACAGTGATCGGCTGCACGAGGTCGCCGGCCGCGAACGACAGCGCCTCGATGGTCCTTGCGAGATCGGTCATCGAACAGCTCGCTTCGCAGCGTCGATCGCGTCGACCCAGGCCATGGCCACAGACATGACGTCGATCAACTCGGCGCGGAGACGGTCCGCCGATCCCGGCTGAAGTGTGTCGTAGGTCAATTCGTGTGCGACCTCGCCTACCTCCTCGATCAAGATCGGCACCCACGCGTGAGCGTGCCAGGGCAGAGCTTCGATCGAGTTGTCACCGTGCTTCTTGTGAGCCGCCTCTCGCGCCTGGTGGATCTCACGCGTCAGGTCGTGATCACTGCGCCAGCAGTGCATGGACGTCGTAGACATATCAGTTCGGATGGTCATCAGAACAGCACTCCTTGGTCCCTGACATCAGCAGGGTTCTTAGCGATGTGGTCCGACCCGCACAGGTTCACGTGGCCGGAGTAGAGAACGGACGTAGCGAGGTAGATCGAGCCCTCAGGCAGCTGCACCACTTCGCAGCGAGCGATGGGAGTGCAGTACGTGTTCGCCAGCACCACCGTGTCCCGAGAGTGAGCACTCGTGGTGATCACGAACATGGCCGTCTCAGGCCGGGGACCGGAGTTCAGCTCCAGATCGAAGTTGTGGGATTCACACAACTCCTGCACTGCCTTGATGATCGGGGCAGACCGACTGTAGAGACGTACTGTGCCACCGCCCAACGTGAGCACCATGCTCGAAACCTCCTGTCATGCACCGGGTTACGGTCTACCTAAAGGAGCACCCAAGGGTGCCGGTGTCGAGCTGACCACCCAGCCCGAACCACCCAGTTTTTCCGCTCCCCGGTTGTCAGCCCAACGCCTCTGGCCTCGTCTCCGTTCGGAGACAAGGCTTTTGGTAATACCGGTCCGCCAATGATCAGTCTTTGGTCCGGTCCCACCAGCTAGGTCTGATGGCTTCGTAAGGGAACTCGTGCCTAGAGCGGTCGGTTAACGGCTGACCCGCCAGATAGCGCCGTGGAGCCTTGATCGCGTCAGACGCCGGCATCACCGCCCCGAACGAGCGCGTATCCATGCACCGTTATGTCGTGGAGGTACTGCCCATAGCGACCGCCCTGGACATGGCACTGCGGGCCGGCGCTGCACGGTGAGAGGGCGCAGATGCGCTCCCACTCCCACTCAGGTGGCCGGCGGTCTGTGAACCCCATGCGCTCCAGCTCGTCGGCTTCACTCACGACGAGATGGATGCGCGGGTCATCGGTCGCGCTCACGCGTCGGCTCGCATCGCAGCCTCGGTGTCCTCGCGGCACTGCCGGCAGATCGGCGGCACGGGGATGAGCCGGTCCTTCTGGAACGGGCGCAGACACACGTCGCACACCGTCCGCTTCAGGTGGTCACCGTGGTCGATCACGTCAGTCGTCCGCCGGCAGATGAGTGGCGAGCGTGGCCCAGTACGCGGCGCGCTCCTGGTCGTGGATACCGACCGGGGTGAGCTGCCCGGTGCTTGTGTTGATCTCGTGGAGGGAGCGGCCCCAGGCGCGCTCAGCCAACCACTCGGCCTCCAGTCGCGTCATGCCCAGCGACCGGGCGTCAGCGACGAGCTGGCCGTCGATCGCGATCAATGCTCGACCTCGACCTGCACGAAAGTAGGGACGGCGTGCGGGCAAACCAGGCGCTCAAACCCTGCGGACGTGATCGACATGACAGTTGCGGGACTTTTCTTCAGAACCCACTCGCGTCGTTTCTTCGACCACTTCGACTTCATGTGGGTCGTGGCGCGGTTGGTGTGATCGCAGAACCAGCCAATGTGGCGCATGCCCTCGGGCGCTTGCACGTGGGTCATGCCGGCATCCCGTGGGCGAGGACGTACAGAGCGGCGAGCAGAGCGACGAGACCGATGGTCCAAAGTGCCGGCAGCAGCGCCAGCCAAACTCGGCGGGTCACTGGCCGGCCTTCTCGATCGCGGCGAGCAGCTCGACGGGGGAGGACTCAGCCAGCAGATTCAGCACCCGCCGGCGATCCATGTCGGTCAACGCCAGGGCGGCGTCGAGCGCCTTGGTCTGGTCGATCCACAGCGCGGCCTCTTGGTCGAAGGTCATGACGCCTTCTCCAATGCGAGCTGCTCGATCTCAGCGCGGTCGTAGAGCCGAGGTCCGGTTCTACCCGGGGCCTGGGTGACGGGTTGCAGTCGGCCCTTGATCGCCCAACGCTGGAGTGTGGTTCTGCCGATGCCGAGGCGCTTGCATACTTCCGCAGCGCCGATCAGGTCCGGTTCCATGTGGGTCATAGTTACCCATTTGGGAAGAAACGGCAAGCATGACTGTGAACTTCCACTATTGATGCATGTCAGCCCTATCGGTTAAGCTTGCCCGCATGGCTGAGAGAGCGAGTTCCGGCACTGGTGTCGAGCCGGCATGGACGCAAGGTGATTGCATGGGCAAGGCCCGGCGACATGCCGGGATGAGCCAGGACGAGCTGGCGGTCGCGCTCGGCCTGAGTCGACGCACCATCGGCTCGTACGAGGCTGATATCCGAGCGCCGAAGCGGCCGGTACTCATCGCGTGGGCGATGGCTACCGGCGTCAGTCTGGAGTGGCTCGAATCGGCCGGCGGCACGACAGCCGGCAACCCTGACCGCCCTGACGGCGGAGCGAGTGCCCCCAGTAGGGCTCGAACCTACGACCTGCGGATTAAAAGTCCGTAGCTCTACCAACTGAGCTATAGGGGCCAGTGCTCGACGAGTGTAATGGACCGGTTCGCGGCGGCCGCCCACCGGCTCCCGCCCGCTGACGGGCAATTGCCTTTGAAATGGCTTTATGAATTTTCACCATTCTTTACGACGCGAGTGCGGACGCTCGCCAGCACGGAACCGGACAAAACCGGCAGTCGGTGCACGCCTGCCAGGTGAGGCGGTCGTGCAGCGACGTCGGAACCGGCGACAACACGGCATTCGTGGACAGGTCCGAGGGGATTCTCAGGTTTGTCGGTTAAGCTTCGGCGAGTATCAGGGCCCCTTTGGGTGATCATTTTCGGAGGCATAGGCGCAATGGCACAGCAGGAACGCGCTCGACGCACTCGGGCCGCGATAGTCGAGGCTGCGGCGTACGAGTTCAGCAGGCGTGGTTACACCGCGGCATCGGTGAACACCATCTTGGAAGGTTCACGCGCGACCAAGGGCGCGATGTACTTCCATTTCAGTTCCAAGGAAGAACTCGCACGCGCAGTGCTGCAGACCGCGATGGAGAAGTACATCGCCGTCATGGACACGCCGCGCCCCGAGGGCACGGACGCGCTGGAATGGCTGCACACCCTGATCACCAGCCTGGCCACGTCCTTCGAGGAGAACGTCGTCGTCCGCGCCGAGTTCCGTCTCGTCGTCGAACCCGAGTTCCACGAGAGCATCCGTGAAGGCGCCGGCGCCGTCTGGGGGCGCACCGCACACAAGCTGGCGTCCGAGGCGCACGAGACCGGCCTGCTCCGCCCGGACATCGATCCGCGGATGTTCACCCGCGTGCTGGTCACGTCCCTCGCCGGTCAGCGCTACATGGCGGACCTGACCGCCGACGACACCAATCTCACGCTCTTGTTCGAGGAGTCGCTCGAGGTTCTGCTGATGGCGATGGCGTCCCGCGAATGGCTGGACAAGTGGCGCGTCAACGGGTGGCCCTCACGCACCGCTGTCAGCGTCAATTCATAGCCTGACCTGCTGATTTGGGAAATCCTGAAGCAGTGTCATAAGCTATCCAAGCTCCCAACGGAACGCCGTTGGGGTACGGTCGGAGCGATTCGACGGGCCCCCTTCGTTTAGCGGCCTAGGACGCCGCCCTTTCAAGGCGGTAGCGCGGGTTCGAATCCCGTAGGGGGTACGTTTCGGTGTGTGACATCACCGCAACGGGTTGGGCCACTCTTCGAGTGGTAAGAAGTACGACGAAGATGCAGTAGGGTCTTCCACGCAGTACATGCTTCACAGCATGGCCCTGTGGCGCAGTTGGTTAGCGCGCCGCCCTGTCACGGCGGAGGTCGCGGGTTCGAGTCCCGTCAGGGTCGCAACAATCGCATCATCTCGGTGGTGCGAATGCATCAGTACCATCCGGTGTCAGCCACGGATGTCACGGCCAGGTAGCTCAGTCGGTACGAGCGTCCGCCTGAAAAGCGGAAGGTCGCCGGTTCGATCCCGGCTCTGGCCACCGAAGAACGACCATGATTCGACAAGCCACCTGCGTGCAGGTGGCTTTCGTGGTTTCAGGGCTGTATCGGATCGGGTGGTGACGACGGCCGGATAGCATCGACGGATCATGACTGACATCGACGCGGACGTGATCGTGGTGGGGGCGGGCATCGCCGGTCTGCGATGCGCTGCAGCCCTCCGGCGACGCGGACTGACCGCCAGGATCGTGGAGGCGGGGACCGCGCCGGGTGGGCGCATCCGCACCGACGTCATCGACGGCTTCTGGTGCGACCGAGGATTCCAACTACTCAATCCGTCGTACCCGGCGGTGAAGCGGCACGTCGACATCGATGCGCTCGATCTGCGGGTCGCCGGTCGAGGCGTACGAATCGTCGACGACTCGGGCACCGTGCGGGCAGTGGCCGATCCGACCCGTCACCCGACGTTGCTGCTCGAGACGGCCCGATCCGCTGTCCGGCTCGGGTTGGTCAGGCCCCGAGCGGTCGCCGGGGCGGTGCGGTGGGCACTGCCCGCAGTGGGGTCCGTCCGTCGACTGGGCAGCGCACCCGATGCCGCACTGGCCGACGACTGGGACCGGCTCGGTCTCCGCGGGCCTCTGCGAGATGCGCTGCTCGCTCCGTTTCTCAGCGGAGTGCTCGCCGACGGCGTCGGCGCCACGTCCGACCGGTACGTCAGGTTGGTACTCCGCAGCTTCCTGCTGGCCACCCCGGGCGTTCCGAATGCCGGCATGCAGGCGTTTCCCGAGCAACTCGCCCGGGGCGCGGGTGTCGACATCATGTACTCGGCCAGGGTCGATCGCGTCACCGACGACACCACCACGCCGACGGTTCGGACCGCCGACGGCACTGTGCTGCGGTCCCGCGCCGTGGTGGTGGCAACGGATGCGCCGGCTGCAGCCGCGCTGACGGACACGGAGACCTCGTCGATGCGTGGGTTGTCCACCTGGTGGTTCGACGCCGACAGCGCAGACTCCGACACCTTCCTCCGCGTCTCGGGCGCGGGCGGTTCGGTGGTCAACACGGCCGAGATGAGCGCGATCGCCCCCGGCTACGCGCCGACCGGGAAGACCTTGGTGCAAGCGACAACACTCCTGGGTGCCGCCGGACCGGCGGCGGAGTCGGTGGTGCGCGCCGAACTGGACCGGCTGTGGGGACGGTCGACCTCGTCGTGGCGGGTGATCGTCCGACACGACGTGTCGCACGCACTTCCCGCCCAGGCACCCGGGACACCACTGCGTCGACCGCTACGAGTGGGAGACCGCGTGCTTCTCGCCGGTGACCACCGCGACACGCCCTCGATCCAGGGTGCGCTGGTATCGGGTGGTCGCGCGGCCGCGGAGGTGGCACGCCTGCTCGGCTGACGCTGCGTCCGGTTCATGGGCCGAGAGTGATCTCCACGGAATCTTCACATCGCGTCCCCGAGACGCGCACAGGATGCCGTTACGGTCTGTTTCATGGATCGACGGCGAATACTGGTGGTCGAGGACGAGAAGGCTCTGGCGGATGCCATCGCGGCGCGGCTGCACTCCGAGGGCTTCGACGTCGACCTCGCATCGAGCGGACCGGCCGCCGTGGAGACGGTGGCGCGCACGAATCCGGATCTGGTGGTCCTGGATGTGATGCTGCCCGGGTTCGACGGTCTCGAGGTGTGCCGACGTATCCAGTCCCGCCCCGAGGGCCCGGTCGCCGTCCTCATGCTCACGGCGCGGTCGGACGAGACGGACCAGCTGGTGGGTCTCGGGGTGGGTGCGGACGACTACATGTCGAAACCGTTCTCGATGCGCACCCTGGTAGCCCGCGTGCACGCACTGCTGCGCCGGGTGGAGCGTCATCCCGCGCCGGCGCCGACCGTCGTCCACGAGTTCGACGACGTCCGCGTCGACGAGCATGCGCGACGGGTGTTCCGTGACGGTGACGAGGTCCACCTGACACGCACGGAGTTCGATCTGCTGCTCTTCCTCGCTCGGCGGCCGGGCGCGGCCTTCGCGCGAGACCGGTTGTTGTCGGACGTGTGGGGGTGGTCGCGAGACGACTCCATGACATCGGTGCCGTCCCGCACGGTCGACAGCCACGTCAAAGCGCTGCGGCGCAAACTGGGTTCCGACGTCGTCCGCACCGTGCACGGTGTCGGGTACGCGTTCCGGGCACGCGGATGATCCGCCCTCTCGACTCGCTGCGTTCGTTCAAGGTCAAGACCGGCCTGGTGGTGGTCATCGCACTGTTCGCGGCGTCGGGCACCTTCTGGCTCGCGGCGCAGCAGCCCTTCCGGTACGCGCTGCTGCTCGCACTCGTCGTGGCGCTGGTGGTCACACAGATCGTCGCGCACGGGATGACCTCGCCGCTGCGCGAGATGACCGCAGCCTCGCGAGCGATGGCGAACGGGGACTACACGCACCGCGTCCGGGCCACGTCGCGGGACGAGATCGGCCAGCTGGCCGTCGCCTTCAACACGATGTCGGCGGACCTCGCCGAGGCGGATCGCTACCGTCGGGAACTGATCGGCAACGTCTCGCACGAACTCCGGACGCCGATCGCGTCGCTGCAGGCCGTGCTCGAGAATATCGCCGACGGGGTGCAGGAGGCGACCCCTGCGACGGTGGGAGTCGCTCTCGAGCAGACCGAACGCTTGGCCCGGCTCGTGGACGACCTCCTGGATCTGTCGAAGCTCGAGGGTGGCGCACTCGGGCTGTCGCGCAGCACGTTCGACCTCCGAGAGTTCCTGACCAGCGTGGTCACCCAGAGCACGGCGACCCGGTTCTCGGTGTCGGTCGAGCCACTCGGTGCGACGGTGACCGCCGACGAGGAGAGGGTGCGACAGGTCGTGGCCAATCTCGTCGAGAACGCCGTACGCCACGGCCCACCCGACGGTGCGGTGGCCGTCTCCGCCGTCGTGGATGAGGACTCGGTGCGCATCGACGTCGTCGACGACGGTGACGGGATCGCTCCGCCCGACCGCGCTCGGGTGTTCGACCGGTTCGTCCGCGGCGGGTCGACCGACGGCGGCACCGGTATCGGGCTCGCCATCGCCCGATGGGCCGCCGAATTGCACGGCGGCACACTCGATGTGGTCGACGTCGCCGCCGGGTGTTGCTTCCGGCTCACCCTTCCCGTCTGACCCCACCTTCCGCACTCACCACGTGACACCGCATCCGGTGCTCGCGCGATCACCCCTGCCCGAGAGAGGTTCACGATGACCACCGACCTTCTTCCCGATCCGGCGGCGCAGTCGCCGGTCCGCAGCGTCACCGAGTCTCCGCGTCGTCGGGCCGTGGGTATCGCCGCGGCAGTCGGTGTGGTCGCCGGCGCCGCGCTGACCGACCGCCCGTCGGTGGCCTACCTCGTCGTCGGCGTGGCCGCCGTTCTCGCCGCAGGGCTGCTCGACCGGCGATCGCGCTGGTCGGTGGCGTGGATCGTCGTCGCGTTCGCACTGCTGCTGGTGCCGTTCGTCCGCGACTCGGGGTGGCTCGCCGTGTCGTCGATCGGACTGGCCGTGTGGTGTGTGGCCCTGTCGACGACGACATCGACGACGTTCACCGCGACGGTGCTCTCTCCTCTCATGCCCGTCGTTGAGCAAGGAGCGGTGTTCCGCTCGCTCGGTTCCGGCGCCGCCGAGGTGACGCTGCCGTCGCGGCGGTCAGCAATGCGCGCAGTGCGCGTCGTGGTGAGCACGGCCCTGCTGGTCACCGTGTTCACGCTGCTGTTCGCGGGCGCCGACGATCGCTTCGCCTCCCTCGTCGACGCGGTGATCCCGACCGTGTCCGTCGATGTCGACCCTCTGGGTCCGGTCGTGGCGCTGTGCGTCGCGCTGTGGATTCTGGGTGCCGCCCACGCGGCGCGTCACGCGGTGCCACTCGACGCGCTCGCCCCCGGCGCCGGGCGACGACGACCGGTGTGGGAGTGGGCCGTGCCGGTCTCGGCGCTGGTCGTCGTGTTCGCAGCGTTCGTGGTGGTGCAGGCGGCCACGTTGTTCGGCGGACACGACCATGTGATGACGACGGACGACCTGACATTCGCCGATCACGCCCGATCCGGGTTCTGGCAGTTGGTCACGGTGACCGTCGGCGTACTCGTCGTGGTCGCCGTTCAGGCGCGCAAGGTCGATGCCGAGGTGCGGCGCGACCGTGTTCTCGCCCGAGTCGCGTTCGGGTCGCTGTGTGTCCTGACGTTGGTGGTCGTCTGGTCGGCGGTGTATCGAATGTCGTTGTACGAGCAGCAGTTCGGTCTCACCCGCCTCCGCGTGGGTGTCATGGCCGTCGAGGTGTGGCTGGGCGTCGTCGTGCTCGCCGTCATCGTCGCCGGTGCGCGATGGTCGTCGCGTCGTCTGCCCGCCGTGATCGTCGGTACGGCGGCAGTGGGCGTGCTGGTGATGGCGGTGGTGAACGTCGATGCGCTGGTCGCGGAGCGGGCAGTCGAGCGCTACGAGCGGACCGGACTGATCGACGTCGACTATCTGTCCACGCTGTCCGCGGACGCGGTGCCGGCGGTGTCCACTCTGGAACCGGAGTTGCGCGCCTGCATCCTCGACGAGCCGGGGAGCGACCCGTGGTGGAACGCGAACCTGGCACGCAGGGAGGCCGCCGCTATCGCGGCGGACGCCCCTCCTTCAAGGTGCGTTCCGCAAGCTCGCGCAGCGGACCGGTGAGCGCCGAATCGCCGGTTTCGCAGGAGTGGTCACCGATCTGGAGTCGCCACCGGAAACCGTCGCGCACCGACGTCGACGAGTCGTCGAGCGAGGAGAGCAACGGGAGAGCGCGCTCGACCAACTGTTGCCAGTCGTCGCCCACGGTGGTGGTGTCGACGCTGCCGCGGCGGGTCATCCCGGCCACACCGCCACTGCGCACCACCACGATGACCATGTCACGCCCTTCGGCTCACCTCGTCCGACGCGTCGGACCCCGTCTGCTCGACGCCCACGGTAGTCCACCCGCCGAGCACGGCCCGGTGAACGTCGGAACCGGAGCCGTAGCGAGTGATCGCCGCGGTGACGGTGGCAGCAGCGAAAGTCGCGAAATCTGCTGTCGGCGTGATGTTTCCGGAGGTCAACGTGTCGAACCAGACCTGTCCGAGGCGGTCCCACGCCGGGCCGCCGAGAGCCACCGCGGCCTCGGCGAACGCCCTGTTCGGGATGCCGGAGTTGATGTGGACACCGCCGTTGTCCTCGGTGGTCTCGACGTATCCGGCCATGTCGGCGGGCTGCGGATCCTTGCCCAGGACGTCGTCGTCGTACGCGGTGCCGGGTGCGAGCATCGAGCGCAGCGCGGACCCCTGCACGTCGGGGAGGAAGAGGCCTTCGCCGACCAGCCAGGACGCGTCCTCGGCGTTCTCACCGCGTGAGCGCTGCTCGGCCAGGACGCCGAACACGTCCGAGATGGATTCGTTGAGCGCACCCGACTGGCCGGAGTACTCGAGCTGCGAGGTGTACTGGGTGAAGCCGTGAGCCAGTTCGTGGGCGACGACCGACAGGGACACCGTGAAGCGGGTGAACACCTCGCCGTCTCCGTCGCCGAACACCATGCGGTCGCCGTCCCAGAACGCGTTGTCGTACTGCTCGCCGTAGTGCACGGTGGCGTCGAGAGGGAGACCCTTGCCATCCAGACTCGCCCATCCGTAGACCTCGTCGAACAGGGCGTACGTCAGCCCCAGCCCGTCGTAGCTCTCGTCCGCTGCGGCATCGCCGACAGCAGGATCACCCTCGCGCCGGACGACGTCGCCGGGAAGGGTCTGCGTGTTCTTCGCGTCGGCGACGGTCCGTACGAGACGTCCGGCAACTGCGCCGCGAGAGGCGCTGGGTGACAACGATTCCCGTGTCACATCGCGCCGTCGACGCATCTCGTCGTCCAGCTCGAGCGTGCGACTGGCGACGGAGGGGGCCGTGTCCAGGCGAGCGCTGCGCTCGGTCGGTGCCGATGCGAGGCGCTGCAGAAGGTAGGGCGGGACTACGCCCTGGCAGCACGGTCGGTGAGTCGAGACAGGCTCCGGCATGATGGCGATCCTTCCGTCGGGGGAACGATCGCCACGCTAGCCGCGCACACCGACACGTGCTGCTGTGGCGATCAGGGGCAGGCGACCTTGGCCTGCTCGTAGATGTTGCCGGCCTCGTCGACACCTGGCTCGTTGCCGTTGTTGGTGGCTGCGGATCGGATGTCGGTGACGACGGCGTCCTTGTCCTTGCCGTCGGTGATCTGCTGGCAGATGCTGCCCAGCAGTCCCTCGATGTCCTCGTCCGACTTCCCCTCGGACAGGGTGGAGAACTGCGCCTTGTACGCGGCGACGAAGGTGGCGCGCTTGGCATCGTCGAAGACGTTTCCGGCGTCGTCGGCCAGGTTGCCGGCGCTGGACTGGATGCCGGGGGCGGCCGACTGTGCGGAGCTCAGGGCGCCCTGAGCGGCGTCGCCGACGGACTCGGCGGCGTTGTTCGCGGTGTCCTGCGCGGACTGCTGATCTTCGGAGCTGCATCCGGTGAGCACGAGCGAGAGGGCGGCGGTTGCGGCGAACGCGACGGAGACGAGTTTCATCGACCGAACATTACCGTGACGAATCGGCGACTCGACCGCCAAAACCCGCTGTGAGTTGCCATAATCGACGATGGCCACCACGAAGCCGCCGACGGTGTCGATCCCCGTGCGGACGCCGATCGTGCGCAGTGCCCACGGAACGTCCTCCGTGGAGCTGTTCGTCATCGGCGCGGTCGCCACTATTCTCCTCACCCGGGCGTATCTCGAGCTGACCGACTATCCGCAGGTGGGCGGCGGGTCCCTGCACATCGCGCACGCGCTGTGGGGCGGGGCGCTGATGATGGCAGCGCTCGTGTCGGGGTGGCTGTTCCTCGGTTACGGTGTCCGGTCCGTCGCGGTGGTCCTCGGCGGTGTGGGGTTCGGACTGTTCCTCGACGAAGTCGGCAAGTTCGTGACCAAGGACAACGACTACTTCTACGGACCGTCGGCCGAGATCATGTACGTGACCGTCGTGCTGGTTCTGATCCTCAGCCGGACAGTGCGTGACCTCCGCAAGCCGACCTCGCGTGAGTGCCTGGCGAACGCCGCCGCCATCGCCGCCGACGGTGTGATCGGCGGACTTCCTGAATCGCGCCGCGAACTCGCGCGGGAGCTTCTGGACAGGGCGCGGCTGACGGGCGCCGACGCCGAGGTCGTCGCCGGCATCGACACTATCCTGACCCGGTGCGCGCCGGCGTCGTCCCGGACGACGGTCTGGCGTGCGCGTACGTCACGCGCCGTGCCGTCGATGCTGACGAGCCCGCGGTGGGTGACCGTGTTGTCGTGGCTGATGGTCGTGACGGCCCTGGCGACCGTGCTGGCCGGGGTGGCGCAGCTGCTCACCGGCGGCCTGGTGATCGAGAGCGACGATCTGGACGTGACCCTGGACCGCATGACCCTGTCCGGCGGCATCCTGTGGCTGACCGCTTGTGCGACAGTCGTTCTCGCGCTCCCCGCGCTGATCGCCCGGCGTCGCACGGGGGCGCAGTGGCCGCTACGCAGGCTGCGCACCGCCGCGCTGATCTACGCGCTGCTCGGCGCGCTCGTCGACTTCGCCGAGACCGGATTCGCGGCCCTGAGCAATCTGGCGATAGGCCTGCTGACCCTCGCCGCGATCTCGCACCAGATCACGATCCGAACGGCCCGAGGCTCCGCCGAGACTCGAAGTGCCGCGGTGCGCCTGTGATCGGGTCGGTGAAGGTGATGCTCCGCGCGAGAAGTTGCAGGGGATCCCGATAGTCGTCGACAGCCACCTCGCGCGGAACGGGGTACAGCGAGTCGCCGACGATCGGTAAGCCGAGTGACGCCATGTGGACGCGCAGCTGGTGCGTCTTGCCGGTGCGCGGGTGTAGGCGGTAGTGCGCCAGCGCGCCCCCGCTGCCGATCTTCTCCACCAGGGTCTCGCTGTTGGCCTCGCCGGCGACCTCCAGGGCCTGCAACGACCCCCGTTCCTTGACGATGCGACTTGTCACCGTGCGCGGGAACGTGGTCGTGGACGACTCCGCAGCGACCGCCTCGTAGACCTTCGTCATCGTGCGGTCGCGGAACATCTCCTGGTACGCCCGCCGCACGTCGGTGCGCGCGGTGAAGATCAGGACACCGGCGGTCAGTCTGTCGAGCCGATGCGCGGGGGACAGTTCGTCGTTCCCCAGCACGCGGCGGAGACGAGTCAACGCCGTCTGCACGACGAATCGGCCGCGCGGCGTGGTGGCCAGGAAATGAGGTTTGTCCACCACGACGATGGCGTCGTCGCGGTGGATGATCTCCATGGCGAACGGCACCTCGGGCTCGAACGGGGGATCCCGGTAGAGGTAGATGTCCGACCTCGGGACCAGCGGTGATTCGGTGGACACCGGTCGTCCGGCGCTGTCGACCACCTCGCCGGCCGCCACCTTCGCGCGCAGTGAGTCCGCATCGCCCGGGAACCTGCCGGACAGGTACCCCACGACGGTGTCGCCGACGGACGACACCTCGGGCATGCGGATCCGCGTCGGATTCAGTCCGTTGCGGATGGGCAGGGGTGCGGGCACCGATCAAGTAAAGCGCGTGCGCGTCAGTAGTGTCGTGTCGCACGAGCAGGATCGGTCGACGAGCAACATTCTGGGGGATGAACGATGGCAACGAAGACACGTAGATGGGCCGAGACCGACATCGCGGATCAATCCGGTCGGACCTTCGTCGTCACGGGGGCGAACAGCGGGCTGGGCGCCGAGGCGGCCAAGGCATTGGGGCGGGCCGGTGCGAACGTCGTCCTCGCGTGCCGGACGGTCGAGAAGGCCGCGCCGATCGCAGCCGAGATCGGTGAGCGCGCGCAGGTCCGTCGACTCGATCTGGCGGATCTGAGCTCGGTGCGGGAGTTCGCGGAGAACACCCCCGAGATCGATGTGCTGATCAACAACGCCGGGGTGATGGCGTTGCCGCACAAGAAGACTGCGGACGGGTTCGAGATGCAGTTCGGCACGAACCACCTCGGCCACTTCGCCTTGACCGGTCTGTTGCTGGACAGGATCACCGATCGGGTAGTCACCATGTCGAGCTTCATGCACCAGGTGCCGGGGCTGAAGGTGTCCGACCCGAACTACGAGAACCGTCGCTACAGCCGATGGGGTGCGTACGGGCAGTCCAAGCTGTCCAACCTCATCTTCGCCTACGAGTTGGACCGACGTCTGCGTGCGGCAGGAGCACCGCTGAAGTCGTTCGCGGCCCATCCCGGATATTCGTCGACCGAACTGCAGGGGCGCACCGAGTCGTTCCAGGACGCCGTTATGTCGATCGGCCGGTTGTTCGCTCAGTCGGCGTACATGGGCAGCCTGCCCGAGCTGTACGCAGCCACCGAGCCCGGACTCGACTCGGGTGGGTACTACGGCCCGGACGGCTTCCAGGAGCTCAGCGGCTATCCGAAGAAGGTGGGCTCGAACAAGGCGTCTCACGACGAGAGAACTGCCCGTGAGCTCTGGGACAAGTCCGTCGAGCTCACGGGCGTGACGTACCCGATCTAGTGCTCAGTCGTCGCTGACGGTGATCTGGACGTCGATGTTTCCGCGGGTGGCGTTGCTGTAGGGGCAGACCTCGTGGGCCTTGTCCGCGAGGGCCTGCGCCGTGTCGTGGTCGAGGTTGGGGAGGGTCACCTCGAGGACGACGGCGAGCTGGAAGCCGCCGGCGTCGTTCGGGCCGATGCTCACCTTCGCGCCGACGGACGAGTCGGAGACGTCGGCCTTCTGCTGGCCGGCGACCATGCGCAGTGCGGAGTGGTAGCAGGCTGCGTACCCGACAGCGAAGAGCTGCTCGGGATTGGTGCCCTTGCCGTTGCCGCCCATCTCGGTCGGGATCGACAGGTCGACGTCGACCTTGCCGTCGGTGGTGCGTCCGTGGCCGTCGCGGCCTTCTCCGGTGGCGAGTGCCTCGGCGGTGTACAGGGTCTTCATGAGTGAGCCTTTCTGTTGCGGGTGAGTTCAGGAGTGGCGGAGTGCGGCCGTCGTCTTACGGACGAGGGCGACGAGCGTGGTGGCTTCGTCGGCGGTCAGCCCCGACGCGGTGAAGATGCACTCCGGTATGGATCGCGCACGGTCACGCAGAGCGTGGCCGGCGTCGGTCAGGCGGATCTCGACGCGACGCTCGTCATCGGGGGATCGTTCCCTGGTGACCAAGCCGATCGTCTCGATCCTCTTGAGCAGCGGTGACAGGGTCCCGGAGTCCAGGTCCAGGCGTGCTCCGAGTTCGGAGACGCCCAAGCCGTCCTGTTCCCACAGCGCCAGGAGGACAAGGTACTGGGGGTAGGTGACGCCGAGATCGTCGAGCAGCGGCCGGTAGACCGCCGTGGTGGCGCGCGACGCCGAGTAGAGGGCGAAGCACAGCTGCTTGTCGAGAGCCAGTGTGTCGTTCACTCCCCGAACAGTAGTGCACAACTAGATTGTGCACAACCTTTCACACCTGGCGATAGTCTCAATGACGCTCGACGACGGTCAGCGCGCGAAGAGGAACATCGCGAGGGTGCGGAGGATGCCCGGGTAGGCGTCGTCCGTCGGACGCGACGGCGTGGTGAGCGGGGTGGTGGGCACCGATGGGTAGTGACCCTCGGTAACGGGTGCCGTGGAGGTTTTCGGAGTGTGCAGCAAACTCATACCCCGTAGTGTGCACTACGTCGCTGGTAAAAGGCTGTGAACGGCCCACGGGTTCGCCGAAGAACTCCTACATCTTGGCGTGACGCGCGAGCACGAAGGCGTACACGCCGTACAGCGCGAGACCGAGTCCGGCCAGGACGAGGAGTACCTGCCCGAACGGCTGCGATCCCAGGGTCTTGAGAGCTCCGTCCAGTCCGGTGGCCTTGCTCGGGTCGGCAGTCAGCACCGCGACGGCCACCAGCACACCCGCGCCGGTGAGCACCAGGCCCTTGGCCGAGTAGCCGGCCACACCGATCGCCCGGACCGGCCGTCCCACCCCGCCCTGCAGATCGTCCGTGAAGTTCGTGGAAACACCCTTGTAGACGTGGTAGATGCCGACGGCGACGATGACCACGGCGGCCACGATCAGTACGACCTTGCCGATGCCGGACTCCATCAACCGCGCGGTGATACCCGCGTTCTGCTGCCCGCTCGACTTCCCGGATCCGCTCGCGAAGGTGAAGGCCGACCAGGCGAAGGCAAGGTAGACCACGGCCAGAGACGCCGCTTTGAGGCGGTCGGTCACACCTCCGGAATCGGCGTCGGACTTCTTGCCGACGCTCGCCTCGACCGCGCGCCACGCGGCGAGCGCCACGAACGCCACGACGGCGATCCACAGCACGACGGCGCCACCCGGACGCGAGGCGAGCTCGCCGAGTGCGCCCGACTGGTCGGCGTTCCCGCCGCCGCCCAGGGCGAGTCGCACGGTGATGTAGCCGATCAGGAGATGGACGACTCCGCTGCCGAGATGACCTGCCCGTGCGGCCTTCTCGAAGCCGGGACTGCGTTGTATCCGGTCACCTGTGGATCTCGCGTCAGACATCGACGTATCGTCCCACGTTCGCTGTCCGCTACAGTGCAGATGTGCAGCGAGCATATTTTTGGTTCAGCAGGCCGGCCCTCGGTGGTCCGGTCAGCGGAACCATGCGCTGACCAACCCCACCCGACGAGCCGGCAGGACCGGCTCGCGTGGAAGTGCGTTCGTCGGTCGTGCCGGGTCACCCGAGCCCGACGAGGACAATCATCGTGACTCTTGCTCTGGACACCGCGCCCGATCAGATCCTGACGGGCCCACTCCTCTCACCTCGTGAGCTTCGCTCTGCCGTGCCGTCGTCGCCGTTCGCGCCCGCTCGCGTCGCCGACAGTCGTGCCGAACTGCGCCGCATCCTTGCCGGCGACGACGATCGCATCGCCGTCGTCGTGGGGCCCTGCTCGATTCACGACCCGGCTGCGGCGATGGACTACGCGCAGCGTCTCGCCGTCCTGTCGGGGGAGTTGGCCGACCGGATACAGGTGATCATGCGGGTGTACTTCGAGAAGCCGCGCACCACGGTCGGGTGGAAAGGGCTGCTCTCCGACCCTCGTCTCGACGGATCGGACGATCTGGACGGCGGCCTCCGTGCTGCGCGCCGGATCCTCGCGGACATCGTCGACGCCGGTCTGCCGGCGGCGACGGAGTTCCTGGACCCGATGATCTCCGGTCACCTGTCGGACCTGGTGACCTACGGGGCGATCGGGGCGAGAACGGCGTCCTCCCAGGTGCATCGGCAGATGGTGAGCGGCCTGCCGATGCCGGTGGGCATCAAGAACGGCACCGACGGCGACGTCCAGGTGGCCGTCGACGGCATCAGGTCCGCGTCGTCGGCGCACGTGTTCCCCGGTGTCGACGACGACGGCCGAGTCGCCATCGTGCGTACCGACGGAAACGCCGATTCCCACGTGATCCTGCGCGGCGGCACCGCAGGACCGAATTTCGATGCGGCCTCGGTTGCCGACGCGGCTCGGCGCCTCGAGCTCGCCGGTCGGCCGGGTCGGGTGGTCGTCGACGTCAGCCACGGCAACAGCGCCAAGGATCATCGTCGCCAGAACGTGGTCCTGGGCGATATCGCCGACCGAGTGGCGGCCGGTGACCGCGCCGTCATCGGCGTCATGATCGAAAGTTTCCTCGTCGAGGGCCGCCAGGACCTTCTCTCCGGACGCGATGCCGACCTGACCTACGGCCAGTCGGTGACCGACGCGTGCATCGGATGGGACGACACGGCCACGGCACTGCGCGCGCTCGCCGACGCGGTCAGCGCACGCCGTGGGGCCGGAACTGGACGCTGATGCGAGGACCGGTCGGTCGTGCGGTCTTGGGGATGCTGTGTTCCCAGGTCCGCTGGCACGAACCGCCCATGACGATCAGATCACCGTGTCCGAGTGCATGTCTCACCGACGGACCACCGCCGCGCGGTCGCAGCAGCAGCGACCGCGCTGCGCCGAAGGACACGATGGCGACCATCGTGTCCTCGCGGGCGCCGCGCCCGATGTCGTCCCCGTGCCACGCGACGCTGTCCTTGCCGTCCCGGTAGAAGCAGAGCCCGGCCGTCGCGAAGTCCTCGCCGAGTTCTGCTCGGTAGTGCCGACTCAACGCGTCTCCGGCCTCGACGAGAGCGGGTGACGGGAGCCGTGCCGGGTCGGGGTAGAACGAGATCAGCCGCGGCACGTCGACCACCCGGTCGTACATCGGACGACGCTCGGCGCGCCACGGAACGTCCTCGACCAGGGTGTCGAACAGAGCGTCCGACCCACGGACCCACCCCGGCAGTACGTCGATCCACGCCCCGTCCGTCAGCGTCGTCCGCCTGATGTCCGACAGCGGGCCGAGTGACGGTCCGTCCGCGGCATCGTCGAACAGGGACGCCTGAAGTGCGTAACTCATCGAGCCATTCTAGCGCGGAGTCGAACGCATGTTCTAGTGGTCAGCGCAGACCGGCGAGTTCGGCGGCGCGGAGTCCGACGTACAACTCGGCGGCCTGGGCGGGGTCGGTGTGATCGCGCCCGGTCAGCTCGTGGATCCGGCGGAGCCGGTAGAGCACCGTGTTGCGGTGATAGTGCAGCGCGTCGGCCGCCGCCGTGGTGGATCCCCCCGAGGCGAACCAGGCATCGAGAGTGTCGAGAAGACTCACGCGGTCGTCGACCGCGGACGTGGCCAGCGGTCCGAGTATCTGACGGGCAGCCAGGGCGGCCGCGTCGGGCGTCGTGACCAGCAGGAGTGGAATCGGGGACGCGTCGTAGCGGATCACCCGCGCGCTCCCCGCCGGAGCGCATCGTCGGGCGCTGCGGGCCTGGGCCACGGCGGCCGGAGTCGCGAGCGACCGGTGGAAGTACGTCCCGACACCGACCCTGGTGCCGTACAGGGCGCCGAGGGTCTCGACGGCACGATCCAGGGCCGCATCCGACGATCCGACCAGTAGGCCCAGGTGGCCGTCCGCGTCGGTGTCCCACACCGAGTCGACACCGGCAGCGAGCACGGCGTCGCGGGCGCGACCGGACAGCGCGCCACGCTCGAGCGATGTCTCCGCCGAGACCACGGTGAAGTGCCCGGAGTCGGGGATACGGAACGTCCGCAACGCGTCGAGCAGCGACGACGGGTCGGACGAGGCCTCGTCGAACAGGGCTCGGAGGACTCGGCGGCGTGCGTCCGCGTCGTCCAGCGCCAGGCGGTCCGCGGCATCCCGGTAGGCGTCGGCGGCGGCGTCCGAGTACGTGTCCACCATCGCCCAGACGTCCGTCGCCATGGCGAGCAGCACTTCCGGTGTGCGACCGGCGGCTGTCACGGTGAGTTCCTGCCAGATCAACCGCCCGCCGAGACGGAACGCGTGCAGCAGCGCTGCGAGCGGGACTCCGTTCTCGGCTTTGATGCGACCGGCTGCTCGTGCGGGCTCCAGATCGCCGGTACCGCCGGAGGCCAGGGCGTCGAGCATGGATCGGAGATTGCCGGTGCACACCGTGTCCAGCTGATCGCGCGTCAGCGACGTCGAGTCGAGGTAGGACTGCTCGACCGTCAGGATGTCGGCGACGAGCCGGTCGCTGAGCTCACCCACATGGGCTCGTAGCTGGGAAGCGAGCGACTCCGAGGTCAGAGGCGCGGCGCCGGTCGGGCGAGTGACCACGGGTGTCGACATTCCTCGACCCTACGGGCCGCGTGTAACGGGCGCCACACCCCTACTGTGCGCGGGCACAATGCGCCGCGGTCAGGCACCGGCGCGTGCCTATGGTCACCGCATGTAGTGCACGTCACAATCGAACCTATGACCACAGGCGAATTGTCCTCGAGCACCACCGACTCACCCACCTTTCCCGACGTCGACACCGCCCTGACCGATCTCGCGCAGGGCGAGACGGTGTGGGGTCGCACCTCGCTCGCCGACCGCGCCCGACTTCTCGACGAGGTCAGCGCACTGACGGCGAAGCACGCCCAGGCGTGGGTCGACGCCGCTGCCGTCTTCAAGAAGCTCCCCGCGTCGTCGCCGTTGATGGGCGAGGAATGGTTGTCGGGTCCGTACTCGGTGATCACCGCATGCGGCGTGCTCGCGCAGAGCATCCGTCAGCTCGACGCCGGCCGCAGTCCGTTGACGGGCGTCGATCTGGGCACTGCTCCCGGTGGTCGCACCACGGTGAAGGTGCTGCCCTCCAACATCTTCGACACCTTGCTGCTCAACGGGTTCAGCGCCGAGGTGTGGCTCGAGCCGGGTGTCGACGCGGACACGGCCAGGAAGAACGCCGGTCTGGCGCAACGTGATCCGGCCACCACCGGAGGCATCGGTGTGGTGCTCGGCGCCGGCAACATCACGTCCATCGCACCGCTCGACACCCTCTACGAACTCGTCGCCCACAATCGGGTCGTGGCACTCAAGCTCAACCCGGTCACCGATCCGATGGCACCGGTGCTGCGTGCGGCCTTCGCGCCGCTCATCGACATCGGTGCGGTCCGCATCCTGACCGGCGGTCCCGATGTCGGGGGCTACCTGGTGCGTCACGACGGTGTCGCGCACGTCCACATGACCGGCAGCTCGCTGACGCACGACGCCATCGTGTTCGGGACGGGGGAGGAGGGCGCGGCACGCAAGAAGGCGAACACTCCCGTCCTCGACGTGCCCATCTCGAGCGAACTCGGCGGCGTCTCGCCCGTCATCGTGCTTCCCGGCGACTGGTCGGACGCGGACATCGCGTTCCAGGCCGAGCACGTGGTCACCCAGCGCCTGCACAACGGCGGATACAACTGTGTCGCAGCGCAGGTCGTCGTCATCTCCTCCGAGTGGGACAAGCGCGACAAGTTCCTGGCGGCGCTGCGCAAGGCCCTTCACGACGCCCCCGGCCGCGACGCCTACTACCCGGGCAGCGCTACCCGTGTCGCCGGAGCGCGAGCGGACTACCCCGGCGCGCAGTCCCTCGGACCTGCCGGCGAGCGCACCCTCGTCAGCGATCTCGACCCCGACCGCTACCGTGCGCTGCTCACCACCGAGTACTTCGCGCCGGTCCTCGGCGTCATCGAGATCCCCTACAGCGGTGAGCGATACGTCTCCGAGGCAGTGCGCATGGCCAACGAGGAGTTCGTCGGGACACTCGGAGTCAACATCATCGCCCACCCCGCCACGCTGTCGGAGATGGGACGCGGGGTGGACACGATGATCGAGAGCCTCCGCTACGGAACCGTCGCATTGAACGCGTGGACCGGAGTCGGATTCCTGACCGCGGCCGCGACCTGGGGTGCGTTCCCGGGGCACACCCTGGACGACGTCCAGAGCGGAATCGGTGTGGTGCACAACGCTCTCCTGATCGACCGGCCCGAGCGCACCGTCGTCCGCGGACCGTTCCGGCCGTCGCCGCGCTCCATCCTGAAGGGCGAGATGACTCTGTCCCCGAAGCCGCCGTGGTTCGTCACCAATCGCACGGCAGCCACCACGGCGAAGCGCTTCACGGCCTTCGCGGCGGCACCGTCCTGGAAAGCTCTGCCCGCCATCTTCGCATCCGCTCTGAGAGGCTGACATGCCCGAGATCACCACCGACTACGTCGTCGTCGGCGCAGGTTCCGCCGGCTGCGTCATCGCCAACCGCTTGAGCGCGTCGTCCGCCAACGACGTCGTCGTCCTCGAGGCGGGGCCCGAGGACAAGGACAAGTTCGTCCACATCCCGGCAGGCTTCTCCAAGTTGTTCCGCTCCGAGATGGACTGGGACTACGACACCGAACCGCAGGCGGAACTGGCGGGCCGCAGGATCTTCTGGCCGCGCGGGAAGATGCTCGGCGGCTCGTCGTCGATGAACGCCATGATGTGGGTGCGCGGATTCGCCGCCGACTACGACGACTGGGCCGAGGCGGCAGGGCAGAACTGGTCGTTCGACAGCGTCGTCGAGACCTTCCGACGGATCGAGAACTTGGAAGGTGCCACGGAATCCGACGAGGGGACCGGTGGGCCCCTGCACGTGTCCAAGCAGCGGAGTCCTCGCAAGATCACCGCGGCGTACCTGGAAGCCGCTGCGGCGCTCGGATTGTCGACCGAGCGCGCCAACCTGCCGGCGCCCAAGGGTATGACCGAGACCATGGTCACCCAGAAGCGCGGCGCCCGCTGGAGTTGCGCCGACGCGTACCTTCGACCGGCGATGTCACGTCCCAACCTGACGGTGGTGACGGAGGCGCAGGCGACGCGGGTGCTGTTCGAGGGAACACGCGCCGTCGGCGTCGAGTACTCGAAGGACGGTGCGCTGCACACCGTTCGAGCGAGGGCGGAGGTGATCCTGTCCGGAGGCGCCATCAACACTCCCCAGCTGCTGATGCTCTCCGGTATCGGTAATCCCGAGCACCTGGCCGAGCACCGCATCGACGTGGTGCACGCGGCACCGGAGGTCGGCGAGAATCTCATGGACCACCTGGTGTCCGCGTTGGGATACGGCGTGCAGTCCGACACCCTGTTCACGGCCGAGAAGATCCCGGAGCTGATCAACTATCTCGCGCGGCGTCGCGGCATGCTCACCTCGAACGTCGGTGAGGCGTACGGGTTCGTGCGCAGTCGCGACTCCCTCGATCTCCCGGATCTCGAGCTGCTGTTCGCGCCCGCTCCGTTCTTCGACGAGGGACTGATCCCGGCCGATTCCCACGCTGCCATCCTCGGGTCGATCCTGCTCAAGCCGGAGAGCCGTGGGCGCATCTCGCTACGGTCGTCGCAGCCGCTGGACAAGGCCGTCGTGGATCCGCGGTACCTGTCCGACGCGGACGGCATCGACCGTGCCGCCATGCTCAGCGGGCTCCGCTACTGCGCGGACATCGCGCAGACCGAGCCACTCAAGTCACGGCTGGGGGAGATGGTCCGGCCGGTCCTGCGCCACAGCGAGGCCCTCGACGAGGCGCTGACCGAATCGCTGGACACCATGTCGCACACGCTGTATCACCCGGTGGGCACCTGCCGGATGGGGTCGGATGCGAACTCGGTCGTCGACCCCGAACTCCGGGTCCGCGGCGTGTCCGGACTCCGGGTCGCCGACGCGTCGGTGATGCCCACGATCATCCGGGGCCACACGCACGCGCCGTCGGTGCTCATCGGAGAGAAGGCATCGGAGATGATCCTGAGCGCGTCACGCGTGTGAGCGATAGGAACCGGGGGTCACTCCGGTCCACCGCTTGAAGGCGCGGCGGAACGCGCTGGGCTCGGAGAAGCCGAGGCGGGTCGAGATCTCCTCGGCCGTCTCGCCCCGTTCGAGCCCGGCCACCGCCGCGTCCCGGAGCACCTCGTCGCGGAGTTCCCCCAGCGACGTGCCTTCCTGGCGCAGGAGTCGACGCAGGTGCGGAACGCTGATGGACAGCATCGCGGCGATGTCGGTGGTGGTCGACGCCCTGCCCATCGCCCCCAGAGCGAGCGCGCGTCGCACCACGCTCGCTGCGCTGGACCCGTAGTCCCGCTCCGAGAACAGGCGGTTGGGCGACTCGCGCAGGTACTCCTCGAGCGATTCCTCGGTCTGCACCAACGGCGACGCCATGATGGCGTCGTCGAACTCGAGGGCGGCGACGTCGCTGCCGAATCTCACGTGCACCCCGAAGATGTCGTCGTAGACGCGAGGCGACGGCTGCGCGGGCTCGGGGAACGGCATCTCCACGGACAGAAGTTTCAGGCGACGGCCGATGAGCCACGCCGAGAAGCGATGCCACAGGATCAGCAGGAACTCGATCTGGATCCGTCGTGCCGCTGCCGCCACCTCGGGGGAGAGTTGACCGTCCAACATCGTCGGGGTGTCGGTGAGTTCGAGTCGAGCGCGGCCGCCCCCGCGCATCAGCACGCCGCGAGGCACGCCGGGAAACGCTCGCCCCACGTCGACCATGCGCTCGAGCGCACTGCCGAGGTCCGGGCGATGGATCATCGTCAGGCTGAGGGCGCGGAACGTACCGCGTCGCACCGGCGCGGACCCCAGGCCCATCAGCTCGTCCCCGGTCATCTGCCACAACGCTCGCGTCAACCGGGTCACCTGATCGGTGGTGAGGCGGGCGCCCGGGCGGGACAGCACGTGCGGGTCGATGTCGGCCTCGCGCAGACACGCAGTCAGATCGAGCCCTGTCTCGCGGGCCAAGGCCACGGCGGTGCGGACGAACTCGACGGAAATGGTCGGAGACGCCGGACTCTCGCTCGTCATGCCGTGTCGGCGAGACGAGCCAGGCGGGCGGCTGCCTCGGCGAGAACCTCGTCCTGCTTGCAGAATGCGAAGCGCACCAACGTGTTCCACCCCTCGCGGTGGTCGACGAAGGCGTCCACCGGCACCCCGACCACACCGATACGTTCGGGCAGCGCACGGCAGAACGCGTCGGCGTCGTGCTCACCGAGCGGGGCGATGTCCGCACACACGAAGTACGTTCCCTCGCTGCGCTTGACGCCCAGGCCGGCGTCGGACAGGGCTGTCGAGAGCACATCCCGCTTGGTCTGAAGCCCCGCACGGAGGGAGTCGACCCACGCGCTCTCGTGCTCGAGTGCGTGCGCCACCGCCGGCTGGAACGGTGCGCCGCCCACGAAGGTCAGGAACTGCTTGGCGGTCTTGACCGCCGCGATCAACGGTGCGGGCCCACAGGCCCATCCGGTCTTCCAGCCGGTGGCGTTGAAGGTCTTCGCGGCGCTCGAGACTGTGATGGTCCGCTCGGCCATTCCGTCGAACGTCGCCAGAGGGGTGTGCACGGCGTCGTCGAAGACCAGCCGTTCGTACACCTCGTCCGTCAGCACCAGCAGATCGTGCTCGCACGCGACCTCGGCGATCGCGGCGAGTTCCTGTGTCGTGAAGACGGTTCCGGTCGGATTGTGCGGAGAATTGACGACGATCATCCGCGTGTGCGGCCCCACCGACGAGCGCAGGGCATCGACGTCCAGGGCGAAGCGGTCGCCGTCGACAACCAGCGGGACCGTGCGTCGTCGTGCGCCGGCGAGGGCGACCGCGGCGGCGTACGAGTCGTAGTACGGCTCGATCAACAGCACCTCGTCGCCTGCCTCGACCAGTCCGAGCATCGCGGCACTGATCGCCTCGGTGGCTCCCACGGTCACGAGGATCTCCGAGTCCGGGTCGTACTGCGTGCCGTACCGCCGCGCGCGGTCGCCGGCTATCGCGTCGCGCAGCACTTTCATGCCCGGGCCCGGCGGATACTGGTTCAGGCCGGACGCGATTGCTTCCTGCGCCACCTCGAGCATGCGTGCGGGCCCGTCGGTGTCGGGAAACCCCTGACCGAGATTGACCGCGTCGTGCGTCGCGGCCAAAGCCGTCATCTCGGCAAAGATGGTCGAGCCGAACGGACGAAGGCGGGCCACCGTGGGGATATCGCGCTCGTTCACAGCCTCACCATCGGTCACGGACATGGACAAAGCCTAGCGGCCGGGGTCAGCCCTGGTCGGGACGGAGCAGTTCCTCGGGGAGATCGTGCGGGTCGATGAGGATCTGGTTGTTCTCCGCCGTTCGCACCTTCTCCGACAGGGACAGGTTCTTGCGCAGCAACTTCCACTCCACCGAGTCGATGGCTTCGATCGCGGTCCGCAGAACCGTGCGGTCGCGGGTGCCCCACGCGATGGGCATCGGGCTGACCATCTGCCAGGTCTCGGAGATCGACTTGGTGCTGCGATCGGTGAGGACGGCTACCGAGGGAACCCGTTCACCTTCCGTCAACGTGTGGCCGGGCAGAGCGCGGACGTTGCGCACGACGAGGGCGTAGTGCGGCACGGCCGTGTCCGGCTTCGCCACGTCGATCAGCGCGAGGATGGTGGCGCCCCGCGGACGTGTCTCCGACACCATCGCCGGCACCAGGGCACTGCTGGAGTACAGCTCCTCGATCGATCCCACCTTGCGCGGAGCCCACACCGACACCCAGAGCGAGATGACCGCGGCGACGGCGAGGACGGCGCCGAGGATGTAGGACCACGGGTGCTGCAGAACGAAGAGCCAGGCTGCCCCCGCTCCCAGGACGATCGCGAAGACGACGGACGACAGCTGCAGTCGCCGAACGTCTCCGAGCGTTTCGTTGACCGACTTCGCATGAGGGCGGTCGACCGGGAATTCGAAGCGTCTCATGTCAGATCGCCGGTCCCAGCAGGTCGTCGGCATCGGTGATGCGGTAGGCGTAGCCCTGCTCGGCGAGGAATCGCTGGCGGTGCGCCGCGTACTCCGCGTCCAGGGTGTCCCGGGACACGACCGAGTAGAAATGCGCCTGTCCACCATCGTGTTTCGGGCGGAGCAGCCGACCGAGGCGCTGGGCCTCCTCCTGGCGGGAGCCGAACGTTCCCGACACCTGGACGGCGACCGAGGCTTCGGGGAGGTCGATGGAGAAGTTGGCCACCTTGCTCACCACCAGCGTCTTGATCTCGCCGCGTCGGAACGCGTCGAACAACAACTCGCGCTCCTTGTTCTTGGTCGATCCCTGGATCACCGGGGCGTCGAGGGCGGCTCCCAACTCGTCGAGCTGGTCGAGGTACGCACCGATGACCAGCGTCGGCGAATCCTGGTGCTTGGACAGGATCGACTTCACGACGGCGATCTTGGTGTGGGCGGTGGAGCAGAGCTTGTAGCGCTCCTCGGGTTCGGCGACGGCGTAGGACATCCTCTCGGCGTCCGTCAGCGTCACCCGGACCTCGATGCACTCCGCCGGGGCGATCCACCCTTGCGCCTCGATGTCCTTCCACGGCGCGTCGTACCGCTTGGGGCCGATGAGGGAGAACACGTCACCTTCCCGGCCGTCCTCGCGGACCAGGGTCGCGGTGAGCCCGAGGCGGCGACGGGACTGCAGGTCGGCCGTCATGCGGAACACCGGCGCGGGGAGCAGGTGCACCTCGTCGTAGATCACCAACCCCCAGTCGCGCGAGTCGAAGAGCTCGAGATGCTTGTACTCACCCTTGGTGCGCCGGGTGATCACCTGGTACGTCGCGATGGTGACCGGACGGATTTCCTTGCGCTCACCCGAGTACTCACCGATCTCTTCCTCGGTGAGCGTCGTGCGGGCGATCAGTTCACGCTTCCACTGACGGCCGGCGACCGTGTTGGTGACCAGGATCAGCGTGGTCGCGCCGGCCTTGGCCATCGCGGCCGCTCCGACCATCGTCTTGCCCGCACCACAGGGGAGGACCACCACGCCGGAACCACCGGCCCAGAACGAATCCGTGGCCATCTGCTGGTAGTCGCGCAGCTCCCAGTGGCCGCCCGAGAAGTCGAGATCGATGGGGTGGGCCTCACCGTCGACGTAGCCGGCGAGGTCCTCGGCGGGCCAGCCGACCTTGAGCAGCATCTGCTTGAGGCGGCCGCGCTCGCTGGGGTGCACCAGCACCGTGTCGTCGTCGACCTGTGCGCCGAGCATGGGCGCGATCTTCTTGTGGCGCATGATCTCGGTCAGCACCGCGCGGTCGAGGCTGACGAGCGACAGGCCGTGCACCGGCGACTTCACCAGCTGCAACCGGCCGTAGCGGGCCATCGTGTCGACGATGTCGACGAGCAGCGGCTGCGGTACCGCGTACCGGGAGAAGGTGACCAACGCGTCGACGACCTGCTCCGCGTCGTGACCGGCGGCGCGTGCGTTCCACAGGGCCAGCGGGGTGATGCGGTAGGTGTGGACGTGTTCGGGCGCGCGCTCGAGTTCGGCGAACGGAGCGATGGCCGCGCGGGCCTGCGACGCGAGGTCGTGGTCGACCTCGAGCAGCAGGGTCTTGTCGGACTGGACGATCAACGGTCCGTCGGTCACGGGTGTCTCCTCACGCACCCCGTGTGGACGAGTCCGGGGCGCAACCAGTCCATTGTGCCCTCTGCGTACGACAGGGCCTCACCCCAGCAGAGCAACCGACGTGATGCGGTGCAGGGTGAAGTGACGCATGACACCGGCATCGGCGTCCCACGCGTCCAGTTGGCCGCCGCCCACGCCGACCGGTTCCACGACGCGATTGCTCGACACACCCGCGGCATCGACGTATCCGATGCTGATCGGGGACCGGGAGACCGCGGCACGTTGCAGCAGAGCGATCGTGGCGGCTCCGGACGCGCGGGTGCCGTCCGAGCGCACCCGTTCGCGTTCCGAGCGCCGGACGTCCCCGGCCTTCGTTCCCGCACGCATCTCCGCCACCAGCCGACCCAACTGCTCGTCTGTCGGCACGGCGGGCGTCCGGTACGGCGACCGACCCCGCCGCGGGACCACCCTGGCGCCGCGCTCGCGCACGTCGACGATGGTGCCGGACGAATCCTCGCCGGCCGGCGCGAACCCGGCGGTACGCAATCCGGCGAGAACGTCGGCCAGCGGGGCCTGCGACACCGCGACCGTCGGGGCGAGTGCGCGCAACGCCAGAGCCTCGGCCGCGGGGGAGGAGAGGACCTCGGCGAGCAGGGCCGGGTCCTCGCACCGCACGAAGGAGGACGCGACACCGGCCCGCAGCCGGCCGTGACGACGCGCGACGTCGTCGATGAGGTACGTCAGCGCCTGGGGGACCGGAGTGCGCGAGTGCACGCCGAACAGCGAGTGGATCTCCGCCGCGGTGGATCCGCCGTCGAGCGCGCGGCGGAGGGTCTTCTCGTCGACGCGGTACATCGTCGCGGCACCTGCCGATTCGATGTCCGCCACCGCGGCCATGCGCTGGGCCAGTTCGGGAGTCAGCGGGCCGGGAGCCACCACAGTCAGGTCCGCCTGGACCAGGACGTAGTCGATGGGGTCCGGGAGGACCCGGTTCATCGCGGCTGCCGCCGTGTCCGGATCCGACAGCAGGGCCCGGCCGGGAGTCGACAGCGCACCGCGTCCGACGATGCCGAGCGTCGTCGCCTCGGCGAGATAGCGCGAGACCGGGCCGACACCGAGTCGACCGGCCAGGCGAGGCCGTCGCCACGTGGCGATACGCACCACGTCCTCGGTGGTGGCTGCGCGACCGGACGGGAGGTCCGCGAGCACCGACAGCACGACGCGTCGGTCGCGGGGGGCGGCTGCGGACCTCGCCTCGTCGGACAGCGCCGCGATCGGCTTGTCGTTCGAGTCCCGCATCCCGATGAGCCACGGCACGCGCGCGAGGTCCAGCCATCCGCCCGCCAGCGCGGCCCAGCGGCGGTCCGGGCCGGCCGTGAGCCATGCGTCGGCTGTCGGTGTGGGGGCCCAGAGGTCGTCGATGTCGCCGGCAGGGCCCGAGTCCGGCAGGCCGACCGCGACGAGTCCGGCAGCGGACA
Organism: Rhodococcus sp. AC861; assembly: GCF_979256035.1. NCBI lineage: Bacteria > Bacillati > Actinomycetota > Actinomycetes > Mycobacteriales > Nocardiaceae > Rhodococcus > Rhodococcus sp. AC861. The sequence continues at coordinate 100,230 of NZ_CEEDMW010000004.1, forward strand.
GCAACTCCAGCAGCAGACCGACCCGCGCCTCGTCGAGGTCGGTCGACTTCCCGATGCGCCGGATCTCCCGCACACCCAGTCCGCCCGCCTTGAGCGCCGGGGCAGGTGTCCGGCCGAGCGCGGCGAGGATGTTCTCGCTCTGCCGCAGCAGCTCGAGTGCTTCGCCGGCCGCGGCGGCGTCGACGTCGGCGACCTTGACCTTGACCTGCTGGGTCGACGGAGTCGGAGGCGTGAGCGCGAGCGGGTCGGTCACGGGCTCTCCGCGCAGCGCCTGGGACACCTGCGGCGGAAGTTCGACGGTGTTGTCGTCCAGCCAGGTCAGGAGGCCGGAGGCCAGCAGTTGCTGCACCGGCCGGTCCGCCGGGGTGCCCGGCGCCGCGTCGCGTGTGCGTCCTATCGACGACGAGCGTGTCAGCGTGGTCAACAGGTCACGACTGCGGTCGTCGACGGCCGCGAGCTTGTCGGCCACCACCTCGGCGGTCAACCCGGAATCGGCGTCCAGGAATCTGCCGACACGCCAGGGGACCGCGTCCCGCGCCGCGGCCACCATCGTCAGCGACGTCGTTCCCCGGATCAGGGCGCGGGTGCGGAGCAAAGCCAGTGCCGCGTCGACGGCCTTCTTCGTCGCGCGCTTGTCCACCAGCTCGTCGAGGCGGCTCCGCGGTACCGGGTCCGTGTCGCCGCCTTCGTGAGCGAGCAGTTCGAGGACCGTGAGGCACAGAGTGTCCAGGTCCTCCGCGGCACGCAGCACCGACGCCCGCTGGTGGGATCTGCCGGCTAGCACGTCGAGGGTGGGAGGCGGCGGGATGGTCAGGTCCGGCCGCAGACGCAGCAGTTCGGCCAGTTCGTCGTCGCTTCGGGAGGACAGCCACTCGGTGAGTGAGTCCGCCCGATCGCCCTCGTTGTCGGTCATCGCCGTCAAGCCTAGAGACTTCGGTGGCGGCGACTGCAGACCAGGACTGGCAGACGTGCCCTTCGTAATGGTGAAATGAAGCATGGCGAACAAAGAGAAGAAGCGATACGTCGATCCGGGCTGGCCTCACAGTGCTGACGACGACGACCATCCCGTGACGGAACTGGCGTCCGCTCGCGCCGGCAGTCTGTCGCCGTACGGCGAGGAGACCGAGTTCCCGTTGCCGGCCGAGTCACTTCCGTACGCACATCCGCATACGGTCATCAACCGCTGACCCGGACGTACGAGAAGGGCCCCACCGCATGCGGTGGGGCCCTTCTCGTACGAGTGGAGCGTCAGCGAGGCAGGAGATCCTGGTTCGCGGCGATGAAGCTCGCGATCTGGGGGTCTCCGGCTGCGGCCTGGACGAATCCGAGGATCGCCGGGTCGTTGGTGAAGTTCTGGACGACCTGGGTCAGTCCCTGTACGGCCTGCTCGGTCGACGGGATGCTCGTCAGATCGGGGAGTGCCGGTGCGGTGGGCGCCGTGGTCGCCGGTGCGTCGCGCTGCGTCGGGCCGCTGCTCAGTCCGAGCTGCGAGGAGCAGGACGGCCATGCGCCCCAACCCTGCGACTCGAGCACGCGCTCGGCGACGACGATCTGCTCTTCGCGGCTGGCCTGGTTGGCGGTGGCCGCGTACTCGCCGCCGCCGTGGCTGGTCCACGTGCTCGGGGAGAACTGCAGTCCGCCCTGGAACCCGTTGCCGGTGTTGATGCCCCAGTTGCCGCCGGCCTCGCACTGCGAGAGACGGTCCCAGTCGGAATCGGGGGCTGCGTTGGCCGTGCCGCTGAATGCGAGACCTGCGGTGCCGACCAGTGCGCCGGTGACGGCGACCTTGACGACGGTCTTGCCCGTGGTGCTCGGCTTGCGATGACGTCCGCTCATAAGGGTAGAAATCCTCTCCACACGCGCCTGCGAGGTCAGCTGTCGGATTCGGGCTGAGAGGTAGCCCGGCCTCGGTGCGCTCCTGGCTGGAGCGGAGAGGCTTCACCCCTAGGTCGACTGCTCGGGGCCCGGTGGGGCGCCGCGAGAGCCGGCCGGATATCTACGAAGGACGTGTGGGTCCCCCGCCCTCGTCCCTGATCATGTCTGTGAGGGATGTCCGGTACCCGCGGGACGAGGTTTGGCGCGGCGGGCCGAACGTCGGCCGAACTTCCGGCCGAAGGGGACACTATTACGAATCGGGCACAGATGTCACTGTTCGATAACTTCGCCTGGTGTACGCGTCGCGTCGCCGTTGTGACGTGTCGCAACGGGTATCCGCAGCTAGGACGGGGAGGACGTGTTGACTACCGCGTCGTCACCCGTTCGTGACCGCTTCGTTATGTGGCGGAAGTCACATGTGCGCAGGATCACGGCCACCACCACGATCACCACGACGCCGGTGGTCGGATACACCGTCTGAAGTGCGACGGCCTCGAGTCGGTTGGACGGCGGGAGCATGAACGTGCCGATGGCGTAGACGTTGTCGGGTGCCACCCAGAACCATGCGATCTGGGGAACGCTGGCCAGCAACGGCAGCAACCAGGCGACGGGATTGCTCGCCCGGAGAGCGACGTCCATGCACACGATCAGCAGCGGCAGGAGCCACACCCAGTGATGCCCCCACGAGAACGGGGACACCAGAGGTGCCGTCAGCCCGCAGACGATCAGTCCGAGCAGTTGAAGTCCCTTGCGGTGCGCAGCCGCCGCGACGAACAGGCCTGCCACACCGACAGCGCCGGCGATCACGACCCACAGCAGGACCGGCGCTTCGTCGAGGCCGAACCACCGGGGGATCGAGGCGCGCAGAGACTGGTTCGCGCCCGAGCCGATGTCGCCGATCCGGGACGAGTCGGAGATGGCTCCGAACCAGTACGTGACCGCGTCGGAAAAGAGCACGACGAATCCCAGGACGACGCTCACGGCGGCGGTGACTGCTCCGATCAGGAGGGCCTTCCACTGCCGCGTCAACGCGAGATGGATCAGGAACAGGCCCGGAGTCATCTTGATTCCGGTGGCGATGCCGACTCCGATGCCGCGGAGCCTGCTTCCCTCGGGGCGGGTCAGATCCCACAGCACCAGGGCCAGCAGCACCAGATTGATCTGGCCGAGCCAGATCGTCATACGGATCGGCTCGAGCCAGGTGAAGATCACCGACAACGAGAGGCAGACGATGCGCAGGCTGCGGTCGTCGCGAAAGCCGAGGAACAGCCAGCAGGACCGGACGATGAAGTAGAGCAGGACGATGTTGCCCAGCCAGAACAGCAGGTGCGTCGTCGTGGTGGACATCACCCCGAGGGGGGCGAACACGAGAGCCGCGAACGGGGGATAGGTGAAGGGCAGCTCGCCGACGAGATTCCCTGCGTACAGCGGTTCGGGGCCCAGCACCGTGGCGCCGCCCGCGCGGTAGACGAGCGCGTCGATTCCGAACTGGAAGAGGCCGAACTTCGGGACGTCGAACGGGATCAGCCGGTCGTGCGCGAACACCGCGATCGCGGCGCCGAGGACCGTGAGCGCGACGAAGATCCTATGTGATCCGAAGGTGCGGTCGTCGGATTTCCTCAGTATCACGCACAGGATCGTAGACCGAAAGGGAGCCGACAGCCGGTCAGGGCACGCCGAAACGCGACCGCTCGTTACGGTTGGTGGGTTTTCGAGGTGGTCAGTACCGCATCGGTGCGGGCGCTCCGACGACGCCCACCGCGTCCGAATCGACGATGTCCTTGCCCAGCGGCATCAGCGACACCGGAATCATCTTCAGGTTCGCCAGGGCCAGGGGGATGCCGACGATGGTGATCGCCATGGCGATCGCGGTGAGGACGTGCCCGATCGCGAGCCAGATGCCCGCCACGATGATCCAGACGACGTTGCCGATCATCGAACCGAGGCCGGCCGTGGGTTTGTCGACGACGGTCCGACCGAAGGGCCACAGCGCGTAGACGCCGATCCGGAAGGCTGCGATCCCGAACGGGATGGTGACGATCAGGATGCAGCACACGATCCCGGCGAGGAAGTACCCCAGCGCCAGCCACAGGCCGCCGAAAACGAACCAGATGATGTTCAGCAGCAGTCGCATGTGACCAGTATGCCCGGTTCGCCCGCGGTCAGCGCCGGACGCGTCGACCGCTCCGCAAGGCGTGGACGAGGCCCAGCAGGAATCCGAACGGGCACAGCATCGCCGAGAGGTAGAGCCACAGGCCGGGGGGCGTGTCCGACAGGAGCAGCACCAGGAACATGACGACGATCGCGAGCAGACCGAGGCCGAAGCTGATCAACGCAGCAGCGAGCAGAGGCGGCATGGAGGTGCGCGAGGAGTCGGTCACGGTGGCCAGTTTAGTCGGACCGGCGTCGGCGCCGAGAAACTCCGGTGCCCGCACGTTCCGGTGCGGAGTAGCATTTCGAGTTGTCGCGTCCAGAAGCCGACCGAGCAGTGCAGTCGGCGACCCGGGCGCGATTATTCGTGTGAGACGACCAACGGATTGAACGGGTGAGTGCGGTGCCGACCGGCAAGGTGAAGTGGTACGACGTCGACAAGGGTTTCGGCTTCCTGTCGCAGGACGAGGGCGAGGACGTGTACGTGCGCTCGTCCGCGCTCCCTCAGGGTGTCGAGGGCTTGAAGGCGGGCCAGCGCGTCGAGTTCGGCATGGCCGCCGGCCGTCGGGGCCCCCAGGCGCTGAGTCTGACGGTGCTCGAACCGGCGCCGTCCGTCCGTCAGAACACTGCCGCCCGCAAGGAACCCGCTGCGCGCAAGCACACACCTGACGAGCTGCACGGGATGGTCGAGGACATGATCACGCTCCTCGAGGCCACGGTTCAGCCCGACCTCCGCAAGGGCCGTTACCCGGATCGCAAGACCGCGCTGAAGATCTCCGAAGTGGTCCGCGCGGTCGCTCGGGAGCTCGACAGCTAGCTGTCGGTCTCGGGTGTCGTCGCGATCGACCAGATCGCGTGACTGACGATCTCCTCCTGATCGGTGTCGACGTCGATGACGCCCGACGGCAGCCGGATCTCGACGCCGATCAGGGTGAGTCCGTCGTCGTTCACCGCGGGCACCGTCAGGGTGTTGCGGCTGCCCGGTGCGTAGTACTCGTCCGCTTCGACGACGCTGCCGGTGGCCTCGTCGGCGTAGACGCTGGCGAATCCCCAGGGGTTCTCCGAGATGGCGCCCGGCAGTGAGAGCTGCAGCGGGTATCCCTCGCGGACCGGAAGCGACGCGGTAGTGCCCTCGTAGTCGCACAAGGGTTCCTGGACGGGGCAGTACCGGAACGGCTCGACTTCCTCGTACCGTCCGTCGGCGAAGGCGCTGATCCGGGGCGGCTCCTCGGGAGCGCTCAGGATGGCGTTGCCCACCACCAGGACGAAGGCGACGCCGACGACGGCGACCAGCGCCGAGAGTGCGATCAGGGTCCGTCGCGTCACAGAGCTGCATCCTTCGTGGTGGGGGTGTCGACTCTCGGGATCCGGCCGGTCGGGGTGCGCCGTCGACTACCCGCGACCTCCTGTTCGGCTCGGACCGGTCTGTTGCCGCCGAAGCCGGGGAGGAGCGATCCACCCCGGTAGGTCACGAATGTCTGCACCAGGCCGATCGTAAGGATGACCGACACCACCGTGAAACCCAGCCAGTACTCGGTGGGGAGAAGCACTCCCAGAGTTCCGCCGATGACCCAGCTGAGCTGCAACACGGTCTCACTGCGCCCGAAGCCCGACGCGATCGACTCGGGAGGCAGGTCGTTCTGCAGGGACGCATCCAGCGACACCTTGGCCAGCGCACTCGCGCCGGACGCGACCAGAGCGGCCAGGGCGGCTGTCAGCAAGCTGTCGGTGACGGCGGCGACGACGGCTACCGCCGTGACGGCGAAGGTGCTGCGCAGCACCAGCAGGGACGGCCGCCCCAGCGCGATGCGCGCGCCGGCCGCGTTGCCGCCGAAGTTGCCCAGACCGGCGGCCGCGCCCACCAACGCCAACATCAACGCCTGCTGCAGAGGTTCGTGCTCCGTGCGCGACTTGGCGACGAAGGCGACGTAAAGCGTCAGGAAACCGGTGAGGACGCGGATCGTCCCGTTACCCCACAGGCCGGTCAGGACGTCGCGACCGAGGGGCTGGCGGCGCTTGCTCGGCGCGGGGACGACGCCGATCGCATCGGTGGTGGCATCCGCGTGATACCCGAGAGTGGCCGGCACCTCGCCTTCCGTCACCTCGACCCACGACGGGATGCGCATCGACAGGTAGGCGCCGAACAGGGTGACGGCGAACGTGAACCACAGGGCGCCGGCCGATCCCAGCGCGTACGCGATGGCTGCCGCCACGGCGCCGGCGGAGATGGTGCCACCGAGGAGGCCGAAGACGGTGAGGCGGGAATTGACCCGCACCAGGTCGATGTCGGGCGGGAGAACCCTCGGTGTGACAGCGGACTTGAGGACGGAGAACGACTTGCTGAGGACCATCATCCCCAGCGCTGCCGGGTAGAGCAGCCAACTGTCGAAGTTGAAGACCAGCACGACCGCGAGAACCGCGCGCAGAACGAACGACGCGGCCAGTGCGATGCGCCTGCCGTGCTGGAGGCGGTCGAGCATCGGCCCGATCAACGGCGCGATCACCGCGAACGGGGCGATGGTGATGACGAGGTACAGCGCGACCTTGGTCTTGTCCTCACCCGTCGCAGCCGAGAAGAACAACGTGTTCGCCAGCGCGACGGCCATGGCGGCGTCCGAGGCGAAGTTGGCCATCGTCGCGTAGGTCAGGGCGGTCAGGCCGGACTTGTCCGCGCCGTCCGCCGTCGCCGCCCGCCGGAACGTCGCGATGCCCTTGCCGGTGATCTCCCGGCCGCGCATAGCAGCGACACGCGTGACGGTCAGCTTGCGAGGAACGCGGGGGCGCCGGGGTCCGGCGTCCGGGGTCGCAGGTCCCGCTGTCGTCGCGTGCGCATCATGCGCAGCCGAGACGTCGTCGGAGCCGTCGACCGGATGCAGTGGGGGCAGCGGTGATCGCCGTGGGGGGAGTCGCTCGGACGGCGAGTAGTTGTCCCAACCCGGATGGCGCGAATTCTCCGGACCTGTCACCCGTTCATTGTCCCCTACGCGCGGTTGTGCGGTGGACTCACGGCGCATCCGCGTCGCGGGGCACGAACTCCACCTCGAACAGCGTCGGCCACAGCTTCCCCGTCACGAGGAAGCGATCGGTGTCGGGAACGGCGGCGATCCCGTTCAACACGTCGATTCCCGACGTGTCCGCGCCGCTGTCCTCGAGTGCCGCGCGCAGCGGCGACGCGTCGATCACCGCGGTCACCGTTCCGCTCGCAGGGTCGATCCGGACGATCTCGTCGGTCTTCCAGATGTTGGCGTACACACCGTCGGGTGTGCATTCGAGCTCGTTGATCTCCTCGACCGCCTGTCCGTCGTCGCGGACGCGGACGGAGCCGGTGGGCTCGAACGTGACCGGGTCACGGAACGTCAGCGTGTCCGTCCCGTCGCTCATCACCAGCGAGCTGCCGTCGAAGCACAGTCCCCATCCCTCGCCCTCGTAGCTCACGCGCCGGACCTCCTGCAGAGTGTCGGGGTCGCGGGCCACGGCGACACCGTCCTGCCACGTCAGCTGCCACAGGGTGTCCCCGGCGACGGTCAGTCCCTCGCCGAACAGCGGTGCGGGCAGGTCGACGGAGGCCAGCGGCGCGCCGGTCGCGAGGTCGGACGCCGTCACCCTCGATCGGCCGGAGCGCCCGGTGCCCTCGAGCAGCCGATCCCCGTCCACTTCGAGTCCCTGCGTGAAGGCGGACGGATCGTGCGGGCGGGTCGAGACGATCCGCACGTCGAGCGTCGCGTCCGCCGGAGTCGAGACGGCGTCGGGATCACCGGCGCACCCGGCGGCAAGTGCGGCACCGGCGATCAGGGCCGGGAGCAACAGACGGTGGACTGCTCGACCGGGACGCATCGGATCATCCTGTCAGCCCACCCGGCCGAACCGTCGGGCTCCGCGCTGTACGGCCCAGTGGGCGCGCGCAGCGGGGTGATGCTGCAAAATAGAGGTGTGAGTGCCCCTTCCGTGACCGAGATCCGCCCGCTTCTGGCCGGAGCAACCGAGGTGGCGCGTGCCGCCGTCGTCGAAACGGACGAGGGCGCTGTCGGTGACCACCTCGGTGTCGAGGCCGTCGACGACTCTGCCGCGATCCACCGTTTCGCCGCCGACCTGCCCGGTTACCGCGGCTGGCAGTGGGCTGTCGTCGTCGCCGCCCACCCCGGCGCCGAGTCCGTGACCATCAGTGAGCTCGCTCTCCTGCCCGGCCCCGACGCGCTGGTCGCCCCCACCTGGGTCCCCTGGGACGAACGGATTCGTCCCGGCGATCTGGCGCCCGGCGACCTGCTCCCTCCTCGTCACGACGACGTGCGTCTGGTGCCCGGATACCTGGCCACCGGCGATCCCGCGGTCGACGACGTCGCGCTCGAACTCGGCCTGGGCCGCAAGCAGGTCATGAGCCGCGAGGGTCGGCTCGAGGCTGCGGAGCGATGGGCGGAGGGCGACTTCGGTCCCGATGCCCCGATGGCCAAGGCCGCACCCAGCACCTGCGTGACGTGTGGCTTCTACCTGGCTCTGCAGGGCTCGCTCAGTGCGGCGTTCGGTGTCTGCGGCAACGAGTTGGCTGCCGACGGCCGCGTCGTCCACGCGTCCTACGGATGCGGAGCCCATTCGGACACCGAGGGCCCGACGGGTGCAGGTTCGCCCGCCTACGCGGCGTACGACGACGGTGCACTCGAGACCGTCCCCACTCCCGACGCTGCCGAGTCCGACGCGGGGTCGTCGTCGGCGGACTAGCGGACCCGTTCGGGACCGCTGCACTTCGCGAGTCGGTTCTCGCGGCGTGGGAGTCGTCTCCCACCCGCCTGCGTGAGGATGCGGCCACCGAAGCGGACCTGGTGGCCGGCGGGTACCGCGACCGCGTCGTCACGGAGTTGGCGCAGAACGCTGCCGATGCGGCGACTCGTGCGGGAGTCGACGGTCGCCTGTCGATCCGGCACGACGGTACGACGCTCCGTATCGCCAATGTCGGTGCCCCCCTGACAGTCTCGGGTGTGCAGGCGCTCTCGGCGCTGCGTGCGTCGGACAAGGACGGCGGGTCGATCGGCCGATACGGCGTCGGCTTCACGTCCGTCCGGGCGTTGTCCGACCGCGTCGAAATCCGGTCGACGACAGGATCGATCGTGTTCGACGCAGCCCGGACCCGCGCGGAACTTCAGGCGCGAGGTCTGCCCGAGCCGGCGGTGGGCGCGCCCGTGCTGCGACTGCCGTGGCCACTCGACGAGGTACCTGCCGACGGCTGGGACACCGAGATCGTCCTGAACGGAGTCGGTGACGCGGGGGGAGTGGTCGAGGCGGCCGAGCGTGAGGCCGTCGATCTCCTCCTCGAGCTGGATGCGCTGGCCTCGATATCACTGCACGACACCGACATCACGCGATCGACGGCGCCCGGTCCGGGATCGTGGACCGAGGTGCGGATCGGCGCCGACCGGTGGTGGCGCGGCGACGCCCCGAGCGCTCGGTGGTTCCTGCCGCTCGTCGGGGGCGAGCCGTCCCCGGTCCGCCGCGACGTCATGCGCGCCCCGACGAGATCCGACGAGGTGCTGACTCTTCCGCTGCTGGTGGTCGCGGACGTGCCGCTGCAACCGGATCGTCGTCGGGTTCTCCCCGGCGCGGATCTGTCCACGGTGGCCACGGGTTACGGCGACCTGGTAGCCGAACTTCCCGCAGCGGATCGCACTGCAGCGGTGCCGGTTCCGGGTCTGCCGGCGTCCGGCGTCGACGAGGAGCTCCGCGCGGCCGTCATCGACGACCTCGAGGCCACCGCCTGGGTGCCGACAGCCGTCGGAAAGCCTGTCAGGCCCGCCGATGCCGCTGTGCTGGAATCGATCTCGACCGAGTTCGCAGACCTCCTCGCCGACGTCGTGCCGGGACTCGTCGCTGCCGACGCCTCGGATCGATCCGGAACCCGGGCGCTGATCTCGGTCGGAGCCCGACGTCTGGGCCTGGCCGCGGTCGTCGAGGCGTTGTCGGGACTGTCGAAGCCGCCGCAGTGGTGGCGTCGCATCTACGGCGCACTGGCCGACATCGTGCACGACACGGCCGACGTCGACGAGTGCGCGGCACTGCCGGTTCCGCTGACCGACGGCCGAACCGTCACCGGGCCTCGCACCGTGCTGCTGGTGGACGGTGTCGACCTCGGTCCGATCGGCTGGGCACGCGTCGTGCACCCGGACGCGGCGCATCCGCTCCTGCAGCGGCTCGGCGCACAGACCGTGCGGCCGGCCGATCTGCTCGCGGATCCTGCGTTGGCAGCCATGCTCGAGGATCCGGACCACGTCGATGACGACCTCGTGCACCAGGTCCTCACGGTCGCCGGCGCCGTCGGCGGCACCGACACAGCTCCCGGTCTCGGAGCGTTGCCGCTGGCGTCGTCGGACGGCGACGTACGGGCCGCGGACGAATTGGTGCTGCCGGAATCACCGCTGCTCGCGGTGATGGTGTCGGACCACCCGTTCGGTGTGGTGGCCGATTCGGTTGTGCGACAGTACGGTTCCGACGCCATGCGAGTCGTCGGCGTCGGGTGGACGTTCGGAACAGTCGTCGACGACGAGCCGACCGGGCCCGACCACGATCTCGACGACGAGAGCGGGTGGTGGGACAGTGTCACAGGATCGTCCGAGCACTCCGCGGAACCGACGTCCCTGATCGCGGTACGGGACCTCGACCTGGTCGACGAGTCGCAGTGGGCGCAGGCGCTGTCCCTCCTCGTCGATCGCCCCGACACGGCCGCTGCATTGCGTGACCGCGCGGGCTACACACCGTGGTGGCTGCGTCGACACGCACGTCTGCAGGGGACACCGCTGGGGTTGCTGCGACTGCCGGAGGACTCGACGTTCACGGGTTTGCTCGATCCGGTCGATCATCCTCGCGCACCCGAGTTCCGGTCGGCCCTCGCGGGTGTCGACGTCGACGACGCGGACACCGCGACCGACATCCTGACGGCGGCGGCCGATCCCGAGCGGTCGGTGTCACCCGCCGTGGCCGTCACCGTTCACCGCGTGCTCGCCGCCGCCGCCGCGTCCTCTCGGCTGGACGTTCGCGACGTCGACCCGCCCGACGCGGTACGGACGCTGTCGGGGACCGTGGTCGATCCGAGCCGCGTTGTCGTGATCGACCACGCCAAGTGGATCGCGGTGATTCCCCCCGATCGGGCGGTGATGGGGTCGCTCGAGACCGCCGATGCACTCGCCGATCTCCTCGACGTCGAGACCGCGTCGTCGGTGCTGACCGTCGACGTGGTGTCGAGCGGCGTGACCGTCGTCGTGGACGACCACCCGTTGCTGGCCGCGATGCGTGCCGCGGTCACCTGGCCCGTGCCGGATGTCGTCGAACTCCACGATCGGCTGACCGTGCGGTGCGAGGGAATCGTGGCCGTGACGCGCGACGTGCCGTTCTGGATCACCGACGACGGTGTCCTTCATCTGTCGGGGAGCGTGATGTAGGTGGCAGCGTCGGTCGGATGGGGGCCCGATCAGGGGGTGCTCGACTGGATGGTCGATCACCGCGACCCCGTCGTCACGGACATCGTCACGGCCATCACGACGGTCGGGAACACAGGGGGCGTCGCCCTGGCCACGATCGCTGTCGCCGTGTGGTTCGTGACTCGCGGCGCGAAGCCGCACGCGATCGCCCTGGTGGTGACCATGCTCCTCGGGTGGGGGCTGATGAACGCGCTCAAGTACACGTTCCGCAGGGACCGACCTCCGCTTCCCGAGAGGCTCGTCGACATCTCGACGTTCTCGTTCCCGTCGGGTCACGCGATGATGTCGGCGATGTTCGCCGCCGCGGTGGTGTGCGCCCTGATACGGATGGGCCTACCGCGGAAACGAACGAGAGCAGCGGCCGCCGTGGTCACGGCGGCATCGCTGCTCATCGGGTTCTCCCGCGCCTACCTCGGTGCCCACTGGCTCACCGACGTGGTCGCCGGGTGGGCTTTCGGGGCGGGGTTCGGCGCCGCGGGGATCGTGCTTGTGCTGAGGCTGATCAGCGCTCGCGCTGGGCGATGACGAGGAGCTCGTCACGCATCGCGGGGCTGCCGACGTTGTCGGCACGCGCGTAGAGATCGCGCAGGGCCCGAACGTGGCGGCGGCGGTTGAGGAAACTTTCGACGTACTTCACTGGTGTTCACTCCGGACATTGACGCTGAATGGATGTCGTATCTGACATAACCCATCCTCCACGTTACGTTCGTGTTACTCAACCTCGACCGGGGTGAGTTTGCGCACGTCAGAGGCACTTTCGGTGTAGCCCGGGTCACACGTCGGAGGCGTCCGGGGGTGCGACGAGGCCCTTCTGAGCCGTCCGCCGACCACTGCGAGCCGCACGGCGCTGGAGGGCGAAGAGGCCGAACCCCAACGCGCCCAGCACGGTTCCCGCCCAACATGTCGGTGCAGCACCCGACCAGGAGTCGACGACAGTGCACAGGATCGCCGCGACGAGGAAGAGGACCGTTCCGGCCGCGAGCACCGGTGCGGGATCGGTCCATCGCGCCGGAAGTCCGGGCGGGGGAGAGGGAGTCGCATGCTGCTGTGTCGGCACGGCGCTGACGCTACTCGCGGCCGACACGGCGCCGACGCCGGTCGTGCTTTAGTCTCCACCTCATGTCTCGAGCGTTGTCCCGCGCCGGTTCCTTCCGGCGAGTCGATTCGTACTTCAAGATCACCGAACGCGGATCCTCGCTGTCGGCGGAAGTACGCGGCGGTGTCGTCACCTTCGTGGCGATGGCCTACATCGTGGTTCTCAATCCGCTGATCCTCGGCAGCTTCTCGCCCGACGACGCGGCCGCCAAGACCGATGTCCTGGGCGACATCCTGCCGGTGCCCCAGGTCGCCGCCGTGACAGCGCTCGTCGCCGGCGTCATGAGCATCCTGTTCGGCGTGATCGCCAACTACCCGTTCGCCATCGCAGCGGGACTCGGGATCAACACTCTTCTCGCCGTCACCATCGCGCCGCAGGTCACCTGGGCCGAGGCCATGGGCCTGGTCGTCATCGACGGCATCATCATCGTGGTGCTCGCGTTGACGGGATTCCGCACCGCGGTGTTCGAGGCGATACCGAAGGAACTCAAGGCCGCCATCGCGGCCGGAATCGGTGCCTTCATCGCGCTCATCGGGCTCGTCGACGCCGGATTCGTCCGTCGCGTGCCCGACATCGCCGGAACGACGGTGCCCGTCGGCCTGGGTATCGACGGATCCATCGCATCGTGGCCGACGGCGACCTTCGTCTTCGGGTTGCTGCTCATGGGTGTCCTGGTGGCACGTCGGGTTCGCGGCGGCCTGCTCATCGGCATCGTCGTCACCACCGTCGTGGCCGCGATCGTCGAGGCGATCACCGACACCGGTGCGTCGCAAGGCGTCAACCCGAAGGGATGGAACCTCAGCGTCCCCTCTCTGCCGGACGTCGTCGTCGAACTCCCGGACCTCTCCCTCGTCGGCAACGTCGATCTTCTCGGCGCGTTCACGCGCATCGGAGTCCTCGCGGCCAGCCTGCTGGTGTTCACCCTCGTCCTCGCGAACTTCTTCGACGCCATGGGAACGATGACCGGACTGGGCAAGGAAGCGGGTCTCGCCGACAAGGACGGCACCCTTCCCGGCGTCGGAAAAGCGTTGGTGGTGGAGGGTCTCGGAGCCGTGGCGGGCGGCGCGGGCTCGGCGTCGTCGAACACGGTGTTCGTCGAATCCGCCGGCGGCATCGCCGAGGGCGCGCGCACCGGTCTGGCCAACGTGGTCACCGGCGTGCTCTTCCTCGCCGCGATGTTCCTGACTCCGCTGTACTCGGTGGTGCCCATCGAGGCGGCAGCGCCCGCACTGGTCGTCGTCGGAGCGCTGATGATCGGTCAGGTCGCCGACATCGATTTCTCCAAGTTCCATGTCGCACTTCCCGCGTTCCTCACCATCGTCGTCATGCCGTTCACGTATTCCATCGCCAACGGCATCGGCGTCGGTTTCATCACCTGGGTGGTGCTGGCCATCGGTCGCGGCAAGATCCGCAGTGTCCACCCACTTCTCGGCATCGTCGCGCTGCTGTTCGTCGCCTACTTCGCCCTCGGGCCCATCACGGACGCCATCACCTGACGGATCGTCGCAGGATGCGCTGCGGGGCAGCGCGACCGATAGTCGGTTCCACCTGCTCGGATGTCGTATTCTCATGCGATGCCTCAAGAACTGCGCGCGCTGGCCGGCGATCTGTCCCTCGCCGTCGTGCGGATGACACGTCACCTACGAGGCCGTCGCACCAGTCAGGTCACGCTGACCCAGTTGTCGGCACTGGCCACCCTCGCGCGGGACGGGGCCATGACACCCGGCACCCTGGCGGCGCGTGAACGCGTCCAACCGCCGTCGATGACACGCGTCGTCGCATCGCTCGGGGACGTCGGTCTGGTCGAGCGGATGCCGCATCCCACGGACGGCCGACAGATCATCGTCTCGCTGTCCGAGGCGGGGCGGAAGGTCGTCGAGGACGAGGTCAACGCCCGGGAGATGTGGCTGACCGAGCAGCTTCGCGGTCTCGATGCCGAGCAGCTGGCCACGATGAGGCGCGCGGTCGACATCATGTCGGCGATCGTCAACGAATCCGAGTGACACGCACCGGAGTAAATTGATACTTCGTGCAACTACTTCATCGACAGTCGGGCGGTCCGTCGCTCTTCGATGCGCTCCACTCCCGTAATTACCGACTGTGGGCGTCGGGGCAGATCGTCTCCCTGATCGGCACCTGGATGCAGCGGATCGCGCAGGACTGGTTGGTCCTGGAGCTGTCCGGTGGCAACGGTTTCGCCGTGGGCATCGTCATGGCGCTGCAGTTCGGACCCACGCTCGTGCTGTCGGTGTGGGGCGGGGTCCTTGCCGACCGCTACGACAAGCGTCGTCTGCTGATGGCCACCCAGGCTGCTGCGGCGCTCTTCGGACTGGTGCTGGGCCTGCTGGACGTCGGCGGGTTCGTCGAACTCTGGCACGTCTACATCCTCGCGCTGCTGCTGGGATGCTCGTCCGCGATCGACGCTCCGGTGCGACAATCCTTCACCATCGAGATGGTCGGACCGGAACGCCTCCCCAACGCCATCGGGCTGAACTCGATGACCTTCAACCTGGCCCGCATCATCGGGCCGGCCATCGCCGGGGTCGGGATCACCCTGGTGGGTACGGGCTGGGTCTTCCTGGTCAACGCCGCGTCGTTCGTCGCCGTCTTCTTCGCACTGAAGATCATGCGACCCGACGAGTTGTTCCGCGTCGAACGAGCACCGCGTCGGAAAGGTCAGGTGCGGGAGGGATTCCGGTACGTCGCCGGACGGCCCGACCTGTGCGTCATCCTCGGCACGGTGGTGGTCGTCTCGACGTTCGGTATCAACTTCCCGCTCAGTCTGTCGGTCATCGCGCGCAACACCTTCGACAAGGGTGCCGACGCCTACGGTTTGTTGTCGACGGTGCTCGCGGTCGGCACGATGTTCGGTGCGACGTTGGCCGCACGGCGACGCGGGACGCCCGGAATCCGGCTGTTCGTGCTGTCCGCCATCGCCTTCGGCGTCTTCGAGACGCTCGCCGGGCTGATGCCCGCGTTCTGGGCCGTCGCCGTCATGCTGATCCCCGCCGGTGCAGTGCAACTGACCTTCAGCACAGTGGCCATGAACATTCTCCAGGCGTCGGTGCCCTCGGACATGCGCGGACGCGTCATGGGGATCTACATGCTGTGCTTCCTGGGCGGCACACCGCTGGGCAGCCCACTGCTCGGGTGGATCGCCGATGTCGTGGATCCGCGCGCACCGTTGGTGGTGGGCGGCGTCGTCTCACTGCTCGCCGGCCTCGGAGCGGCCCTCGTGGTGCGGCGCACGCACGTGGACCGCATCGACGAGACGGTCGGGGCGAGCGTCTAGAAGTGCCAGCCGATCTGCGGCTGACTCGGCGTACCGAAGACGAGGTCGAACTCGTGCAGCGCCTTCTCCGACGTCGCGGCGACGCGTCCCGCAGCGGCGAACTGACGCGCCCGGTGCGCGCCCAGGTACATGCTGCCGAGCACCGACGACGACACCGTGACGTCCGGATCGGCGTCCGTGCGGGTCACCTCCGCGTGGCCGTCGCGGGAGACGAAGCGGAACGCACCACCGGCGTTCAGGAACGGGTCCTCGACGCCGATGGTGAGATCGGTGTCGATCGCGTACGTGCGCGCGGACAGGGCTGCGGGAACGTCCATGAGTCGGACCCACAGGCCGTCCTTGACACCCGTGACGGCGGGGACACGGCGGTCGGTGAGCAACGTCAGCAGCGGATCGCCGACGGGCAGGGTCACCTCGATGGTCTCCACCAGGTCGATGCCGCACATCACCTGCCACAGGTCCGAGCGCGCCTCGTCCGTCGCGGCGATGATGTCGACGATGCGGGCCTCCTGCGCACCCGCGGTCCCGACGCGGTAGCCGCGGCGGAAGGCGATGTACCCGTCCGGGTGCACGATGAAGAACAGCTTGGAGAAGCCGCCGCGGGAATTCTTGCGGTCGGCGAAGAATCGGTGCCACCGGGTCTGGGGCATCGGTTGGGCACCGGCGGTCTGACGCTGCCAGCGGCTGTAGATGTCGGGCAGCAGTGTGCGGGCCTCCTCCGACGTGACCAGGCGCGCGCCGCGCGGCGGCGGCAACTCCTTGCGGAAGGCCGTGAAGCGGCGGTCGATCGTGTAGTCGACGCCCTGTGTCGCTGCTCCGTACCCGAATCGCTCGTAGATGGTCGCCTCGCTCGCCGTCAGGACGGACAGCGGCTTGCCGGCGGCCTCGAAGCGCTCGTGCTGAGCGGTGAACATGCGGCGGAGGATCCCGCGTCGGCGATGGGTCGGAGCGACCGACACCCAGGACACACCCGTGGCAGGCAGAGTCGCGCCGCCGGGCACCGTCACGTCCATCGGGAAATGCATGGTGACGCCGACAGGGAGGTCCCCGTCGCACGCGAGGTAGATCTCCGACGACGCCGTCAGCAGCTTCGTCTCGGCCATGTCGTCGCTGTTCTGGTGCTCGCCGAACGCATGAGCATCCAGGAGGGCGATGGCGTCCCAGTCGTCCTCGGTGGCGGTGCGGATGGTGATCGTGTCGTCGGTAGTCATCGATGGTGAGCTTATCGGGCCGTACCGTCCTTGCCGACGCGATGTCCGACCCTGCGATGATGGGCCGGTGGTACACGTCGTCGACATCACCGACCCCGAAGATTCCCGACTCGACGATTTCCGGGACTTGAACTCCTCGGATCGCCGCCCCGACCTGCCGGAGGGCAAGGGTCTGGTCATCGCGGAGGGCGTGCTGGTGGTGCAGCGCCTCGTCACCTCACGGTTCGAACCGCACGCATTCCTCGGGGTGGACCGACGGCTCGGCGAGCTCGCCGACGATCTGGTGGACGTCGACGTGCCCTTCTACCGCGCGAGCGCCGAGGTGATGGCCGAGGTCATCGGGTTCCACCTCAACCGAGGTGTGCTCGCGGCAGCGCACCGACCTCCGCCGCTCGACCTCGCGGACGTCGTGGCCGACGCCCGCACCGTCGCCATCCTGGAGGGCGTCAACGACCACGAGAACCTGGGATCGATGTTCCGTAACGCCGCCGGGTTGGGCGCGGACGCGGTGTTGTTCGGGGGAGCGTGCGCCGACCCGCTGTACCGACGCTCGGTGCGCGTGTCGATGGGCCATGTTCTCCGGGTGCCGTTCGCTACCGTCCCCGACTGGCCCCGCGGCCTGTCGGTGCTGCGTGACAACGGGTTCCAGCTGGTGTCCTTGACGCCGAACCCGTCCGCCACACCGCTCGCCGACGCGATGACGGGGGAGAAGGTGGCGCTGCTCCTGGGCGCCGAGGGTCCGGGGCTGACCGAACATGCCATGCGCGCCACCGACGTTCGAGCGCGCATACCCATGGCCCCGGGAACCGATTCGCTGAACGTCGCCACCGCAGCAGCCATGGCGTTCTACGAGCGTGTGCGCCTGGGGTCGAGTCACTGACGGCGTCGGAAAAGCCCGCGCTTCTTCTTCGACTCGTCCGGCCGGTCCGACTCGACGGGTGGCCGTGAGTCGGGAGGGGGAGCCGCGTTCGGATCTCGCATCGAGAAGTCGCACAACAGAACCGACGCCGGATCGGTGTCGCCGTCCCGTGCACCGCCGATCATGCGCACGCCCAGCCAGTGGGCACTCGCGGCGTCGGCGAATTCCTGCGGGTGGAACGGCAGCGCCTGCGGATCGGGATAATTCTCCCCGTCGAACTGCAGCGGATGCTCGCCCGACCAGAACGGCCGCTCCCACGGGAAGGGCAGACCCTCGTCCTCGTGGATGTAGGTCGGGCCGGCGCTGAACGAGCGCTTCAGGTTCCCGGAGTCCCACTCCGCGAACGCACCCCACGCATGTTCACGTTCGGACGCGACCAGGAGGGTGTGCTTCGCGGCCACCAGCGTGGTCCAGTTCTCCGCGAGGGTGGACGGCCGGACCGCCGCGGGCTCGGACGCACAGACGACGGTGATGCCGGGGTAGCAGCCGATCAGCACACGGTCGGGTTCGGCGGCGACGGCGAACGCCGTCAGCGGAGCCATGCCGACGAGGGTCGGTTCCAGACCGGGGTGGAGCTTTCTGGCGAGAGCCGACGCGGCGTCGACATCGGACTGGACTCCGGACCGCAACACGGCCACCGGATCCGGTGCATCGACGAACCACAACGCTGCTGTACCCACCCCCACCGGGCGCCCCTCTCTCGTCGTCCGGTTCCAGACGGTCACTGTCGTGGTCGAACTGCCCTATCGGCCGTTGCTGCGAACTCCCAGCAAGACATCCTCCCACGACGGCATGGCGGGCTTGCCCCGTTTGTCCTTCGTGCTGGGATGCGACGGTGCGGGCTTCGGCTGGACGGTCTCGGTGTCGGTCGGTGCCTCGTCGGTCGGCGTCTCCGGGGCCTCGGCCGCGGGCTGCTCGTTGTCGGATTCGACGCCGTAGTAGTCGTCCAGAGTCTGCTGTGACGGCGCGTCCTGATCCGCCGCGACCGCGACGGGAGCGAGACCGCGCAGCTGCCGACCGAAGTCCGGGTCGATCAGTTCCGACGCCGCATCGTCCAGCGGAGTGACGCTGCCACCGTGCGCATCCGGCTGGAAACGCCAGTGCGCGGTGTTCGTCGTGCGACCCGCAGGCCAGGTCAGCTGGGCGATCCAGTGGTTGTCCTCGTCGCGCCAGGCATCCCACTCGGCGAGGTCCATCGAATGGCCGCGGCCGCGGAACGCCAGGCCCACGATCTCCACGAGCGTCAGGACGGCGGGACCGTCGGCACGCAGGGGGTGGCCCTGCTGCGCCAGTTCGGCAGCGCGAGAACGCTCCAGCAACACGGGGTGGGCGTAGCGCTCCACCTTGCTCGCCGGCATTCCCGACTCCTTGGCCACCTGCTCGATGGAGGCGCCGGATCGGATACGCGCCTGAATTTCGCGCGGTCGCATCAGAGAGTCCATCTCGATCTCGATCTGTCCGAGTCGCGCGACGTCGCCACGGGCGGCGGCACGCAACTTCTCGTCGGCCGGCAGACGGAACTTCTCGCCGGAGGAATCGGCACAGACGATGTTCTTACCGTCGGACGCCAGGCCGATCACGTGGATCTCTCGCACGATCACTCCTTTGCGTCGCGAAGGGCTCCGGCTCCCGGGTGCTCGAAGATCGAGCGCGAGGCCGGCTTCGGTGCCTCCCCCGACTGTAATGCACCACAGTGCAGCAGTCGGGGGGACACGCAGTGCGGGTCAGGCGAGGTGCTCGACCACATGGTCGATGCATGCCGTCAGGGCCGTGACGTCGTCGGGCTCCACGGCGGGGAACATGCCGACGCGCAGCTGGTTGCGGCCGAGCTTGCGGTACGGCTCGGTATCGACGATGCCGTTGGCGCGCAACGTCTTCGCGACGGCCGCAGCGTCGACCTTCTCGTCGAAGTCGATGGTGCCGACAACCTGCGAGCGGTGCTTCGTATCCGTGACGAACGGCGTCGCGAACTCCGACTTCTCGGCCCAGTCGTACAGACGAGACGACGAGTCGGCGGTCCGTGAGGTCGCCCAGTCCAGACCACCCTTGCCGTTCAGCCACTCGATCTGATCCGCGAACAGCAGGAGCGTCGCCACCGCGGGGGTGTTGTACGTCTGGTTCTTGCTGCTGTTGTCGATCGCGATGGGCAGCGACAGGAAATCGGGAACCCAACGCTTGCTCGCCGCGATCTCGTCGACACGGGCCAGGGCAGCGGGGCTCATCAGCGCGACCCACAGGCCGCCGTCCGCAGCAAAGTTCTTCTGCGGAGCGAAGTAGTAGACATCCGAATCCGCCACGTTCACGGGCAGTCCGCCGGCGCCCGAGGTCGCGTCGATCGCGATGAGGGCGTTTTCCGAGCCCGCCGGGCGCGACACGGGAATGGCGACACCCGTCGAGGTCTCGTTGTGAGCCCACCCGATCAGGTCCACCGACGGATCGGACGTGGGCTCCGGGGCGCTGCCCGGCTCCGCGGAGACGACGATCGGGTCACCGATGAACGGGTTCGCCTTGGCCACCGACGCGAACTTCGAGCTGAACTCACCGTTGGTGAGATGCAGCGACTTCTCCTTGATCAGGCCGAACGCCGCGGCATCCCAGAAGGCAGTGGTGCCACCGTTGCCCAGCACGACCTCGTAGCCGTCGGGAATGGTGAACAGCTCGCGCAACCCGTCGCGCACCCGTCCCACCACGTCCTTCACCGGCTTCTGGCGATGGCTGGTGCCGAACACCGAGGCACCCACGTCCACCAGGGACTGCAGCTGCTCGGGCCGAACCTTCGACGGACCGCACCCGAAGCGTCCGTCACCGGGCTTGAGGTCGGAAGGAATGGTCAGGTTCTCGGCCATACGGGGTTCGCGTCCTTAGTTTCGTGTGGGCGTTACCGGCGAGATCAGGGTAGTGCAGCGGTGAGGAGGGTCGTGCACCCCGTTCGGTCACGTGCACCCCCGATGTCAAGAGCATCACGCGAACTGTGGAGCGCCGTCCCCGGGCTCGACGTGGTCGTGGACCGTGCCGGGTTCACCGATCACGCTCGACGGGTGAACTTCGGCGAGGAGACATGGACGCGTGCCCGGTTGCTCGCGTGCGGAATGACCGACAACCAGATCCGGCGTGCTGTTGCACGCGGCGTCCTGTCGACGGTGCGCCCGGGCGTGTACGTCGCGCGCTCTGTTCTCGAGGGCTCGTCTGCCGACGTCCGACATCTGCACAGTGTTCGTGCAGCCTCGGTGTCGGCCGGTGTCGTCAGCCACCAGTCGGCTGCTCTCGTGCACGGCTTCTCCCTGTGGGAACCCGATCTGACGCTGGTGCATGTGACAATCGATCGTGCGGCGGGCGGCAGGATCACCACGCGGAGGCATGTGCACGTCGGGCCGCTCCCAGCCGACGACGTGGTGTCGGTCGACGGTCTCCAGGTGACGAGCGCCGCTCGAACCATCGCCGACCTCAGCCGCACTCTCGACTTCGAGGCGGCGGTCTGCGTGGGGGACTCCGCGCTGAACTCGGGGTCGACGACTATCGAGGCGATCCGAGCGTGCCTGGACTCGGCTCCCACCCGTGGTGGGACCTCCGCGCGCCGGGTCGTCGACTTCCTCGACCCACGGAGCGAGAGTGTCGGCGAATCCAGGAGTCGGGTGATGCTGAGAGCCCTCGGTATGCCTGCTCCGGAGTTGCAGATCTCTGTGCTCGATCCCGCGGGGCGGCTCATCGGACGTCCGGACTTCCTGTTCGACCGGCAGGGTGTGATCGGGGAGTTCGACGGCTTCGTGAAGTACTCGTCCCTGGTGCTGAAGGGGAGCAGTCCGAGTCGGGTCGCCTTCGCCGAGAAGCGACGGGAAGACGAGTTCCGATCATACGGGTGGATGGTGGTGCGCTGGGTGTGGTCCGAGTTGGCGACGCCTGACGTCGTCGGGCGTCGGCTGCGCCGGGCCTTCGACATTGCGGCGACGATGCCCACGCCGTGTACTGGTCGTCGTTGATGCACCGCCGTTCGTGTGGCGCACTCCCGATAGGGGGTGCGCCAGACGAATCGGGGTGCGCCACCGACCCCCACCTACCTCACGCGATCGTGTTCCACCCCTCCACGCTCTCGGGGGAGCGGGGGTCGGGGCCGGTGTAGATGGCGGCGGGGCGCACGAGCTTGCCGAGGCGCTTCTGTTCGAGGATGTGTGCGCACCAGCCGGCGGTGCGGCCGCAGGTGAACATGGCGGGCATCATGTGCGCGGGAACTTCGGCGAAGTCGAGGATGACGGCGGCCCAGAACTCGACGTTGGTCTCGATGGCGCGGTCGGGGCGGCGTTCGCGGAGTTCGGTCAGTGCGGCTTGTTCGAGGGCGGCGGCGACCTCGAAGCGCGGTGCGTTCAGGCGCTGGGCGGTGGCGCGCAGGACGCGGGCGCGGGGGTCCTCGGCGCGGTAGACGCGGTGCCCGAAGCCCATGAGCTTTTCTTTCCGGTCGAGGATGCCCTTGACCAGTGCCCGTGCGTCGCCGGACTTCTCGACTTCCTCGATCATGGGGAGGACGCGGGCGGGTGCGCCGCCGTGCAGGGGGCCGGACATGGCGCCGATGGCTCCGGAGAGGGCGGCGGCGACGTCGGCTCCGGTGGAGGCGATGACGCGGGCGGTGAAGGTGGAGGCGTTCATGCCGTGTTCGGCGGCGGAGACCCAGTAGGCGTCGATGGCCTCGGTGTGGGCGGGGTCCGGGTCGCCCTTCCATCGGGTCATGAATCGTTCTGTGACAGTGGAGCACTGGTCGATCCGCGCCTGGGGGACGGCCGGTTGGTAGATCCCTCGCGCGGACTGGGCGACGTAGGACAGTGCCATCACGGAGGCGCGGGCGAGGTGTTCGCGGGCGGTGTCGTCGTCGATGTCCAGGAGTGGCTCGTACCCCCAGATGGGGGCGAGCATCGCGAGTCCGGCCTGTACGTCGACGCGGACGTCGCCGGTGTGGATGGGGAGGGGGAACGGCTCGGCCGGCGGCAGGCCGGGGCCGAAGCGTCCGTCGACGAGCAGCGCCCACACGTTGCCGAAGGTGACGCCCTTGCCGACGAGGTCCTCGATGTCGACGCCGCGGTAGCGCAGGGCGCCGCCGTCCTTGTCGGGTTCGGCGATGTCGGTGGTGAACGCGACAACCCCTTCGAGCCCGGCGACGAAGCCCTCCGGTACGACGGTGTTCTGGGCCATCTGATCCCTCGTTCCCTGTGTCCGCGCGGTCCTCGTCCATGGCCGGACCGGCATGTCATCGCACCATAGTGGGTACGGGTGGCACCCGGAAAACTCGGGAGTAGCGTCTGCGCGGTGACCGAGAACATCGACCTGGCGGATATGCGGGTGGCGTATGGCGGGGACGACGATCTCGAGGAGAGCGACCTCGCCGGCGGCTGGCTCGCGCTCGCCCGCGTGTGGTTGCAGCAGGCGATCGACGCGCGTCTGCCGGAACCGAATGCCCTCACGCTCGGCACCGTCGACGCGCAGGGGCGACCGGCCACTCGAACGGTGCTCTGCAAGGAGATCTCGACCGACGGCGTCGTGTTCTTCACCAATTACGGATCCGCGAAGGCCCGCCATCTCCAGTCGACGCCCTTCGCATCGGCGACGTTCCCGTGGATCGGCATCCAGCGCCAACTCACGGTGCGCGGTCCGGTCACGCGGGTGAGCGCCGATGAGACGGCTGCCTACTGGGCCACCCGGCCGCGGGGGTCGCAGCTCGGTGCGTGGGCGTCGCAGCAGTCGAGCCCCATCGGATCGCGCCAGGATCTGGAACGGCAACTTGCCGACGTGACGGACAGGTTCGAGAACCAGGACGTGCCGGTGCCTCCGAACTGGGGCGGGCTCCGCATCGCACCCGAGTCCGTCGAGTTCTGGCAGGGCCGGAACAACCGTCTGCACAACAGGCTGGTGGTCACGGCGTCCGGCGTCGAACGTCTGCAACCGTGAAACTCCTCGCCGACACCACTCCTCTCCAGAACCCCGATTATCGACGCCTGTGGGCGTCGGGCGTCGTCACGGTCATCGGTGCCCAGCTCTCTGTCGTCGCTGTGCCGCAACAGATCTTCCAGATCACGTCGAGTTCGGCGTACGTGGGACTCGCGGGTGCTTTCGCGTTGGTTCCTCTCGTCGTGTTCGGGCTGTGGGGCGGGGCGTTGGCCGACGTGATGGATCGGCGCACCCTGCTGATGATCACCACGGTGGGGATCGGCGCGACGTCGTTCATGCTGTGGCTGCAGGCGCACCTCGGGCTGAACAACGTGTGGATCGTGTTGGTGCTGCTCGCCGTGCAGCAGGGCTTCTTCGCGGTGAATCAGCCGACGCGCAGCGCCATCATTCCGCGCCTGATTCCGGTGCGGCAGTTGCCCGCTGCGAATTCGCTGAACATGACGGTGTTCAATTTCGGTGCCATCGCGGGCCCGATGCTCGCCGGCGCATTGATTCCCGCTTTCGGTTTGCCGACGCTGTATCTGCTCGACACCATCGCGCTGTCGGTCACGCTGTGGGCAGTCGCGCGACTGCCGAAGATTCCACCGACGGGGGACTCTCGACGCGCGGGTCTGCGGGAGGTCTTCCAAGGGTTCGCCTACCTGGCGACGCAGAAGGTGTTGCTGGCCTCGTTCGTCGTCGACATCATCGCGATGGTGTTCGGGATGCCGCGCGCCCTGTTCCCGGAGGTGGCCACCGAGACGTTCGGTGACCCGGCCGAGGGTGGACTCGTCCTCGGTCTGCTGTTCGCGTCGCTGTCGGCGGGCGCGGTGCTGGGAGGCGTGTTCTCGGGCTGGTTGCCGCGGGTGCGGCGTCAGGGTGTCGCCGTGATCGCGTGCATCGTGGTGTGGGGCGGCGCGATGATCGGGTTCGGTGTCTCCGTGGCGCTCGCGACCGTCGGCCAGCGGGGGTGGGCGCTGTACATGGCGTTGGGCTTCCTGGCGATCGGCGGTGGCGCCGACATGATCTCCGCCGCGTTCCGGAGCTCGATGCTGCAATCCGTCGCCACCGACGACATGCGGGGCAGGTTGCAGGGCGTCTTCATCGTCGTGGTCGCGGGCGGCCCGCGCGTCGGCGACGTCCTGCACGGTGCGGCCGCCTTCATGGTGGGCACTGCCGCGGCGGCGGCCGGAGGGGGTGTGCTGGTGATCGTCGGGGTGATGATCGCAGCCCTCGCGATCCCGGCGTTCGTGAAATACCGCGTCACCGCTCAGACCTGAGCGGTGCGGCGGCACACCTCCGCCCAGGGCGTGGGCTCGATACCCAGCATCTGCTGTGACCGCGTCGACTCGAGGACGTAGGGCGCGGTGCGCTGGTAGGACAGCTGGTTCAGCTCCCGCAGCATCGGTACGGCGAGACCCGCAGCCCGCGTGATCAGCCGGGGTACGACGCGTACGGGCACCGGCGGTCTGCCCACGGCCGCGAGTGTGTCGGTGATCGCTTGTCGCAGTGTCACAGCGGGATTGGTCGGCGCGTGCCACACCTGTCCCCACGATTCGGGGGTGTCGACGGCGGCGATCAGCGCTCGCGCTTCGTCGAGGACGTCGGTGAACGAGTGCGGCACGTCGGCTGCATCGATCGCCCAGACGGCCTTGCCGTCGAGCGCGGCGGGGAGGAGACGCGTGACGTGGCCGTTCGCGCCCACTCCCGTTCCCATGTAGTCCGAACCGCGTACCTCGACTGCCCGCAGAGTTCCGGCGCGGTGCGCGTCGGCGAGGTCGCGCCACATCTGGGCCCGCAGCATTCCCTTGTGGTCGGTGGCGGCGTCGGGCCTTCCCTCGCGCATGACACCGTCGGCGACGGGCCCGTACGGGTACAGCGTGCCGGTGACCGCCAGGACGGCGCCCGTCCGCTCGGCGGCGGTGCGCAGCGACCGCGCCAACGGCGGCCACACCTGATGCCACTGTGTGTAGTCGCTGGGGTTCGCGCAGTTGTACAGCGCACGGGCGCCCTCGGTGAGCGCGCTGAGAGCGTCGGCGTCGGAAGCATCCGCGGCGGCGGCCGTGACACCCGGGACGGCGGTGCCTCGGCGGGAGACGAGGACGACCTCGGAGCCGCGGTCGGCGAGGAGGCGGGCGACGTGGGTACCGACGGGGCCGGCCCCGACGACGACGTGACGATCGGACATGGGAAACACCTTCCGTAGTGGAGAGCACCGCTCTCGCCTTAACTATGAGAGCACCGCTCTCGAAAGTCAAGAGCGGTGCTCTCGGTTACTGTGGAGGCATGCCCACGCCCCGCGAAACCGCACGCACGGAGACGATGGCCGCGATCCTGAGCGCCGCACGGACACAGCTCGCCGAGGTCGGTCCCGCGTCGCTGTCGCTGCGGGCGGTGGCGCGGGAGATCGGCATGGTGTCCTCGGCCGTCTACCGCTACGTGGCGAGCCGGGACGACCTGCTCACCGCGTTGATCGTGCAGTGCTACGACGAGGTCGGCGCCGCTCTCGAAGACGCGGATCCGCGGGGCGGGAAGCCTGTCGACCGCTGGGTGGCGGTGTGTGACGCATTGCGGTCCTGGGCCGCGGCGCACCCCCACGAGTACGCGCTGCTGTACGGCTCACCCGTGCCCGGCTACCGCGCTCCCCGGACGACGGTGGTTCCCGCCACCCGGCCCACCCTCGTGATGGTGAGCATCGTCGTCGATGCCTACCGATCGGAGCCGCCGACGACCATCGAGCCCGGCCTCTATTCGCCGGCGCGCGACTTCGTCGTGCAGCACTTCCGCGAGACCCGCGGGGAGGACGTGAGTGGCGTGATGACGGACGACCTGGTGGCCCGCACCTTGTCCGCGTGGATCACCGTGTTCGGCGCCGTGTCGTTCGAGCGCTTCGGCCACCTGGTCGGCGTCACCGAGGACACCGGCGCGTTCTACGCCGACATCGTGCGGGATCTGGCGGCGTCGCTCGGTCTCAGTGAAAGGTGAGGTGCCACACCGCGAGTGCGGCCAGCGCGCCGGCGCCGTTGAGCGCCCAGTGCAGCCCGATGGGGGCGATGATGCTGCCGCCACGATGGCGTAGCCAGGTGAAGACGAAGCCGGCCAGGGTGGTCCCGGCGACGGCGCCGCACACCCCGATGATCTGACCGAAGAGGCCGGTTCCCAGCACGGCGGAGAAGCCGTCGTTGCCCACCGTCAGGCCGAGTGACGACGCCACGTGCCACAGGCCGAAGAGCAGCGAACCGATGGCGGCGACCGCACGAATGCCGAAGCGCCGCGACAATTTCGCGTGCAGGACGCCGCGGAACGCGAGCTCCTCGGGAACGACTGTCTGGAGCGGAATGATGACCAGGGCCGCAAACAGCGTGGCGCCGACGTTGACGCCGTACCGCTCGTTGAGGAAGGCGCTCTGCGTCAGCGGTATCGACGCGGCGATGGCGACGACGAGAAGCGTGATGCCCGCCGCGGCGGCGCCGTGACGGGCTCCGCGTCCGACGTTGCTCAGTCCCAGGTCGCTCCACTGGAGGCCGCGCGCACGGGCGAAGGCGAGCAGCAGCAGGGCGCCGACCGGCACCGCGGCGACCGCGATGGGGGTCGGCGCGAAGTGCGCGGTCAGGTTGAAGACCACCAGGGCCGCGACGACCACGACGATGTCGACGAGGGTCCTGTCGACCCAGCGGCGGGGTGCCACCGGTTCGGTGGCGACGGCGACTGTGGACACCCGATCCACCGTACAGAGGACGACGCGACATACCGGGGCGGTAGCGTGCTGACATGGTCGACGACGCGCCATCCGCCCTGTCCCACTCGCTGCGCCACGGTGCGTATCGCGCTGACGTCGCCGCCACCGGTGCGGGTCTGCGTGCCCTCGAGCACGCCGGCCGGCGGCTCACCGAGACGTGGGACGCAGGCGTGAAACCCCCGTTGTCGGCGGGACTAGTGCTGGCGCCGTGGCCCAACCGCACCCGCGACGGCCGATTCACCTTCGACGGCGAGACGCATCAGCTCGAGATCACCGAGCCTGCCAGGAACAATGCGAGCCACGGGCTGGTCCGTCGGCGCGAATGGGACGTCGCCGAGCGGTCCGCCTCGTCGATCGCCCACGCCATCGACATCGGCGGCGAACAGGGATGGCCGTTCGCACTCCGTCTGACCGCTCGTCACAGCCTCGGTGACGACGGTCTGACCGTCACTCACACGGCGACGAACATCGGGGATCGCGCGGCGCCGTTCGGCATGGGCGTCCACTCCTTCGTCCGCGCGGGCGACGCTCCTCTCGACGAGTGCACGCTGCGACTCTCGGCGGGTGTGCGCTTGCCGCTCGACTCGGAACGCAACCTGCCCAGCGGCGGCCCCGTGCCCGTCAAGGGCACGGACCTCGACTTCGCCGAGGCGCGGAGCTTGTCCGGGGTGTGGCTCGACACTCCCTTCAGCGCGCTCGTGCCCGACGCGGACGGCATCGCGCGGCAGTATCTGACGCCGCCGGACAGCGCGGCTACCGTGCTGTGGACCGATGCGAACTTCCCGTGGGTGCAGGTGTTCACGGCCGACCCCGACCACGATCAGGCGTACCCGGACCGCGGCCGGGCGCTCGCGATCGAACCCATGACGTGCCCGCCCGACGCGCTCAATTCCGGTGTGGGACTGATCGTTCTGCAGCCGGGCGAGACGTGGACCGGACAGTGGGGGATCAGCGCATGAGCATCCTCGTGTGCGGTGAGGCGCTCGTCGACCTGGTGCCGGACCGGGCCGGTGGCGGGCCGACCCTGACACCCAAGCTGGGCGGCGGCCCGTTCAACGTCGCGGTAGCGCTCGGTCGACTGGGCGCGGACGTGCAATTCCTCTCGCGTATTTCCCGCGATCCGTTCGGCCGCGACCTCGTGGCGTGGCTCGAGGCGTCGAACGTCGGGCTCGATCATCTCCAGCGTGGACCGGAGCTCACCACGCTCGCCCTGACGGTGCTCGACGCGAACGGCGCCGCGGAGTACTCCTTCTATGCCGACGGCACCGCGGACCGACTCGTCCAGGAGCCCGTCGACATTCCCGATTCGATCACCGCGGCCTCGTTCGGCACGCTGTCCCTGCTGTACGAGCCGGGGGCGAGTGTCTACGCGTCGATCCTCGCCCGCGTGCACGAGGCCGGGGTCCTGACGATGCTCGATCCGAACATCCGTCCGGCGGCGATGACCGACGCCGACGGGTACCGCACCCGGTTCCGGTCGTGGCTTCCGTCCGTCGACATCCTCAAGGTCTCGGTCGAGGACGCGGGGTGGTTGGGCGAGGGTGTAGGCGGATCGACCGTCGACGACTGGCTCGCCGCGGGCGTGACCGCCGTCGTCGTCACGCGGGGTGGTGACGGTCTGTCCGTCGTCACGGCGGACGGCGAGACGACGGTTCCGGGAGTCTCCGTCGATGTTGCCGACACGATCGGTGCAGGTGACACGGTGCACGGCGCGATCCTGCACCACCTGACGGAGCAGGGCGTGCGGTCGTCCGGAGACGTCCGTGGACTGGCCGGCGAGCAGTGGACTGCGGCTCTGTCATTCGCCGCGCGCGCAGCCGCCATCACCGTGTCGCGGCCCGGTGCGGACCCTCCCTGGGCGGACGAGGTCGGCGACGACTAGTTTTATCGAGACACCACAAGTTCCGTTACACCGAGCTCGAGAGGGACCATTCGTGCCCGCTGAGAATGCCGACAACGCCGCTACCGCCAAGCTGATCTATCCCGGTGGCGAACACGATATGACCATCGCGAAAGCGACCGAGGGCAACGACGGTATCGAGCTGGGCAAACTGCTCGCGAACACCGGGTACACCACGCTCGACGGCGGGTTCGTCAACACGGCCTCCACCAAGTCGGCGATCACGTACATCGACGGTGCGGAGGGGATCCTGCGCTACCGCGGATACCCCATCGACCAGCTTGCCGAGAAGTCGTCGTTCATCGAGGTCAGCTACCTGCTGATCTACGGGGAGTTGCCCACCTCGGTCGAGTTGGAGAACTTCACCGACCGCATCCGTCGGCACACTCTGCTGCACGAGGACCTCAAGCGCTTCTTCGACGGCTTCCCGCGCAACGCGCACCCGATGCCCGTCGTGTCGTCCGCGGTCAACGCGCTGTCGGCGTACTACCAGGACTCGCTGGACCCGAACGATCCCGAGCAGGTCGAGCTCTCGACGATTCGTCTGCTGGCCAAGCTGCCGACCATCGCGGCCTACGCCTACAAGAAGTCGGTCGGTCAGCCCTTCCTGTACCCGGACAACTCGAAGAGCTACGTCGAGAACTTCCTGCGCATGACGTTCGGTTTCCCGGCCGAGCCGTACGAGGCGGATCCGGAGATGATCAAGGCTCTCGACATGCTGCTCATCCTGCATGCGGACCACGAGCAGAACTGCTCGACCTCGACGGTGCGCCTGGTCGGCTCGTCGAACGCCAACCTGTTCACGTCCATCTCGGGCGGTATCAACGCACTGTGGGGCCCGCTGCACGGCGGCGCCAACCAGGCCGTGCTCGAGATGCTCTACCGCATCCAGAGCGAGGGCGGCGACAGCGCCGACTTCCTCAAGCGGGTCAAGAACAAGGAGGACGGTGTCAAGCTCATGGGCTTCGGACACCGCGTCTACAAGAACTACGACCCGCGTGCAGCGATCGTCCGCAAGACGGCGCACTCGATCCTCGAGAAGCTCGGCACCAACGACGAGCTGCTCGACATCGCGATGAAGCTCGAAGAGGTCGCCCTGTCCGACGACTACTTCGTCGAGCGCAAGTTGTACCCGAACGTCGACTTCTACACGGGCCTGATCTACCGCGCCATGGGCTTCCCGGAGCGCATGTTCACCGTGCTGTTCGCGCTCGGCCGTCTGCCCGGCTGGATCGCGCACTGGCAGGAGATGCACCAGGACCCGAACGCCAAGATCGGTCGGCCCCGTCAGATCTACAC
This sequence comes from Rhodococcus sp. AC861, assembly GCF_979256035.1. Classification (NCBI taxonomy): domain Bacteria; kingdom Bacillati; phylum Actinomycetota; class Actinomycetes; order Mycobacteriales; family Nocardiaceae; genus Rhodococcus; species Rhodococcus sp. AC861. The sequence continues at coordinate 131,082 of NZ_CEEDMW010000004.1, forward strand.
CGGCTACACCGAGCGCGGCTACGAGGGCATCGACGGCCGCTGATCGCTCGGCTCCCGCACCATACGGACGGCGCGGTGCGTCAGAACTTCCGGTTCTCCAAGACCGGCAGGTTCTGACGCACCGCGCCGATCTCGTCCGTGTCGACATCGATCGTGAGCATTCCGGGCGCCGAGTTCAGCTGGTCCAGCACGTGTCCGGTGGGGGAGACCACCATCGAGTTGCCGACGCCGACGGGCGCCGATCCGGTGATCTCGATTCCTGATTCCGCCGGGTCCGCCTGACCGCAGGCAGCGATGAACGTGGTGGAGTCGAGCGCCCGTGCGCGGGCGAGCAGTGTCCACTGGTCCACCTTGCCGGGGCCGCGACCCCAGGACGCCGGAACCACCGTCAGGAGAGCTCCGCGGTCGGCGAGTGTCTGGAACAAGCCGGGGAAGCGGATGTCGTAGCAGGTGGCGAATCCGACTCCCACGCCGTCGATGTCCACCACGACGGGATCGGAACCCGGTGCGACGGTGTCGGATTCGGCGAATCCGAAGGCGTCGAACAGGTGGATCTTGTCGTACGAGGTGTCGACGCCGCCGCCGGTGATCAGCAGCGTGTTGCGCACCCTCTCGTCGCCTCCGACGGCGGGAGTGAACATTCCGGCGACGACGGTGATGCCGGCGTCGTCGGCGATGCCGCGCACCGCGGTCGCCCAGGGGCCGTCGAGGGGCTCGGCGACATCGGCGATGGAGCCGCCGAAGCGGCGCATGGTGGCTTCGGGAAGGACGCACAGCCGGGCGCCCGCGTCCACGGCGTCATGGACGGAGGAGCGGACCAGGTCGATGTTCTCCTGCGGATCGCGGGAGGCGGTGATCTGGGCGAGGCTGATTCTCATGCGTGACTCCTGACGGTGACGTGCGGAACGGGAGAACTGGTATACACACAGTATGCAAGAGCAGTCCGGTCGTGAACGCGCCTACGGCTATCTCCGTGACCGCGTGCTGTCCGAACCGGCGTTCACGGGGACGTTCCTGAACGAGGGCGAGTTGGCGTCGCAGATCGGAGTGTCGCGCACTCCGGTCCGGGAAGCGCTGCTGCTGTTGGTATCCGAGGGTCTGGTCGAGATGGTGCGGGGCCGCGGGGCGTACGTGCCGCCGATGTCCGGACGGCAGATCGGCGAACTGATGGACCTTCGCGGCGTTCTCGAACGGCATGCCGCCGAGCGCGCGATCACCGCCGGCAACGTCCCGATCGAGACGATGACGTCCATGTTGGAGCAGCAGGAAGCTCTGGCGACGGGAGCAGCGGAGGACCATGCCCGGTCCTTCATCGACCTGGACGGCACGTTCCATCAGGAACTCATCGACTCGGCCGGGAGCGAGCTGCTGTCCCGGACGTACGCGGGACTGCGAGCACGACAGTTGCGCGCAGGATTGTCGGCCCTGTTCGGGGCGCCCGACCGCAAGCGCCAGGTGTGCACCGAACACCGCGCGATCGTCGACGCCTTGGCGTCGGGCGACCCGGCGCGTGCCGCGGCGGAGATCGATGCACACCTCGACGTCACGATGCGGATTCTGCTGCGGGGCTGAGGTTCTTGCGCACGTACTCCTCTTCCTCGGCGGGGTCCGGGCCGCGGCCCAGGATCAGTCCGATGATCGTCAGCACTCCCATCGCCATGATGTAGACGAACACGGGCACCCAGCTGTCGATCCGGTCGAGAAGGAACGTGAACACCAGTGGGGCGATCGCGCCGCCGAAGACACCGGCGATCGTGTACGCCAGGGAACTTCCCGTCGACCGCAGGCGTAACGAAAACTGTTCGGTGACGAATGCGGCTTGCGGCCCGTACATGAACGAGTGGAACGTCAGCCCGACGACGATGCCGACGACCAGCATGGCGAACGAACTGCCGCCGATGAGGATGAAGAAAATAGCGACCCAGGCGACCCCACCGAGAGCGGCGACGCCGTAGACCACGCGCCGATTCACGATGTCCGACACTGCGCCGGCCAGCGGGATCGTGACCAGCTGGAACGCCGAACCGATCAGGACGGCGGTCAGGACCTCGCTGCGGACGAATCCGAGTTTCTGCACGCCGTAGGTGATGGAGAAGACGGTGAACAGCGCGTACATGACGTCGGGGGCGATCCGGGAGAGGATCGCGGCGATCAGCGGACGTGACTGCTCACGGAACACCTCGGTGATCGGTGCTTCGGCACGGTCGCCGCTCTCCTGGAGGGCTTTGAAGACCGGGGTGTCCTCGAGCTTCAAGCGGATCCAGAGACCGAATCCGACGAGGACGGCCGACAGCAGGAACGCCACGCGCCATCCCCACGACTCGAACTGATCCTCGGTGAGAAAGAACGTGAGGGCGGCCAGCGCGCCGTTGGCCATCAGGTTGCCTGCCGGCGGGCCGATCTGGGCTGCGGACGACCAGAATCCTCGCCTGCGCGGATTGCCGTACTCGCTCGACAGCAGCACCGCGCCGCCCCATTCGCCGCCGACGGCGATGCCCTGGGCGAATCGGAGGGCGACCAGGATGATGGGCGCCGCGACGCCGATGGTCGCGTAGCCGGGGAGCAGGCCGATGAGGAACGTCGTGATGCCGATCAGCAGCAACGTGATCACGAGCAGCTGTTTGCGGCCGATGACGTCGCCGAGTCGGCCGAAGACGAATCCGCCGATGGGTCGGGCGACGTATCCGACCGCGTACGTGGAGAACGCGAGGAGCGTTCCCGTCAGTGGGTCGCTCTGCGGGAAGAAGATGATCGGGAAGATCAACGCGGCCGACGCGGAGTAGACGGCGAAGTCGTACCACTCGAGCGCCGTGCCGGTCAGGCTGGCAGCGAAAGCCTTGGTCAGCGCCGTCCGATCGGGACGGATCACCTGCCCGCTCTCGTGTGTCGTGCCGTCCATGAGGTGTCCTTTCGGGTGTCGTGGTTCATATACTTGCTGTATACAAGACGTATGCGCAACCCCTCGGGCGCAACGAAACGTAGTGGTGACAGGAGCGAAACATGACGACACTGACCTTCGAACTTCCCGACGGCTCATCCGAATCGGTGACTGTGACTACCCTGCTCAATGCCGGCTATGCCGGGCGTGATCAGGCAGAAGTCGCCTCCCACATCGCCGAACTCGCCGAGCTCGGCGTTCCGGCCCCCACCGCCACACCCGCGATGTATCCCGTCTCGCCCTACCTCGCGCAGCAGACCTCGCACGTGGACGTCCAGCACGGGCGCACGTCCGGGGAGGCCGAGTGGGCGCTGGTGATCACCGGACCCGGGCGTGACGACGTGCTGCTGACCGCCGCGTGCGATCACACCGACCGTGAGCTCGAGGTGCACAGCGTCGCGTGGAGCAAGAACGCGTCGCCGGACGTGCTGGGCTCCACGGCCTGGCGACTCGCGGACGTCCGCGACCGTCTCGACGACATCACGCTGCGGGCGTGGGTGGGGGAGTCGGACGCGACGACGCTGATCCAGGACGGTTCCCTGGCGGATCTGCTGACCCCCGACCACTGGCTCGACGTCCTGGAGGAGCGTGGCTTGTTCTCCCCCGGAACGGTGCTTATGTCCGGAACCGTGTCGATGATCGCGGGGGTGGATCAGTTCGCCGGAGCATGGAAGGTCGAGATGCACGATCCGGCCACCGACACCAGGTCCACCTGCGCGTATCGGGTCGCGGAGATGCCGTCCCCGATCGGGTGAGCACCCTCACGGTAGAATCGGCAGGTACTGATCAACGTTGTTCGGTATCAATCGACTACAGGAGTTCTTGTGACCAAGCCCGAGATCGAGTTCCAGGCCGGCCCCCCTCCCACAGACCTCGTGGTCGAGGACATCACGATCGGTGACGGCGAAGAGGCTGTTCCCGGTGGCACCGTCGAGGTCCACTACGTCGGCGTCGAATTCGACACTGGCGAGGAGTTCGACTCGTCGTGGAACCGCGGCGAGTCCATCACCTTCCCGCTGCGTGGCCTGATCCAGGGCTGGCAGGACGGCATCCCCGGCATGAAGGTGGGCGGCCGTCGTCAGCTCACCATTCCGCCCGAGCTGGCCTACGGCCCCGCGGGCGCCGGCCATCGACTGTCCGGCAAGACTCTCGTGTTCGTGATCGACCTGCTGAACGCCTGATCTCAGCGCACCTCCAGTACCAATCTGGCGCCGCCCAGCGGGCTCGATTCCAAGCGCACGGCTCCGCCGTGCAGATGAGCCTGCTGGGCGACCAGCGCCAGTCCCAGACCGGACCCGCCCGCCGCGGCGCGTGCTCCACGTTCGAATCGTCCGAACACGCGCTCCCGCTCGTCGTCCGGGACCCCGCTTCCGTTGTCGTCCACGATGATTCGACTGCTGCCGTCCTGCATCCGTTCGATCGTGATGACGACCGACGTCGCCTCGCCGTGACGGACAGCGTTGAGTACGGCGTTGTCGAGTGCCAGACGCAGCCCCGTCGGGTGGCCCAGGGCCGTGACCGGGCCGGCCGCCTCCACGCGCACGTGCAGGGACGGCATCGTCCGTTCCGCATCCCTGGCCACCAGGTCGGCGACCTCCACCACGTCGATGCTCACGCGATCCGCGGCCGATGTCAGCTCACCCGTCGCCAACCGTTCGAGCGCCGCCAGCGTCGACTCCACCCGGCCCTGCGTCCGATGGAGATCGCCCAGGATTTCGCGACGCTGGTCCTCGGACAGGTCGAGGGTGCGCAGCACCTCGATGTCCGTGCGCATCGCCGTCAGGGGCGTCCGCAGTTCGTGCGCCGACACCGCTGCGAAATCGCGGGCGGTCTCGAGCGCGCTCTCAGTTCGTTCCTGAGCGTCGGAGACGCGTTGGAGCATGTCGCCCACGGCGGCGGCCAACGCATCCGCTTCGCGCACCCCGGTGGACTTGCGCGGCGGCGTCGGCGGGTCCTTCGCGACGTCGCGGGTGAGCCGCATCAACGGCCGGACGGCACGGCCGCCGAAGATCCACCCCAGCACCGTCGAGGCGCTGACGGCCAGCGCCCCGGCCTGCAACACCTGTCGTTGCTGGTCGTCGGTGATGTCCTGCGCCTCCGAGAGCGGCACCCCGATGGAGACCTCGGCGTCCTGCCGATCGGGAACCACGGCTGTGTACACGCGGAACGGGGTTCCGTCGACATCGGCGGTCGACGAGCCCAGGGTCAGGTCCGGAAGTTCAGGTTGCGTACTCGCGCGCACGGTGTCGGCCTGGCGGATCGTGATGGCGAACGCCTCCGACCGACTGAGGCTGCCCAGGAAGACCTCGAACGTCTGCGCGCGCGGAACCACGACGTCGGAGGCGGTCTGTAGTCGACGATCGAGCTGCATGATGTTGTTCCGGGAGATCGCCGCGGCAACGTACCAGCCCACCAGCGACACGATGACGATCGCGCCCAGCGCGGTGGCGGCCGCGACACGCGCTCGCAGCGAGAACGGGCGCCGCGTCACGCAGATGTCCGCACGACGAATCCGACACCCCGCACGGTGTGCAGGATGCGTGGGGCGCCACCGACTTCCATCTTCCTACGCAGATAGCCGACGAAGACGTCCACGACGTTGGTGTCGGCGACGAAGTCGTACCCCCACACCAGTTCGAGGAGACGCTCGCGGCTGAGCACCACACCCGAGTTGCGCGCCAGCACCGCGAGCAGTTCGAACTCGCGCTTGGTCAGGTCGAGTGGACGCCCGTTCATCGCGGCCCGGTGTCCGGGCTCGTCGACGCTCAGCGGTCCGACGACCATGGCGGGTACAGACGCCGACGCGACCGAGCCGGGTCCGCCTCGTCGGCGCAGCATCGCCTTGATGCGCGCGACCAGTTCCGCGAGGACGAACGGCTTGGTCAGGTAGTCGTCGGCACCGGATTCGAGGCCGGCGATGCGGTCGTCCACCGAGCTGCGGGCGCTCAGGACGCAGACGGGAATGTCGTTGCCGCGCGCCCGGAGCGCGGTCACCACTCCGTTGCCGTCGAGTACGGGCATGTTCATGTCGAGCACCACCACGTCGGGGTCGTGGGTGCCGACGAGGTCGAGTGCCGAGGCCCCGTCCCGCGCGGTGATGACGGTGAACCCCGACAGGCGCAGTCCGCGCTCGATGGAGCCCAGAACATCCACGTCGTCGTCGACCACGAGCACTGTCGCGGGCCGGTCGGAGTCGGTCGTGGGTTCGGTCATGGGTCGATTGTGCCGAACCGGGCGCAGAAACGACCGCGCCGGTCACATCTGCGCAACATTCCCGGAATCAACGGTCTCTAGTGTTCGCGAAGCTGTCCCGAACCGGAAGAGGTACCACCATGAGCGCGAACACCGTTCGTCTGCAGGCCTTGCGCGCCGTCGAGGCCTACCAGCCTCCGGCCGTGAGTTTCACCGACTCCGAGACGCCGGGCCAGGTGTTCGGGGAGAACGTCTTCAACCGGGTCGTCATGCAGAAGCGACTGCCGAAGTCGGTCTACAAGTCGGTGGTCAAGACCATCGAGCACGGTGCTCCGCTGGACCCGATGGTGGCGGACGCGGTGGCGTCGGCGATGAAGGACTGGGCGATCGAGAAGGGTGCGACGCACTACGCGCACGTCTTCTACCCGCTCACCGGCCTCACCGCCGAGAAGCACGACAGCTTCCTCGAGCCGGTGTCCGACGGGTCGGCGATGGCGGAGTTCGCCGGCAAGACGCTGATCCAGGGCGAGCCCGACGCGTCCAGCTTTCCCAACGGCGGCCTGCGCAACACGTTCGAGGCTCGCGGGTACACCGGCTGGGACGTCACCAGTCCGGCGTACGTGCTCGAGAACCCCAACGGCAACACTCTCTGCATCCCGACGGTCTTCGTGTCGATGACGGGTGAGGCGCTCGACCACAAGACGGGCCTGTTGCGCTCGCAGCAGGCGATGGGCGGTCATGCCGAGCGCATCCTGACGCTGTTCGGTCACACCAGCCCCGAGCACGTGGTGTCCTTCTGCGGCCCGGAGCAGGAGTACTTCCTGGTCGACCGCCACTTCTTCCTGGCTCGCCCCGACCTGCTGAACGCGGGCCGGACGTTGTTCGGCGCGAAGCCGCCCAAGGGGCAGGAATTCGACGACCACTACTTCGGTGCCATTCCTGAGCGTGTTCTCGGATTCATGATGGACACCGAGCGGGAGCTGTTCAAGCTGGGTATCCCCGCCAAAACCCGTCACAACGAGGTCGCGCCCGGCCAGTTCGAGATCGCGCCGATGTTCGAACGCGGCAACATCGCAGCCGATCATCAGCAGTTGTTGATGACGACGTTCAAGACCATCGCCAAGAAGCACGGCATGGAGATCCTGTTCCACGAGAAGCCTTTCGACGGGGTCAACGGCTCGGGTAAGCACGTCAACTTCTCCCTGGGCAACTCCGAACTCGGCAGCCTGCTCGTACCCGGAGACACCCCGCACGACAACGCCCAGTTCCTGGTGTTCTGCGCCGCCGTGATCCGCGCCGTGCACAAGTACGCGGGCCTGCTGCGCGCCTCGGTCGCGTCGGCGACCAACGACCACCGCCTCGGTGCCAACGAGGCTCCGCCCGCGATCATCTCGATCTTCCTGGGCGACCAGTTGGCCGATGTCTTCGACCAGATCGCCAAGGGCGCGGCGACGTCGTCGAAGGGCAAGGGCACGATGATGATCGGGGCGGATACCCTTCCCGTTCTGCCGACGGACCCGGGCGACCGCAACCGCACCAGCCCGTTCGCGTTCACGGGCAACAGGTTCGAGTTCCGCGCACCGGGATCCATGCAGACGGTCAACGAGCCGATGGTCGTCATCAACACGATCATGGCCGAGTCCCTGGACTACATGGCCACCGAACTGGAGACGGCTGTCGCGGACGGCGTCGACTTCGACACCGCGGTGCAGAACCTGTTGACGCAGATCATCACCGATCACGGCGCCGTGGTGTTCAACGGCGACGGATACTCCGAGAACTGGCCGATCGAGGCCGAGGCTCGTGGACTGGCGAACCTGCGCACCACTCTCGACGCTCTGCCCGAGCTCATCACCGACGAGGCTCTCGCGCTGTTCGGCAAGTACAACGTCTTCAACTCGCGGGAGATGCACAGCCGCTACGAGATCGGGCTCGAGCAGTACGCGTTGACCATCGGAGTCGAGGCACGGTTGACCCTCGAGATGGGGACCACCATCGTGCTTCCCGCAGCGGTCCGCTACCAGACCGAGGTGGCCCAGAACCTGGCCGCGTTGAAGGCGGTCGGGGTCGAGATCGACATGGCGCCGCTCGATGCCGTGTCCGAACCCCTCGCTGCTCTCCGCGCGGGGTTGGCGACGCTGAAGGCAGCGCTCGCGGCCGACACCGGTCACGACGCTCTCGGTGAGGCGACGCACGCGAAGGAAGCCCTGCTCCCCGCGATGGCGGCAGTGCGTGCGGCCGCGGACACACTCGAGGAGGTCGTGGCCGACGACCTGTGGCCGCTGCCGACGTACCAGGAGATGTTGTTCGTCCTGTGACTCGGGGCCCGCGCTGGTGACATCCCCTCGAGCCGTCTCGGATGTCCGATTTCGGGACGGCTCGGTCTCCGGCAGGCGGTAACTTTCCGCCTCGGGGGTGATCGATGTGTCGTACAGCGCGATGTCGATGTTCACAGTGCCGATGCGCATCGGGCTGGTGGTGACGGCTGTTGCCGCGACCGTGGTGGTCAGTGCGGTATCCGCCGTCGCTGCGCCGGCGGAGTCCGGTGTGGGGTCGACGTACCGGTGCACGGGCGATGTCGCCGGAGCAGCCGAGGATCCGGTGGTCCTGGTGCACGGCACCTGGACGACCAGCGCCGAGGACTTCGGCGCCGTTCTCGAACCGTGGCTCACGCAGACCGGTCGGCCCTTCTGCACGGTGGAACTTCCGAGTCGCGCGACGGTGGACGTCCAGATCAGTACGCAGTACGTGGTCGACGCCGTGCTGCGCACCGCGGATGCCCGCGGCGGCCCGGTCGACCTGGTCGGACACAGTCAGGGTGGGACGCTCGCGGCGTGGGCGGTCAAGTCCGACCCGGACGTCGCTGCCGTCGTCGACGACGTCGTGGGCCTCGCTCCCGTCGGAGCCGGACAGGACACCGACGCCGTCTGCGGTGCGCTCGGTGGGTGCGCCGCCCCCATCTGGCAGTTCTCCACGGGCTCGGACTTCATGACTGCCCTCGTCGAGACGCCGTTCCCGGCCGGGTCGTCGGTGACCACCGTCGCGACCGCCTTCGACGAGCTGGTGCGGCCGGCTCCCGCCGCCAACGCGATGACCGGTGCTGCCAACCTGGTGATCCAGGATGTCTGCCCGGGGAAGTACGTGTCCCACGTGCTGCTGCCGTCCGATGCCACCGCTATCGCGATGCTGGCCGACGCGCTCGACCACGACGGTCCGGCGGATCGCTCCCGCATCGGTACGCAGAGCTGCCTGCAGCTCACCCCGCCCGGCACCGATCCGCTGGGACCGCTGAAGACGGCGCCGTCCGCCCTGGCCGGTCTGGTGCAGGCGCAGGTGCAGACTCGACTGCTCCCTGGCGAACCGCCCTTCCTCGGCCCCTGACGTTCGGCCGAGCGGCGGAACGGGTACGAACATCAATCATGAGCGAGAATGCACCGTCCGTCCTGTGGTTCCGGCGCGACCTCCGACTCGGCGATCATCCGGCCCTGGCGCACGCGGCCGAGGACGGACGGGACGTGCTGGCACTGTTCGTCCTGGACGAGCACCTGCTGGGGCCGTCCGGACCGGCGCGGCGCGATGTGCTGTTCCGCTCGCTCACCGCGCTGAACGAGCAGCTGGGCGGCCGGTTGCTGGTCGTCAAGGGAGACCCGGTCACCGCGGTGCCGGCCGTCGCGAAGGCGGTCGGGGCCGATGCCGTCCACGTCAGCGAGGACTTCGGACCGTACGGTCGCCGGCGTGACGACGCGGTGGCGGAATCGGTGGACCTGGTCCGCACCGGCTCCCCGTACGCGGTGTCACCGGGACGGATCCGCAAGGACGACGGCGAGGGCTTCAAGGTCTTCACACCGTTCTATCGCCGGTGGCAGGAGCACGGGTGGCGTGGCCCTGCGGACACGTCCGCGAAGACGGCCACATGGATCGATCCGGACAGCCTCTCGGGCGGCCCTGCGCGGACCGACATCCCGGAGGAGAGCACGCACGCGGACGTCGACGCGGGGGAGAAGGCGGCACTGGCCTCGTGGGCCGACTTCCGCGACGACCGCGCCGCCGGGTACGACGACGAGCGCAACCGTCCCGACAAGGACAGCACCAGCCGCATGTCGGTGCATCTGAAGTACGGCACCATCCATCCGCGGACGATGCTCGCCGACCTCGCGTCTCTGAAGAACGACGGATCGGAGGCGTACCGACGCGAGCTGTGCTTCCGAGACTTCTACGGGGACATCCTCTTCCGCCGTCCGGACAGCGCCCGCGAGAACTACGACAAGCGATTCGATGCCATCGAACTCGACTCCGGCAAGCACGCGGACGAGCTGTTCCAGGCATGGTGCGACGGCAGGACGGGTTTCCCCATCGTCGACGCCGGGATGCGACAACTGGTGTCCGAGAACTGGATGCACAATCGTGTGCGCATGATCGTCGCGTCGTTCTTGGTCAAGGACCTGCACCTGCCGTGGTGGCGTGGAGCGCGCTTCTTCCTGCATCACCTGATGGACGGTGACATCGCCAGCAATCAGCACGGGTGGCAGTGGACTGCCGGCACGGGAACGGACGCGTCCCCGTACTTCCGCGTCTTCAACCCCACCACGCAGGGAGAGAAGTTCGACCCGAACGGTGACTACGTGCGTCGGTGGGTCCCCGAACTGCGCGGCATCGACGGCAAGGCCGTGCACATGCTGAAGGACGGTCGGCCCGAGGACTACCCCGAGCCGATCGTCGACCACAAGCACGAGCGGGAGGAAGCGTTGCGTCGCTTCGCCGCACTCAAGTCCTGAAGACGGCCGCGAGCGCATCGAGCACCGACGCGTCCTCGATGGTCGACGGCACCACCACCTCGGAGCCGTCGGCCATCTGCCGCATCGTCTTTCGCAGGATCTTGCCCGAGCGGGTCTTCGGCAGCGCCTGCACCACGGTGACGTCGCGGAAGGTCGCAACGGCGCCGATGTCGGCGCGCACCGCGGCGACGAGTTCCGCCCGCAGCGTGTCCTCGTCGATGGACACCCCGGACTTCAGCACCACGTACGCGCTCGGTCGCTGTCCCTTCGTCTCGTCGTGGATGCCGATGACGGCACATTCCGCGACGGCCGGGTGCGACGCGATCACGGCTTCGATACTGCCCGTGGACAATCGGTGCCCGGCGACGTTGATGACGTCGTCCGTGCGGCCCAGCACGTAGACGTATCCGTCGGCGTCGACGTATCCGGAGTCGCCCGTGAGGTAGTGCCCGTCGAAGGCATCGAGATAGGACTTCACGAATCGCTCGTCGTCGTTCCACAGACCCGTGAGAGTGCCCGGGGGGAGCGGTAGTTCGAGCACGATGTTGCCCTCCGTGTTCTCGGGCACTGCCGCACCGGATGCGTCGAGGACGCCGACGCGGAAACCGGGAACGGGGACGGTGGGTGAGCCGGACTTGATCGGCATCGCTTCCAGACCTCGAAGGTTCGCGCAGATGGCCCACCCGGTCTCCGTCTGCCACCAATGATCCACGACCGGCTTGCCGAGGATTCTGGACGCCCACGCGAAGGTGTCGGGGTCGAGACGCTCCCCGGCGACGAACAGCGTTTCGAGCGACGACACGTCGTACTCGTCCAGCAGCGCCGCGTCGGGGTCGACCTTGCGGATGGCGCGCAGTGCGGTCGGCGCCGTGAACAGCGCTCGGACGCCGTAGTCGGCGATGACGCGCCAGAACGCGCCGGCATCGGGCGTTCCCACCGGCTTGCCTTCGTACAGAACGGTTGTCGCGCCGGCGAACAGGGGGCCGTACACGATGTAGCTGTGGCCGACCACCCACCCGACGTCCGACGCCGTCCACATGACCTGGCCGGGACCGACGTCGTAGATGTTGCGCATCGACCACGTCAGGGCCACGGCATGGCCGCCGTTGTCGCGCACCACGCCCTTCGGCTTCCCTGTGGTACCCGACGTGTAGAGGATGTACAGCGGATCGGTGGCCGCGACGGTGACCGGGTCGGCAGGTTCCGCCGTCTCCATCTCGAGGTCCCAGTCCAGCCAGGTCGCCGGTGTCTCGATCGAGACCTCCGGCCTGGTCCTGACGATCACGGCGCGCGGCGTCGCGGTCGACATCTCGAGGGCCGCCGCGACAGGGGTCACGTAATCGACGGTGCGACCCGGTTCCAGGCCACCCGTCGCCGTGACGACGACGACCGGGTCCGCGTCGTCGATACGTGCGGCCAGTTCCTTGGCCGCGAAACCGCCGAACACGACGGAGTGGACGGCGCCGAGCCGCGCGCACGCGAGCATCGCGACGACGGCTTCGGGGATCATGGGCATGTAGAGGACGACGCGGTCGCCCGTGCGGACACCGTGGGCGGCGAGCACCCCGGCGAATCGCGACACCGTGGCCAACAGTTCGGCGTAGGTGAACGACACCCGCGCTCCCGTCATCGCCGAGTCGTGGATGAGCGCCACTCGGTCGCCCGCGCCCGCGGCGACATGCCGGTCCAGCGCATTCACACAGGTGTTCAGGGTGCCGCCCGGAAACCAGCGGTAGAACGGTGGCGTCGTGGAGTCGAGGGCCCGTGTCGGGGCGCTCTCCCAGTCGACCGCGCGCGCGGCGTCCAGCCAGAAGGTCTCGGGATCGGTCGCGGCGGCGTCGTACGCCCTGCGGTAGGCACCGGATTCGCTCATGACCCGACTGTAATATTCGTCCGCGTTCCGTAAGGTCGAGTCATGACCCTGATTGCCGAGGATCTGCTCCTTCTCCTTCTGGACGACGGATCGGGGAAGCCGGTCGTCGACAGCACCAAACTGCCGCGTGTCCTCGCCGGCGCCGTGGTGCTCGAGCTGGCGATGGACGGCACGGTCTTCGTCGCCGGCGACAACGAGTCCACGAAGAAGGGCCGCCTCGCCGTCACGCCCGGTCGCATTCCATCGGATCAGCTCCTCGCCCGTGCGGTCGACACCATCGAGACGGCGAAGCGGCCGATGACGCCCAAGTCCGCCGTGGAGAAGCTGCACAAGGGCATTCGCGAGCAGGTCGTGGCCAGGGTGATCGATCGGGGGTTCGTCGGCGAGGAGCGCGGTCGGGTTCTCGGGCTCTTCCCGACGACGTCGTGGCCGGCGCGCGATTCTTCGCACGAGGATCGGGTACGCGCCACGTTGTCGTCGGTGCTGGTCGACGGACTCGACCCCGACGCGCGCACCTGCGCACTGGTCGCCCTGCTGTCGGCGATCGATGCCACGCACAAGGTGTTGCCCGATGCCGACAAACGCTCGATCAGGAACCGCGCCAAGGACATCGCGCAGGGGGACTGGGCCGGTGAGGCTGTCCGGAAGGCGGTGCAGGACGTCTACACGGCGGTCACCGTGGCCGTGATGGTGCCGGTGATGGCCAGTACGTCCGGCAGCTGAGCGTCGCGCGTGACCCGGTGCTCTCCGCAGTGGCACCGGAGATAGATCACCGTGCCTTCGCTCGTCGGGTGTCGGGACGCGACGGTCCATCGGTGCAGGCACAGGAGTTCGCTCATGTCGTCGAGTCTGCTGTAATGGTCTTATGCATCTCAACCCTTACGGAGAATATGCCGTCCGGCTGGCCGTCGACATCGTCAACGATCCGCCGACGGACGCCGTGGAGTTCGAGCAGCGTTGCCTCGACGCGGGCATGTCGGACGACACCGTCGCGATGCACACGGACCTCGCGCGCGCCGCGGCGTTCTTCGACGAGTGGCTGACGGTGGTCGACGCGCCGACACACGATCAGCGTGCACTCGCGCTCAACGCGCTGCTGGCGCAGACGTCCGCGTATCCGAGGTTGACCAACCACGCCGACGACGGCTGGCACCTGCACTACCGTGATCCCGAACTGCCCCTCGCCGACGTCGTGCGAGCACTGGTCAGCGTCGGAACCGCACTCCACCTCGTCGGGCGTGGAATGCACCGACTGGGCCGCTGCGATGCCGCGGACTGCGATCGGGTGTACGCCGACTTCTCGCGAACGGGGAGGCAGAGGTATTGCGGCACAGCATGTTCGAATCGCGACGCGGTGCGTCGACATCGAGCGAAAGCTACCGCCCCAAGTTCCTGAATCGGCGCAGGCGCTGCGCCTGCCGTTCGACCGGGTCCATCGCCGTCACGTTGTCCAACTCCCGCGTGATCGCCCGGCCGAGGCGATCCATGAACGTCGACGGCTCGTCGGCAGCGTCCGGGTCCTCCGCCACGATCGTGTCGACGATGCCGGACTCGCGCAGGTCGACGGGCCTGATGCCCTGAGCCTCGGCCATCGCCGGGGCGTGCGCGGTATCGCGGTGGACGATGGCACTGGCGCCCTCGGGAGGAAGCGGCGCCAGCCAGGCATGCTGCGCGGCGACGACGCGATCCGCGGGCAGCAACGCCAGTGCGCCGCCCCCGGTGCCCTGACCCAGCAGAACCGACACCGTCGGCGTGCGAAGGGTGATCAGCGTCGAGATGCACCGCGCGATTCCCGGGGCGAGGCCGTGCTCCTCGGCCTCCCGGGACAGTGACGCCCCGAGGGTGTCGATGACGAGGATCGCCGGCAGGCCCAGTTCCTCCGCCAGTCTCATGCCGCGCAACGCTTCTCGCAGTGCGCCGGGGCCCATGGTGTTCTCGGGCGTCTGCCCGGTGCGGTCCTGCCCGAACACCACGCACGGTCGTCCTCGGAACCGGGCGAGGGACAGCGTGACCGTCGAGTCGAAGTCGCCGCGGCCGGTACCGCTCAAAGGAATGTGATGAGAGGTGTTCGCCGCGAGCAGCTCTCGCACGCCGGGTCTCTCGGGTCGGCGACTCAGCAACACCGAGTGCCATGCCGAGACCGCGCTCCCGGCGGCGTCCTGCGGCTCGGGTCCGCTGTCCTGCGGCTCGGCCGGATCCCGGAGGACGACCAGTGCCCGCTCCATCACGTCCCGCACGTCGTCGGGCGCGACAACGGCGTCGATGACTCCGCAGCGGAAGAGGTTCTCCGCGGTCTGCACGCCCTCGGGGAAGTCCTCGCCGTACAACGCCTGATAGACGCGGGGTCCGAGAAAGCCGATCAGGGCGCCGGGCTCGGCGAGCGTGATGTGGCCGAGCGACCCCCAGGACGCGAACACCCCACCCGTCGTCGGGTGACGGAGGTACACGAGGTACGGCAGCGACGCGTTCTTGTGCAGCGTCACCGCGGCGGCGATCGTGACCATCTGCACGAAGGCGGTGGTGCCTTCCTGCATCCGGGTGCCGCCCGAGGTGGGCGAGGCGATCAGCGGCAGATCCTCCGCCGTGGCGCGCTCCACCGCGAGCGTGATCCGTTCCGCGGCAGCGACTCCGATGGAGCCGGCGAGGAACGCGAACTCGCAGACGACGACCGCGACGCGCCGACCGGCGACCGTGCCCTCGCCCGTCAGTACTGCCTCGTTCACTCCGCTGCGGGTCCGTGCCCGCTCGAGGTCGGCCAGGTAGCGCTCGTCGGCGGGGACGACGAGCGGTGCCCGATCCCACGAGAGGAAACTCCCGGGATCGAGCACCGCGTCGAGGAACTGCTGCGCCGAGGTCGTCATGCGCTCAGTATGGCGTGCGATCAGGCGCGGCCCAGTGCCTCCTTCCAGGACACGGTGCGGCCGATGCGCAGGATGGAGCGTTGGTAGATCTTGGCGGCCAGGACGGCGAGGATCAGCGTGGCCGCGATCATCAGGACGATCGTCCCCACGACCTGGACGGGGCTCGCCACTCCGGCGGCGATGCGCAGCGGCATCAGGATCGCGGAGAACGGCGGGATCCAGGACAGCACCGTGGGAAGCGTCGCGCCGGGGTCGTCGATGGAGGAGAACGCCGCGAAGAACATCGCCAGGATCACGATCAGCAGCGGCATCGTCGTGGAGTTCACGTCCTCCTGACGCGAGACCATGGACCCTCCTGCCGCGTACAGCACGGCGAAGAACGCGAAGCCCAGGACGAACCATCCGATGGTGGACACGAAGACACCCACCGCGGTACCGGTGACCGTCAGTGTGCCGGTTGCGGTTCCGGCGATCAGACCGGCTGCGCCGTAGGCGGTCAACTGCAGCAGACCGACGACGCCGATACCGAGCACCTTGCCCCACAGCAACTGCAGCGGCCGGACGGTCGAGAGCAGGAGCTCGACGACACGGGACGACTTCTCCTCCACGACGCCCATCGCGACGTACATGCCGAACGTGATGATCTGCGCGTACAGCAGGATCACCGCGATGAAGCTCAGTGCCAGCCGCTGACCCTGTGCGGGATCGGGCGGATCGATCGCCTCGACCGTCACAGCAGCGTTCGCGGTGGCGGTGGCGACTGCCTGCGGGTCGACGCCCAGGCCGGTGAGGGTGTCGTTCTGCGCCTTCGCGGAGACAGCGGTGTCGATGACGGCCTTCAGCGTGCCGTCCACGGAATCCTCGGTGATCGCCGTGTAGGCGCCGCCGTCGCCCGGGACCAGCGCGACATCGACGTCACCGTCGGTCACCTGGGTACGGGCGTCGTCGGCCGTGTCGATCTGCCGAACCTCCACGGGCTCGCCGAGTTGGTCGCCGACGGCGGTCAGTGTCTGCGACAACGCTTGGTCGCCCACCAGACCCAGCGGCGTGCGGTCCTCCGAATCGTCTCCGCCGGAGAACAGCGAGAACGCGACGATGCCGCCGATGATGACGAGCAACACGATGGCGTTGGAGATCAGGAAACTCTTCTTGCGTACCTGGACGTCGAATTCACGCCGGGCCACCAACGTGATGGCGCGTCGTGCCGACAGGGGCGGTCGGGTGTTCGAGTGCTCGGTCATGCGACGACCTCCCGGTACAGATCGGTCAGAGACGGTGTGGTGCGGGCGAACTCGTGAACAGGCCCGGTGGCCAGCGCGGCAGCGAGTACGGCCTGGTCGTCGACACTCGGGTCGAGAGTGAGCCTCGTGCGACCGTCGGTGTGGGACAGCGTGGTGACTCCCGCAACGGTGTCGGCCCACCCTGCGGGCGCGGCCGGTGCGTGCACCTCGAGGGTGGAGCCCGAGCTCCCTCGCAGTTCGTCGACGTTGCCGACGGCCTTCATCCGGCCGGCACCGATGATCCCGACGCGATCGCACAGTCGTTGCACCAGGTCGAGTTGGTGGCTCGAGAACAGCACGGGAACGCCGGTGCGCGCCTTCTCGAGCAGCACCTCGCTCATCGTGTCGACCGCCACGGGATCGAGCCCGGAGAACGGCTCGTCCAACACCAGCACCGCCGGATCGTGAATCAAGGCCGCTGCCAACTGCACTCGCTGCTGGTTGCCCAACGACAGGGAGTCGACCGTGTCCCCGACACGGGCGTCGATGCCCAACCGCTCGGTCCACCGGGCGACAGCGGCAGAGGCGTCGGAGCTCGAGAGTCCGTGCAGTTCCGCGAGATACTTCAGCTGAGCGCCGACCTTCATCTTCGGATAGAGACCGCGCTCCTCCGGCATGTAGCCGATGGTGCGGCGGACGTTCAGATCGATGGGCTGCCCGTTGAGGCGAGCCTCCCCGGAATCGGCCGCGAGGACCCCGAGCGTGATGCGCATCGTCGTGGTCTTGCCGGCTCCGTTGCTGCCGACGAAGCCGAACACCTCACCGGGATTCACGGTGAAGCCGACGCCGTCCAGGGCGACGGTGTCCCCGTATCTCTTGTGCAGGTCGTCGATCTCGAGAGTCGAGCCGCTCATGCTGATCCTTCCTGATGGAGTGCGGGAGAGGGGAATTCGTCCGGTTCGTCGACCGGCGCCGTCCAGGCGAGAATGATGCCGGGGGAGCAGATCCCGATAAGTAGACCACTCAGTATGATGAAGCCGCCACCGAGTGCGAGGCGGGGATCGTCGGTGAACGACGTGGCCCACACGAGGGCAACCGTCGGAACCGTCACGGCGCCCTGCGTGATCGCGAACCCGATGGAGCGAGCACTGTTGCGCCGTTGCAGATCCCACTCGTCGAGCGCGTCGGCGGGAGCGTCGCTGCGGCGGCCGGTGACGATCTGCATCGTCGTCCACGACACGCTCATGAGGATCGCGCCGGGAAGCCAGGTGAGCGGCGCCCACTCAGGCCCGACGAGGATGAACACCGACGACGCCGTAAGAGCGATCAGCGAAGCGACGAGAACCCACACCAGGAGTCGGCGGCGTGAGCGCGTGCGCCATGTGGGGAGGTAGTGGGCGTAGCGCGCCTCGTTCTTCAGGTATCGGCGGGTGCGGAACGCCTGATAGCGCTCCAGGATCGTGTCGCTCATGATCGCCCCTCCCGGGAGAACAGTTCTGCGGACAGTGGGCCGAGTTCGGTACGCGAGAACACTGCCTCGACCGGGAGCCCGAACACCTCGCAGATGCGCATGGCGAGATCCAGGCTGGGGTAGTGGTCGCCGCGTTCGAGGGCGCCGACCGTCTGGGGGTTGACGTTCACCTGCTCGGCGAGCTGCACACGCGTCATCCGGCGCTCGGCGCGCAGCACGCCGATGCGGTTGTGAATGGGGAGCTGCTCCCCACGTTTGACCGGACTCATGCATCAGAGTGTTGTAAAAACCCAACGATCTGTCAACACCGCAGGCACACCCTTCCCGCGAGTACGCCTGAATCGTCGTGAATCCCGGGGATACAGCGACGCTATGGACGTACTCGCGGTGGGTCTGGGCCGAGGCCGGCTGTCAGTCCTGGTGCAGCAGGCCTGACTCGACGGTCCACTGCCGTGTGCCGCGGACCGAGTCGAGCATCCGTCGGTCGTGCGTGACCAGCAGCAACGTGCCCTCGTAGGACTCCAGGGCCGATTCCAGCTGTTCGATGGCCGGGACGTCGAGGTGGTTGGTGGGCTCGTCGAGAACCAGCAGGTTCACTCCTCGCGCCTGCAGCAACGCCAGACCGGCGCGGGTGCGCTCGCCGGGGGACAGCGACGCCGACGGCCGTAGGGCGGACTGGCCCCGTAGGCCGAACTTCGCGAGGAGTGTGCGGACCTCGGCGTCGGGCCAGTCCGGAACCGACGCGGCCAGGGCGTCCGCCACCGAATCCGTCCCGTCGAACGCCGATCGTGCCTGGTCCATCTCGCCGATCTCGACGCCCGAACCCAGGTTCACCGATCCGCTCGTCGGGGTGATGCGGCCCAGCAGCAGGTGGAGCAACGTGGTCTTGCCGGAGCCGTTGGCGCCGGTGACGATGATGCGGTCACCCGCGTCGATCTGCGCCGTCACCGGTCCGAGTCGGAACGATTCACGCTCGACCACAGCGTTATTCAGCGAGACGACGACGCTGCCGCTCCGCGGCGCCGCCGCGATCTCCATGCGCAGTTCCCATTCCTTGCGCGGCTCTTCGACGACGTCGAGTCGCTCGATGCGTCGCTGGGTCTGTCGTGCCTTCGCGGCCTGCTTCTCCGTCGATTCGGCGCGGACCTTCCGGCTCGCCTTGTCGTTGTCCTTGCTCTTGCGTCGAGCGTTCCGCACCCCGTGCTCGAGCCAGTTCCGCTGCATGCGAGCGCGATCCTCGAGCCCGGACTTGGTGTCGGCATACTGCTCGAACTCTTCCCGTGCGTGACGACGCGCCACGTCGCGCTCGACCAGATAGGCCTCGTAGCCGCCGTCGTAGACCGCGATCTGCTGCTGCGCGAGATCCAGCTCGACGATCCCGGTGACGGTGCGGGCCAGGAACTCTCGGTCGTGGCTGACGATCATCACGGCGCACTGCGTCGTGGACACGAAGTTCTCGAGTTGCTCCAGACCGGCCAGGTCCAGGTCGTTGGTGGGCTCGTCGAGCAGCAGGACGTCGTAGCGCGCCAGCAGGATTCCGGCGAGGGACGCTCGTGCCGCCTGCCCACCGGACAGCGCCGCCATCTCGGTGTCGAGTGCCGTCTCGAGGCCCAGCCCTGCGAGCACCGACTCGGCGCGCTCCGGGAGGTCCGCGCCGCCCAGTGCCAACCACTTCTCGAGCGCGGGAGTGTAGAGGTCCTCGGCGTCGGCGTCTCCGAGCGATTCCGCAGCGGCGTTCATGGCATCTTCGGCCGCGCGAACGCCGGTGCGCCGCTGCAGGAACTGCTCGACCGTCTCACCGGGTATGCGCGAAACTTCCTGGGCCAGATAGCCCACCGTCGCATCGGACGGTGTCAGAGTCACCGTTCCGTCGTGTTCGGCCGTACCTTCTCCGGCCACGATCGCGAGCAGTGTCGACTTGCCCGCGCCGTTGGCACCGACGAGCCCCACGACGTCGCCGGGCCCGACGGTGAGGTCGAGTCCGTCGAACAGTGTGCGCTCCCCGCGATAGGCGGACAGTTCGTCGATACGGACTACTGCACTCACGACCGACCCAGCTCCCGAAGTAGTTCTCGTACGGCCGTTCGCCCGGCACGGTTGGCGCCGATGGTGCTGGCGGACGGACCGTAACCGATGAGGTGCACGGTGGGTCGGGCGGCCACCTGCGTCGCCGACGCACCGGTCATCGTGATCCCGCCGCCGGCTCCTCGAAGCCGCAGCGGGGCGAGATGATCGAGTGCGCTCCGAAAACCGGTGGCCCACAGGATGACGTCGGCGTCGACGGTGCTGCCGTCGTCCCACCGAACGCCGTCGGGCACTACCTCGGAGAACATGGGGAATCGGTCCAGGGCGCCGCGCTTGCGTGCTTCCCGCAGGCTCGGCGTCAGGATCAGCCCGGTCACCGACACCACGGAACCGGGCGGCAGCCCCTGCCGCACCCGGTCCTCGACCTGCGCGACGGCGGCGCGACCGACCTCCGGTGTGAACTCGCGCTCGAGCCATACGGGTTCCCGACGCGTCACCCAGGTCGTCGTCGTCACTCGGGAGATCTCGTCGAGCAGCTGCACGGCGGAGATGCCGCCCCCGACGACCACGACGTGCTTGCCGCGGAACTCGTCGGCGTCGACGTAGTCCTTGGTGTGCAGCTGGCGTCCCCGGAATGTCGACATCCCGCGGTAGTTCGGAACGAAGGGGTGCTCCCAGGTGCCGGTGCAGTTGATCAACCCGCGGGCGTGGACGTCTCCCTGCTCGGCTTCGACCCGGTACCTCCCGTCGCGGTCGCAGACGACGGACACTCGGCCGGGCCGTCGCACCGGTAGCTCGAAGTGCTTCTCGTAGCGGGCGTAGTACTCGGGAACGGCCGTCGAGGCCGGGACGTGCGCCGGGTCGACATCGGGGTCGAGGGTGTCCGCGAAGGCCATGCCCGGGAGGTCGTGCACGCCGTTGACCGTTTCCAGAGTCAACGACGGCCAGCGGAACTGCCACGCCCCACCGGGGGCCGGTGCGCCGTCGAGCACGACGTAGTCGTCCCACGCCCGCAGGCCCGCTCGATGCAGGAAATAGGCCGCGGACAGGCCGGCCTGGCCGGCACCGATCACTGCGACCTCGACGTGTTGCACCCGTCCAGTACACCAGGCAGGGGTCCGCACCCGGTAAATTCGCATCGGGGGGTCTCACAGAACACTTCGTTCGACGCAGAGAGAAGACACAACGTGACCATCGGTCTCACCAGGAACGGCGCGGTTCTCACCGTGGAACTGCAGCGTCCGGAGCGTCGCAACGCTCTGAACACGGCTCTGTGCACAGAGGTGCGTGAGGCGGTGGAGGGCGCCGAGGCGGACGGGGTCCGCGTCGTCGTGATCACCGGCGAGGGGACGAGTTTCTGTGCCGGCGCCGATTTGTCGGGTGAGAGCATTGCCGCGGAGTTCCCGGACGCGTTGCTGTCGATGAACCGCGCGCTGCAGACGGTGTCGATCCCCGTGATCGCTGCGGTGAACGGTCCGGCCGTCGGCGCGGGAACGCAGCTGGCCATCGCCGCCGATCTCCGGGTCGTCGACTCCGGTGCGTTCTTCGCCATTCCGTCGACCCGACTCGCGATCGCCGTGGACAGCTGGACGGTGAGACGGTTGGTCTCCCTCGCCGGAGGTGGCCCGGCTCGCACCGTGCTGATGGGCGCCGAGCAGATCGGCGCCGAGCAGGCCTTCTCGTGCGGCTTGGCCAACAAGCTGGGTGACCTGGACACCGCGCTGGCATGGGCGGAGGAGATCGCCCAGCTGGCCCCGTTGGCTCTGCGGCACCTCAAGCTCGTCTTCAACGACGACGGGACGAGGTCGGAGCCCGATGCAGCCCAGAGCGAGGCGTTCGCGGCCGCGTGGGCGAGCAACGACGCGGTCGAGGCTCGTCGTGCGCGCAGCGAGAAGCGGCCCCCGGTCTTCCTCGGGGAGTAGCGCAACCGGACAATTCGGGCGACGGGTATCGCCTCGGGGTCTACGTAACGCACTGGACATCAAGCTCGTACGAATCGGCAACACATCGTTCCTACGGTCATCTCGCATCGCGCCGCACGGCGTGTGACGACGACCGGAGGCACGAACTTATGACCGCTCTCGGAGATGTACCCCCCGATTCGACGCTCGCGCCGGGTGCGGCCAAGGAGAACGCTGCGCTGAAGGAGACGCTCGAGGACTACACGCTCCGGTTCGCACCGCGGAGCTACCGCAAGTGGGGAACGGGTGTGGTCGCGACGTCGGCCCTCGGCGGTATCGCCTACCTCGCGGACTTCGCCATCGGCGCCAACATCGGCATCTCGTACGGCACCGGCAACGCGCTGTGGGGCATCCTCGTCTTCGCCGTGGTCATCTTCCTGACCGGTCTCCCGCTGGCGTACTACGCGGCGCGCTACAACATCGACCTCGACCTCATCACGCGCGGAAGCGGTTTCGGCTACTACGGCTCGGTGGTCACCAACGTCATCTTCGCGACGTTCACGTTCATCTTCTTCGCACTCGAAGGGTCGATCATGGCCCAGGGACTCGAACTGGGCCTCAACATTCCGCTCCCCATCGGTTACGCGGTCTCGACGTTGATGGTGATCCCGCTGGTCATCTACGGCATGAAGGCGCTCGCCAAACTGCAGGTCTGGACGACGCCGCTGTGGCTGATCCTGATGGTGCTGCCGTTCGTGTACCTCGTGGTCAGCAACCCGGATTCCGTCGGCCAGTTCATGGCCTTCGGCGGCGCCGACGGTGACGCGGGCAAGGGCGTGAACCTCGGATCCGTCATGTTGGCGGCCGGTGTCTGCCTCTCGCTCATCGCGCAGATCGCCGAGCAGATCGACTACCTGCGTTTCATGCCGCCGAAGACGCCCGAGAACTCGCGTCGTTGGTGGACCGCCGTGCTCCTCGCCGGACCGGGCTGGGTCATCTTCGGTGCCCTCAAGCAGATCGTCGGCCTGTTCCTCGCCGTCTACCTCATCGCGAACGTCGTCGACGGGTCCAGCATCGCGAACGAGCCGGTGCACCAGTTCCTCGAGATCTACGAGAACTTCATGCCCGGATGGCTCGCCATGACGCTCGCCGTCATCCTGGTCGTCATCAGCCAGATCAAGATCAACGTGACCAACGCGTACTCGGGCTCGCTCGCCTGGACCAACTCCTACACCCGCGTCACCAAGAGCTACCCGGGCCGCATGATCTTCGTACTGTTCAACCTCGCGATCGCGTTGATCCTGATGGAAGCCAACATGTTCGACTTCCTGAACAGCATCCTGGGCTTCTACGCCAACTGCGGTATCGCCTGGATCGCCGTCGTGGCGTCCGACATCGTCTTCAACAAGTACATCCTGAAGCTTTCACCCAAGGTCCCCGAGTTCCGACGCGGAATGCTCTACGCGGTCAACCCGGTCGGCTTCGGATCGATGGCAGTCTCCGCCATCCTGTCGATCCTCGTCTTCTTCGGCGCCTTCGGGCCGGCGATCAAGCCGTACTCGCCGATCGTGGCCCTGGTGCTGGCCATCGTCCTCCCGCCCGTCCTGGCCGTCGCCACCAAGGGCAAGTACTACCTGCGCCGCACCGACGACGGCATCGACCTGCCGATGTTCGACGAGTACGGCAACCCGTCCGACGCCACGCTGATGTGCTCGGTGTCGGGCATGGAGTTCGAGCGCCCCGACATGATCGCGTCGGCGAAGAAGGGCCCTGACGGGGAGACTCTCTACATCTCGTCCCTGTCGCTGAGCACGGACAAGACGGGGGAGCACATCCTGCCCGAACAGAAGTGAGCCGTTACTTGTGAAACAGGTACACAGCAACCGTGGACTAGTGTCGGAAGCGTGAAACCAGCCACCGCAGCAGTGTCCATCGGGCTCGCCGCCGCAGGGTTGTCCTGGCTCGCGCGCGCGGCGTGGGGAGTGCCGGCCGCACTCGGCGCGGGGCGCGGCGCGATCCGGCCCTACGCCGCGGGCTCCGCGCACTACTCCGACCGGAAGTTCCACAACACGGCATCGAGTTCCGCGGTGGCCGCGGGGGAGCAGGCGAGTATCGGTGTCGCCATGCTCACCCGCGGCCGCTCGGGACGTCCCGAGCGGCCGGTCCCGCTGGCCACGCCGCTCGCACCGGCAGAGGCAGGAGACCTCGCGGTCACCTGGTTCGGCCATTCGTCCGTGGTGGTGGAGATCGACGGGTACCGCGTGCTGACGGACCCGGTGTGGAGTCGGCGCGTCTCGCCGTCGCAGGTGGTCGGGCCCGCCAGGCTACACCCTGTTCCTGTTGCCGCGGAAGCACTTCCACAGGTCGACGCGATCGTGATCTCGCACGACCACTACGACCATCTCGACCGCGACACGGTCGCCACGTTGACGTCGACCCAGTCGGCGCCGTTCGTCGTACCCGTCGGCGTGGGTTCGCACCTGCGTCGATGGAAGGTCCCCGAGGACCGGATCGTCGAACTCGACTGGAACGACGACGTCACCATCGGGTCACTGACCCTCACCTGTCTGGAGGCCCGACACTTCTCGGGTCGGTCGCTGGTCCGGGACACGACGCAGTGGGCGTCGTGGTCGATCGTCGGCCCGTCGCACCGTGCGTTCTTCGGTGGCGACACCGGCTACACCGACGCGTTCGTCGGCATCGGTGAACGACTCGGTCCGTTCGACGTCACGATGCTCCCGGTCGGTGCGTACGACGACCGCTGGCGCGACATCCACATGAACCCCGAGGAGGCAGCGCGTGCGCATGCCGATCTCCAGGGCGGCGACCCGTCCGCCGGAGTCGTCGTCCCCGTGCACTGGGCGACGTTCAACCTCGCTTTCCACCCGTGGTCCGAGCCCGTCGAACGCCTCCTGACCGCGGCGGAGGACGCGCGGATCTCCGTGGCGGTGCCGATGCCCGGTCAGCGCGTGGATCTCTCGCGCACTCTGCCGAACCGTCGCTGGTGGTCCGGCGCGGTATCGTGACAGCCATGGCACTCGTGGACAACCTCAAGAAGCTGATCGGCCAGGGCAAGAAGGCCGCCGCTCAGAACAGCGACAAGATCGAGAAGGCCGTGGACAAGGCAGCGGACTTCGCGGACAAGAAGACGCAGGGCAAGTACGCCGACAAGATCGACAAGGTTCAGGACGCCGCCAAGAAGGCGATCCCCGAGAAGTAGGCCGGCCAGGGTCGGACCGTAGACGATGGACGGGTGGCTCCTGCTTCTGGTGATCGTGGGTGCCGTCGTCATCGCCGGCTTCGCGAAGCGCCTGGAACTGCAGGTACCGCTCGTCCTCGTCGCTGTCGGGTCGGTCGCCTCGTTCATCCCCGGACTTCCGCGGCCCGCGCTGGAACCGGAACTGCTTCTGGGCGTGATTCTTCCGCCCCTGCTGTACTCGACGGCGCTCAACTTCTCGTTCACCTCGTTCGCGCACAACTTCCGGTCGATCGTCCGCCTCGGCGTCGGACTGGTTGCCGTGACGACGGTGTCGGTCGGGTACTTCTCCTACTGGCTGGTCCCGGAACTGACGCTCGGCGCAGCCCTGGTCCTCGGGGCCGTGGTCGCCCCTCCCGACGCTGTCGCCGCCGTCGCCGTGGGTCGCAAACTCGGTCTGCCGTCCCGCATGATGGCCATTCTGACCGGTGAATCGCTGGTCAACGACGCTGCCGCGCTGACGCTGTTCACCATCACGGTGGCCTCGGTGACGGGCAGCGGCATCGGTGTCGATTCGCCCGTGGTGTTCTTCCTCTACGAGGTGGTCGGTGGTGTCGCCGTCGGGTACATCCTGAGCAGGCTGGTGCGTTTCGCCCGCAACCGGATGTCCGACAGCGCCCTGGAAACCGTTCTCGGCATTCTCATTCCGTTCGCCGCCTACTTGGCGGCCGAGCAGATCCACGCGTCGGGCGTGCTCGCCGTCGTCACGGCAGGATTCGTGCTGGGGTCCGCGCGCAGCAGCGACGCCGTTCCGACGCGCATCCAGGAACGTCACGTGTGGCCGACCCTGGATCTGCTGCTCGAGACGTTCGTCTTCGCCTACATGGGCCTGCAGCTGAAATTCGTCATCGACGACATCGCCGCCGAGGGCCTGCCGGTGCACGTGATCTTCCTGTACGGACTGCTGGTCCTGCTGTTGGTGATGGTGCTGCGCCCGCTCGCCCTGTTCGCCGGCTCGGCGATACGGCGGTCCTATCACCGACTGCGCAAGTCCGAACACGGCGAACTGACGTGGCGACAGAACGTCGTCCTGTCGTGGGCCGGTATGCGCGGAGTGGTCACGCTCGCCGCCGCGGCCGGCGTGCCGTTCACGACTCTCGCGGGCGACGACTTCCCCGGGCGCGGCATCATCCAGGCCATCGCGTTCACCGTCGCCGTGGGCACTCTGCTGATCCAGGGAGTGACGCTGCCTCTGGTCATCGCCAGGCTCGACATCACCGATCCGCTGGAGGCGGAGCATCTCGACGAGCAGAGGCATCGCGCGCGGTTGATCTCCCGTCGGGCTGTGCAGGAGTGCCTGGACGAGGCGTTGCAGAAGGTGTCGGACAAGGACACCGCCGACGTCCTCGAGCGCGTGCGACGCGTGACGATGGCGCGGATCCAGGCGGGTGAGGTGGAGGACGACAACGAACGCGCGCAACGCACCCGCGCCACCGGTGCCACGTTCGAGGAGTGGCGCAGGACGGTGCTGCGACGGCAACGCGAAGCGCTCCTGAGCGCCCGCGATTCCGGCGAACTGGACGACGAGGTGTTGCGTACCGTGTTGGACGGGCTCGATCTCGAACAGGCGGCCAGCGAGACCCGGCTGCAACGATTCATGGCGGAAAGAGGTTGACCCTGTGCGCAGAGCAGTGATGGCAATGGCGGTGTCGATGCTGGCGTTGGCGGGGTGCTCGTCCGGAACGACCGACGACCCTACGTCCTCGACGCCTGCGGCGGCCCCCACCGCACCGGCGCCGGTCGGTGACGAGCGCGGTGCCATCGTCTCCGATGTCGTACTGGGACAGGTGGATCAGGCCGTGTCGAACCTCGGGGCCGTGGCCCACCGGATCACCTACCGCTCCACCTCGGGCGTGCGCGACGGCGCCGGCGCGGATGTCACCGGAGTCGTGTTCGTCCCCGCCGGAACACCTCCGGCCGGAGGCTGGCCGGTCGTCTCCGTCGGCCACGGCACCACCGGTGTGACGGACGAGTGCGCACCGTCGCTGTATCCCAACCTGCTCGGCGCCATCGGACTGGTGACGCCGCTGCTCCAACGCGGGGCCGTCGTCGCCGTCACCGATTACCAGGGGCTGGGTACCGACGATCCGCACCCCTACCTCGACGCGCCCACAGCGGGATACGACATCATCGACGCAGTGCGGGCAGCGCGGAACATCGCTCCGGGCAGCGGAACCAGGTGGGCTGCCCTCGGTGTCTCGCAGGGCGGCCAGGCGACCTGGGCGGCGGCGGAGATGGCCGACGAGTACGGCGACGGGCTCGACTTCGTCGGCTCGGCGAACCTGTCACCCGCAGCGGACGTCAGCCCCATCGCTCCCGAGGGCGGACTCGGTGACCTCACGCTCCCGCAGCAGTCCATCATGCCGTTCGTGGTCGAGGGATTCCTGGCCAGCGACGTTGCGGCCGAGGCAGATCCGCCGTACCAGGATTCGGACTTTCTCAGCGGCGGACTCCTCGAGAACAAGGACGTCCTGCTCGCGTGCACCGGTCCGCTGGCCACCGGGAAGCTGTCCGCGGCGTCGTCGATCGGGCCGGACGACGTCCGTCCGCGCTCGCCGGAGGCGTACTCGGCGATGCGGACGTGGTTGGCGGACAACGCTCTTCCGAAGAAGGCTGCCGGCGCTCCGATGATGGTCCTGGTGGGATCGCGGGACAACCTGATACTTCCGCAGTGGACCGAAGGTGCCGCCAGAGCGGCGTGCGCGCTGGGCGACAGCATCGACTTCCGCGTCCGCGCGGACCAGGGCCACGCCGACTCCGCCGCGAACATCGAGGGCATCG
Organism: Rhodococcus sp. AC861; assembly: GCF_979256035.1. NCBI lineage: Bacteria > Bacillati > Actinomycetota > Actinomycetes > Mycobacteriales > Nocardiaceae > Rhodococcus > Rhodococcus sp. AC861. The sequence continues at coordinate 159,375 of NZ_CEEDMW010000004.1, forward strand.
ACTGGGTCACCCAGCGCTTCCTCGGGGACACACCGACGAACACGTGTGACCAACTGCCGTGACCGCCACGACGGCAGTGGTGCTGATCGCCATGGCGGCCCTGGTCGCCGGGGCCGTCGTCGTCATCACCCGCCGGGGTACGAGGCCCCTGACCACGCCCACAGAACGTGCCGTGCACGCTGCTCTGCACACCGCGTCGCTGGCCGCGCGCCCACTCCGTCGCGGTCTCGACGAGGCGTCGGCCACCGAGGCGGCGCCCCACCTGCGCACCCTCACCGGCGCTCGGGCGGTCATCATCGCCGGTCCCGACGGAACGATGCTGGGACACGACGGCCCGGTCGAGGGACTCGAGTCGACGTTCCTCGACACCGCCAGGCGAGCCGTCGACAGCGAACGGCGAGTCCTCGTCCGCACCACCACCGCACCGGGCGGATCGCTCGTCGTGCAACCGGTCCTGACGCCGGGCGCCGGGGTGGTCTGCGTACTGGGCGTGGTGACACTCGACGAGCCCGGGCCCGGGCTGCTCGGCGCATGCACCGAGGTGGCCCGCTACGTGGGCGAACAGGTCGAACTCGCCGAGCTCGACGCCAGCCGCGCCCGACTCGACCGTGCGGAGGTGCGTGCTCTGCGCGCACAGATCAGCCCCCACTTCATCTACAACGCGCTGACCACGGTCGCGTCGTTCGTCCGCACCGATCCGGACCGTGCGCGCGAGCTGGTCCTCGAGTTCGCCGACTTCACGCGGTACTCGTTCCGGTCGGCCGGTGAGTACACGGTCCTGTCGGACGAACTGCGGAACATCGACCGATACCTGACGCTCGAACGCGCACGGTTCGGCGACTCTCTCGAGGTCACCGTGCAGATCGCGCCCGAAGTCCTGGGGGTGGTCCTGCCGTTCCTCGCTCTGCAACCACTGGTGGAGAACGCGGTGCGCCACGGTGTCGCCGGGCGAGGTCGCGGACGCATCACGATCGTCGCCGCCGACGCCGGCACGGATGCCGCGATCAGCGTCGAGGACGACGGGGTCGGCATGGATCCGGAGCTGCTCCGCACCGGTGACCTGGGGTCCGAGGACGGCGTGCACGTGGGGTTGTCGAACGTCGACGACCGGTTGCGCGCCGCGTTCGGCAACGACTACGGGCTCGTGGTCGAGACAGCGCCCGACTCGGGTACGAAAGTCAGCATGAGGATTCCCAAGTTCCGCTCGGGGATCAGGGCGTGAGCGCGCTCGCTGTTCTGCTGTCGAGCTTCTTGGCGGCGGTGTTGCTGTCGCAGTCCGGTGGGCTCGACATCACGGGCGACTCGTCGGGCGTCGGGGTGCTGCTCGCCAGCGGGGGCGGCGTTCTCGCGGCGGCCGTGATCGCCGGGTCCCTGGTGGCGATGTTCGCGCGGGGACGGGTCGTCGTGGCCACGCTCGTGGCCATGTCGGCGGCCACGGCCGGCCTGTCGGCGGTCCTGCTCGCACAGTCTTCGTACGAGTACGTCGCGGTCGTCGCGGGCAGCATTCTGCTGGGATGCGCTGCGGTGCTGTCAGTCTCACTCTCCGGTGTGCGATGGCAGCCGATGTTCGTGGCGGGGTTCTTGGTCGGCCTGCTCACTGCCGGCGCGTGGGACGCACTCGAGACCGATGTGCCGGAGCGGTACACCGACTACCTCACCGAGGCGGAGCGCAGCACCCCTGTCATCGTGCCCGTGCTGGCGGCGCTCACTGTCCTGATCGTCGTGGGGTCGTGTCGACGACCTTTCGCGGCCGTTCCACCCGCCGAGCGCTCGGGCCGACTTCTGCTCGCTGTGCTGATGATACCGCTGTGCGGTCTGCTGACCCACTGGTTGTTCCTTCGCCAGCTGTACGACTCGAGCGGGGGCACGAACGGCATCTACTATTTCGGGATCCTCGCCGTGCCGGTGCTCCTCGTCGCAGCAGCTCTCATGCCGGGTCGTACCGGAGCCCCGGTACTCGCCGGGACCGCGGTGTTGGCTGCCACGTCCACGTCGTCGGGCATCGGCCTCGACGTGGGCAGCCCGGCGTGGACGTACGGATTCATCCTCGGGAGTGTCATCGCGGTGGCCGTCGGAGTCGGCCTCGGGGTGCGCTGGAAGCGGCCGATCACGGGTATCGCAGTCCTCGCCGTCGTCTGCGTGACCGCGCTACTGGACCGCCCGCCGCTTGACAACATCGCTTTCGCCGCGAGCCTGGCCGTGCTCCCTGCTGCCGCAGCGTACGTCTTCACCGCGATCACACCGACGATGGCGTCCTCGTCGACCGTCGGCCTGGCGGTCCCGGTCGCCATCACGGTTCCGATGATCGTCACCTATGGATGGACCGCCTACACGCCGCTGACCGAGGTCGACACCGCGACGTTCTCACCGACCGCGGATCTTTGGGTCTCGACGGGAGTGGCCGTCGGCTCGGTGATACTCGCCGGGATCGGACTGGGGCTTGTGCTGCGGCGCCCTACCTGAGCTGCTTAATCCCCGGTTGCCTACGAGGTCACCGTTACCGGTCCCGACGGCGACCGGACGCTCGAGTACGCCGTAGAAGCACACTGCCCCACCAGCGGTCAGGGGTCGCGTATATTTCTCGAGAGCTGACCCACGCATCCGACATCGTCGCCGCCAACGGAAGTGATCATGCCCGAGGACCAGAACGCAGACGTGCCACCGAATCACCTGTCGATCGACCCACGCAGCGCTTTCTACGATGAAGAGGTGTTGCGCCGGGACGTGGGTATTCGCTTCAACGGCGTCGAGAAGAAAAGTGTTCGCGAGTACAACGTGACTGATGGTTGGGTCCGTGTCGAAGTCCCGACCGCGAAGGATCGCTACGGAAATCCGATGCTCGTCAAGCTCAAGGGCACCGTCGAACCATATTTCCGCGGCGCGAAATAGCGGACGTCGGCAACCGACGGCTGTCCACGTTCGCTGACTCGGTGTAACCGCATCCGCGCTCGGCGTCGCCGTGGCACGATCGTCTTACTGTGACAGAGCAAACCGGACTGCGCCTGCTGGCCGTCGACGACGAGAGACCCGCGCTCGACGAGCTCATGTTCCTGCTGCGCGAACACCCAGCCGTCGGAACGGTCGAGGGTGCTTCGGATGCCACCACCGCGCTGCGCATCCTGCGGGACTCACCGATGGACGGAGTGTTCCTCGACATCGACATGCCCGGTCTCGACGGCATGGAACTGGCCGGGGTGCTGAGCAACTTCGCGTCACCGCCCGCGGTCGTCTTCGTCACCGCCCACGACGACCGGGCCGTCGCCGCGTTCGAGATCGGTGCGGTCGACTACCTCCTCAAGCCGCTGCGCGACGACAGGCTCGCCGCGGCCGTGCGACGCGTCGTCGACAAGCGATCGGGTGCCGCTCCGAGCACGTCCGCCCGGGTGGACCAGGACGACGTGATCCCGGTCGAACTCGGGGGAATCACGACGATGGTTCCGCGGTCGACGGTGCTGTGGGTCGAGGCCGAGGGCGACTACGCCCGTCTGCACACCGCCACCGGGACGCACCTGGTGCGCATCGCGTTGTCCACACTCGAGGCCCGGTGGGCCGATCACGGCTTCCTGCGCGTGCACCGCTCGTTCCTGGTCTCGGTCGCGCAGGTCGGCGGCACCCGTACGGTCGGATCCGGGCTGGTGGTGGTGCTGCGCGGCGCGCCCGGTTCGGCGCCCGTCGAGCTGCCGGTGAGTCGGCGCCACACGCGGGAGCTGCGGGACCGCCTCGTCCGGGGACCGCGGGCAGCCCTGGCCGGGCAGCAGCGTTCCTGACATGGCCGGTCGGGAGAAGGTCGTGCTGGCGCAGCGCCGGGGAGCGCGGATCGTGCGCACTCGCGTGGAGGTGCAGGAGCAGACCGAGGTCGGCGAGGCCATGATCAACGGTCTGGTCCGCACTCAGCTCGCACTGGCTCTGCGGACCGCGGCCGTCGTCGTCCTGCTCCTCGGCATCGTCCCGGTGGTGTGGGTACTCGCCCCCGCTGCCGGAGCGGTCCAGGTTCTGGGAATCGGTCTGCCCTGGTGGCTGCTCGCGGTCGGGTGCTATCCGCTGCTGCTCGTCGCCGGGTACAGGTTCGTACGGTCGGCGGAGCGCAACGAGCAGGAATTCACGGAGTTGGTCGAGGACTGATGCTGTCCATCCCGACCCTGCTGGCCGTCGTGGCCTCCGCGGTGGCCACGGTCGCGGTCGGTGCGTACGGAGTTCGGCTGGCGCGCACCACCTCCGACTTCCTGGTGGCGTCCCGCAGCGTCGGGCCGCGATGGAACGCGGCTGCGGTATCGGGTGAATACCTGTCCGCCGCATCCTTTCTGGGAGTCGCCGGACTGATCGCGAAGTACGGTGCCGATGCGCTGTGGTACCCGGTGGGGTTCACGGCCGGCTACCTCGGGCTGCTGTTGTTCGTCTCCGCGCCGCTACGCCGGTCCGGTGCCTACACCGTGCCGGACTTCGCCGAGTTCCGGCTGGGATCACCGCGTCTGCGCACGCTGGCCATGCTCGTCGTCGCTGGAGTCTGCGCGCTGTACCTCGTGCCGCAACTCCAGGGCGCCGGTCTCACGCTCAACATCCTGCTGGGAGTGCCCAGTTGGGCCGGCGCCGCGATCATCGGCGTCATCGTCATCCTGAACGTGGTGGGCGGCGGCATGCGGTCCATCACGTTCGTCCAGGCCTTCCAGTACTGGCTCAAACTGACGGCAGTGGCGGTGCCCGCCCTGGTGCTGGCCGTGCACTTCGTCCAGGACCCTCGCGAGATGGGCACTCCCGCACCGCCCTCCGTCGACACCGCGACCACGGTCGACATCAGTACCGACGTCGTCGTGCAGGTGCAGGAAGCTCTTCCCGTCGTGGTGCGGGGAACTGTCGACGGCGCTCGTGTGGACGGGCCGACGACGCTCGCCGCCGGCGATCACACACTGCTGTCCGGCACCGTGCTCGAACTCGACGCGGGATCACCCGTCCCCGTCGTCGCGGGCGCCCCCGTCGAGGGATCCGACTGGATGGCTCCCGGCAACGGGTTCGGGGGTCCCTTCCCGCTGTACCAGGTTTATTCGCTGATCCTGGCCACGTTCCTCGGGACGATGGGACTCCCACACGTGCTGGTGCGGTTCTACACCAACCCGGACGGGCCGGCGGCGCGATGGACGGCACTGACGGTGGTGGCACTGCTGTCGGTCTTCTACCTCTTCCCGACGGTGCTCGGGGTCTTCGCCCGGCTGTACGTGCCGCAGCTGTTGATCACCGGCGCCTCGGATGCCGCGGTGCTGCTGCTGCCGTCCGCCGCCATCGACGGTGTGCCCGGACTCCTCCTCGCGGCACTCGTCGCCGCGGGTGCCATGGCGGCCTTCCTGTCCACGTCGTCCGGACTGCTGGTCACGATCGCGGGAGTGCTCAGCACCGACATCCTCCGCGGCCGGGTGCGCGACTTCCGTATCGCCGCGGTCGTCGCCGGAACCGGGCCGCTGCTGCTGTCCGTGGGCCTGGTGACCCTCGATCTCTCGCGCACGGTCGGCCTGGTGTTCGCCGTGGCCGCGTCGACCCTGTGTCCGCTGCTGGTGCTCGGTATCTGGTGGCGGGGTCTCACGGCTGCCGGCGCCGCGGCCGGCCTGATCGTCGGGGGAGCGGTGTCCACCGGTGCCGCCTCCGTCGCCGTACTCGGGGGTGTCTCGGAGGGCTGGCTCGGCGGATGGCCGGCGGCCGTGGTGGGGTACCCGGCGGCCGTCAGTGTTCCGCTGGCCTTCGCCGTCATGGTGACGGTCTCCTGGGCCACGCGCTCGTCCGTCCCGGTGGACATCGGCCGCATCATGTCGGCCATGCACGCACCCGAACGCCTCGGGCTGGGTGTGGAGCGGCTGCGCAAGCAGTAACCGTTCGTCCCACCTCGCCGACCGTTCGGCGCACGTGCGCGCTGCTCGGCGTGTGATCGGCGCCACGTACTACCCGTGTGATCACGGTCTCACTACCGTCATCGGCGTATCTCCCGACACGTAGGAGCACCCGTGACCACCGCACAACCCACCCCGCCGGGCACACCGCCCGCCGCCCGCACGCCCTCTCCTCAGGACTTCGTCGAGATGCAGGCCTCCCCGGAGTTCCAGCAGCTCAAGAAGCGCCTGCGCGGCTTCGTCTTCCCCATGGCAGCCTTCTTCCTCATCTGGTACGCGGTGTACGTGCTGCTCGGGGCCTACGCCCACGACTTCATGGCCACCACCGTGTTCGGCAACATCAACGTCGGCCTGCTGCTCGGGCTCGCCCAGTTCGTCACGACGTTCGCGATCACCGGTATCTACGTGAAGTTCGCCAACCGTGAGCTCGACCCCCGCGCCGCGAAGATTCGCGAAGAACTCGAAGGACCCCTGACATGAGCTTCCTCGCGCAAGCCGCCCAGGCCGAGACCGTCGGCAGCCCTCTGATCAACATCTCGATCTTCGGCGTCTTCGTCCTGGTGACGATGGCCGTGGTGATCAAGGCCAGCAAGAAGAACGCCACCTCGGCGGAGTTCTTCACCGCAGGTGGCGGGTTCTCCGGCCCGCAGAACGGTGTCGCCATCGCCGGCGACTACCTCTCGGCAGCGAGCTTCCTCGGCATCGCCGGAGCCATCGCCGTCTACGGCTACGACGGCTTCCTCTACTCCATCGGCTTCCTGGTGGCGTGGCTCGTCGCTCTGCTGCTGGTCGCCGAGATGCTCAGGAACACCGGCAAGTTCACGATGGCCGACGTGCTGAGCTTCCGGCTCAAGCAGGGCCCGGTCCGCACCGCGGCAGCACTGTCGACGCTCACCGTGTCGTTCTTCTACCTGCTGGCGCAGATGGCCGGCGCCGGCGGCCTCGTCGCTCTGCTGCTCGACATCTCCGACCGCACCGGTCAGTCCATCGTCATCGCCGTCGTCGGCGTCCTGATGATCGTCTACGTCCTCGTCGGCGGCATGAAGGGAACCACCTGGGTGCAGATCATCAAGGCCGCACTGCTCATTGTCGGTGCCGCCCTGATGACCGTTCTGGTGCTGGCCAAGTTCGGGTTCAACCTGTCCGAGATCCTCGGCAGCGCGCAGTCGATGGTCAGTGACTCCGCTGCGGAAACCGTTGCGGCACGCGATGTCCTGGCTCCGGGCGCCCAGTACGGCGGCTCGGCCACCTCGCAGCTGAACTTCGTCTCGCTCGGTATCGCCCTGGTGCTCGGTACGGCAGGTCTTCCGCACGTGCTGATGCGCTTCTACACCGTCCCCACCGCGAAGGAAGCTCGTCGGAGCGTCGTGTGGGCCATCGCCCTCATCGGTGCCTTCTACCTCTTCACCCTGGTGCTCGGATACGGCGCAGCGGCCATCGTCGGCCCGGACCGCATCCTCGCCGCGGCCGGCGGACAGAACTCCGCCGCACCGCTTCTCGCGTTCGAACTCGGCGGCGTGATCCTGCTGGGCATCATCTCGGCAGTGGCGTTCGCGACCATCCTCGCGGTCGTCGCGGGTCTGACGATCACCGCCTCGGCGTCGTTCGCCCACGACATCTACGCCAGCGTGATCAAGAAGGGCGAGGTGGACGACAAGAAGCAGGTCCAGGTCTCCCGGATCACCGCGGTCGTCATCGGTGTTCTCGCCATCGGCGGCGGCATCCTGGCCAACGGTCAGAACATCGCGTTCCTCGTCGCCCTGGCCTTCGCCGTGGCGGCAGCCGCGAACCTGCCGACCATCCTGTACTCGCTGTTCTGGCGTCGCTTCACCACGCGCGGTGCGCTGTGGAGCATGTACGGCGGACTGGGTTCGACGATCCTGCTCATCATCTTCTCCCCGGCCGTGTCCGGCTCGGCGACGTCGATGATCAAGGGCTCGGACTTCGCATGGTTCCCGCTGTCCAACCCCGGCATCGTCTCGATCCCGCTCGCCTTCATCCTGGGCATCGTCGGAACGTTGACGTCGAAGGACAACGAGAGCACCGACAAGGCGGCCGAGATGGAGGTGCGGTCCATGACGGGCGTCGGCGCCGAGAAGGCATCCGCTCACTGACATCTCGACCACAGTCCGATCGCGATGCGGGCCACTACGAGCACACCCACCGGCTAGTCTGACGCGGTGGCGAAACTCGAAGTGGTCCGCATCGTTCCTCTGTCCGCGGAGGTGGCCTGGAACGGCGCGTCCGACCTGACGCGATACGAGGAGTGGCTCAGCATCCACGACGGGTGGCGCGGCGAATTGCCCGAGCAGCTGACCGAGGGCACGCAGATGGCGTCCGTCGTGTCGGTCAAGGGGATGCGCAACCGCGTCCAGTGGACCGTCAAGAAGTACTCCCCGCCCCGCGAGCTCGAGCTGAAGGGCTCCGGCAAGGGCGGCGTGAAGGTGTCGCTCAAGCTGTCGGTCACGGAGAAGTCCGACGGCAGCGAGCTGAAGATGACCATCGACCTCGGCGGCGCGCCGCTGTTCGGTCCCGTCGGATCCGGTGTGGCCCGGGCACTCAAGGGTGACATCGAGAAGTCGGTCGACACGTTCGTCACCGTCTTCGCCTGAGCCTCAGGACAGGACGACGCCCGTCGCACACGCGGCGATCACCAGGACGAGGGCGACGGCGTCGGACACACCCGGCCGCCGCCGACCCGACGTGATGCTGCCGCTGCCACCCCGGACGGCGATGGCCTCGCCCATGTCCGCCGACCGGCGGATCGCGACCGACATGATGGCCGCCATGATGTCGACCAGGAACGTGTCCTGCGTCTTCCCGCTGCGCGTGGTCTTGCGGGGGCGCAGGCGTCGTGCGGCCACCAACGTGTAGACGTCGTCGACGAGCATCGGCAGTGCGCGCAGCAGCAGGGCCATCGACACGGCCCACTCGTCCACGGGCGCACCGACTCTGCGCAGGGGTGAGAGCAGCGTGGCGATGGCCGGTGCGATGTCGGCCATCGCCGTCGTCCACGCCACGGTCAATGTCGCCCACAGCAGGACGACTCCGAACAGGATGCCGCGGAAGTAGACCCACACGGCGTCCGTTCCCACCACCAGGTTGACTGCCGCGCCGAACGCGACCAGACCCCACAGCCACCACGGCGGCACCGGAACGGCGAACACGGGCACGCGGGTGACCAGTGCGGCGAGCAGCAGCACCGTCGACACGGCGGCGAGCATCGCCCACGTCGGGTACACCACCAACGATCCGCCGAGCAGCGTCACCGCTACGAGTTTCGTTCCGGCCCAGAGCTCGTGGACGGGGCTCACGGTCGGGAGTTCGCGGAGCAGCGTGCCTCTCATCGGATCACTCCGGCAGCCGACTCGACCTGCAGGGTGCCGTGGTCGAGAGTCACGGTGCGCGAGCGTACGGACGCGAGGGTGTCGACGTCGTGCGAGATGATCACCAGCGTCAGTCCTGTTCGTCGAAGATGCGCGAGCAGCGCCGTGATCTCGCGGCGCCCCGGCGGATCGAGCCCGGCCAGCGGTTCGTCGAGCACCAGGATCTCCGGCTTGCCCACCAGGAGTCCGGCCAAGGCGACGCGGCGCATCTGTCCGCCGCTCAACTCGTCGATGCGTGCACCGGCGAGACGTCGGTCCAGTCCCACCTGGTCCAGCACTCGACTGACGTCTATCGTGCCCACATCGCTACCGCCGGCTGCCTCGATGTCCTCGGACACCGTGCGGCGCTGCAACTGGAGGCGAGCGTGTTGGAACGACAGGGCGACGGTGCCGATCGACGATGAGGTGGCCTTGCCGGCCAGCTCGCACGTGCCCTCGGTCGGTGATGTCAGACCCGCCATGATCCAGGCGAGAGTCGACTTCCCCGAGCCGTTCCCGCCGATGATCAGCAGCCCCTCGCCGCGATGCACTATCAGGTCCACGTTCTGCAGCGCCCGCGTCGCCCACGGGCCGCGGCGGTTGTAGACGTGCCCCACGCCGCGCACGACGAGCTGCGGCGGTCCAGGAGGAGGGAACGGGGCGGTCCCGGCGAACGGCGCCGACGACATCCAGGTGGGATCGTGCATGACGCGTCGGCCGCGGTGCAGCCGAACCACGTCGTCGGCGAGGGCGGCCTCGGTGGCCCGGTGCGTGATCAGCACGACGGCCATCGCGTGACGACGCGGAAGTGCGGCCAGCAGCTCGACCAGTTCCCGTTGTCCTTGCGGGTCGATCATCGCGGTGGCCTCGTCGGCGACCAGAAGCTTCGGCTCGCGTGCCAAGGCGGCGGCGACGGCAAGTCGTTGGAGTTCCCCACCGGACAGACTTCCGGTGTCCCGCAGGCCGTATCCGGCCAGGCCCACCTCGGTCAGCAGTTCCCCCACCCGCTCGGGAGTCGGACGGGACGACGTGGGGAGTCCCCAGACGACGTCGTCGGCGACCCGCGTTCCCAGGATCTGGGCTTCGGGGTGCTGCAGGATCATGGCCGTCCCGCCGACCACCCCGAGTCCGGTGCGCCCGTACCGCTCGACCTGGCCGCCCGTCGGTTCGGCGCCCACGAGGATGCGGGCGAGAGTGGACTTGCCGGACCCGTTGGCGCCGACGACGGCCACGAAGCGGCCCGGTACGACCGTCAGATCCAGTGGCCCCAGGGCGTCGTCCTGCGCGCCGCGATAGCGGAACGTCACGCCGGTCAGGCGGACCGGAACAGGCTGCGGCGCAGTCGTATCGGTGTCGACGACATCCGGAAGCTCGCCGCGGGTCTCGAGTTGACCGAGCCTGGTGAGGGTGGCGCGCAACACCCACCACGCGACGACGCCGCTCACGGCCGTCGAGATCATGCCCGAGACGAACACCATAATCCACCAGTACCCCAGCGCGAACGACACGTAGTCGGCCACCGCGGTGGCCACGTCCTCGGCGGGGGCGAATGTGCCGACGATGTCCGCGCTTCCTCGGATCGAGTTCTCCAGGACGGTAAGGAACAGTTCGCGGAGACCGCTGAGAAGCAGCAACATCAGGACGGACAGCCCACCGACGACGGCCCCGGCGACCAGGGACAGGGTCAGCACGGAACCGAAGCCCCGGCCCCGCCGCACGCTGACCCCCACGATGCCCGCGAGGACGGTGGACACCGTCATGGTGAGCGCCGTGCCGAACCCGCCTGCGACGAACGACACGAGAACGCCCGCGGTCCCGGCGACGGCCAAGGCACGGATCCGGTGTCGCTGCGCCACGACGGCAAGGGGAACGATCGCCACGATCTGCAGGGCCCCGGCGACAGGGATCAGCGAACCGATCACGGAGAACGCGACAGCGAGAGCCGTCATCACCGATCCGGTCGCCATTTCGTCCGGGTGTAGCGTGCTCCTTCCGCGACCTGTGGCCGTTCTGCCTCTCACTCCTCGAGTGTGCCACCGGTGTGTCCGGTTCGTGTTCGCCGAAAGAGAGCTTCATGACGTCCGAGCCCGTCGTCGCGGCGCGTCCGCGGCGGATCCACCGCGCGTGGATCGTCGCCGCGGTGGCATTTCTGGCGCTGCTCGGTGCGGCCGGATTCCGCGCTGCTCCGTCCGTCCTGATGGTCCCCATCACCGACGAGTTCGGCTGGTCGCGCAGCGTGCTGTCCGCCGCGGTGGGCATCAACCTGTTGTTGTTCGGGCTCACCGCGCCGTTCGCCGCGGCGTTGATGGACCGCTTCGGCATCCGCACCGTGACATCCGTCGCACTGACCGTCGTGGCTCTGGGCAGCGCTCTCAGCGTCTTCGTCACGTCGCCGTGGCAGATCCTGCTCACGTGGGGTCTGCTCATCGGCCTCGGGACGGGATCGATGGCCTTGGTGTTCGCGGCGATGGTGACCGACCGGTGGTTCACTCGCCGACGCGGACTGGTCTCGGGCATCCTCACGGCAGGATCCGCGACCGGGCAGCTGATCTTCCTGCCCGTCGTGGCCGTGTTGGCCGAGAACTCGGGGTGGCGTACGGCGTCCCTCGTAGTCGCTGCGGGTGCGCTGGTCGTCGTCCCGTTCGTGGTGTTGTTCCTACGGGACTCCCCGGCGGAGGTGGGGGCGCTGCCGTACGGAGCGACCGAAGCTCCCACGCCCGTGGTCGTGACCGGCAATCCTGCCGTGCGTGCGCTGACGGCGTTGAGAGATGCGTCGTCGGTACGCACGTTCTGGGCGCTGATGGTGGGGTTCGCGATCTGCGGCGCGACCACCAACGGCCTCGTGGGAGTGCACTTCATTCCGTCCGCCCACGATCACGGAATGCCGCAGACGACGGCGGCAGGGCTGCTCGCCGTGGTGGGGATCTTCGACATCGTGGGCACCATCGGGTCGGGATGGCTCACCGACCGGGTCGATCCACGGGTGCTGCTCGGGGCGTACTACGCGTTCCGAGGAGTGGCGCTGCTGTTCCTGCCCGCGCTGCTCTCCGACGCGTTGCACCCGTCGATCGTCGTGTTCATCGTCATCTACGGACTGGACTGGGTCGCGACGGTTCCCCCGACGATCGCCCTGTGCCGCGAGGTGTTCGGCACCCAGGGACCGCTGGTGTTCGGGTGGGTGTTCGCATCCCACCAGGTCGGTGCCGGCATCGCGTCCGTCGTGGCAGGCATGGTGCGCGATGCCACCGGTGAGTACACCGCCGCCTGGTTCGGCGCAGCTGGTCTCTGCGTCGTGGCGGCGGTGCTCAGCCTTGGTATCGCTCGGCGATCAGCCCCGGTAACCGGCTGATTCGCTGCGCGCGGTCTGCGGGCGGCGACGACGGCCGGAGCTCGCGGTGGAGTTGCCTGCGTGGCCGCCGCGGGTGGAGCGTCCGCGACCGGGCTGCCCCTGCTTCGGAGCCGGTGCGGCTTCCTTCGGTACGGGCTTGACGTATGCCGCCACCGCGCCGACCAGGTCCTGCACGGCGGGGGAGTCGACGGTGACACGCTGCGGTGCCGCATCGATCTTGGCCTTGCGCATCAGGACCGCCAGGTCGCGACGCTGCTCGGGCAGCACGACGGTGACGACGTCACCGGCGCTGCCTGCGCGAGCGGTGCGGCCACTGCGGTGCAGGTACGCCTTGTGCTCGGCCGGCGGATCGACGTGGACGACCAGCTCGACGTTGTCGACGTGCACGCCGCGGGCTGCGACGTCCGTGGCGACGAGGACGCGTGCGTCGCCGGTCGAGAACGCGGCGAGGTTGCGGTCACGAGCAGCCTGCGACAGGTTGCCGTGCAGGTCGACCGACGGGATACCGGCTTCGGTCAGCTGACGAGCCAGCTTGCGCGCCTGGTGCTTGGTGCGCATGAACAGGATGCGGCGGCCTTCGCCGGACGCGAGGCGCTGGACGAGGGCCTTCTTGCCGTCGACACCGCCCACCTCGAAGATGTGGTGCGTCATCGCGGCGACGGGCGAGTTCTCCTCGTCCACCGAGTGCTGCACCGGGTCGGTCAGGAACTGCTTGACCAGCTTGTCGACGCCGTTGTCCAGCGTCGCGGAGAACAGCATGCGCTGACCGTGCGACGGGGTGGCCTTCATGATGCGCGTGACGCCGGGAAGGAATCCCAGGTCCGCCATGTGATCGGCCTCGTCGAGGACGGTGATCTCGATGTCGTCGAGCGTCACCAGACGCTGCTTCATCAGGTCCTCGAGGCGACCGGGGCAGGCGACGACGATGTCGACGCCGCGGTTCAGCGCCGTGACCTGACGGGCCTGCGAGACGCCACCGAAGATGGTGGTGACGCGGAGGTTCGTCGCCATGGTGAGCGGCTCGAGTGCTGCAGCGATCTGAGTCGCGAGCTCACGCGTCGGAGCGAGGACGAGCCCACGCGGACGGTTGGGCTTGCGGACACCCGAGAACGTGTCGCCGAGACGCGACACCATGGGGATGGAGAACGCGAGAGTCTTTCCGCTGCCGGTCTTTCCGCGACCGAGAACGTCGCGACCCTTCAGCGTGTCGGGAAGTGTGTCGGCCTGGATGGGGAACGGTGACGCGATGCCGGCACCCGTGAGGGCGCGGACGATCCGGTCACTGACGCCGAGGTCGGCGAAGGAGAGAGAAGTCATGAAGAGTTCGAGTGCCTTTCGGGCATCTGAGCACTCCGATTGCGGAGCGCAAATGGCGAGACTGCCGGTGGGCAGTTCCGATCGCCGTAAGAAAAATTCGTGCTGATTCCACGACGTACGCCGCGCATCGAGGCGCAGCAGCGAGACCCAGTGTAGCCGGTCGGTGGGTGTGACCGTGGTCTCGCAGTGTTCGCGGCTGGTGCTGTGGGGTGGAGTGGTTGTGGCGGAACAGGATCGGCGTGGTTGGGGTGTGTGTGCACACCCCTAGTGGTGAGCACACACCCTCATCCACTGGCTGTAGTGGGTGTGCGCTTCTCAGAACCGGTGTGCGCTTCGGCGTCGGGCCCCATGTGCGGCCGGCGCTGCGCTGCTCGGCGTGTGCACACCCCTTGTGGTGAGCGCACACCTCCACCGGCACGGTCCATTGGGTGCGCTGCGACGCCGGTGCTGCGGTGTGCCGCGCTGGTTGGCGTGTGCACACCCCCATCCGCTGGCTGTAGGGGGTGTGCGCTTCGTGCAACCGGTGTGCGCTTCGGCCGACGGGCCCCATGTGCGGCCGGCGCTGCGCTGGTTCGCGTGTGCACACCCCCTCTGGTGAGCGAACACTCTTACCCGCTGGCTGCAATGGGCGTGCCGCGACGCCGGTGCCGCCATGTGCGGCGCTGGTTGGCGTGCGCACACCCCATCTGGTGAGCGCGCACCCTCATCCGCAGGCTGTAGGGGGTGTGCACTTCACGGAATTGGTGTGCGCTCCTGCCAATTCGCCACGAGGGCTGCCGGTGCTGCGCTGGTTCGTGTGTGCACACCCGTTCTGGTGAGCGCACACCCTTACCCGCTGGCTGCAGTGGGCGTGCCGCGACGCCGGTGCTGTCGTGTGCCGCGCTGCGTCGCATGTGCACACCCCCTCTGGTGAGCGCACACCCCCAACCGCAGGCTGCAACGGGTGTGCACTTCACAGAACCCGTGTGCGCTCCGGCCGCCGGGGTCAGCCCGCGTAGGCCGCGCTTTGCGTGCGCACCAGATCGACCAGCGTCTGCTGGGGGATCGTGAGGTCGAGCAGATGCAGCCCCCATGTCGCGTTCGGCAACGTGGGAAGTGTTGCGGCGGAACCACCTTTGATCATCAGCACGTTGTCGGCGTCGCACTGCGCGGTGAGACCCGGCAGCGGGCCGGTAACCGGTGTCCGGGCGTTCGCGCCGAGCGACGCCGGGTTCGTGCAGAGAACATCGTCGCCGCCGTACCGGGAATCGGCCGGGGGAGTGCGCGAGAACGTGGAGTAGGCGACGACGCATCCCGTCTGGCTCGGGTCCGTGCACGGAACGACGGTGGTGAAGTCGGACTGCCTCAGTGTGACGCCCGGGATGATCGCGGAGACCAGCATCGCCCGCGACGCCGGGTCGTTCTCGATGCGGTTCTGCAGGAGGTTCTTCAGCATCCGCGATCCCTGGGAGTGCCCGAGCAGCACGATTCCGCGGTTCGAGTCGCGCTGCGCCAGGAAATCCGTCCAGGCCGCATCGATGTCGACGTATGCCGCGGCGAGCGCCGCATCGCGAGCCGGACCGTCCGCCGTCGCCAAGCTGAGCAGGGTGGCCTGCCGGTAGACCGGCGCCCACACGTTGCACACGGAGTCGAAGAGTCGGGCCTGCGCAGCCGCGGCGAAGATGAGTTCCGGCGACGCATCGAGATTCGCGGACTGCG
The DNA here is from genome assembly GCF_979256035.1 of Rhodococcus sp. AC861. Taxonomy (NCBI): domain Bacteria; kingdom Bacillati; phylum Actinomycetota; class Actinomycetes; order Mycobacteriales; family Nocardiaceae; genus Rhodococcus; species Rhodococcus sp. AC861. Next base: position 174,977 of record NZ_CEEDMW010000004.1, read on the forward strand.
CCGGTTGCAGCGACGCCGTCGGATAGACGTAGAAGCAGTCGACGGGCGCGTCGGTTCCGCCGCCGCACGGATCGGTGGGTGCACCGGGGCGGCACAGCCACGTGGTGGACGGTGCGGCGGAGGCCGGTCCTGCCGCCACGAAGAGGGAGCCCAGTAGGGCGGCGACGAGGAGGAGGGCGCGCATCATGGTGGGAACTGTATTCGGCGAAGGGTGCCCTCGGCAGGATTCGAACCTGCGACCTACCCTTTAGGAGAGGGTTGCTCTATCCCCTGAGCTACGAGGGCCGACCCGGCGAGTACCGGCTGACGCACAGCACTCTACCGGGTCCACATGACTGTCAGGCGCTCGGCGAGATCGCTTCCAACTTGCGGGCGACCAGAGCGGCCTGCAGATGGCGCATTCCCGACGGCCGGGTGGGGTCGAAGCCGGTGAGGTGCGCGATCCGCTTGAGGCGGTAATCGACGGTGTTGGTGTGGAGGTGCAGCTGACGCGCCGACCGCTGGCGGTTCAGATCGTGGTTGATGTGGATCTCGAGTGTCTCGAGCAGCTCGGGCGAGTTGTCCAGCGGGATCAGGACGCGCGAGAGGTAGGCGCGGCCGGGGCCGGGACGCGTGAGCTGGTACTCGAGCACCAGATCCGTCATGCGGTAGACGCCGGCGGGGCGGCGCAGCTGCTGAGCGAGATCGAGAAGCTCGTGCACCTGGTCGGAGGCGGACGGAACATCGTTGACCGAGCTGGTGGCGACGGTGGCGGTGACGGCGGTCTCGGCGGCGGCGGACATCCGCTCGACCAGGGTGGCCACCCATTCGTCGTCACGCTCACCGGGAACGAGGATGGTGCCGCCCTCGGCGGACAGCATCGACAGCGGGGATCGGTCGCACACGATGGCGAGCTCGGCTTGCACGCGACGAAGCTTGCGGCGAGCGGTGACGGCGCGGGGGAGCGCCGGGTTGCTCTCGTCGGGGTGAGCGGCGATGGAGACGGCGAGCACGGTGAAGGAGTCGGCGAGTTCGATGCCGGACTGCCGGGCCACCGACCGGGCGTTGTGTCCACTCAGAAGCGCGGTGACGACGGTGTGCGCGGCGGTGTGGTGCTCGCTGGCCACCGCCTGCAGCTCGTCGACGTAGCTGGACGACGCTGCTGTCGAGATGCGCTCGGACAGACCGACGAAGGCCTTGGCGACCTTGGTGAGGTGCGCGGCCCCGCCACTGGATGCGCGCTCGGACACCAGGTCCCAGCCCATCTGGATGCCCTCGTGGTAGACGCCGAGAACAGCGCGGAGCGGCACGCCCTCGCGCGCCCACTGTGCTGCACGGCCGCCGAGCTCGGCGATGTCGGCGTCGGATGCCGTGGTGGAGTCGCCTCCGACACCGACCGCCATCGACAGGCAGGTGACGGTCAATTCGGTGACGTCGGACCGTAGGCTGGCACTCAGCGAAGATGCCCGTGACGCCGGCCCGACGGTCCGTCGTGCGACGTTCTCGAGGTCTCGTGCGGACCCGGCGGGACGCCCGGCCACCATGAGTCCGCTGGTGCTCTTCTCCATCGCAGCAGCCTGGGACGGCTGCGTGTTCTCGACACTCACGTGCTTGTTCCTTCCGGTCGGCGATCCGTTGGCCACATCGTGACGTATGTCGGTTTCTCTCGCACATACCTGCTGGAGAGGCTCATCACTCGCGCAAAACGGGGCGTGAGTACAGATTGTAGGGCAATAAAAGTTTATATGTGTAGTTTCATGCCGCGATTCAGGACACTGCTGTGATCGGATCCAGAGCCTTCGGGGGGCTCCTGCGAATGTTCCCAACATCGGCGCAAGGGTGGGGCGCTGCTCGCCGGACGGTCCTAGCGTCGGTGAGCGACGTCCGGCCAGGGCGTCCGATAGTCACGAAACATCAAGGTTCACGGGGGTAACTCATGCCACAGGCGTTGTCTCAGATCGAGTTGTTGCGCGAGCTGCAGCCGGTAGCGGAAGCCAATCTCGAACGTCACCTCGACCTCGCGAAACCGTGGAATCCTCACGATTACATCCCGTGGAGCGACGGCAAGAACTTCGCCATGCTCGGGGGCCAGGACTGGTCACCGGAGCAGTCCACCCTGTCCAAGGTGGCCAAGGCCGCCATGGTGACCAACCTCCTCACCGAGGACAACCTGCCGTCCTACCACCGCGGGCTCGCCGAGAACTTCTCGATGGACGGCGCCTGGGGAACGTGGGTCGGCCGGTGGACCGCCGAGGAGAACCGACACGGCATCGCGATGCGCGACTACCTCGTCGTCACCCGCAGCGTCGACCCCGTCGCGCTCGAGCAGGCCCGCATGGAACACATGACGGTCGGCATCGACTCGCCGATGGAGGGGGCCAACCTCCTGCACGGCGTCGCGTACGTGACCTTCCAGGAACTGGCGACACGTGTGTCGCACCGCAACACCGGCAAGGCCTGCAACGACCCCATCGCCGACGCGCTGTTGGCGCGTATCGCCGCGGACGAGAACCTGCACATGATCTTCTACCGGAACATGTGCTCGGCCGCGATCGACCTGGCGCCGGATCAGACGATGAAGGCCATCGCCGACGTCGTCATGAACTTCCAGATGCCGGGACTGAACCAACCCGATTTCCGACGCAATGCTGTGCTGATCGCCAAGTACGGCATCTACGACCTGCGTCAGCATCTGGACGAGGTCATCATGCCGATTCTGCGCAAGTGGAACATCTTCGAGCGCACCGACTTCGGCGCCGAGGGAGAAAAGCTGCGCGAACTGGTGGCCGACTACCTCGGGGACCTCGAGAAGCAGGCCGTTCGCTTCGAGGAGTCCCGCGACCGCGCACTCGCCCGCGAGCGTGAACGCGGAGAGGTCCTCAGCGTCTGAGGCTCACATCGCGACGGTGAGCAGAAAGGCGACGTCCTCGACGGCCTCCACACTGTGGCGGGCGTCGGGGACGACCAGGAGGTCACCGGCGGAACCCTTCCAGCTGCGGTCACCACTGACCAGCTGGAGCTGACCGCTGAGGACCAGCACCGTCGACTCGCCGTTGAGGTCGTGCTCGGCAAGGGAATTGCCGGCGGCCAGCCCCACGACGGTCTGACGCAGGCTTCGCTGGTGTCCGCCGTAGACGGTGTGCGAGCTGCGCCCGCTGGACGCGGTCTTCGCTAGCTTCAGCTGTTGCCGGGCGAGAGCTGTCAGCGATTTCTTGTCCATGGTGCTGGATTATCCGGCACGAGGACGGTGCTGCGCGGGTGATTCAGCGGGTGTACGTCACGAATCGGTAGCGGATTCCTGTGGATTCGCTGATCTGCCACGCTCCGTCCGACCGGACGAACTCGGGGGGAACCTCCGGCGCGCGGGTGTCGCCGCCGTCCACCTCGAGGTCGATCTCGGTCACCTCGACGACATCGGCGACGGAGAGAAACAGCCGATACACGTCGGCACCGCCGATGATCCATGTGTCGGAGCCGTCCGTCGGCAGGGCATCCTGCACCGAGGCGACGCGAACGGCGCCGTCGGCCGACCATGACGGGTCCCGGCTCAGCACGATGTTCTCGCGTCCCGGCAGGGGACGGAAGCGGGCCGGAAGCGAATCCCACGTCCGCCGTCCCATCACGACGCGACCGGTGCCCGTGACCTCGCGGAAGTGCGCCATGTCCTCGGGCACACGCCACGGGATCGTGCCGTCCTTACCGATGACGCCGCCGTGCGCCTGCGCCCACACCATGCCGACGGTCATACGGCGACGGGCGCCTTGATCGCCGGATGATGCTGGTAGTCGACGATCTCGATGTCCTCGAAGGTGTAGTCGAAGATCGACTCGCGCGGCGCGAGCCGCAGTGTGGGGGCGGGGAACGCCTCTCGCGTCAACTGCTCACGAACCTGGTCGACGTGATTGTCGTAGATGTGGCAGTCGCCGCCGGTCCACACGAAGTCGCCGACCTCGAGACCCGTCTGCGCCGCCACCATGTGCGTCAGCAGCGCGTAGCTCGCGATGTTGAACGGCACGCCGAGGAACATGTCGGCGCTGCGCTGGTACAACTGGCACGAGAGTTTGCCGTCGGCGACGTAGAACTGGAAGAAGGCGTGGCACGGAGCGAGCGCCATGTCCGGGATGTCGGCGACGTTCCACGCCGAGACGATCATCCGTCGCGAATCGGGATCGCGCCTGATGGTGTCCATCACCTGCGAGATCTGATCGATATGCTCGCCCGACGGTGTGGGCCACGATCGCCACTGCACGCCGTAGACCGGGCCGAGGTCGCCTTCGTCGTCCGCCCACTCGTCCCAGATGGTCACGCCGTTCTCGCGGAGGTAGGCCACGTTGGACTCACCGCGCAGGAACCACAGCAACTCGTGCACGATCGATTTCAGGTGCACACGCTTGGTGGTGACCAGCGGAAATCCCTCGGACAGATCGAAGCGCATCTGATGCCCGAACAGGCTGGTGGTGCCCGTGCCGGTGCGGTCGGATTTGGCGGTGCCCTCCGCGAGCACGCGGCGGAGCAGATCCTCGTAGGGCGTCGCGACCATGGCTACACCTTAGGCTCAGCCACATGAGGACCATGCACGTGATCGGTATCGGCGCGGGTGATCCCGACCAGGTGACCGTCGCGGCGATCAAGGTGATGAACACCGTCGACGTCTTCTTCGTCATCGACAAGGGCGCGCAGAAGCAGGAACTCGTCGACGTCCGCACCCGTATTCTCGCCGAGCACGTCACGCGTGAGCATCGGATCGTCGAGTTCACCGATCCGCCGCGAGACCGCACCCCCGCCGACTACGACGGCGCGGTGGACACCTGGCACGACCTGCGCGCGCGGATGCTGGCCGACCTGATCGCGGCGGAGCCGGCCGACTCGGTGGGAGCGATGCTGGTGTGGGGCGACCCGTCGCTCTACGACAGCACCCTGCGCGTCGTCGAACGGGTCCGCGCGGTCCTGGACGAGCCGTTCGAGGTGTCCGTCGTTCCCGGCGTGACCAGCCCGTCCGCGCTCGCCGCCGCACACCGCGTCGTGTTGAACAGGATCGGCGAGCCGGTGCTGACCACCACGGGTCGCCAGCTGCGCGAGTCCGGCCTTCCCGACGGAGTCGGCGCGGCCGTGGTCATGCTGGACTCCGACTGCAGCTTCCGGTCTCTGCCCGGCTGGCACGTCTGGTGGGGCGCGAACCTGGGGACGCCCGACGAGGTGATCCTGGCAGGCCCCGTCGACGAGGTGAGCGACGAGATCGTGGAGCGACGAGCGGCCCTCCGAGAACGCGCCGGGTGGGTGATGGACACCTATCTCGTCCATCGGCCGTGACTTCCGATTAGGCTCGAGGAGTGCCGGAATTACCCGAGGTCGAGGCTCTCGCGGGCTTCCTGCGTGAGCATGCGCTGGGAGCGGTGATCGGACGTATCGACGTCGCCGCGCTGAGTGTGCTGAAAACGTTCGATCCGCCGGTGACGGACATGCAGGGCAAGGACATCACCGCGGCCGCCCGATTCGGCAAGCACCTCGGCATCGAAGCCGGTGGGCTCTGGCTGATCACTCACCTCTCCCGCGGCGGATGGCTGCGCTGGGCCGACAAACCGTCGTCGGCACCCCCGAAGCCGGGCAAAGGTCCGCTCGCACTCCGTGTCCACCTGTTCACGCCCGAAGGACTCACGCCGGCGTTCGACCTCACCGAGGCCGGCACACGCAAACGGCTCGCGGTGTGGGTCGTGCGGGACCCGCAGGACGTTCCCGGCATCGCCCGTCTGGGCCCCGATGCGCTCGCCGTGACGGAGCCGGAATTCGCAGAGATACTCTCGCGCAGGAGCTCTCGGCTCAAGACAGCGTTGGTGGACCAGCAGCTGCTCGCCGGTATCGGCAACGCCTACAGCGACGAGATCCTGCACACCGCGAAACTCTCACCGTTCGCCACCACCGCCTCGCTCACCCCTGAGTCTGTGACCATGCTGTGGAACACCATGCGCACCGTGCTTCTCGACGCCGTCGCCAGGTCCGAGGGCCAGGATGCGGCACGTCTGAAGGGCGAGAAGCGGTCCGGCATGCGGGTGCATGCTCGCACCGGCATGCCGTGCCCCGTCTGCGGCGACACGGTGCGCGAGGTGTCGTACGTCGATCGGTCGTTCCAGTACTGCCCGACGTGTCAGACCGGCGGCCGCATTCTTGCCGACCGCCGGCTGTCACGCCTGGTGAAGTAGCTACCGCTCCGTGCCGGTGCGGAAGTCCTGCGACGACTCCGCCGACGGGGCGTCGTAGCCGGTGTACCCGTCCCAGGCAGCGCGGCGTGCGCCGAGCGGGTCGTTTTCCATACGGGTCGTGGCGTCGAAGATGCGCGTCGCCCGGGTCGGAAGTTCGTACCGGCCCCAGTCCGACTCCGGCGCACCGGTTGTGGCGAAGGCCAGCCACTGGCGCTGAACCTCGTCCGTGACCCTGGCCGCGCCGCCTCGGTCCCCCAGGAGGGAGAAGAACTTGCCGACCCGCGAGCGGTAGACACCGAAGACGGCGAACAGTTCCGAGCCGTGCGTGGCGTAGAGCTTCAGCAGGTCGAACAGGCGCGGGGAGTAGTCGTATCGGTAGACGTACGTGGGTGCGTACTCGGTGTGCGCGTCCGCGATCTCGAGGGACGGCCGCCAGAATGTGAAGTCCCCGCCGAAGTCGATGGCGGACAGGCCCTTCGGGTATCCCGGGTACTGCGCGAGAATGCGGTCCTTGGCCGACGGGTCGGTGTCCGCGAACAGACGGTCGATGCGCGCGGCGTCGGTCGGCAGCGCGTCGAGCCACTTGGGGAACAAGGTGCCCTCGTGTTCGTTGCTGCCGATGATCATCGGCACGGCCTGCGCGGCGCCGGAGCGGTACGCCTCGAGCGGTGCCTCGGGCACCAGGTCGCCGTCGACGCTCGGTCCGAACGGAATCAGCCCCGGTGTCTCTCGCAAGACCTTGCCGCCCAACCGTTTCGCGGCTTTCAGCAGTGCCCCGGTGTCGGCGGTCGCCAGGGTGTCGGCGGCGGTCGCCGGGGTCGCGCCGAGGAGGCGGACGAACTCCGCGCCCCACGTCGCACTCCGATCCGACGTCGCGACCATGCCGGGTGCCGAACTCTGGGAGATGGCGCGGTGGAACAGTCCCGTCGTCGCGGGAATCGAGGTCAGCGTGGTGACCGCGTTACCGCCGGCCGACTCGCCGAAGATGGTGACGTTGTCGGGATCCCCGCCGAACGCGGCGATGTTGCGCTGGACCCACTGCAGTGCCGCGATCTGGTCCCGCAGGCCGAGGTTGCTGTCGAACGTCCGCTCCGGCGTCGAGAACTGACGGAAGTCCAGGTATCCGAGTGCTCCGAGCCGGTAGTTGAGCGAGACGTAGACGATGTCGCCACGCCGCACGAGGGAGGTGCCCGAGTACATGGACGTCGCCGACGTCCCGAGTGTGTAGGCGCCGCCGTGGATGAACACCATGACCGCGCGCGGAGTCGCGGACGGTGTGGCCGGTGCGCACACGTTCAGCGTCAGGCAGTCCTCGCTGCTGGCCTGTCCGCGCACCGGTCCGATGGGGGAGCGCGCCGTGTCCTGGACGGCGGCGTCACCCCACGAGGTGGCGTCGCGGACGCCTTCCCACGGCGACAGCGGCTGCGGCGCGCGCAGACGCAACGGCCCGACCGGCGGCTGCGCGTACGGGATGCCCCGCCATTGCGCGATGCCCCGCCGAACGAATCCGCGGACCCGCCCGTCGGACGTCGTGATCTCGGTATCGGTGTTCTGTTCTCCCTGCCCCATGCGGAAGGACTATACGGACGGTCCATTAGCCTCGACGGCACAATGACCTTCACCTATCCCATCGAGATAGTGCAGCTTCTCGTGTCGCCGTCACATGCATATTTCGGTCGTAGCAAGGACGGCCCCGCCGACGTATCCACGCGGATGCCGTCGTCCGTCGACGTGGTGACCGGAAAGGGCATCCGGGGCGACCGATTCTTCGGCGTGAAGGCGCACACCGAGGCGGCGATCACGTTCCTCGCCGCCGAGGCCTGGGACGCGGCGCTGCACCAGGCGGTCGCCGACGGTGAACCGTGGGACGGGGACATCTCGGTCGCGCGTCGCAACGTCGTCGTCCGGGGTCTCGAACTCGACCCGCTCCGCGGCGAGGAGTTCGTCATCGACACCGGGGACGGGCCGGTGCTGCTGCGCGGCGGGCGGCCCGCCCACCCGTGCGCGTGGATGGACCGCATGGTCGTCGACGGTATGCGGAAGGCTCTGATCGGCCGCGGCGGTCTGCGGACCGAACCGGTCAGTTCCGGGACTCTGCGCGTCGGCACCGGTGTCGTGATCTCACCGGTGCCTCTCGACGCGTCCCGTGCCGCGGACTCCGTGCGGCGTGCCCAACCGATTCGTGACTAGTCCCTGGCAGCCTCGAGCAGACGCAGCCACACCTCGCTCATCGTCGGATACGACGGGACCGCGTGCCACAGGGTGTCGAGCGGGACGGCCCCGACCACCGCGATGGTGGCCGCGTGCAGTAGCTCCGACACACCCTGTCCGACGAGGGTGAATCCGACGATCACGTTCCGTGACGTGTCGAGCACCATCGAGGCGCGCCCGTCGAAGTCGTCCTGACGCAACGAGCTGCCGGCGACCGCGATGTCCATCGCGACGGCGCGAACGGCGATCTTCGCGTCTCGTGCCTGTTTCTCGGTCAGTCCGACCGACGCCACCTCGGGTGTCGTGAACACGACCTGCGGCACCTGACCGTGGTCGGCGAGGGCGAGGAACCGGGTGCCGTCCAACGGTCGTCCCTCGGCGCGCGCCGCGATGACGTCGCCGCAGATGCGGCCCTGGTACTTGCCCATGTGGGTCAGCAGAGCGCGTCCGTTGACGTCGCCGACGGCGTACAGCCATTCGTCGACCGCACTCAGGTGGTCGTCGACGGTGATGGACTCACCGGGTGTCGGTCCGTCCGGCAGGGTGTCCAGCCCCAGGTCCCTCGTCGCGGGACGACGACCGGCGGCAACCAGGATCTCGTCCACCTCGAGGGTGTCGTCACCGACGGTCACCGAGGCCGGACCCCCGTGGATGCGGCCGTATCCGGTGTCGCTCGCATCGGGTCGCGACACCGTGGACACCTGGGATTCGAAGAGGATGCGCGCGCCCGCGGCGGTCAGGGCGTCGGCGACCGCGGTGCCGGCGAACGGCTCCGACCCGGCGAGCAGGGACGTGCCGCGGACGATCATGGTCACCTGGGCCCCGAGCGCGAGCAGCCAGGTCGTGGCCTCGCACGCGACGACGCCGCCGCCGATGACGATGATCCGTTCCGGCACCTCGTGCAGATTGGTCGCATCGCGAGACGTCCACGGAAGGGCTTCGCGCAGCCCGGGAATGGGCGGTACGGTCGCCGTCGTACCCGTCGCCACGACCACCGCGTGGCGGGCACGCAGAGTCCGGTCGCCCACGCTCACCTGCTTCTCGCCGGACAGTCGGCCGTGGCCACGCACGACGTCGATCCCGGCGGTCTCGGCCCAGTGCGCCTGCGAGGAGTCGTCCAGAGAGTGGGTGTAGCTCTCCCGTCGCGCGAGGACGGCATCGACGTCGAGTGAGGAATCGCCGACGAGTTCGCGGACACCCGGCATCGACCGAGCCTGGTTCAGGACCGATCCCGGCAGCAGCAGCGCCTTGCTGGGCATGCACGCCCAGTACGAACACTCCCCGCCGACCAGTTCGTGCTCGACGATCACCGCTGTGCGATCGCTTCCCTGGATGGCGTACTGCGCGGCGTTCTCGCCGACGGGACCGCCCCCGATGACGATGACGTCGTACTCGTCGATGTTCGGATGGGTCACTGTTCCTCCGGGATTAGGGTGTGCGGAATGGGGAGACAGAAGATCGTGATCACCGGAGCGAGTTCCGGTCTCGGCGAAGAGATGGCGCGCCGGTTCGCCGCCCTGGGCCGCGACGTCGGGTTGTGCGCGCGCCGGACGGACAGGTTGGAGAGCTTGCGCGCCGAACTGGTCGCCGCCAACCCGGGCATCGTGGTGGCCGTGGCAGCCATGGACGTGACCGACCACGAGTCGGTGGTGGACGGCATCGCATCGCTCCGCGCGGACCTCGGCGGCATCGACCGCGTCGTCGTCAACGCCGGTCTGGGTAAGGGAGCCAAGCTGGGCACGGGCCGCGCCGATGCCAACCTCGAGACGGCCCGCACGAACTTCGTCGGCGTGGTCTCGCAGATCGAGGCGGCGCTGGCGGTGTTCCGGGAGCAGAACGCCGGCCACCTGGTGCTGGTCTCCTCGATCAGCGCGGGCCGCGGACTACCCGGGTCCAAGGCGGTGTACGCCGCCTCGAAAGCCGGGGTGTCCTCACTGGGAGAAGCCCTGGCGGCCGAACTGCGCCCCACACCCATCGCCGTCACCACCCTGCTCCCCGGATACGTCGCCACCGACATGTCCTCCCGCGCGGGGGACACCGGCTCGCTGATGTCGTCTCTCGACGACGGAGTGTCGGCGATGGTGTCGGCGATCGAGAAGGAAGTGACTCGATCGGCGCTCCCCGGCGCCAGGTGGAAAGCCATCGACATGGTGCTGCGCTTCCTGCCGCGGAGACTGACCGACCGCCTCGTCTGAGCTACTGGAGGTAGTTCTCGACCTGGTTCACCGGCTGCGCCTCGGCGTCGTCGGGGGACAGGCCCGCATCGCGCTTCGCGCGACGCTGACGCAGCAGATCCCAGCACTGGTCGAGTGCCTTCTCGAGCTGATCGAGTTGCGCGCGTTCCTCGCTGGGATCGATCTCGCCGGCTTCGGTGCGCGAGCGCAACTCGTGCTCCGTGTCCACCAGGGACTTGATACGTGCGTAGATGTCGGACTCGCTCATCGCGCTGTTCCCTTCGACGGTCGTGCTGATGCAGATCTTCACGGTACTCACCAGAAGTCGGGTTCGAGCGAGTGCCGCGACAATGCGGCGGTCATCTGCTCGCGTATCTCGTCCCGGGTATGAGCGGCCGCGGGGTCCGTGACGACGACGGACAGGGTGTACACCTCGCCGACTCGGCACAGGTATGCGGAGAGCACGGTCGGCGACGCCGCGGCCTGCTCGTGCCGCAGACCCGGATGGATCGCGCGTGTGGCGACGCGCAGCGCGCGGCGGCCGCCGATGGTGCGGACGGCGTCGGGAAGCGGTCCGATGTTGGAGCACAACGCATCTCGAAGACCCGTCGACGGGGCGAGGACCGCGGCCGCACGCTCGGGGATCACGTGCAGCAACTCGTCGGGGAACCCTGCGGGCCCGGTCAGCGGGCTTCGGTACGCCGTCTTCGCGAGTGCTCTGATGTCGGCGAGGGAGGACTCCGGACCGATATGGACCGCGGTCACCGACAGGGCGTTCGCGCCCCCGGTCGGTACCTTCATCGGCACTCCGAGCAGAACGGTCTCGGCCCCGCACGGTGTCCGGACCGCAGCTACGATCGCCGCGACCACCGACAGGAACAGAACGTTCGGAGTCCCCTGACCGGCCGCGGCTACTCGGTCCCACTGCGCTGCCGGGACATCGGCCGTGACGGACACCTGTTCCCAGGCCGCGGGGCGCGCGGCGGTGGTCGTCGTCGGTGTCCTGGATGCCCGCAGATAACCGCGGAGCTCGGTGCGCCGGGAACGGCTGTACACCAACGCGGACAGGGCGAGGGTCGTCCGCCCGACGACCGTCGACACCGTCGAGACCGCATCGGCCAGATCGCTCGACCGGTCGTCCTCGACGACGTCCGAGTCGGCGCCCGACACCGCTGCTGCCGCTGCGTCGATCAGTCCACGCGCATCGGCGATGACGTGCGAGCACACGATCGACACGGCCGTGCCGGATCCGTACGGTGCCGCGCTCAGCCGCCAGCCCGGCCCGTACTCCGGATCGAGTGGGATGTCCGCGCACGAGTCCGCCCACGACAACGGGTCGTCGGTGCGCTCGGACCAGGTCACTCCGGGGCGTACGGTGGCCCGGACCCATCGCCGGCGCGCACCGGGAATCGTCGGCGAGACGATCCTCAGGCCCAGCGGACCCGATGCCAACCTGCGGTCGACCAGATCGAGGGCGTCTTCGCTCACGGGTTCCTCGGTGATCCAGATGCCCTGCATGGCAACGGGAATGCCGAAACCACGGTGGGTGCGAAGGAAGATCTCGTCGACGACGGACAACCTCGTCACTCGCGCGGCGCCCCGTGACGGCCTGCGCCGGCCGCGAACTGGCGGGCTCCGTCGAGCGCCTCGACCACCGATGCCGCACCGTGGCGGAACTCGTTGGCCATGGCGGCCCGGTGTTCGAGGCCTTCCTGCTCGAGGGCCGAGAGTCGGTCACCGCGCATGCAGGCCTGTGGGAACGTCGACAGTGTCGCGGCGAGTTCCTCGGCCGCCTCCCGGCACGTGCCCGACGGCACCACCCGGTTGGCCAACCCCATCGACAGGGCTTCCTGCGCGTCCACCGCTCGGCCGGTCAGGATCATGTCCATCGCCCGCGAACTTCCCACGGCGCGTGGCAACCGCACGGTCCCGCCGTCGATGAGCGGCACACCCCACCGGCGACAGAACACCCCGAACACCGCGTCGTCGTCCGCGACTCGAAGGTCGCACCACAGCGCGAGTTCGAGGCCACCGGCGACGGCGTGACCGGACACGGCCGCGATGACCGGCTTGGACAGCTCCATCCGCGTCGGGCCCATCGGACCGTCCCCGTGCTCGGTGGCGACATTCGACCGCTCGGTGCCCAATGCCTTCAGATCGGCTCCGGCGCAGAAGGTGCCGCCGTCGCCCCACAACACGGCCACGGACGCGCTCGGATCCGCGTCGAAGTCCTCGAATGCCTCGACAAGCGCTGCTGCCGTCGGGCCGTCGACGGCGTTGCGCGCCTCGGGTCGGTGGAGGATCACCGTGACCACCGGACCGCTGCGTTCGATCCGAACGTTCATGGTTCGACCGTACCGCGCGCGGCCACCGTTGTGGTTGTTCACCGAACCACGATGTTCGCGCCGTCGTCGGGGGAAGTTTTCCCGGTGTGTAACGCCGGGACGGGTTGCGGCGACATGGTGTGTGAGACCGTGCCGGTCCGTCAGACCCCCGACCCGACGGACCGGCGCGGTCTCGCTGTCGTTCGAGTCAGGACCGCCCGCGCTCGCCGCGGTACCAGCTGATCAGAGCGGCGGTCGACGAGTCCAGATCCGCGCCGGGACCGGCGTCGTCCGTCAGCACGGGCGTCAGCTCCTGGGCCTGAGTCTTCCCCAGTTCGACACCCCACTGGTCGAACGAGTCGATCCCGAAGACGACACCTTCGACGAACACCTGGTGCTCGTAGAGGGCGATCAACTGACCCACGACCGACGGCGTGAGCTTCGGCACGAGGATCGACGTGGACGGCCTGTTACCGGGCATCACCTTGTGCGGCACGATGTCCGCGTCCGTACCCTCCTCGGCGATCTCCTCGGCAGTCTTGCCGAAGGCCAACACCTTCGTCTGCGCGAAGTAGTTGCTCATCAACAGGTCGTGCATGCTGCCGGTGCCGTCCGCGGTGGGCAGATCGTCCGTCGGCTCGGCGAACCCGATGAAGTCCGCCGGCACCAGGCGCGTTCCCTGGTGCAGCAGTTGGTAGAAGGCGTGCTGGCCGTTGGTTCCCGGCTCGCCCCAGAAGATCTCACCCGTCGCCGTCGTGACGGGGGAGCCGTCGGCACGCACCGATTTGCCGTTGGACTCCATCGTCAGCTGCTGCAGGTACGCCGCGAACCTGTTCAGATCGTTCGAGTACGGCAACACCGCGCGCGACTGTGCGCCGAAGAAGCTCGAGTACCAGACGCCCAGGGTTCCCAGCAGCACCGGCGCGTTGGCCTCGAGAGGCGCCTCGCGGAAGTGCTGATCGATCAGGTGGAAACCGGCGAGGAAGTCGGCGAACGCGTCGCGTCCGACGGTGATCATCACCGAAAGGCCGATCGCCGAGTCCACCGAGTAGCGGCCGCCCACCCAGTCCCAGAACCCGAACATGTTGGCCGTGTCGATACCGAAGTTCGACACCTTCTCCGCATTGGTCGACACCGCGACGAAGTGCTGGGCCACCGCGTCGTCACCCAGCGCGGCGGTCAGCCAGCGGCGTGCGGCAGTGGCGTTCGTGAGGGTCTCGAGGGTGCCGAAGGTCTTCGACGCGACGATGAACAGCGTCGACGCCGGGTCGAGGTCGGCGAGTGCGCCGGTCAGGTCGGCGGGGTCGACGTTCGAGACGAACCTCGCCGAGATGCCGGCGTCCGCGTAGTGGCGCAGTGCCTGGTAGACCATCACCGGTCCGAGGTCGGAACCACCGATGCCGATGTTGACGACGGTGCGGATCTTCTCACCGGTCGCGCCCGTCCATTCGCCGGACCGCACGCGGTCGGTGAAGTCGCCCATGCGCCCCAGGACCTCGTGGACGTCGGACACCACGTCCTGCCCGTCGACCTCGAGCGTCGCGTCCGCGGGCAGGCGCAGAGCGGTGTGCAGGACCGCCCGGTTCTCGGACGTGTTGATGTGTTCTCCGGCGAACATCGCGTCACGACGGCCCGTGACATCCGCGGCGCGGGCCAGGTCCAGCAGCAGCTCCAGCGTCTCCCGCTCCACTCGATGCTTGCTGTAGTCGATGTAGAGGTCACCGGCCGTCACCGTCAGTTCGGTTCCGCGCGAGGGGTCGTCGGCGAAGAACTGACGGAGGTGACGGTCGGCCACCGTCCGGTGATGGGCTTCGAGCTTGCCCCAGGCCTCGGTGCGTGTGATGTCGGCGCTCATGGTTGTCGACACTAATCGCTGGACGATGCTGCCGTGCGGGTGTGCGTGACGATCCGGTGAGGTCGGGGTAGACACACATCAGGAGCGACGTCGGCCCGATCGGGCGACGCGCCGCGATCGAAAGGGTGACACACATGGCGCAGCCGAACGAACAGCCTGCCGGAACCACGAAGGAGAAGGACCTGATCGCGTCGGTCCCCACGAGGTTGTGGATCGGTGGCAAACAGGTCGACGCCGAGAACGGGGCGACGTTCGCCGTGCGTGACCCGTCGACGGGCGAGGTGCTCACCGAGGTGTCCGACGCGAGTCCCGCGGACGCGGCCCGCGCACTCGACGAGGCCGTCGCGGCGCAGAAGTCCTGGGCGGCGACGCCGGCACGGCAGCGCGGGGAGATCCTGCGGGCGGTGTTCGAGTCCATCACCGAGAACGCGGACGACATCGCGTTGCTGATGACCCTCGAGATGGGCAAGGCGTTCGCGGAGAGTCAGGCCGAGGTGAAGTACGGCGGCGAATTCTTCCGGTGGTTCTCGGAGGAGGCGGTGCGCATCGCCGGGCGGTACACCCCGGCTCCGGCGGGCAACGGGCGGATCCTGGTGACCAAGCAACCCGTCGGACCGGTCTTGGCGATCACACCGTGGAACTTCCCCCTCGCGATGGGCACGCGCAAGATCGGCCCGGCACTGGCGGCCGGATGCACGATCCTGGTGAAGCCGGCGTCGGAAACCCCACTGACCATGCTGTATCTGGCCAAGCTGATCTCCGAGGCGGGACTGCCCGAGGGTGTTCTCTCGGTGCTGCCGTCGTCGAAGTCCAGCGCCGTGACCGGGCCGCTGATCGAGGACCCGCGTCTGCGGAAACTGACGTTCACCGGCTCCACCGAGGTGGGTCGGATGCTCGTGGAGAAGTCGTCGAAGCATCTGCTGCGCACGTCCATGGAGCTCGGTGGCAACGCGCCGTTCGTCGTCTTCGACGACGCCGACATCGATGCGGCCGTCGAGGGAGCCATGTTGGCGAAGATGCGCAACGGCGGTGAGGCCTGCACCGCGGCGAACCGCTTCCACGTGCAGAACTCGGTGAAGGACGAGTTCGTCGCCAAGGTCACGGAGAAGATGAAGACCATGACACTCGGCCGAGGCAGCGACCCCGCGACCAAGCTGGGACCGTTGATCAACTCGGACCAGCGCGACACGGTTGCCGAACTGGTGGACGACGCGGCATCGAAGGGCGCGACCGTGGCACTCGGTGGACAGGCGGAGGACGGTCCGGGGTGGTTCTACCCGGCGACGGTGCTCAGCGACCTGCCGGCGGACGCGCGCATTCTCAGCGAGGAAGTGTTCGGACCGGTTCTCGCGGTGCGCGGATTCGAGACGGAACAGGACGGCATCGACGCGGCGAACGACACGGAATTCGGCCTGGCTGCCTACATCTTCACTCGGGACCTCGACCGCGCGCTCCGCGTGGCGGAGTCGCTGGAGACCGGAATGGTGGGCGTCAATCGCGGGGTGATCTCCGACGCCGCCGCACCCTTCGGTGGGATCAAGGCGTCGGGATTCGGGAGAGAGGGCGGAAGCGAGGGGATCGAGGAATACCTCGAGACCAAGTACATCGCCCTGCAGTGACACTCACGGGAACCGCCCGATGCGGGCGGTTCCCGGTGGTGGTTCAGTGACCGAGGCGGCCACGGCCGAGGCGGAGCAGGAGCATGGCCAGAGTGTGGCCCTCCTGGCCGAGCTCGCTGAAGCGCTGGAGCACCTTCATCTCACGGCTGTGCACGAGGCGAGGCCCACCCTGTGCCATACGAGTCTGGCCGATCGCTCGGGAGATCTCCGAGCGTCGCTTGACTGCCGCGAGGATCTCGGCGTCGAGGCGGTCGATCTCCTTGCGGAGTTCGTCGATCTCGGCCTCCGACGTCGGCAGATCGGCCGTCGGGCGGTCCGCGTCGACCGCGGAGGTCTTCGACTCGGTCGATGCTGCTCCGGCGTCGCGGTTGGTGTCCACTGCTGCGCTCATATCAACTCCTCGTGTCGAAACGTGTGTCGTTCCGATGCCACGTTCCGTTACGTAGATTCCGAATATTGTCTTCTCGGGTCGTGAAATCCCTGGTCGTCGTCATGCAGGACCACTGACGCAGCACGTCCCGCGAAGAGAGCCTCGCAACACTATGCCCGGTCCGGCCGTCGGTAAAGAACCGAAGGTCCCGTGCGCTGCGCCTCGACCGTGCATTCACGAGGTCCTGCGGGGCTCACCTCAGGGATTCGGTGCAGGCGTCCCGGGTGATGGTGCTGCCCGCCGTGCGATGTCGGTGTGGTTCTGTCGGGGTGCGCCGGTAACCTGGACGGACGATGAACACTCAGTCACCCGCGCGCGCCACTCGACCCTCCGACCAGCTTCTCGAGGGGCTCAACCCTCAGCAGCGGGAGGCGGTGATGCACTCCGGGTCGCCGTTGCTCATCGTCGCGGGAGCGGGGTCGGGCAAGACGGCGGTGCTGACGCGTCGGATCGCCTATCTGCTCGCGGAGAGAGATGTCACACCCGGCCAGATTCTCGCGATCACCTTCACCAACAAAGCTGCCGCAGAAATGCGGGAGCGCGTCGTGGGACTCGTCGGTCCGCGAGCCAATTTCATGTGGGTCAGTACATTCCACTCGAGTTGTGTCCGCATTCTTCGGAGCCAGGCTGCCCTGCTGCCGGGGCTCAACTCCAACTTCTCGATCTACGACGCGGACGATTCACGCCGTCTGCTGACGATGATCGGCAAGGACTTGCAGCTCGATCCCAAGAAGTTCTCGTCGAGGCTGCTCGCCACCCAGATCTCCAACTTGAAGAACGAGCTGATCGATCCGGATCAGGCCGTGTCCGACGCGGAGAAGGATCCGGCGGAGCTTCCGGCCATCATCGCCAAGGTGTACGGGCACTACCAGCAGCGCCTGCGCGCGGCCAACGCCTTCGACTTCGACGATCTGATCGGTGAGACCGTCGCGCTGCTGCAGAGTCATCCCGACGTCGCGGAGTACTACCGGCGCCGCTTCCGCCATGTCCTCGTCGACGAGTACCAGGACACCAACCACGCCCAGTACATGCTGGTGCGTGAGCTGGTGGGGACCGACTCGGAAGCGGGCGCCGTCCCGCCGAGCGAGCTGTGCGTGGTGGGTGACGCGGACCAGTCCATCTATGCGTTCCGCGGCGCCACGATCCGCAACATCGAGGAATTCGAACGCGACTACCCGGATGCCCGCACCATCCTGCTCGAGCAGAACTACCGCTCGACGCAGACGATCCTGGCTGCCGCCAACGCGGTGATCGCCCGCAACACCAACCGTCGTGACAAGCGGCTGTGGACCGACACCGGGGACGGCGATCCCATCATCGGTTACGTCGCCGACAACGAGCACGACGAGGCCAAGTTCGTCGCGTCGGAGATCGACCGACTGGTCGACGGCACGGACTACAAGTACTCCGACGTGGCGGTGTTCTACCGGACGAACAATTCGTCCCGTGCACTCGAGGAGATCTTCATCCGACTCGGCCTGCCGTACAAGGTCGTCGGCGGTGTCCGCTTCTACGAGCGCAAGGAAGTTCGGGACATCGTCGCGTACCTCAGGGTGCTGGCCAACCCCGACGACACGGTCAGCATGAGGCGCATCCTGAACACGCCGCGCCGCGGTATCGGTGACCGCGCCGAAGCGTGCGTCGCGGTCCATGCGGAGCGGAAGAACGTCAGCTTCAACGCCGCGTTGCTCGATGCCGCCGCCGGCACCGTCTCGTTGCTCAACACGCGCGCGCAGAACGCGATCGCTTCGTTCATGGAGATGATCGACGAACTGCGCGCGACGATGACGGCCACCGATGCCGACGGCAACGACGTCGCGGACATCGGCGACATCGTCGAGGCAGTCCTCGACCGCACGCGGTACCGCGCCGAACTCGAAGCCAGCTCCGATCCCCAGGACGGCGCCAGGCTCGACAACCTGAACGAACTCGTCAGCGTCGCACGGGAATTCAGTGCCGACGCGCGCAATCTGCAGGGGCTCGAGGAGTCCGACATCAACGCCGATCTCGACGAGGACGACGGGCAGGACACCGACGGCATCGCCGAACCCGGATCGCTCGCGGCCTTCCTCGAACGCGTGTCCCTCGTCGCCGACACGGACCAGATCCCGGACAACGGCGACGGCGTCGTCACGCTGATGACGCTGCACACCGCCAAGGGCCTCGAATTCCCGGTCGTGTTCGTCACCGGCTGGGAGGACGGTCAGTTCCCGCACATGCGTGCGCTGGGAGATCCCGCCGAACTGTCCGAGGAACGCCGCCTCGCCTATGTGGGGATCACGCGTGCCAGGCACCGCCTGTATCTGACGCGCGCCATCATGCGATCCGCGTGGGGTCAGCCGATCAACAACCCGGAATCCCGCTTCCTGCAGGAGGTTCCGCAGCATCTCATCGACTGGAAGCGCGAGGATCCCGGCGTCGGCAGCGGTGGATTCGGGTCCAGCGGCGGCTCCGGGTCGTCGCGTCAGCGCGACTGGACGTCCAATCCGCGCGGCGGATGGTCCGGCGGATCGTCACCCTCTGCGACACCCACGCCGAGCTTCGGCAAGGCGCGGACCAACAACACCCTCGTGCTGGCTGTGGGTGACCGCGTGAGCCACGACAAGTACGGACTGGGCACGGTCGTGGAGTCGGAAGGGTCCGGTCAGCGTGCGATGGTGCTCATCGACTTCGGGACGTCCGGGCGCGTGAAGATGATGCTCATCGGCGGAGTGCCGATGACAAAGCTGTAGGAAGAGGAAAGGGCCGGGCGCGAGAAACTAGTCGCGCTCGGCGCCGAGGCTGATGCCGCGCGAGGCCAGCCACGGGAGCGGGTCGATCTTGCTGTCGCCCGCGAGATGAACTTCGAAGTGCAGGTGGGGTCCGGTGGACTGGCCACGGTTACCCATCTTGGCGATCTCGTCGCCGGCCATGACGGTCTGACCGACCTGGACCTCGGACGAGTCGATGTGTCCGTAGACGGTGATCGTGCCGTCGGCGTGCTGCAACCGGATCCAGAGACCGAAGCCGGCCGCGGGGCCGGAGTCGATGACGGTTCCGTCCGCCACTGCGTGGACGGGCGTGCCGATGGCGTTGGCGATGTCGACGCCGGCGTGCAGCGTTCCCCATCGTGAGCCGAAGCCGGAGGTGTAGGTGCCGATGGCGGGGAGAGCGAACAGGGGGCGCCGTGCGGCTGCCTCGCGAGCTTCGCGTTCCTCGCTGAACCGCTGTCCCTTGGCCAGCAACTCGGAGAACTGTCCGAGGTCGACCGGGGTGGCGATGT
This sequence comes from Rhodococcus sp. AC861, assembly GCF_979256035.1. Classification (NCBI taxonomy): domain Bacteria; kingdom Bacillati; phylum Actinomycetota; class Actinomycetes; order Mycobacteriales; family Nocardiaceae; genus Rhodococcus; species Rhodococcus sp. AC861. The sequence goes on from NZ_CEEDMW010000004.1 coordinate 195,028, forward strand.
TGAGGATCTGGGGTGCCGCCGATGTGGACGGCGCGGTGACCGGTGCTCCGGTGGAGGTGGCCGTCGGAATGGAGTCGACATGGGACGTGTCGGTGACGATGCCGGCGGTCGACGCCGCGGGAACGGCGGCGATCGCTGCTGCGGGAGCTTGCCCTGCAGCCAGTGCGTACTCCGATGTCTCGGATCGCTCGGCCGGCTGCGCGTTGTCGACGGCTGCCTGGCCGGCTGCGACGACGGCACCGGCTGCAACGGCGACGACCGCCACGCGGCCCTTGAGGGCCGACGGGGGAGCGGGGATGCGGTGAGCTCCGGTGCGCTTGACGGCCGTCTCGTCGACGATGGTCGCTGCAACCGGGGGAGTCACGAGGAACGTGGTGGCGGGAACCGAGCGCCGCTGACGCCGGTCGGCCTCGGGCGAGGCGACGTAGGCAGGGGCACTGGCTGCGTAGTCGTCCGATTCGTGTGTGCGGTCCCACGGTGACGACGGAAGGTCGTCGGCAGCGCTGCCGAGGCTGACGATGTCCAGTGAACCGGTGTCGACGAGGTGCCCGTTGCCTGCAGCCGGGGTGAACACGGTGCGGTCGGTGGAGAAGCTGGTGTCTGCGGAGTCGTCTGCGACGAAGCGAGATCGTGTGAAGGGGGTGCGGTGGTGCTGCAAGACCTACCGTCCTCCTAATTCGTGACCTGCCCGTGATGTGGAACCTCGTGGACGGTAACGAAACGGTTGCGGGCGGCGCAAGCCAAACGGGACCTGGCCACTGATTTGTGAGGTGGCTCACAGTTTGTCCTGGCGAAACTCGAGGAAGTGTCCCGACGACGAAGCGGCGCGGATGTCCATCGAGCTGTGATCGGGCCGAGACCCGTTACCGTCGATCATCGTGACACAGCCGACACAGTTCGTATCCCGTGCGCGGGTCACGGTCCCCGTCGCCCTCACCGTGATCGCGGCTGCCGCGGTATCGCTCGCGCCCGTGATCGGGGTCGTGAGCAGTTCCGACGGCAGCGCAGTCGGTGGACCCGACTCCGCGGCCGCGGCCGCATCGGCGCTCGTGTGGATCCTGGTCGCCGCCGTCGCGCTGTTCGCGCTCGCCCGAGGCAGAACCCTGCTCGCCGGGGCAGTGGTTACCACTGTGGGTGCCATGTCGCTGGGCATGGCGGTCGCCGACGTCCAACTGTTCGCGTCCGCGATCGACGCGGATCGGCTCGAACTGTTCCGTCCGGTCACTGCCGCCGAGTTGTCACCCGGTCCGGGCTCGGTCGCGGTCTTCCTCGGCCATCTCGTTGTCGTCGCCGCGGGCGTCCTCGCCATGGTCGCGGCATCGAGGTCGGACGACGCTCCGTTCGAGGACGGCCGGCCGGCATCCGCCTCCGCAGTGGCACTGGGCATCGCAGGCGTGTTGGCCGTCGCCGCGTCGTTCGTTCTGCCGTCCTTCGTCAGTAGCGATCCGGTGTTCCTGGCTCCAGCGTTGGTGGCCGGCCCGATTCTTCTCGCCGTCGGCGGCGCACTGTGTGCGGTGACAGCGCTGGTGGCGTGCGCGGTGGCGCTGACGTCGTCGAGTCGCGAGGTCGCGGCCGGGGTTCTGGCCGGGACGGCACTGGCCGCCGCGTCCGTCGCCCTGGTGCGGGTGGTCGGTGCGGGCGGCGCCGGTAATCGCATCGGCATCGCCCCCGGCCCGGTGGTGGGCGTCGTGGGTGCTGTCGCCCTGGCCCTGGCGGCGCTCGTCGTCGCGCGATCCGGCGGGGCGGTGGAGTCCGCTGCGCCACGGGCCGCTCGTACTGCTGGCAGTACGTCACGCCGACACATGATCGCCGGGGCGGCGACCGTCCTCACGGGCCTGGTCCTGGGTGCGAGCGCGCTGCTGCCGCTGCTCACCGCCCCAGACGGACGTCAGCCCGCCGTGGCCGGCGAGCGACCGGTACTGCTGTTCGCTCTGGTGACCGTCGTCGTCGGCGTGGTGCTGTTCTTCTCCGAGTTCGCCTCGGCTGTGCGGCCGGCCGCGGCGCTGATCGTCCTCGGCCACATCGCCCTCTCCTTCGCGGTGCTGCAGGCCGTCGTGTTGGGAGTCGGCATCGACGGAGTGGGCATCGGGTCCGGCGGATGGTTGCTTCTCCTCGGCGTCGCGACGGGTGTGCTCGCCGTGATCGCGATCGGGGTAGCGGGCGCCTCGGAGCGTGACGGTGTCGACACGAGCGACCTGGACCCCGCAGCTCGCGGGGTGGCCGTGGCAGCGGGTATCGCCGCAGCCGTGTCCGTCGTCGGGCTGCTTCTCCCCGTGTACGACATCGACGGTGACACCGCCGGGTGGATCGGTTCGCTGCCCTGGGGGTGGGACGTGTGGGGCCGACTGACGCTGGCCGTCGCGGTGGGCGTCGCCGCCGTGATCGCGACGCGGGCGCGACCGGCACGTGGCGCGGCACTCGAGGTTGGAGCCGGAATCGCCCTGGCCGCGGTCGCATGCAGCGCGCTCGTCGGCGATGCGGACGCGGCGATCACCCCCTCGTCGGGTGCGCTCGTGTGCGGGGTCGGCGCTGTGGCGTCCGCGCTGGTAGGCGGCCTGCTGTTTCGTACTGGTGAGTAGGTCCGATCGGCGACCGGTGATCTGAACCACAAGATGTACGGGGCGCCGATATCGACATATCGGGGAAAGTTACAGTCGCAAGTCGGACCCGCTCCTACCCCTCGAGCGGGCGTCAACGCAGACGAGATGGTGAGCTGATGGATCTCTTCGAATACCAGGCGAAGGAACTCTTCGCCAAGCACGAGGTTCCGACGTCGGCGGGACGTGTCACCGACACGGTTGCCGGTGCACGACAGATTGCCGAAGAAATCGGCAAGCCCGTCATGGTCAAGGCCCAGGTGAAGGTCGGCGGCCGCGGCAAGGCCGGCGGCGTGAAGTACTCCAAGGACGTCGCCGAGGCCGAGGCGAACGCGGAAGCGATCCTCGGACTCGACATCAAGGGCCACGTCGTCAAGAAGCTTCTCGTCGCGGAAGCCAGCGACATCGCGGAGGAGTACTACATCTCCTTCCTGCTCGACCGCACGAACCGCACGTACCTCGCGATGTGTTCCGTCGAGGGTGGTGTCGAGATCGAGGTGACCGCCGAGGAGAACCCCGACGCGCTCGCCCGCATCCCCGTCGACGCCGTCAAGGGTGTCGACCTCGCCTTCGCGCGTGAGATCGCCGAAGCCGGCAAGCTCCCCGCCGAGGTGCTCGACGCCGCGGCCAACACGATCCAGAAGCTGTGGGAAGTCTTCATCAACGAAGACGCCCTCCTCGTCGAGGTGAACCCCCTGGTTCGTACCCCGAACGACGAGATCCTGGCGCTCGACGGCAAGGTCACGCTGGACGCCAACGCGGACTTCCGTCAGAAGGGCCACGCCGAGTTCGAGGACGCCGACGCGGCGGACCCACTCGAAGCGAAGGCCAAGGAGAACGACCTCAACTACGTCAAGCTCGACGGACAGGTCGGCATCATCGGAAATGGTGCCGGACTGGTCATGTCGACCCTCGACGTCGTCGCCTACGCCGGTGAGGCGCACGGCGGAGTCAAGCCCGCCAACTTCCTCGACATCGGCGGCGGCGCCTCGGCCGAGGTCATGGCCGCAGGCCTCGACGTCATCCTCGGCGACGAGCAGGTCAAGAGCGTGTTCGTCAACGTCTTCGGCGGAATCACCTCGTGCGACGCGGTTGCCAACGGCATCGTCGGCGCTCTGAAGACGCTGGGCGACACCGCCTCCAAGCCGCTGGTCGTCCGCCTGGACGGCAACAAGGTCGAAGAAGGCCGGAAGATTCTCGCCGATGCTGCGCACCCGTTGGTGACACTGGCCGAGACCATGGACGAAGGCGCCGACAAGGCCGCCGAGCTGGCTGCGAAGTAGAGGGCACCGAAACTATGTCTATTTTCCTGAACAAGAACAACAAGGTCATCGTCCAGGGCATCACCGGCGGCGAGGGTACGAAGCACACCGCCCTGATGCTCAAGGCCGGCACCCAGGTCGTCGGCGGCGTCAACGCTCGCAAGGCCGGAACCACGGTCAAGCACACCGCAGCCGACGGTTCCGACGTCGAGCTGCCCGTGTTCGCCAGCGTTGCCGAGGCCATGGAGAAGACCGGAGCCGACGTGTCCATCGCGTTCGTGCCGCCGGCATTCTCCAAGGACGCCATCGTCGAGGCCATCGACGCCGAGATCCCGCTGCTCGTCGTCATCACCGAGGGAATCCCGGTGCAGGACAGCGCGTACGCGTGGGCCTACAACGTCGAGAAGGGCAAGAAGACCCGCATCATCGGGCCGAACTGCCCCGGCATCATCACCCCCGGCGAGGCTCTGGTCGGCATCACGCCCGCCAACATCGCCGGCAAGGGACCCATCGGCCTCGTCTCGAAGTCGGGCACCCTGACCTACCAGATGATGTTCGAGCTTCGTGACTTCGGTTTCTCCACCGCCATCGGCATCGGCGGCGACCCGGTCATCGGCACCACGCACATCGACGCCATCGAGGCGTTCGAGAACGATCCCGACACCGAGATCATCGTCATGATCGGTGAGATCGGTGGCGACGCCGAAGAGCGTGCGGCCGACTACATCAAGGCGCACGTCACCAAGCCCGTCGTCGGATACGTCGCCGGCTTCACCGCTCCCGAGGGCAAGACCATGGGCCACGCCGGCGCCATCGTCTCCGGCTCGCTGGGAACGGCGCAGGCCAAGAAGGACGCCCTCGAGGCGGCCGGTGTGAAGGTCGGCAAGACGCCGTCCGAGACCGCTGCCCTCGCGCGCGAGATCCTCGAGAAGAAGTAGTCACTCTTTCTTCTCTCGCACGAGGGAGGCCGGTTTCCCGCACGGGAACCCTGCCTCCCTCGTGTCGTTCCCGGGGACTACCGTCGAGGTATGAGCATTCCCGCGACTCACTCTGCCATCGTCTCCACGGAACCCGGCTCCGTCGACGCCGACTCGTCGTTCGTGCAGATCGAGCGAGAGACTCCCTCTCCCACCGGTTTCGACATCCTCGTGCGTGTCGACGCGGTCTCCGTCAATCCGGTGGACACGAAGGTTCGTACCTCCTTCGACTCGTCGGACGGCCCGAAGATCCTCGGCTTCGACGCCGTCGGTGAGGTCGTCGCGGTAGGTTCCGACGCTCAGGTGTACGTGCCGGGCGATCGAGTGTTCTACGCAGGATCCATCGCTCGGGACGGCAGCAACGCCGAGTACCAACTCGTCGACGAGCGGATCGTCGGCCATGCGCCGTCGTCACTGTCCGCCGCGGATGCCGCGGCCGTGCCGCTGACCGCCATCACGGCATGGGAATCGTTGTTCGTCCGGCTCGGACTCGGAAAGACCAGCACCGGAACGCTTCTCGTAGTGGGCGCCGCCGGCGGTACCGGCTCGATGATCATCCAGCTCGCCCGGGCACTGACCTCGCTCACCGTCGTGGCCGCGGCATCACGCGGCGAATCCCGCGACTGGGCAACGAAGATGGGCGCACATCACGTGGTGGATCGGCACTCCCTCGTGGACGAGATCGGTGCCCTGAAGCCGGACGGCGTCGAGTACGTGTTCTCCCCGTTCTCCGAGGGCAATGTCGACGCCTACGCCGCGGTGATGGCGGTGCACGGTCAGGTCGTCGCGATCGACGACCCGGTCGGCCTCGACCTGATGCCGCTGAAGGCGAAAAGTCAGACCTGGCACTGGGAACTGATGTTCACGGTGCCGTTGTCGTTGCCCGAGAGCACATCTCAGCGCGCCATCCTCGACGAGGTCTCCCGCCTCATCGACGACGGGACGTTGCGAAGCACCCGCACCACCACGCTGTCGCCTCTCGACGTGGACACCCTGCGGGACGCGCACCGACGGGTGGAAAGCGGCGGCACCATCGGCAAGGTGGTCGTCGTTCGGTAGATCAGTCGACCGGGGAGACCCTGACGAGATTGCCGTCGGGGTCGGAGACCACGAACGTGCGGCCGAAGACAGCATCATGCGGCTTCTCGACGACACGGACTCCTTTCGAGACCCAGTTCGCGAAGACCTCGTCCACGGCAGACGCAGGTCCCGGCACCATCAGTCCGACCTCGGTCGTGCGCGGGGTGTCCGGGGCCACGTGCTCGCTGTAGCCGGTCCACAGTGCGAACAAGACGCCGGGAGCTACCTGGAATGCGACATATCGAGGGCTGGTGAAGGTCGGTTCGATCTCGAACAGGTCGCTGTAGAAACTGGTGGCGGCCTCGGCGTCGCGGACGCCGATCAGGAACAGGTTCGGTGCGGGCATAGAGCGCTCCTCGGTTCGGTGAATTCTCGGTACCGACACAGTTCACCGACTTATCACGACAGAACCTGTCACCTTTTCTGTGAAGATCGGACGCATGAAGGCTTCCCGGTTGCTGCATCTCTTGTTGTTACTGCAGACCCGCCAACGCATCACCACAACCGAGCTCGCCGCGCGACTGGAAGTATCGCGCCGGACGGTGCTGCGGGACGTCGAAGCCCTTTCGGCAGCAGGAGTGCCTGTGTATGCCGAACGTGGCCGCAGCGGTGGGATCGTCCTGCTCCCCGGTGCGCGGCTCAACGCATCCCATCTGGAACCACCGGAGTTGGAGGCCCTCTCCCTGGCGGGTCTGGACAGCGCACAACGTGAGCGCATGGGCGTGTCGGCGATGTGGGAGTCGGCAGCACGCAAGATCGCCGCCCGCCAGGCCGCGACACCCACGGGCACGAGCTCGCTGCGACTGGCGGACCTCGTGCTGGTGGACAGCGCCCCGTGGTTCGCCGATTCGGAAACCGCGGTCGACGTCGCCGATCTGGCATCGGCCCTGCGGCATCGCCGCCGACTGCGAATCCGATACCGGCGTAGCGCCGAGAGTGAAGCCTCGACGCGTGTGGTCGACCCGTACGGAATCGTGGCGAAGTCCGGCCGCTGGTATCTCGTCGCCGACTACCGAGGAGATGGCCGACTGTTCGCTCTGGACCGACTCTCGGCCTTCGAACTACTCGACGCGCCAGTCTCTCTCCGACCCGACGAAACGCTCCGAACCAGATGGGCTGCGTTGAAAGAACGCACCGAGGGGCGAGGTCGTGTCAGCGTGACCTTTCGACTGCCGGAAGACCGTCTCGACCTTGCGCGGCGCATCCTCGGTACCCGCATCCACGACGTATCCGATCCGAAAAAAGGAACATGCACCGTCGTCGTCGGCTACCCCGACATCGAGTCGGTGCGTCAACTGCTCCAGTTCGGCGACCACATCGAAATCCTCGCCCCAGAGGCAGCCCGCGTACGCATCAGCCAGCTCGCGAGAGTCCTGGCCGAAAGGCACTCGGTCTCATCCAGTTGACCGCCGATCGACATGCCGCGAGCTGGAGCGCACCCGACTGCGTGACCCGACTGCGTGACCCGAAAGTATGTCGGTGGGTTGGGTTACTGTGTGGTCAGGTCGTCGGGGGGCGGCTTGATCGGGCATCACCGGGGGGTGAATTCGTGTACGACGCAACAGTTTCCGTCGATGTGTTGGTGTCGGCGAAGGTCGACGCCCAGGCTTCGTTCGCCCGTACCGTCGCCGCGTCGTGCTCCTACGTTCACGAGGAGTCGCGGCGCCCCGCCGTGCTCGGCCCGGATGGGGTGTTCGACGCCGATGCCGCCGAGGCGTGCGCTGTCGCGGAAGTCGTGTCGGCATTGTCGGTGTCCACGGGCACGGTCACCGAGTGGCTGTTCCTGACCCGTACCGCTCGTCCGGCGGTGCAGGAAGCGTTCGATGCGGGCCGGTTGGCGTATGCGGCGTTCCGCACGGTGTGCCGGTCGTTGGCCGGGGTTCCGAACGCCACCGAAGCATTTCTGCAGCGGGTGATCGCGGCCGCATCGAGGTGCACCCCGGGTGCGGTGGCGTCGGCGATCGACCGAATCCTCGCCGAGTTCGATGCGGAGTGGCACCGGGTCGTCCGGGAGCGGGCGGCGCTGGAGCGGGCGGCGACGGTGCGGAAGCTGTCGCGCGGTCAGGCGGAGCTGATCCTTCGTGGTCCGGCGGAGAAGGTCGCCGGGATGTGGCGGAACATCACTGCTGCTGTTGCGCGTGGGGTGACGGATCCGACGTCGCTGCCGGCGCGGCTGTTTGATGCAGCGCACGCTCTCTTGACCGGGGCCGTGTCGAATGAACCGGCCAACCATGCGGTCATCGTTCTCGATGCTGCGACGGCGGCGGGGTTGGCGGGGGAACCCGGCCACCTCGTCGGCTGGGGACCTGTTCCGGCCGATGTGGCTCGCACGATCGCCGAGGATGCGACGTGGCAAGCACTCATCACCGCAGCCCGCGGCGCGGAATTCGAACATCATCCACCCGACCCGGAAGCCGATCCACCGGCTCCGGTCGACGGGCGAGAAGTTCGCCGCACCCGCCGCATGCCGCCGGGCTGGACACCCACTTCGGGGAACGTCCGCAGCGCGAGAGCCAGGAAAGTGAGGGAGCAGGTCGAGTACCTCCGCACGCTCCCACCCTCAGCACTCGACCGTGCCGTCGACAACCCCGACGGCCACGGGGGCTTCGCCGTGCCCCCGGACGGGGCACTGATCTACCGCCCGTCGGAGGCGGTCGCGGCGTTGGTGACAGCGCTGTATTCGACGTGCGTACATCCGGGGTGCGCCGTACCGAGCGAGGACTGCGACCTCGACCACGTGATCCCGTTCGACCACACCGACCCACACAAGGGCGGCTGGACCGTCACCGGCAACCTCGAACCCCTCTGCCGCCGACACCACGGACTGAAAACCCGCAGACAATGGCACTACCGCATGCTCCGCGACGGCATCGTCCACATCCGCGACTCCCACGGCAACGACTACCTCACCGCACCCGGCGAATGAGAGGAGGCGACTGTCAGGCGACCGAGTGCGTGAGCGTTCCGGTGTAGGTGCCGGATAGCAGCGTGGACGGCAAGGGCAGAGACACCGTGTAGTTCCAATTGGTGAGACACGCCAGAGTGGACACAAGACCGGCGGGAGACTTCTTCACTTCTCGGGGCGTCGAGTCGAGCGCGACGGTGGTGGCCGGCATGGGGCTCAACCCCAAGCAGCTCGACTGGGCCGCGCTGTACGAGCCGTCGGTGACGGTGAAGGCAGACCGGCCTGGTTGCGTGACGGTCAACGGACCGAGAGATACCGTCGCAACCCAGGATCCGAGGCCACTCGTGATCGAGGCATTCCCCGCGCCGACCCACGTGGTGCCGGGCGATGGGCTCGCGGGACCGGACAAAGTCACGGTACCGAGGGTGATTCCGATACCGGCTGCAGACACCGCGGCCCGCTGCCGTGGAGCGGTTGTCGACGGGGTGCTAGAGGTTGTCGCGGTGAGATCGACGGTCGCGACCGCGTCCGTGGTCGTCGGCGTACCGGTAGTCGTCACAGCAGTGGTCGTCGAAGCAGCAGCAGTCGTCACAGCAGTGGTCGTCGTAACAGCAGTACTCGTCGGAACAGCGGTAGTTGTCGGAACAGCAAGAGTTGTCGTGATCGGAGGAGCAGTGGTCGTCGTGACGGTGGTGACCGATAGGCACGTCGGCGCGGGTGTGGTCGTGACGACCACGACTGGAGTTTCTTCGGGTGTCGTCGTCACGATCGAGCAGGGGTCGACGTCCTGCGCCCCGGCCGTCGGCGCAGCGATCGATGTTGCCGCAGTGAGGATCACGAGAGCTATGAGCGTCGGTGCGTACCGGGCAGTCATGTCAGGTGCTCGTCCGCGCCCTGCTCCGCAGGACGAGAGTCAGCGCAACAGCGAGAGCGACGACTACCGCCGCCACCACGATCCAGATCCACACCGGCGTCCCGCCGCTCGACGCCGATACTTGTTGCGCGTCAGCGGTGCCCGAATCGGGGAATGTCACTTGCCCGCTTCCGTCCCGGCTCACGCGGCCACTCGTCACGGTGACGCCGGCGGTCCAGGGACCCGCGGGGAGAGCGGCGTCGAGCGCGACGGTCACCGTTCCGCTCGTACCGGGCGCGATGGAACCTCCGGATCCGGTTGCCGGGGCAGCACTGATACCGCCCGGGCCGCCGGACAGTGTCACTGTCGCCGACGGGTCGAGGGCCCGCCCGCCGGTGTTGTCGACGCCGATGGTGACTTCCGGCGCGCCCGTCGTCGACCGGCCGGCGGTCACGGTGGTCACAGAGAAGTCTTCCGGCGGGCCGTTCCCGGCTCCCACGGACAGGTAGGCGCGGATGCCGACCCGCGACACCGTCGAGATTCCGCCGGAACCGGGTGCGCCACTTACTTCTGCCCACACGACGGCGTACCGCTCGGCCTCGGTCGCGTCCGACGGGACCGAGATGGACACGAGTCCCTCGGTGGAGCCGCCCGACGGTACGACCACCTCGGACGGGGTCACCGTCATCCAGGACGTCAGTTCGTTCACGGCAGCACCGTCCTCGAAGACGAAACCGTCCGCTCCTGCGATGTCGGCCGCGCCCGCATACATGCGGACGGTGGCCTCTGCGCCGGTGTCGTTGGTGACTTCGAACTTTCTGTCGATCAGAGTTCCGGGCGGGAGATTGTCGACGATGTACGACAGCGCCCGCGGATCACCTTCGAGGGATACCGGCGCTTCCAACAATCGAATGCTGATACCCGTCGATCCATCCAATGGAGGTTGAGCAACGGCCGGAATGGCCGATGACACGCTGACGCCGAGTAAAAGAAGGAGAAAAACCGATAGCGACCGTCGCGTCAGCAAAACGGTCGTTATGTCACGCAACCGAGTGAGTGATCACGCCCGAATACGCACCCGAGGTGCGTTCGGTCGGGAGGGCGATCGACAGGGTGGGTGACCACGTCGCGGTGTTCGCACCCAGGACGGCCGTTGCCACTTGCGCATTCCGGGCAGCGGCCAGGGTGCCCGGTAGGCCCGGGGTCACGACGGCAACGCCGGTGAACGACGCCAGGTTGCCCGTGTATGTCACCTGATCTGCTGCTATCGACGTCGTTCCGGTGCCTGTGCCGTTGGTGAACGCGGTGCTGGACGCTTTCGCGATCCACCCGGAGATGCCGCGTCGATCATCGGTGACCTTGACCCCGGTGATGGAACCCGTTGCGGTGTCGAGGAGTGCGTTCTCCGTGAGTGCCGCGCTGCCGGGGGCTGTGATCGCGATACCCCCCGCCGTGATGGAGAACGTCACCGTCGTGTCGGCTGCCGACGCCGTTCCGGGAAATACAACGGCACCGAGTACGACACCAGCGGCTGCTGCACCGGCGAGAACGGACTTCTTCATGACGTGTCCTAAGAAAAAGGCGGTTCTCGCCGCCACCATTTGTGGAAGGTCACCGTACCTCCGGGTCTGAACTATTGATACCACTTGACGATAAAAGGTTTGAACGTCGAAAACTGCTCTGGCCTCGGCGCAGAACCGTTCGAATCACCCAGAGTGCAACGGTGGTTCAGCCGCGAGGTGGACGGTTCAATTCCCGTCATGACGATCACTGACAATCGCCCCGCCGGCGCCGCCACCGAACCGCGCTGGACCACCGCCCCCACCACCTCCGCAGAGTGGATCGAGCGAGCACACGAGGTCGCCGCGATCCTGGCTGTCGACGCCGTCGCACGCGACCGGGCAACCGAAGCGCCGCACGCCGAGGTGGCGTTGCTGAAGGAGTCCGGTCTGGTGACGATTCTCGGTCCCACCGACTTCGGAGGCGGCGGACAGACGTGGGAGACCGCCTACCAGGTCATTCGCGCGGTAGCTGCCGCCGACGGTTCCATCGGCCAGCTTCTCGGCTACCACCTGCTGTGGTTCTGGGCGGCACGGCTGGTCGGGACGAAGGAGCAGATCGCTGCCGTCGAGCAGGCTGCCACCGAGAACACCTGGTTCTTCGGCGGTGCCGTCAACCCGCGTGACAACGACGTGGAGATCACCGACGAGGGTGACTCGATCGTCTACCACGGCGCCAAGACGTTCTCCACGGGCAGCCGAGTCTCCGACGTCACCGTCCTCGAAGGTGTTCTCGCGGGCACCGATACCCACGTGTTCGCGATCGTGCCGTCCGACTCGGACGGCCTGACCTTCCACGACGACTGGGACAACATCGGCCAGCGTCGCACCGAAAGCGGCAGTGTCACCATCGATCACGTGCGTACCGACTGGAGCTCGGCTGCCGGCTTCCGGGACAAGGCCTTCGAGCCGCGCGTCTACAACACGCTGAACGTTCCGATCATCCAGCTCGTGTTCGTGAACTTCTACCTCGGTATCGCCCGCGGCGCCCTCGACACCGCTGCCGATTACACCCGCACCACGACCCGGGCCTGGTTGCACAGCACTGTCGACAACGCGCTCGACGAGCCGTACATCATCGACCTCTACGGTGATCTGACCGCAAAGCTCTGGGCCGCAGAGGCTCTCGCCGATGCGGTGGCCGCGGAGCAGCAGCGCATCCACGACAATGCCTGGACCGTCACCGAGCACGAGCGGGGCGAGCACGAGGTACGCGTGGCCGCGGCGAAGGCGCGGGCCACCGAGGTCGCGCTCGAGATCACCTCCGGCATCTTCGAAGGCCTCGGCGCACGCGCGACGGCGTCCAGCCACGGCTTCGACCGGTTCTGGCGCAACGTGCGCACGCACACCCTTCACGACCCTGTTGCCTACAAGCGCCGCGAGGTGGGGCGCCACGTCCTCACCGGTGAGCTTCCGCAGCCCACCTGGTACTCCTGAAATCATATGTCGCGCATCATTATCGAACCGAGGACTGCATGAGTACCGAGAGAATTTCCGACGAGATCAAGTTCGCCTACTGGGTGCCCAACGTCAGTGGCGGGCTGGTCACCAGTGACATCGAACAGCGCACCAGCTGGGAGTTCGAGTACAACAAGAAGCTCGCGCGAACGGCGGAGAACAACGGCTTCGAGTACGCGCTGAGCCAGGTCAGGTACGAGGCCAGCTACGGCGCCGAATTCCAGCACGAGTCCACGAGCTTCAGCCTCGCACTGCTTCTCGCGACCGAACGCCTCAAGGTGATTGCCGCGGTACACCCCGGACTGTGGCAGCCGGCAGTCCTGGCGAAACTCGGTGCGACAGCAGACCATCTGTCCAACGGCCGATTCGCCGTCAACGTCGTGAGTGGATGGTTCAAGGACGAGTTCACCCACCTCGGTGAGCCGTGGCTCGAACACGACGAGCGGTACCGTCGAAGCGCCGAGTTCCTGCAGGTCCTGCGCAAGATCTGGACCGAGGACGACGTCGACTTCCGTGGCGACTTCTACCGCATCCACGACTTCACGTTGAAGCCCAAGCCGCTGAACACGCCCGAGCGCCCGAACCCGGAACTATTCCAGGGCGGCAACTCGGCTGCGGCACAGGAGAACGCCGGCAAGTACTCCGACTGGTACTTCTCCAACGGCAAGGACTTCGACGGAGTCACCGGCCAGCTCGACAACATCCGTACCGTCGCGCGTGCGCACCAGCGGGAAGTGAAGTTCGGACTCAACGGCTTCGTGATCGCACGCGACAGCGAGAAGGAAGCACGCGACACGCTTCGCGAAATCATCGAGAAGGCCAACAAGCCGGCTGTGGAGGGGTTCCGAGGTGCAGTGCAACAGGCGGGCAACTCGACCGCCGACAAGCAGGGTATGTGGGCGGACTCGACCTTCGAGGACCTGGTGCAGTACAACGACGGCTTCAAGACGCAGCTGATCGGCACCCCGGAGCAGGTGGCTACTCGCATCGTCGACTACCGCGACCGTGGCGTCGACTTGATCCTGGGCGGCTTCCTGCACTTCCAGGAGGAGATCGAGTACTTCGGGGAGAAGGTTCTGCCCCTCGTCCGCGAGATCGAGGCGTCGCGGTCGAAGGACCGGGAGCCTGTCGGGGTGTCCTGAGACTCGGTCGATCGGCCGATCCCACCGTCCGTACTGTGAAGGGTCGAACGCGAAGAGAACCGAGGAAGAGGAATCGAGATGACCTTCTCACCCGAGGGAACCGACCCCCGCATGCAGTCGGCGGAGGCGGGCGGCGACAGCACCACGGACCGATCGGGCCTTGTCGCTCCCGCTCCCGAGTCGACGGATCCGACGTCGGGAGACACGGAATCGTCGACGAACCAGCGCGTCGCCGCGAGAACGAAGCAGGTAGGCAGAATCGCCTCGTACGTCGTCATCGGCACGGGCGTGCTGGCCTTTCTGCTGGGCTTGTCCGCGCAGTTCGCGCTCGGTGGGGATTCCTCGAACTTCTTCGAGCGCGAACTCGGGGATCCGACCGCGGTCGCACTGTTGCTGCTCGCAGCGCTGGTCACCGCCGGGGGGCTGCTGCCCAAGCAGAAGGCTTCTGCCGTCCTGGTGGCAGCGCTGTCCGTGACCGCGTTGCTCACGCTGATCTTCCAGCTGTTCAACCGGGGTGCCGCCTTCACGGCGTTCGGTGACGCGGTGCGTGTCGGAGTCGGAATCGGGTCGATCCTGGTGCTGATCCTCGCGGTACTGCAGGTCGTGGCGTCGGTCGGCTCGTTGCTGATCGAGTCCGGTGTCGTCACCGTGCCGGCGCCGCGTGAAGCTCGTCCCGCCCAGCCGTTCGGGCAGCCGCAGGGCTACAACCAGCCCCAGGGTTACGGCCAGCAGGGATACGGACAGCAGCCCTACGGCCAGCCGCAACCGGGTGCGTACTCCCAGCAGGGCTACGGCCAGCCCCAGGGCTACAACCAGCCCCAGGGCTACGGCCAGCCCCAGGGGTACGGCCAGCCCCAGGGGTACGGACAGCCGCAGGGATACGGCCAGCCCTACGGTCAGCAGGGCTACGGCCAGCCCCAGGGATACGGATCTCCCTACGGTGCGCCGACCGAGCGGTACGGACAGCCTGTCGGTTCCGCGCCCGTGAACACCGCACCCGCGCACGCCGCGCCACAGGCAGATCCAGCGCCCCGGACCGATCCAGCGCCCCAGACCGATCCATCACCGCAGGCGCCGCCGAGCGACCAGGGGCAGTCCGACGATCGAGCGCAGTCCGAGCCCGACAACGCCGCACCCGAGGCCACGCGAGCCCTCGACTTCGGTCAGCGCCCGGACGACCGCACCTGATCGGTTCGGCGCGCCTCGGTCCCGAGGTCGGTGTCCGGTGAGAACCTGATCGGTGATGACGTCTCTCCTCGACCGCGAACCTCACGCGCACGGCCGTTTCGGGCCGAGTCCCGACGAGGCCCGGATGCTGCTGCAGGTGGCATTCCGGCCCGTCGGTACGTTGCTGGCCCTTGTCACGGCCGTCGTGCTGGTGACGCTCGTATCCGCCAACAGTGATCTCACCGGCACGTTCGGTGCCCTGGCAGCCGTCTGGCTCGCGGTGCACCAGGTTCCTCTGGGCATCGCCGGCGCCACGCTGTCGGTACTTCCGCTGCTCGCCACGGCGCTCCTGGTGCGTGCCGTAGCGACCATCGTGGCCAAATCGGTCGACGAGTCGTCGACACGCCGCGACATCGCATGGGTAGTCGGCGCAGGTCTCGCGGGCCCGCTCGCCATGTCCGCGGTGATGCTCGCGATGATTCACGACGCGTCCACCGTCATCGCTCTGAGCACGCCCGACGCGCTCGCGACGTTCGGCTGGGTGCTCCTCGTGCACGGCATCGGCGTGCTGATCGGATGCATCCGCGGCACCTGGCCGTCGGTGATCCGTCTGGTCGACCTTCCGCCGTGGCTGGCAGCGTCGTTCGCGCCGGCAGCGCGCGCAGCCGCAGTGCTGCTCGCCGGTGGAAGCGTGCTGGTGGTTGCGTCGCTGATCATGTCGACGTCCACCCTCGGCACACTGATCGACTCGGGCGGCGGCATCGGGGGAGCGCTGGGGCTCACGGCAGTGTCCGTGCTCTACCTTCCCAACGTCGTCGTCGCGGCCGCCGCGGTCGTGACCGGCTCGGCAGCCCATGTCGGGGCGGCCACGGTGTCCCTGTTCGACACCGTCGGCGGCGAGATGCCGGCAGTACCGGTGCTGGCCGTCATGCCGGAGTCGGCGGCGCAGGCCTGGTGGCCGGTCATGCTCGTCGTTCCGGCCCTGGCCGCCGCCGTTCTCGGCCGGGCTGCGGCTCGTGCGACCACGTCCCTGGGTGACGCGCTGCGCTCCGCGGCCGCGGCGTCCGTCCTCGTCAGCGTCGGCTGTGTCGTCATCGGTGTGCTCGCAGGCGGAACCGTGGGAACGTTCGGTCATCTCGGCCTCAACGCCCCGCTGTTCGGCGTGACGGCCTTCGCGTGGAGCGTCGTCGTCGGCACCGGTGTCGCCGCCGTGGTCGCCTACCGGATGCGTCGCCACGACGAACACGGCTGGGACCGTGACCACGACGACGATGACCACGAAACCGGCTCGGACGCGGTCACCCTGGCAGAGCCGGCCGCACTGACCGCCGCACCGGCTGTCGCCGAGGACTCCGCGGACATCGTCGACGCAGAGGCAGACACTCCCGAAACCCCCGCTGCTCCCGAAACCCCCGCTGCTCCCGACAGTCCCGAGTCTGCGGACGACGTCGTGGACGCCGAAATAGTCGAGCTGCCGACCGACGACAAAGCCTGAGGAGCCGAGCCCGCTCGAGGCTCCGGCAGACGGCGGTCTAGGCTTCATCCCGTCCACGACCCGCTCGATCAGCCGAGGAGAAGCACGCTGTCTGCCCCGCGTTCGACGTCCACGCGGGACCTCCCGGCTCGTGTCGTCGTTCTCGCGTCGGGAATCGGTTCTCTGCTCCGCTCGCTCGTGGACGCCGCGTCGTCCTCCGAATACCCCGCCGACGTCGTCGCTGTCGTGGTCGACCGCCCGTGCGGCGCGGAATCGGTCGGCGTGCCGTGCAGCCGGATCGCGCCGGCCGACTACGACGACCGTGGTGCATGGGACGTCGCTCTGGCCGATGCGGTCGCCGTCCATGAACCGGACCTCGTCGTCAGTGCGGGCTTCATGCGCATCCTCGGGCCCGCGTTCCTCTCCCGCTTCGGCGGTCGCGTCGTGAACACACACCCGGCGCTGTTGCCGTCGTTCCCCGGTGCGCACGCCGTCGCCGACGCTCTGGCGCACGGCGTCAAGGTCGCCGGGTCCACCGTGCACCTGGTGGACGACGGCGTCGACACCGGACCCATTCTGGCGCAGGAAGCAGTGCCGGTGCTCGACGGCGACGACGAAGAGTCGCTGCACGAGCGCATCAAGATCGTCGAACGACGGCTGCTGATCGATGTGGTCGCAGCCGTCGCCGCACGTGGAGTCATCACCGATGGACGAAAGGCTCAGATCCCCAGTGAATAGCCCAGTGAATCAGCGAGCAGTCACGCGCGCTCTGGTCAGCGTGTACGACAAGACCGGGCTCGAGGAGCTCGCCGTGGGACTCCATGCTGCGGGAGTCGAGATCGTGTCCACCGGGTCGACGGCCGCCAAGATCGCCGCTGCCGGGGTGCCGGTGACGCGCGTGGAGGACCTGACTGGCTTCCCGGAGACTCTCGACGGCCGTGTGAAGACGCTGCACCCGCGCGTCCATGCCGGCGTTCTGGCGGACACGCGCAAGCCGGAGCACCTCGCTCAGCTCGAGGAACTGGGTGTCGCGCCGTTCGAACTGGTCGTCGTCAATCTGTATCCGTTCACTGACACCGTCGCATCGGGTGCATCCCCCGACGAGTGCGTCGAGCAGATCGACATCGGTGGCCCGTCGATGGTGCGTGCCGCGGCCAAGAACCACCCGTCGGTCGCCGTGGTCGTCGACCCCGCCCGCTACGACGACGTCCTGACTGCCGTCTCGGCCGGTGGCTTCTCGCTGGACGAACGTATCGCCCTCGCCGCGAACGCTTTTCAGCACACGGCGGCGTACGACGTGGCGGTCGCGTCGTGGATGACCGACGTGCTCGTCACCGACGACTCCGAGCACTTCCCGGCGTGGATGGGCGCCACCTACGACCGCGCGTCGGTTCTGCGCTACGGCGAGAACCCGCACCAGGCCGGCGCCCTGTACGTCGACCCGTCGGCCCCCGCCGGAATCGCGCGCGCCGAGCAGGTGCACGGCAAGGAGATGTCCTACAACAACTTCACCGACGGTGACGCCGCGTGGCGCGCCGCGTACGACCACGAGTTGCCGTGCGTCGCCATCATCAAGCACGCCAACCCGTGCGGCATCGCCGTCTCGACCACCGACTCCATCGCGGAGGCTCACCGCAAGGCGCACGCGTGCGACCCGGTCAGCGCCTACGGCGGCGTGATCGCCTCCAACCGCGAGATCACCGTCGAGATGGCCGAGCAGGTCGCGGAGATCTTCACCGAGGTCATCATCGCGCCGTCCTACGCGGACGGCGCCCTGGGAGTTCTGCAGCGCAAGAAGAACATCCGTGTGCTGATCTGCGAGCCGCCCCAGCCGACGCCGGAGATCAAGCAGATTTCCGGCGGACTCCTGCTCCAGGATCGCGACCTTCTCGACGCCGAGGGCGACGACCCGTCGGGGTGGACTCTGGCGGTCGGTGAGCCCGCCGACGAGGCCACTCTGGCGGACCTGCAGTTCGCGTGGCGTGCGTGCCGTGCGGTCAAGTCCAACGCCATCCTCATCGCCGCCGACGGTGCCTCGGTGGGAGTCGGAATGGGACAGGTCAACCGCGTCGACTCAGCGGAGTTGGCAGTGCGCCGCGCGGGGGACCGCACCACCGGTGCGGTCGCCGCGTCCGACGCCTTCTTCCCGTTCCCGGACGGTTTCCAGATCCTCGCCGCCGCGGGTGTGGCCGCCGTCGTGCAGCCCGGTGGGTCGATCCGCGACAACGAGGTCGTGGACGCCGCGCGCGAGGCCGGTGTGACGATGTACCTCACCGGCTCGCGTCACTTCGCACACTGACCTCTCGCGAGGAACCGAACGGTCAGGACGCGCCGAGAACCTTCTCGATGGGCTTGGCCAGCTTCTCCGGCTTGGTGGTCGGCCCGAAACGGTCGACCACCTGGCCGTCGGCGTCGACGAGGAACTTGGTGAAGTTCCACTTGATGCGGCTGCCGAGCATGCCCGACTTCTGTTCACGCAACCACTTGTACAGCGGATGCGCGCCGTCTCCGTTGACCTCGATCTTCTCGTGCAGCGGGAAGGTGACGTCGTAGCGCAGGGAGCAGAAGTTCTTGATCTCCTCCGCGTCACCCGGCTCCTGGTGTCCGAACTGGTCACACGGGAAACCGAGGATGACCAGGCCTTTCGGTGCGTACGTCTTGTTCAGGACCTCGAGTCCCTCGTACTGCGGGGTGAACCCACACTGCGATGCGGTGTTGACGATCAGAAGGGGCTTGCCCTTGTAGTCGGCGAGGTCGACGGGCTCGCCGTCGATGGTCGTGGCGGTGAAGTCGTATGCACTGGTCTGGGTCACCTCTCGACGTTACCGAGTTTTCCCGGGAATCGGGTACGAGGGAGTTTGGTCCGTTCCCAGCGAGGGTAGACGCGGGCCATGACAGATCGGCACCGTGACAGCCAGGCCAGCGGCGATCCGGATGGTGGAGTCAAGGAAGGCAGCTCCGAACGGGAGCCGCGCGACGAGGAGCGCACCTTCCGCGCGCACGCCGGTGAGGCCATCGCGGATGCGCGGAACTGGCCGGGGTACTTCCTGATCGCCCTCGGACTCGGCGCTCTCGGCCTCGGACTCACCGCGGCCGGCGGCGGCTTCGAAGGATGGGCGATGATCTGCTTCCCGGCGGCTGTCGTGCTGTGGGCCGCCGGTCTCGCCGTCGTGCTGCTCGAACGCAAACGCGTCAAGAACGCCGAGGGCAAGAGTCTGACGGACCCTTCCGGACACTGACCGGCACGAGAACGTGCCGAAACGCGTGGAGGCTCGTACGTTGGAGAGGTGACTTCGTCTTCAGAATCCCGCCCGACCACGCTCGGTGAACTCCGAGCCTCGGGACACGTTCAGAAATCCGTCAAGAACGAACTCCGCGACAACCTCCTCGACGCTCTGCGGGAGGGCCGGGACGCCTGGCCCGGCATCCTCGGCTTCGAGAACACGGTGCTCCCGCAACTCGAACGAGCCCTCCTCGCACAACACGACGTCGTCCTCCTCGGTGAGCGAGGGCAGGGCAAGACCCGTCTGCTCCGAACCCTCGCGACGCTGCTCGACGAGTGGACCCCCGTCATCGACGGCTCCGAGCTCGGCGAGCATCCCTACGACCCCATCACTCCGGCCTCGATCCGGCGCGCGGCGGAACTGGGAGACGACCTCCCGGTCGCCTGGCGGCACCGTTCGGAGCGGTACTCCGAGAAGCTGGCCACCCCCGACACGTCCGTGGCGGACCTCGTCGGCGACGTCGATCCCGTGAAGGTCGCGGAGGGCCGCAGCCTGGGAGACCCGGAGACCATCCACTTCGGCCTCGTTCCCCGCACCCACCGCGGCATCGTCGCGATCAACGAACTCCCCGACCTCGCGGAGCGCATCCAGGTCTCGCTCCTGAACGTCATGGAGGAGCGGGACATCCAGATCCGTGGCTACACCGTGCGGCTGCCGCTCGACGTACTGCTCGTCGCCAGCGCCAACCCCGAGGACTACACCAACCGCGGGCGCATCATCACCCCGCTCAAGGACCGGTTCGGCGCCGAGATCCGTACGCATTACCCCATCCTGCTGGCGGACGAGATCGCAGTCATCGAGCAGGAAGCCGACCTGACGGCCACCGTTCCGGGACACGTTCTCGAAGTGCTCGCCCGGTTCACCCGGTTGCTGCGCGAATCCGCGTCGGTCGATCAGCGCTCGGGCGTCTCCGCTCGATTCGCCGTCGCCGCTGCCGAGACCGTCGGCGCCGCAGCCGTTCACCGCGCTGCGGTCCTCGGCGAAGCCGATCCGGTAGCCCGTCCCGTGGACACGCAGACGATCGTCGACGTGCTGCGCGGCAAGGTCGAGTTCGAGTCCGGCGAGGAAGGCCGCGAGATCGAAGTGTTGAACCACCTGCTGCGACGTGCGACCGCGGACACCGCCCGCGATCTGCTGGGCGGCATCGACCTGAGTTCGTTGGTCACCGCTGTCGAGCAGGGCGAGCCCGTCGTGACGGGTGACCGTGTCACCGCCAAGGTCCTTCTCGACGAGTTGCCGGATCTTCCTGTGCTCGACGAGCTTTCGGAGCGACTCGGAGCGACGTCCGACGGCGAGCGCGCGGCGGCGGTCGAGCTGGCACTCGAAGGTCTGTACCTTGCCCGGCGTATCGGAAAGGACACCGGGGACGACGGGCAGACGGTGTACAGCTGATGGCAGGTAATTCCCGGTACGGCCCCTATGTCGACGGTCCGGACCCACTCGCGCCGCCGGTCGATCTCCGCGAAGCGCTCGACGCGATCGGTCAGGACGTGCTGGAGGGCTCGTCTCCTCGTCGCGCCCTGCAGGAGATGCTGCGACGCGGCACGAAGAACATGACGGGTCTCGACGACCTGGCGGCGCGCGCGAACCGGCGTCGTCGCGAACTCCTGAAGAACAAGAATCTCGACGGCACGTTGCAGGAAGTGCGCGAACTGCTGGACAAGGCCGTGCTCGAGGAGCGCAAGACGCTCGCGCGTGCGCTCGACGACGATGCCCGGTTCCAGGAGATGCAGATCGCGGAACTCCCACCGTCGACGGCGCAGGCCGTGCAGGAGCTGTCCGACTACGACTGGCGCAGCAGCGAGGCTCGCGAGAACTTCGAGAAGATCAAGGATCTGCTCGGACGCGAAGTTCTCGACCAACGCTTCAAGGGTATGAAGCAGGCGCTCGAAGGAGCGACCGAGGAAGATCGTGCCGCCGTCGCAAAGATGTTGTCCGACCTCAACGATCTGCTCGACGCTCACGGCCGTGGTGAGAACACGGACGAGCAGTTCGAGAAGTTCATGCAGGAGCACGGGCAGCACTTCCCGGAGAATCCGGAGACGATCGACGATCTGATCGATGCGCTGGCCGAGCGTTCCGCGGCGGCGCAACGGCTGCGGAACTCACTGTCTCCCGAGCAGCGGGCGGAGCTCGATGCCTTGGCGCAGCAAGCCTTCGGCAGCCAGGAGCTGATGGATCAGCTGGCACGCCTGGATCAGAACCTCCAGTCGGCACGCCCCGGTGAGGACTGGGACGGAGCGCAGAAGTTCCGTGGCCAGGAGGGCATGGGACTCGGTGACGGTACCGGCGTCTTGCAGGACATCGCCGAACTGGAGGAGCTGGGAGATCAGTTGTCCCAGCAGTACAACGGTGCGGCGCTGGACGACATCGATGCCGACGCCCTGCTGCGTCAGCTGGGACCGGAAGCGGCGGCCGACGCTCGCACGTTGGCCGATCTCGAGAAGGCGTTGCAGCGGGAAGGTTTCCTCGACAAGGGCGCCGACGGGCAGTGGCGGTTGTCGCCTAAAGCCATGCGGCAGTTGGGACAGTCGGCGCTGAAGGACGTCGCCGGCAGTATCGCGTCCCGACGGGGCGAGCGGGACACACGACGGGCCGGCGCGATGGGCGAACCGACAGGTGCGTCGCGCACGTGGGAATTCGGCGACACCGAGCCGTGGGACGTCGTGCGGACGGTGACCAACGCGGTGCTGCGGACCGCCGCCGATCCCGCGATGGACAGCAGTGCGGGGGTCCGTCTGGCGGTGACGGATGTCGAGATCAGCGAGACCGAGCAACGGTCACAGGCGGCGGTCGCGCTGCTGGTGGACACGTCGTTCTCGATGGTCATGGAGGGTCGGTGGGTGCCGATGAAGCGCACCGCGCTCGCGCTGAATCACCTCGTGAGCACCCGATTCCGTGGGGACGACCTGACGATGATCGGTTTCGGGCGCCACGCGCAGACACTGACGCCGTCGGAACTCGCCGGTCTCGACGGGGCGTGGGACCAGGGAACCAACCTGCACCACGCGTTGATGTTGGCGGTCAAGCATCTTCGGCGGAATCCGAACGCGCAGCCGGTGGTCCTGATCGTCACCGACGGTGAGCCGACGGCACACCTCGAGCCCGACGGTCACGCGTTCTTCGACTACCCGCCACATCCCCGCACACTGGGGTTGACGGTGCGCGAACTCGACACGCTGGCCAAGATCGGCGCCCAGGTGACCATCTTCCGGTTGGGTGACGATCCGGGTCTGGCCCGCGTCGTCGATCGGATGGCGCATCGTGTGGGCGGCAGGGTCATCGCGCCGGACCTCGACGGTTTGGGCGCCGCGGTGGTCAGCGACTACCTCACGGCCCGGAGGAAGCGCTGATCACATGCCGTTGAGGACGGTGCGGGTGCCGACGGGTGCGGCGAGTTGCAGCTCCATCGTTCCGTAGACGGCGATCATGATGCAGGACTTGTTCTTCGCGGATTCGAGGGTGCCGGTGCGCACCGTGACGATGACCGATTCGTCGGTCTCCACCACGGTCGCATCGGCGCCGTAGCACTCGGGGGTACCGGTGACGAAGTGCACGGCGATGCGGTTGCCGGGCAACGGTGTCCACGCCTCGAACGGAGTGGACTGCGCCATGATCAGGGAGGCGCCCGGGGTGAACGAGGTGCCGACCTGGTCGGCGGCGACCTGGTGGGGGACCGGAGGCGACCCGGGAACGGGAACCAGATCGGTCGGTGTGGCCGCCCCGGTCTCGATGTCGGTGGGCTCCGTGTTGTCGGAGGATCCGCAGCCGCCGAGTGCGAGACACATCAGCAACCCCAACGCGAACGACCTCATGGCCTCCACGGTAGCGCGGTTTCCGGACTAGGCGAGCAGCGCGGCGACGACGGCGATGACCGGGATGGACACGATCGTGGTGATGAAGGCCGTGTCACGGGCCAGGACTGTGCCCCGGCCGTACCGGGTGGCGTAGACGAACACGTTCTGCGCGGTGGGCAGAGCGGCGATCACGACGACGGCGAACAGGTCGTGCCCGTCCAGGTTCCAGCCCCATCGCGCCAGCGCGTAGGTCAGCACCGGCAGGACCGCCATCTTCAGGAACGACGCGAGGGCGACGTCCCGACGAGGGCCGGCACCACGTTCGAGGACCTTGACGCCGTACAGCGACATCCCGAACGCCAGCAGTGCCCCCGGCACGCTGG
Organism: Rhodococcus sp. AC861; assembly: GCF_979256035.1. Lineage (NCBI taxonomy): Bacteria > Bacillati > Actinomycetota > Actinomycetes > Mycobacteriales > Nocardiaceae > Rhodococcus > Rhodococcus sp. AC861. The sequence goes on from NZ_CEEDMW010000004.1 coordinate 218,966, forward strand.
CGCCACCGAGCAGCGTGAACGGCTGCATGACGGGATCGGGAAGTGTGAACCCGGTGATCGCGAGGGCGAGGCCCGCCAATCCGGCGAGGACGATCGGATTCTTGAACGGCGCCGCGACTATCCCGAGGAACGACGCGTCCTTCGACGACGTCGACACGTCGAGAACCGTCAGCGCCAGCGGCGAATAGATCATGATCTGGAACAGCAGCAGCGGCGCGACGAACGAGGCGTCGCCCAGCACGTACACGGCGATGGGTATGCCGAGGTTCGCCGCATTGACGTACGACGCGGCGAGGGCGCCGATGGTCGCCTCGGGGAGGCCGCGCTTGGTCACCGTCAGAGCGATGATCAGAGAGATCGCGCCCACGATCAATGCCCCCACCGCGGTGATGGCCAAGGTGGGGGAGAAGATCACCGACAGGTCGGCGCGCGCGAGAGTGTCGAACAGCAGGGCGGGTGTGGCGACGAAGAACACCATCCGCCCCAGAACGAGACCGCCGGACTCACCGAGCACGTGGGTACGTGCGACGACGTAGCCGATGAAGATGACCACGAAGATGACGGTGAATCCGGCGAGAACTCCTGACACGGAAGGGCCTCAGCCCCTACCGGCCTGCACTCAGCGAGTGGTGAACGGGAGGAGCGCCATCTCACGTGCGTTGCGCACGGCGGTGGCGACCTGACGCTGCTGCTGCGGGGTGAGTCCGGTGACACGACGGCTACGGATCTTGCCGCGGTCGGAGATGAACTGACGGAGCAGGTTCACATCCTTGTAGTCGACCTCGGTGATACCTGCCGCGATCAGCGGGTTCTTCTTGGGCTTGCGATTCGCATCGTCCTTGCCCTTCTTGGACGGAGCCCTCTTCACTGCCATGTTCTCTCCACTCTTTCACCAGCTGCTCTTGTGGACGCCGGGTAGTTCCCCGCGATGTGCTCGTTCTCGAACGCCGATGCGGGACAGTCCGAATTTCCGGAGATACCCGCGCGGTCGTCCGTCCGCAGCGTCTCGATTGCGCAATCTTACCGGACTCGCATCGCGCGGTAGACGCTGGAGAGCCCGGAGGGCTGCTTCGCGGTCCGCAGCGCTCGTCGAGGGCCGACGGATCAGCTCCTTCAGCTCGTGTCGTCTGCTCGCCCAGCGAGCGACGACGACGGCTCGCTGGTCGTTCCGCGCGATCTTCGACTTCTTGGCCATCAGCGTTCCTCCCGGAAATCGACGTGTCGTCGGACGACCGGGTCGTACTTCTTCAGGACGAGGCGGTCGGGGTCGTTGCGACGGTTCTTGCGGGTCACGTAGGTGTAGCCGGTGCCGGCAGTGGACTTCAGTTTCACGATCGGCCGGACATCGGTGCTTTTCGACGCCATGTCAGAACGTCCTTCCTGCGGCGCGCAGCCGCGTGATCACCGAGTCGATGCCGTCACGGTCGATGGTCTTGATGCCCTTCGCCGACACGGTGAGTCGGACGCGTCGACCGAGGCTGGGCACGTAGTAGGTCTTCTTCTGGATGTTGGGATCCCATCGCCGACTCGTGCGGTGGTGGGAATGCGACACGGTCTTCCCGAAGCTCGGTACCCGGCCGGTGACATCGCAGTGCGCGGACATCGCGGTCCTTCCTGTTGGCAATCGCCTTGTTGATAATCGTTTTCGACAAGCGCTGCGTCGGACTGTACGCTCGGACGCCGGTAAGTGAAAATCATTGTCGAAAAAGAACGTGAGGGGGATCGCTGACCATGGCGACCGACAGAAGGACTCCATTGGTCCTGGTGTGCGGACCGGCGGACCCGGGAGCAGCAGTGACCGCGTCGCTGCACGACGAGGGCACGCTGGTCCTGCATCACGACCTCTCGGACGCATCCGTCGGTGTCGTCCGCCGCCGAACCGACCGAGTGGGCGACGACGGTGCAGTGACCACCCGCGTGGTCGATCTCGCCGGGCTGGGGTGCTGTGTGTCGTGCCTGCTGCGCGAGGATCTGCTGCCGCTGCTGCGGTCGACGTCCACCGATTCGTCGGTCCGCCGCATCGTCGTGCGAGTAGACCCGTCACTCGACGTCGAGGCGATCTGCTGGGCCGTGGAGAACACCGTCGTCACCGGCATGGTGGGACGCGTCGACGCACCCGCGTCGCACGACGTGCGGATCGAGGCGGTCATCGGCTGCGTCGACAGCGCTACCTGGTTGTCGGATGCCACGGGTGACGAGCTGGTCGGCGAGCGCGCATTTCCCGACGGGACGGTCGATCTGCTGGACGACCGCACCGTGGCGCAGGTGGCGGTGGGGAACGTCCGCAGCGCCGACCTGCTGGTCGTCGCCGACACCGGGGTCGACCGATGGGAGGCGGCGCGACTCGCCGCCGTGCTCGAACGACTCTCTCCCCGGGCTCCGACGGTGTGGATCCTGCGAGGGGAGACGCCGCGCGGACTCCTGTCCCGCGTTCCCGCGACGGCTCGTCGCGGCGCCGTCGACGACGCGCATGCGCCGTTGCTCGACGGTCAACCTCCCCTGTCGTCCGAATGCGGCGTCACGCTCGTGGAGTTCTCGGATCGACGCCCGTTCCATCCCGGTCGACTGCACGCGGCGATCGACGTACTTCTCGACGGCGTCGTCGCCACGCGTGGGCGGATGTGGGTGGCCACCCAACCAGACTCCGTGTTGTGGCTGGAATCGGCCGGCGGGGGACTCCGGGTCGCTTCGGCGGGATCGTGGCTCGCGGCGATGACGCCGGACGAGTACGAGGACGTGCCGACGGCGCGGCGGGCTCTCGCGGCACTCGGATGGGACGACGACTTCGGTGACCGCGCGCAGTCCTTCGTCGTGCTCGTCCACGAGGCCGATCCCGAGCACGTCCACGCGACGTTGTCGGACGCACTGCTGACCGACGACGAGCTGCGACACCCCGAGCGGTGGCCTACCTGGGCCGACCCGTTCGGTCAGTACCACCAGGACCCCTGCGACACGGACGTCCATGCCGTGTCGGACATAGAGAGAAAGGCTTCGGAATGAAGCACGGCGTACATCCCGACTACCACCCCGTGGTCTTCCAGGACTCGGGCACGGGATCGATGTTCCTGACCAGATCCACGATCACCAGTGACCGCACGGTCGAGTACACCGACGGACACAGCTACCCCTTGATCGTCGTCGACGTCACCAACGAGTCGCACCCGTTCTGGACCGGGGCCGCGCGAGTGATGGACACCCAGGGGCGCGTGGAGAAGTTCGAGCGTCGCTACGGCAAGCGAGACGCATCGCCCCGAGCCGGGAAGGCCTGAGCCGTGGCCGTTCCGAAGCGGAAGATGTCCCGGTCGAACACGCGCAGCCGACGCTCGCAGTGGAAGGCCACACCGCCCGATCTGGTGCCCGTCACGGTGGCGGGAGTCGTGCACAGGGTGCCCCGTCGGCTGGTGAAGGCCGTCCAGCTCGGCGTTCTCGATCCGAAGTCGCTCTGAGCGGATACCGGGTTAGCATCACCGCATGAACGTCGACGTCACCCTGCTCCCCGGCATCGGGGTCCGCAAGGATTTCGCGTTGTCCACCGGACGACGCATCGGTGTCATCACGCGCAAGGACGGCACGAACGAGCTCATCGTGTCGAAGAAGAACGACCCGGATTCGACTCAGGCCTCGATCACGCTGAGCAACGAGGAAGCCGCGGCGCTGGGCAACCTGCTGGGCACGCCGCAGCTCGTCGCGCAGCTGGGCGAGGAGCATCGCGATCTGCCGGGGATCAGGACCCGTCAGTTGCCGATCCGCGAGGGTTCCCGTTTCGACGGGCGGCAACTGGGCGACACGGCGATGCGCACGAAGACCGGTGTCTCCATCGTCGCCGTCATGCGGGCCGGTCAGGTGCAGCCGTCACCGACGCCGGACTTCACGCTGGTCTCGGGCGATCTCCTGGTCGTCGTCGGCACCAGCGACGGACTCGATCACGCAGCAAAGATCCTGGGCAGCTGACGAGTGGGAGAAACAGCGCTCGAACTCACCGAGTTGGGTGCTGTCTTCTTCGCACTCGGGCTGCTGGCGCGGCTGGCGTCGCGAATCGGGATGTCGCCCATCCCGTTCTATCTCCTCGCGGGTCTGGCCTTCGGCAACGGCGGACTGGTCGAGCTCGACGGGATCGACGACTTCACGCACCTCGCCAGCGAGATCGGCGTGGTGCTGCTCCTTCTACTCCTCGGTCTCGAGTACACGGCGAACGAGTTGGTCACCGGTCTGCGGAGATCCTGGACCGCAGGTCTTCTCGACCTGGTGCTGAACTTCGTGCCGGGGGCCGTGGTCGCTCTGATCCTGGGGTGGGGTCTCATCGGGGCGATCGTCCTCGGCGGCGTCACCTACATCTCCTCGTCGGGCATCGTGGCGAAGGTTCTGAGCGATCTGGGCCGTCTGGGTAACCGCGAGACGCCCGTCGTGTTGTCGATCCTGGTGTTCGAGGACCTCATGATGGCGCTGTACCTACCGATCCTCACGGCTGTGCTCGGCGGGGTCAGCCTTCTCGGCGGAGCCGAAGCGGTGGGCATCTCTCTGCTGGTGGTGACCGTGGTGCTCCTGGTCGCGCTGCGCTACGGCTGGGTGGTCTCGGCCATCGTCGACAGCAAGGACCGGGAGGTGGTGCTGCTGAAGGTGTTCGGCGCGGCACTGCTGGTGGCCGGTGTCGCGTCGGCGATGCAGGTCTCCGCGGCGGTCGGTGCGTTCCTGCTGGGGATCGCGATCTCGGGGTCCACTGCGCAAGCGGCGACGCGCGTGCTCGAACCGCTCCGTGACCTGTTCGCCGCGGTCTTCTTCGTCGTGTTCGGGTTCAACACCGATCCGCGATCCATCCCTCCCGTGCTGGGGTACGCGATCGTCCTGGCCCTCATCACCGCCACGACGAAGGTGGCGACCGGAGCGTGGGCCGCCCGCCGCATCGGTGTGGGGCAGCTCGGCCGGATGCGTGCCGGCGCCGCGCTGATCGCGCGCGGCGAATTCTCCATCGTCATCGCGGGTCTGGCCGTGGCGGCCGGGGCCGTGGAGGACGAACTGGCCGCGCTGGCGACGGCCTACGTGCTCATCATGGCCGTCGTCGGCCCCATCGCAGCCCGCGTCGTCGAGCCGGTGACTCAGCGGGTGATGGACGCACGGGCTCGCTGAGCGCAGCTTTCGCGGCGGCCAGACGCTGCCGACGCTCGTCCCGTGCACGGGCCCACTGCTCGACAGTCTCGTCGGCGTCGACACGTCCGATGGGAACCTGAGGTCCCACAGGCGCGCGGAGCCAATCCATGATGCGAGCATTCAAGTCCTTGACGACGGCGCGGACCTGCTCTTCGGAGCGCACGTCCCGCAGCGTCTCGGGGAGGCGTTCGACTTCCTTGCGCAGTCGCAGCGGAGTGGGGAGCAACGCGTCGCCGGGAAGATTCTCCCGCTCGAGATACCCACGCACCCACGACAGTTCGTCGGTCGAGGACCGGGGGATGGGCTTGCCCAGGCCGGGCAGATCGTCGAACGCGCCCTTGTCCTGTGCCTCGCGGATCTGTCGGTCCACCCAGGTCTGAACGCTGATGTCCCACGGTTTGCGCTGCGTCATTCTCGCGGCCCCTAGGTCTCCGTCGCGGTGTCCGAGTCGTTGTCCAGGTCCTCGACGAACTGCGCCACGATCTTCTCGGCGATGACCCGCGCCTTGACGTTGGCCGCCTGGCTCTGCGTCGCGATGTGGTCGAACGCCGCCTCGGGCGTCATCCGCGCGGTCACCATCATCACTCCCACCGCCTGGCTCAGCACGCTACGGCTGTCCAGAGCTGTTCGCAGAGAGGACACTTCGCGCTCCGCCCGCCCGAGCAGCTGCTCGCGCAGTCGCGCCAGTTCCAGGTGCACCCTGATACGCGCCACCAGCTCCGTCGGCTGGAACGGTTTGGTCACGTAGTCGTCCGCGCCCAGGCGCAGGCCCTCCACGATGGATGTCGACCCGGCACGTGCGCTGAGCAGGACGATCGGAATCCGCACCAATCGACCGTCGGAGCGTGCCTCGTCCACCAACGACAGACCGCTGCGTCCGGGAAGCGTGATGTCGCTGACGATGACATCGGGCGGGTTCTGCCGGGAATGCGCGATCGCCGAGTCGACGTCGGCGAACTCCGCGACGTGCCATTCCTGTTCTGTCAGCAGTCCCACCAGGTATTCGCGCATGTCGGCGTTGTCCTCGACGAGAACGACTCGGCGCTGGTCGGGTGCCGGCTGGCTCGCGCGGGGCTCGAGCGGCCTCCACATGTCGGCCTCACCGATGTAGCCGGCGCCGAGCGCCGCGGTGACTTCCCGCGTGGAGGCGTCGACGGCGGCGGGTGCGGCGGACGGAACCAGGGGAACGGTGACGGTGAAGATCGAGCCGCGAGGGGAGTTCCCGTCGACGGTGATCGAGCCGTCCATCGCGGAGACCAGGTCCGACACCAACGACAGACCCACTCCGGATCCCTCGCGACTGCGTCCGTCGATGCTGGGGACCTGGAAGAAGCGGTCGAACACCTTGGGTCGGTCCGCCTCGGATATGCCGAGTCCGGTGTCGGCGACGGCCACGGTCAAACCGCGGTCGGACGCGGACAACGTCACCGTGATCGACCCCTCGGTGGTGAACTTGACCGCATTCGAGATCAGATTCATGACGACGTGGGTCCACATCGTGCGGTCGATCTCGACGTGCGGATCGCTCACACCGTCGACGTCGACGCTCAGGGTCACCCCGGAGCGCTCGGTGGCGTCCCGGAACATCGAGACGCACTCCGTGGTCAGGGCGACGATGTCTGTCGGTTCGGGCGTGACCTCGAAGCCCCCGGCGTCGCCGCGAGCGACATCGAGGAGGGTGTCCACCAGGCGTTGGAGTCGCAGGGCCGCGCGGCGAGCCGACTGCAGAGACCGCAGGTGCGACGACGGCAGCGCGTTCTGCTGATCCTCGAGCACCTCCCCGAGCGGACCGAGCAGCAGCGTCAGCGGCGTCCGGAATTCGTGGCTGACGTTCTCGAAGAACCTCGTCTTCGCGGTGTCCAACTCTTCGAGGTCGGCCACCCGACGAACTTCGGCAGCGTAGGCGTACGCATCGGTGAGGGCGGTCGAGATCCGGTCGGCGACGACGTCGAGGAACACCCGGTAGGGATCGTCGAGTCGGCGGAACTCGCTGATGCCCGCGACGAGGACTCCCGTCGATTCGTCGGACGATGTGCGCAGCGGCAACACGAGGGCCGACTGATCGCCCATCTCGACGTTCTCGGCCACGCCTGCGGCCGCAACTCGGAGCATCACGTCGGGATCGACGGCTGCGGTCGTCGTGGTCGTGGTGACGGCGACAGGTCTGAACGACGCCGGTCCGAGGCCGTCGTCCTGGTGGAGGTGAATCGAGGCGAACGGGATGTCCGTGTTGCCGGTGAGCACATCCAGCGACTCCCGGGAGACGGCGTCGATGCCCTTCGCGCCGACGGTCATCGTTCCCAGATCGCGGAGGACCGCCATTCGTCGATCGGCCAGTACCTGCTGCGTGACGTCGGTCGTGGCGACGAAGACACCGTCGACTCCGCCACCCTCGGCGAGGATCGGACTGTAGGAGAAGGTGAAGAACGTTTCCTCCACGTACCCGAACCGGTTCAGCAGGATGCGCTGCTCGGTGCGGTGGATCGCGGTGCCGCCCAGAGCCTCCATCGCGAGTGGCCCCAGGGAGTCCCAGGCGATGCGCCAGCAGTCCTCTGCTCGTTGGCCCACTGCCGTGGGAAACAGTTCGCCCGCCATGGGCGTGTAGGCCTCGTTGAAGATCTGGACGAGGTCGTCGCCCCACCAGATCAGCATGCCCACGCGGGACGGCAGAACCGTACGGATCGCGGTGACCAATGCGGTGGGCCACGACTCCACGGGGCCGAGCGGTGTGGACGACCAGTCGAACTCACGGTGTGCCACGGAAGTCGCGTCCGACCCGGGAAACAGTTCGTCCCGTGTCGTCATCGCGTCGCGCGTGTCATGAGAGTGGCGCTGTCGTCATCCCCAGCATTCCTCGTGGGCCCTTTCTGGCGTGCGACTCGAAGACGAGGCGCGTCTTCGTACAGTGTAAAGGCGCCGGAGGGGTGGTGCTGACAGATGTGACGCTTCAGGCACGCCCGATCAGGCGAGTGCACTCCCGGCGAGCCACTCCGACCACGGCACGCTCCAGTCGCCGTTCTGCCACTGCTGCAGCGGCGCGCCGCCGGTGTTGCGCACCTCGACCACGTCGCCGGGGACCGAGAAATCGAAGAACCACGACGCGTTGGCACGGCTGAGGTTGAGACACCCGTGCGAGACGTTGGTGTTGCCCTGCGCCCAGACGGTGTCCTCGAGCTCGTGCAGGTAGATACCGTCGTTGCTGATGCGGGTCGCGTAGTTGATGGACTCCTTGTAGCCGAGCCGCGAATTGACGGGCAAGCCGTACGTCGAGGAATCCATGATCACCGGATTCGCCTTGTCCAGGACGGTGTACACACCGGGCTGCGTCCAGAAGGTCAACGTCTGACCGCCGATGGTCTCGCTGCCCCCCATACCCATCGAGGTGGGCATGGTGCGGATCAGTGTCCCGTTCTCGTAGACCTCGACCTGCTTGGTGTTGTCGTCGGCAACGGAGACGTGCGAGTCGCCGATGGTGAAGGAGGTACTGACGTCCTCCTGCCCGAACAGGCCGTCGCCGACCTCCACTCCGTAGACCTTCGCGGAGATCGTGACGGCGGTTCCGGGGGTGTAGTAGTTCTCGGGCCGCCAGTGGACGTTCTGATCGTCGGCCCAGTACCAGGAGCCGGTGACGGCCGGCGTGGTCTGCACGGTCAACGTCTTCTCGGCGGCGGCGCGGTCACCGATGGGCTCGTCGAAGTGGACGACGGCCACGATCCCGACGCCGAACGTGCCGCCGTCGGTCAGCAGGTTGCCGCCCGCGGTGACGAACGACGGGAGCGTGTAGTTGTCGGGCGCGACCGTGGTGAACGAACTCGTCTCCTGATGCGCCGCGCCGTCGGTGGCGGCCGTCTCGATCGACAGCTCGTACGACTTGCCGTACCCGAGCGTCGTCGCGGGCTTCCACGTCGATCCGTCGGGGGTGATCACCCCGTCGACGACGACGCCGTCGGCGTTCGTCATCGTCACCGCGGTGATGGTTCCGTTCGTGGCGCCGACGCTGATCGGCGCCAACGGGTTGACGTCGGTTGTGCCGTCGGCCGGATCCACCGTCACCGTCGGTGCGGGAGCAGCCTGCGTCGTCTCCGGCGCGGCGCCACCGGTGTCGCCACCGCCGGAACCGATGGTGCACGCGGACACGAGCAGCATCACGAGTGCGAGGCACGCCAGAACGGCAGTACGGAACGGGGGGCGGCGAGACATGAGCGGAACTCCGACGGTCGAGGAGTGGAAGAGTAGGCACCACGGTAGCGCGAGACGGTGACATGCCACTGCCGCTCCGCGTTTCGCCGAGCACGCCGACCGGTTCGGTGGAAGCATCCTGACATGACGAAATCGGTCCCCGACTCGCTGCCACCCCAGGTCGTCGTCCTCTTCGGCGCTACCGGTGATCTGGCGAAACGCAAACTCCTGTCCGGCATGATGCACCTGGTGCTGTCCGATCTCGCGCCGCGGATGCGCGTCGTCGGCACCTCGCTCGAGGCGATGACCAGCGACGAGTTCCGTGCGATGGCCAAGGACGCCGTCGAGAAGTTCTCCTCGAGGACGCCGTCGGACGAGGAGTGGGCGGCGTTCGCGAAACGTCTCACGTACGTCTCGCAGTCGGACGGCCCACAGGCCCTCTCCGATGCTGTCGCGAACGCGGAGAAGGAGTTGGGCGAGGGAACCAGGCGGCTGCACTACCTGTCCGTGCCGCCGTCGGCTGCGCTGGCCGTCATCGACATGCTGTCGGACGCGTCCCTGGTGGAGCGGTCTCGCATCATCATGGAGAAGCCGTTCGGCACCGACCTCGCCAGCGCGATCGACCTCAACGCCGCGGTGCACCGAACCTTCGCGGAGGAACAGATCTTCCGTATCGACCACTTCCTGGGCAAGGAACCGGCGCAGAACATTCTCGCCTTCCGCTTCGCCAACGGACTGTTCGAACCGATCTGGAACAGGACGTTCATCCAGCACGTCCAGATCGACATCCCGGAGACGCTGGGTCTCGACGGGCGCGCCGGGTTCTACGAGTCGACGGGTGCGTTCAAGGACATGGTGGTGACGCACCTGTTCCAGGTGCTGGCGTTCACCGCCATGGAACCGCCGACGGCGCTCGAGCCCGACGCGATCAAGGAGGAGAAGAACAAGGTCTTCCGGTCGATGCTGCCCATCGATCCGCGCGAGGTGGTGCGCGGGCAGTACTCGGGGTACCGGCAGGAGAAGGGGATCGCTCCGGATTCGGACACCGACACGTTCGTGGCGCTGAAGTGTCACATCGACAACTGGCGGTGGGCGGGCGTGCCGTTCTACCTGCGCACCGGCAAGAAGATGGCCGAGGGGCAGCGCATCATTTCGATCGCGTTCCGTGAGCCGCCCAAGTCGATGTTCCCGGCCGGATCGGGTGTCGGCGCTCAGGGTCCGGACCACCTGACGTTCGACTTGACCGACTCGTCGAAGGTGTCGCTGTCGTTCTACGGCAAGCGTCCTGGCCCGGGGATGCGTCTGGACAAACTCAGCATGCAGTTCGCGCTGCACGAAACCGAGAGTGCATCGGACGTTCTGGAGGCGTACGAACGGCTGATCCTCGACGCGATGCACGGAGACCACACTCTGTTCACCACCTCCGAGGGCATCGAACGCCTGTGGGAGGTGTCGGCGCCTCTGCTCGCGGATCCGCCTCCGGTGCGGACGTATGCGCCGGGATCGTGGGGTCCCAACGCGATCCATTCGCTCGTGGCCCCCGACGCGTGGCGCCTGCCGTTCGAGAGGGAGTGGCGCGAGAAGAAGTGACCGCTCACCCGCAGGTGCTGGGTGCGGGTTCGCCGGCGTAGCGGCCCCGAAGCCATTCCGCGGGTGCACTTCCCAGGTCGAGGATGCCGTGGCCCTGCCCTGCTGCCTCACGTAGCTCGACGGTGTCACCGAGTGCACATGCGCGCCGAACCGCGTCGATCGTCCACGCCGGAAGCGTGAGGGTGTCCAGGTCGCCGTACCCGACGAACATCGGTGCGGTGGCGGCGCGGCGAGGCACCCCCGCGTCGGACAGCCACGCGCGCAGGCGATCTGCAGCAGCTCGATCGACGGGGGCGTAGTCGGCGGGCGTGACGCTCTCGGCGATCGAGCTCTGGAGGCCGCTGTTCTCTCCCTCGCACGCCGTGAAGACGTCGCGACGATCGAACAGTTCCCCGTGCAGATAGTCGCTCGTCACCAGATCGGGATGCGCCACGGACAGTCCCTTCAGCACCGACGGGAGCAGGATCACCTGCTCGCGGGTCAGCGTGCCCTCCTCCATCGCGGACACGACCGGCGTGAGATCGGTGGCGGGGGACATGCTGATCGTTCCTGCGAGCCGCAGTCCGCCGCCGTAGTCACCGGCCTGCTCGTTCGCGGCCCAGACCGCCTGACCTCCTTGGGACACTCCGTATCCCACCCAGGTCTCGGATGTCGCCGGCTCCACCTCACGGGCGGCGCGGACGATGTCGATGACATTGAATGCGGCAGTCGTGGAGTCGAGATACGGATGCGGGCCCGGTGCCCCCAAGCCCTGGTAGTCGGTCATCGCCACGACGTAGCCATTGGCGAGGAACGGGATCACGGTGGTCAGCGATCCGAGCAGTCCGATGCGACGTGACGGAGCGCATCGTGTGTCGGTTCCCGTCGTCGCGTGTCCGACGGACACGATGGGCCATCCTCCGGACGGCGGTTCACCCTTGGGTACGAGCACCAATCCACTGACGGCCGTGGTCGATCCGTCGATTCCGGACGTCGATCCGTACAGCACGCTCACCGACGTGGACGTCAGCGATGCGAGCGCGGGGTAGCCCGTGAAGTCGACAGGGTCCGCGAGCAACGTGCCGGGGGCGGCGGACGTCGGTGTCTCAGGAACGTCGGACGGTGCCGACGTACATGCCGCGCAGGCCAGCACGACGGCCACGAGGCCCGCGAACGACTTCCCGCACGCGGCCATGCTGCATCACTCGATACCGCGGAGGAGGGCGACCGGGTCGGCGCAGGCTCGGGCCAGCGCTCTGTCGACGACCGCGACGTCGATCATGCCGCCGCAGAACGAGGCGGAATACGAACGGCCGCCCTGGACCTGGGAGATCAGGACCGAGATCCCGTCGGGACCGTCGGGTTCGAGCGCCGCGGTCATCTGCCGGGGCCTACCGTCGTCACGCCAGGTGAGGTGGTCGTAGAGGGAGAGCGTGCCCAGGTCGCTGACGGCGAGTCGCGGACGCTCCGGAACCACGACCACGTCGTCGGCCGGAGGCGGCGGGGACGTGCGGTGGCCCTTCACGGCGGCCTTGGCATCGGCGAGCGCGAGAACGGCGATCGGCCATCCCGAATCGATGACCTCCTTCATCACCGTCGCGACGTCGCCGGGAGTGGGGAGGGTCGGGAGTTTCACCGGGATGCCGATGGCGAAGTTCCCATGCTCGGCCCGGTGCGACGCGTCGAGGTACCGGCGGCAGTTGAACAGGATCATGACGTGCTCGTCGAGATCCACACCCTCGCTGCGCAGCGCGGCGACGACGAGTGCCACGGACACCGACGCACTGGTGGCGCCGGGAGCGTGCTCCTTGCCCCAGGCTCGCAACGCGGCGACCTGCTCGGGAGCCATGTAGGCGGCGCGAGTGGTCTTGAATTCGGCCCAGTGCTCGATGCGGCGCGTGGCCGGTGCGCTGTCCCGACGCTTGTGGTGGGCGCGGAGGCGCCAGAAGTCCCGTGCCGCAGAGGGTGTGGAGCCGAAGTGCCGACGGACGGCACTCCAGGTCGCGTTCCGAGGGAGTGACGGGGCCATGCTGGCGGCCATCGCGTGGCCGGGATCGGACGCCGCGGCGCCGACCATGGTGACGCCCATCTGACCGTCGCCGACGCCGTGCGAATAGTGGACGACGACGTAGTCGCCGCACAGCACGATTTCCACGGGGGCGCGCTCGCCAGGACGGGTCCGGACACGGTCCATGAGTTCACCGATATCGTCGGTCGCCAGGTCCGGACGGGACGTCACGGCGGTGCCCGACGCGATGTTCTCGCGATAATCCCAGTGCCGTCGGTCCGCGCGCGCATCGACGCGGATGCGGGACGTCGGTGACGCCGTCTCCGCAGCGGTCAACATCGCTCGCACGGCATCCTCGTCGAGACCCTCGACGGGGCCGATCACGGCGAGTGTCTGTGCCGGCGCGAAGGTTCGGTCCAACTCCGTGGACGCGTACGTGCTGCCGGAATCACGTTGCGGCATCGATCACCTCCTGCATCCGGGCACGGAAGTTCGCTCGGGAGAACCCTTCTGCCCACACGCGGATCTCGGTGCGGTCGAACTGGTTCGGGTCGAAGGACGACATCGCGTCGGCGAAGCCGGCGACGATGTGCTCGTCCGAACCGGGGGAGATGTGCAGACCGGTCGTGCCGTGGATGACCGAGTCGACGGCGCCGCCCTCACCGAGCGCGATGACGGGCGTGCCCGTCGCCATGGATTCCACGGGGACGATGCCGAAATCCTCGATGCCGGGCATGAGCAGTGCTCGCGCCGTGCGGTGAAGATGCAGAAGCTTCTCGTGCGACACGCGACCGAGGAACACGGTTTTCGGACCGGCGAGGGCGCGGCACTGCTCCATCGCACGGCCGTCGCCGGCGACGATCAGCGGAACGTCGGCGCGAGCCGCGGCGCGGATCGCGATGTCGGGTCGCTTGTACGGAACCAGGCGGCCGGCGAGCAGGAAGAAGTCCTCGCGTTCCACCGTCGGGTCGGGTGTGAAACCTTCCGTGTCCACCGGCGGATGCACCACCACCGCGTCGTCACGCCCCCACCACTGCGAAATGCGTTCCGCGACAGCGGTCGAGTTGGCGACGACCGTCGTCAAGCGGGGGGCGGCGCCCGTTTCGCACCGACGTGCCACCGCGGAGAGTGCCGTGAGTATCGCAGCGCCTGCGCGGCCGCCACCTTCTCCGGCCCGCAGTTCCGGATCCCACGCCCACCGTGCGGGGCTGTGCACGTAGGCGATGACGGGTGCGTCGGTGGCATGGACGGCTTGCGTCGCGAACGCGTGATGGCTGACCACGACGGCCTCCGCATCCCGGAGCGGAAGACGACGGAAAGCGCTGGGCATCAGGGGAAGCACGGGAGCGTACGAGCGCTGACCGATGCCGTTGTAGACGGAATTGAGCCACGTCGTGTGCGGGGGAGTCGTCAGACCGGCGGGAGTTCCCTCCGGTCGGGCGATCGGGGCGTACACCTGCGCACCCGGCCACTGCAGGGCGAGTTGCTCGACGACGTGTTCCGAGCCGGCGACCTCGGTGAACCGCTCGTGGACGATGGCGATCTTGTCAGTGTCTGGCATTGTTCTCGACCTGCTTGTCGGGGCGTCGTTGGATGACCGGTTCGGACGGGCGCCGACGTCCGGACGGTTGTACCACGAGGTGGGTACGGAGTCCGAAAGCGCGCAGGCGCCGAAGTGCGGCCTCGGCGGTCTTGCGGTCACGCCCCTTGGAGGACAGCAACACCACCGCCGTCTCGACGTCGTGCACGTCGATGAACGTCCACCACTCGCTGGCGAGGTCGGCGCCGACCAATGCGTCGGGGTGACGGGGTTGCCCGCCGGGTGACGTCGCGGTGGGCGCCGGGTAGACGGCGTCGTCGCCGACGAGCACCAGGACGTTCTGTTCGGTGCGTCCGCGGTTCGCGGCGTGGCGGGCGCCGACGGAGCCCGTGGAGTTCGGTGCGGCACCGCGTTCCGACGCGGCGACCGAGGCAGCGACCACGGGCGGTAGACCGGTGGTCACGGTCGGGTCGAACTCGGCACCGTATTTCCGCGAGATGCGCCGAGCCCACGCGCGGCTGGGTGTGCGGCCCAGCCGGCTACGCAGCAGGACGATCACTTCGGCCGCGACGATCAACGCGAGCAGCGCGGCCACCGACGCCTCGGACACGGGCTTGGGGGAGACGGGGGCGGTGCTCTGTTCCGGGACGGCGAGAACGACGAGTTGGTCACCGCCTCCGGTCGACTGCAGTTGCGTCAACTGGGTTCTGAGGTCCGACAGCGACTGGTCGGAGGCGGTGCGCGCCGGATCGCCGGGAATCAGCTGAGCGTTGCGCGCTTCCTCGGCGGCGATGGCGCCCTGGATCTGCTCGAGCTGACCCTGCGCGTTGCGTGCCGCCGTGGCCGACGACGCCTGCGACACGGTGGCCACCGTCGTGCGGACCAACTGCAGGGCCTGTTCGGGTGAGTCGGCGGTGACGGTGAAGTCGAGCAGCGCGGGCGAGGTCCCCGGTGTCAGTTCCAGATGCGAGGCGAGCGTGCCCGCATCCCACCCCGTGTCCACCTGTGCCAGCACCTGCTCGAGCACGTCGTTGTCGGCCGCGAGGCCGATGAACGGCGCACGGAGCTGCTCGATGAACGCGTCGCCGGGCACGATCTCGCCGGCCGGTTCGATCTCGGTGACCACGGTCGCCGAGTACTGCTTCTCGGTCATGAACTCGCGGAGGCCGAAAACTGCCGCTCCGACGAGGAGTGCCACGAGAAGGGCTGGGACGAATGCGCGGCCGAGTTCACGCATATGACCCGCCAGGTCGATCGGCGGGGGAACGTCACCGCGGTGCACCGGGTCGTCTACGGGAGCCAACCGAATCTCCTCGAATCGCTCGTGCGAACGCGCACAATGTCGCGGATCGACATGTCCCATTCGATGATACGCAGGTCGCGGTGCACCCCGGGTAATGCCGAGAGGTGGTGTGTCACCCTCTTGCCGGAATGCCGGTTTCTGTCCTCCAAACCGTCCCGACGCCCATTGTGGCGCGCCAGAGAATGGTCGATGCGAGCCATTTCTGCGGCGCTCACGCGATCAGCTCGGAATACAGCGCCGGAAGTGTCACGGCGCTGTCGTGGCGCGCCGCGACGGTCGCTCGGGCGCGTCGCCCCATCTCGGCGCGTGTGGAGTCGTCACCGAGGAGAGTGCGCAGCGCGTCGGCCAGGGCGCCGGAGTCGCCCGCAGGCACCAGGATTCCTTCTCCGTGAGCGAGGAACTCGGTCGGCCCGCCGTGATCCGACGCGACGACGGGAAGCCCGTGCGACATCGCTTCGAGAACCGACAGGGGGCCGGCCTCGGGAAGCACACTGGAGGACACGACGACGTCCCATCGACGCAGAACCGCGTCGGGATCCACGTGGCCGAGGAAACGCACCCGTCCCGCGAGGTCCGGACGTTCTGCGCGAGCGCGGAGTTCGTCGACATAGTCCTGGTCTCCGGAGAAGTTTCCACCGGCCAGTTCCACGTCCACGCCGTCGAGTCGGGCGATCGCGTCGAGAAGGACGAGGTGGCCCTTCCAGGGAGTCAGCAGTGCCAGCATGCCCACCACCGGTGGAGTCCGCGTCGCCGCGAAGTAGTCCTCCACCGGCCACGGCACGCCGTACGGCACCACCTCGGCGGCCAGGCCGAGGTCGCGGACCGGAGCGGCTGCCGCCTCCGTGCACGCGACCGCGCGTCGCACCACGCGTCGACTGATCGAGACGACGGCGCGTTGCCGACCGCTGGCGACGGCGTCGTGGACGAGCCAGGACACGCCGCGCGGGGGTCGGGCGAGTTGCGCCGCGGGAAGGGCGAACAGAGAGTTCACGACGGTGGCGGTGCCGGGGCGTCGCGACAACGAGCGGATGGTCCGGGCCGCCGACACCCACCGCGCCGCCATCCGTGCCGCGGCCAGGATCCGAGCCGGTCCCTGCTCACCGCCGAGACCCAACTCGGGAATCGCCACATGCTGCGCCTCCGCCGGGAGCGCCTGCGCCAGCCGACCTTCCGGGCACACGACGGTCACCGCCGCGCCGGACCGCACGGCTTCTCCGACGACGGCGAGGAGCATCTTCTCCGCGCCCGAGATGTTCGAGGTGTGGCCGACGAAGACGGTGTTCACGAGTCCCTCCTCGACAGCACGAATCCGGTTGCTCCGACGACGACCGCGGCGACGACGGACACGAGGAACCACAACGCGGGCGCGGCATCGACAGCCAGCGTGGCGACCGCCGTGACCGCCGCGGTGACGACGGCCAGCGAGAGAACGGGCATCACGGCCAACAGTCCCGACATGGGCATGCTGCGCTCGATGACGATCCAGAGCATCACCACCGTCACCGCGAAGGTGACGACGGTCGCGATCGCGGAACCGTTGTAGGACAGGTGGGGGATCAGCACGATGTTGAGCGCGATGTTGAGCGCGAGGCCGAACAGAGCGACCACCGGATAGTGCCGCTGCATTCCTGCGGATGCGAGCAGGAAGATGCCCAGCAGGATCAGTGACATCAGGGCGGCGCCGAGCACCAACAATCGGGCCGCGTCGGAACCGGCCGTGAACCGCTCCCCGTAGAGCAGGCGGATCAGCGGTTCGGCCGACGGCCAGAATCCCGCGACCGCGACGGCACCGAACGTCGCGAAGTAGATTCCCGCGGAACGGGATCGAGCCCGGAACACCGAGAGTTCGTTCGGCCACGCCGCCACCAGCAACGTGCTCACCGGCGCCACGGCGGCCAGCGCGATCGTGTCCATCATGTCCGAGAACTTGTAGCCGATGGAGTACAGGCCGACAGCGTCGAACGTGTCCAGCAGACTCAGCATCAGGACGTCGATCTTGAGCATGGCGATGGTCAACGCGAAGCCGATGGCCAGCGGGACGGCCTCGCGCAGATACGCCCCCCACCTGCTGACGTCGATGTGCCGCGACGGGCGTAGCCCCACCGAGCGTCGCCGGACGGCCAGACCCTTGCCGACGGCGCGGAACGCCTCGTTCGCCACCGCGGGTAGCACGAAGATCAGCAGCACCGGTGCGAACACCGCGGCCAGGATCGTCAGGACGAGTTGCAGGACCTGGCCCAGACTCTCGACGACCGCGACGAGCAGCATTCGATGCCGAGCCTGGAACAACACCGACAACGCGTGGGACGGCGTCGCGAAGACGACCACCAGTCCGCCCAGCGCCGTCGCGAGAACGACCTCACCGGGGTACTGCAGGATCAGCACGTAGCCGACGGCGAGGACGTACCCGACGACACCGAGAACCGTCCGTAACGCCAGGAACGACGATGCGGTGCGGCCGATCTCGTCGGCGTCGTCGTCCATCAGGCGAGCCAGGACCACACGCCCCACCCCGAGATCGGTCACCACCGACATCAGGCCCAGGAGCGCGAAGACGAAGCTGAACTGGCCCCATCCCTCCGGGCTCAGTGAGCGGGCGACGATGACGCTGCCGACCCATCCCAGGCCGGCGACGATCACTCGCGACGCCAACACGGCGATCGTCGCGCGCGCCGCGGCCTTGGGGTCGGCGGCCAGAGCCCGATAGTCGGGTGCGGCAGGCTCCGAACCGTCGCCGACGATGTCGTCGTCCATCAGAGAAGTCCGGCCGCGCGGTAGGCCGCCGCGGTGCGCTCGGCCGTCCGCGCCCACGTGAGGTCCGCCATCGCATGCAGCGCTTGGGCGACGAGGTCCTCACGAGCGGCGGCGTCGAACAGCAGGGGTCGGAATGCGTCCACCCAGGACTCGACGCGTTCGTCGTCCAGCAGCACCGCGCCCTTGCCCACCACTTCGGGGAGCGCTCCCACCGCGCTGGCCACGACGGCGCCGCCGCAGGCCATCGCTTCGACAGGAGGCAGTCCGAACCCCTCGTAGCGCGAGGCGTACGCGGTGATGGTGGCGGCCGAGTAGAGGGCGGGGAGGTCCTCGACGTCGACGTACCCGAGGCCAGTCGCATAGCGGGGAGCGGATGGACCGGTCGACCCTGCACCGGCGAGAAGGCACGGAACACCGAGCGCCTCGGCGGCGTCGGCGACCAACTGGACGTTCTTGCGTGGCTCCACGGTGCCCACCTGCATGACGAACGTGTCGGGTAGCGAGTACTTGGCCCGCACCGCCTCGACGGCGTTCTCGTCGGGCGGCGTCGCCCATGCTGCCGGGGCGAGTTCGACCACCGCGGCGTCGCGGCCGCTGACGGCCTTGATGCGATCGGCCGTGAACCGGGACACCGCGATGAGGAGATCGGCCGTCCGCAGCGATCGCCGCACCAACCGTTGCTCGCCGGCCGCGCGGAACCGACTCGATGCCGACGGCATGTCGATGACCGAGATGTCGTGCACGGTCGCAACTGTCGCGCCCCGAGAGATCAACGGGAGGTCGACATCCAGGCCGTGCACCACGTCGTGCGAGCCGACCGGCAACGCGCCGAGTACCGCGCGCACAGCCCCGCCCGACACCGGTCTGACCATCGGCCGCACCGCGCGGGGAAGCTCGCCGACGGCGTCCTTCTGCACGACCGCGGCGAGGTCGGTCCCCGACAGATGCTGGGGAAGCTCGTTCAGGAGCTCGCGGATGTATGTCTGGACACCGCTGCCTCCCGGTCGGAGGGCGAGGGCCCCGAAGACGATCCGTGTTGTGCTGCTGCGCATCCCACTACTCCTAACAGAAGCCAGAAATACACGTCGATAGGAAAGATCTCGAAATAGGTGGCCACGAGCGACGCGAACATCGCGGCGACGATCGAGGCCCCCACCCCGAGCGAGAGTGCGCCGTCCTGCCCGGGCAGTGCCCGGGACAGTCGGGTGCACCAGAGCAGCGCTGTGATCAACAGCGCCAGCACGGCCCAGAGTCCGATGGGGCCCAGTTCGAGAGCTGTCTTCACGTAGTAGTTGTCGGGCTGGTAATTGGTGGACAGTCCGGAGAACGTCGTGCCCTGAGCTGTCGAGATCCGGTCGGCGGCAGCGCCGCTGGACCCCAGCCCCTCTCCGAACGGGTGGGTCTTCACTTTCTCGATCACTTCGTTCCAGCGGCCACCGCGTTCGTTCAGGCTGCTGGAGGAGAAGAAGACCGAGGTGATCTTGGGGACGAACGGGAGGATCGCACCGACGAGGGCGGCGACGATCACGAGAAGTCCGCCGAGAGCGCGGAAGCGGATGATCGCCATGTAGATCAGTCCGACGGCGAGGCCGAGCAGCGCCGCGCGCACGATCGCACTGGACATCGCGATCACCATGAACGGGCTCGCGCACAGGAACAGAAGGTTCCGTCGTCGCCCGGGATCCGCCAGTGCGACAGCCCCTCCGACCAGCAGCGACAACATCACGTACAGACCGAACGGGAACGGGAGGTTGAACGTGCTGAACGTGCGCAGCAGGCCGCCGGAGGTGCGCACCTGGGTTCCGTACTCGTAGCCCAGCGACACCAGGACAGCGGGACCGACGGCCAACTGGGCGAGTCCGACGAGCGAGGTGAAGGCGCCCATTCCCATCAGGACGGTGACCAGGTGATCGCGATCGCGGGCGTCGAACGGTGCGAGCCACAGGGTCGCGACGAGCAGCAGGTAGAAGAACGTCACCTTGATGCCCACGGTGCCGATGACGCCGAAGGACAGCAGCGCCGACGCGACGCCGAACACGACGAACAGCGCAGCCGCCGGCCACCACGGCATCAACAAGGTCGGCGCGCGCCCGGATCGTGCCCGGCTGCGACGGATGTACGCGGATCCGAGCGTGAAGATCACCAGACCTTCCTTCCACCCGGCCACGATGCCCGGCAGCGGAAGGATGGCTAGGAGACCGTTCAGCGGCACGAACGCGGCCAGCACGAGCACACCGACCTGCGGGCGATAGAAGACCGCTCGCGCGACGAGGAACGCGGCGAGGAGAACGAGCGCTGCGGCGAAGGCCTCGACGACGATCATCGGGGCACCACCGTCAGTCTTCGGCCTTCTTGAGCACGGCGGCGATCGTGAGGAAGAGGATCTTCACGTCGAGCGCCAGTGACCAGTTCTCGATGTAGTAGTTGTCCCACTCGGCGCGATCGGCGATGGACGTCTGGCCGCGGAGACCGTGCACCTGAGCCCACCCGGTGACACCGGCCTTGACGCGGTGGCGTTCGCCGTAGCGTCGGATCTGCATCTCGAACAGATCGACGTAGTGCGGTCGCTCCGGTCGCGGCCCGACCAGGCTCATGTCGCCGCGGACGACGTTGAGCAACTGGGGCAACTCGTCGAGCGAGGTCTGGCGCATGAGCTTGCCGATGCGGGTACGACGGTCGACGCCTTCGACACCTCCGGGCGCCGAACCCTCGATGCGCGCGAACTCGGCGTCGGACGCGCGAGGCGGACGCATCGACCGGAACTTGAGGCAGCCGAACGTCTTTCCGTCACGGCCCACGCGGTCCTGGGAGAAGAAGATCGGGCCGGGCGAGCTGGTCTTGACCAGCAGCGCCAGGACGAGGAACACCGGCGAGAGCACCAGCACGCCCAGGCCCGCGAGGACCCTGTCCATGACGCCCTTGACGAAGAACTGCCATCCCTTGGGGTCGGTGTGCGGCAACACCATCAGGGGAAGTCCGCCGAGATGCTCGACGCGGGTGCGCACGCCGACGGTGTCGAACAACCGCGGAACCAACCACACGCGCATGCCGTTCGAGTGGGCAGTACGGATGGCCTTGACCAGACTCTCGGTCGGAACGTCGGAGAATCCGATGACGAGCTCCTCGGCGCCCGTCTGCTCGATGGCCTGCGCCAGCTGCGCGGGATTGCCCATGTAGGGGACGGCCAGCGCCTCGGGAGTGTCCGGCTCCGGATCGATCGCAGGGGCCTTGTCGAGCACGCCGACGGGGTCGAGGCCGTACTCGGGGAACTGATGCATGCGTGACGCCAGTTGGTGCGCGATCGGGCCGCCGCCGATGATGAGTGTCGGAGCCGCCGACTTGTGGTTCACGCGGAGGTAGCGCTGGATCGTGGTCCGCAGGAAGCGAGCCACCGCCACCAGGATGCCCGCGGCGATCCACACGCGGACCATGAAGAGGCCGGGCCGGTACTCGGTGCCCACGACCAGCAGGATCGTCAGGACCAGCAGAGTGGCCATCGCGACGGACGTCTCGACGGGACCGATCTCGTCGAGGAAGTTCCGTCGGAGGCCGCGCCGGTAGAGCGAGCGGGACGCCAGGATGAGCAGGACCAGTGGCACGAACAGCCACGGCACCCAGCCGTAATCGATGTCGCCCGATCCGGGCCACAATCTCGCCACGGCGACAGCCACGATCGCCGCCGTCGCATCCGCTGCGATGGTGACCATCGTGTGTGCAGGATCGACGCGAAGACGGTCCGCTAATCCACGTTCCTTGGACACCCTCGTGGCAGGGGCGTTGCGCTGCAACGTATCTCGCGATTCCAGTGTTTCTGACACAGGATTCACTCCGTACGGACCTAGTGGTTGACCGACCGAGATCAACACTAGACCATTCTTCGGAGTTGTCTTCTCAGAATGGTCACGGCGCCATTACGGAAAAGCGACCGATAGACAGAGAATCGACGCAGAAATGTAGATCACGCCCGGAATGGTTCGCTCACTCGAAGATTCGCTCGCGAACCATCCACGCAATGTCCTTGAGTACCTGTACGTGCCCCGTCGTCCACTGACGTGGCTCGGCGTCCCAGACGCACAGCGTGCCCACCGCGTGACCGCCGTCGTCGACCAAGGGGATGCCGAGGTAGGAGATGAAGGTCTTGTCCACGACGCCGGGGTGAGTCCTGAACTTCTCGTCGAGGCGGGCGTCCTCCACCAGCAGTGGTTCGCCTTTCGCCACGGTGTGCTGGCACATGCCGGCCTCGAGAGGGATGGCCCGCGGCCGCTCCTCCTCGGGTCCGAAACCGAGTGCACTCTTGATGAACTGGCGGTCCTTGGCGATCAGCGAGATCGCGGCACCCGGCACCGACAGCGCATCGGCAGCCATGGCGACGATGCGGTCGTAGGCCGGTTCGGACGGGGTGTCGAGAAGCCCGGTGGCCTCGACAGCGCGAACACGATCGGGATCGGTGACGATCGACGGTTGCTCGGATGCTGCCGGCGGCGTGGAGGCAGGAGGATCGGGCACGGGATCGGCTGTCGCCTCGAGGCGCTTGAGCAGATGGCCCAGATCGGTGTCGTCGGCCTCGGCGAGTTCCTTCACGAGGCGTGTCACGACGGCACGCCGGACATAGGCGGGCACCGTCTCGCCCACCCGCACAGCCTGCTGTTCCAGAACCTCGTTCAGGCGGGCATCGAAGCCGTCGTTTCCCGTCGTCATTTCGCCGATACTAATGCAGGTGTCTTCGTGATCGAGCGATGTGGCGAATCCCTGCATTCGGAGCCTTTCCGGTGTCCGTTTTCGCTGGTACGTCCCCCGCGGCCGCCACTGTTAGCCTTGGCCGGTGCTCACCGATCGGTCTGTTTATGGTCCGGGGTCCACTCGGCGCAGACCCGGAGCCGAGTTTCTTCGGCGGTGCTCTCTGTCGGGAGCCGCCGTCTTTCTCGTTCTCGTCGGTGTGCCCGTACCGGCGTCCGCCGCTCCGCCGAGCGAGATGCCCCGGTGTGTGGCGGAGTCGGACGGCGTTCGAGTGGGCGGTTCTCCCGGTGGATCGTTCGGCTTCCTCTCGGACGAGGATCTGGGCCGCGAACTGGATATCGCGCGTGACGCCGGGATGTTCTCGGTACGGATCGACATCGACTGGTCGGTGGTGGAGCCGCGGCCCGGTCGGCGGGACTGGGCGTCGACCGATCGCATCGTCGACGCCATCGTCGCGCGAGGTATGTGCCCGTACGCGATCGTCACCTACGCCCCACCGTGGGCGCGAGTGGCGACGGCGGTCGATCAGCCGTACGCGCGACCGGCGAGCCCGGACGCGTTCGCAGCGTTCGGGGCACTCGCCGCGGAAAGGTACCGCGACCGAATTTCGTTGTGGGAGGTGTGGAACGAGCCGAACATCACCACGTACTTCGCGCCGAGGCCCGATCCCACGGTGTACGCGCTGATGCTCCGGGCGACCTACCGGGCCATCAAGGCTGTGCAGCCCGAGGCCCTGGTGCTGTCCGGCGGAATGGCCCCCGCTGTGGACAACGGGATCAACATCTCACCCAAGACGTTTCTGACGCAGATGAACTCGCTGGGTGCCAACCGATACTTCGACGCGTTCAACGTGCATCCCTACACGTGGCCGTTCCTGCCGAACGATCTGTCGACGGCGCAGTGGAACACGGCGATGGCGATGTGGCCCATGCACGACATCATGGCCGGGGCCGGTGACGGGGAGAAGCAGATCTGGATCACCGAGATCGGTGCGCCCACAGGAACGAACGTGAATTCGATGACGGCCGACGGGCAGGCCGAATCGATCGCGATCATGATGAATGCTCTACTCGGCAACGACTGGTTGGGCCCCGCCTACGTCTACAGCATCCGTGACTCGGGCACCGACCTCGGCGACACCGAGCAGAATTTCGGCATCGTCGAACGAGACTTCACTCCGAAGCCGGCCCTTTCCCGTATCACCGAGTTCACGGCGGAGCACTCGACGTCCTGACGTACCACGACAGCAGCACCCCGCCCATCGGACGAGGTGCTGCAGTCGAATCTGTGGAACGTCAGCGTGCGCGGTAGCTGTACGACGTCTGTCGGCCCGCGAAGTCGAGGTCGCGGCCCCCGGACAGCAGTGCGACGGCCAGTGCTGCGACACCGACGAGAGTCAAAGCGATCATGGTGGTACCTCCACATCGAGCGAGTGCGGATCCCCCTGAACCGCACTGGCGAGAACGGATCTCGCTGACACCATGATTCCCCGCAGAAGGTCCGTTTTCACCGAAGTGAGGGGCACCCCACGTCTCGCCGGACCGGGCGACGCACGTCACTTCTATCCGTGTAGACAGGTAACTGTTACTCCCGCATACCGTCGGCCAGCTCGAAGACCCGGCCCACGTACCGCGAGACGAAGACGTCGAGTGCGTGATCCGACAGTTCCGCGCAGCCGACGCGTCGGAACCAGTGTTCGAGGTCGACCAGCCTGTCTCCCAGTGCGACACGATGATCGTCGAGTTCCCTGAGCTCGTCGGCGACCGCGCGCAGCTCGAGGACCTTGTCGTTCACCGCGCTCTGCGTTCTACCCGAGTCGTCCATGGCACTGATCGTAGCCGTGTTCGAACGTATGTTCTAGTGGTCGAGAACGACGCACGTCCGTCGGATGCGGGTTGTACGGTGACGCCGTGCCGAACCGCTCCCGCCGCCGCCTCGTGCGTGCGCTCGTGACCATGACCGCCTCGATGTCCCTCGCATTCTCGCTCGTCGGTGTCGCGCACGCGGACGGCACGACTCCCGGAACGCTGGTGGGCTCGTCCGCATCACCGGCGCCGATTCCCGGCAGCGTCGACGCAGCACGCATCACCTACTGGTCCGTGGGACCGCGCGACGAGGCAGCGCTGAGCACCGGCGGTGTCTACTTACCGCCCGGTCAGGCTCCCGCGGGCGGCTGGCCGGTCATCGCCTGGGCGCACGGCACATCCGGTCTCGGAGACGATTGCGCGCCGTCCGTCGTAGGACCCACCCTCCCGGAACGGGACTTCCCCTACCTCTCCACGTGGCTGCAGAAGGGGTACGCGATCGTCGCCACGGACTACGTCGGTCTGGGCACACCCGGCGTCATGGCATACCTCGACGGCAAGGTGCAGGCTCACAGCGTCGTCGACAGTGTGACCGCAGCGCGGGCGCTGTATCCGTCCCTGTCGAACCGGTGGGTGGCCATCGGTCAGTCGCAGGGTGGTGGCGCTGCCGTGACCACCGCGCGATACGCCACCGAGTACGGGGGAGAGTCGCTCGACTACCTCGGCGCCGTGGGGACCGGCGTTCCCGCCAACATCGAACTGGCACTTCTTCCGCTGGGCCCGGGTGTCCCGCCCGTCGCGATTCCCGACGGCCTCACCTCCTACGTCTTCTACATCCTCGCGGGACTGCGCAGCGCGCACCCGGAGATCGATGTCGACTCGTACCTCACCCCGCTCGGCAAGCAGTGGGTGGATACGGCGGAGACCATGTGCGCCATGCCGTTCCACGACGCGGTGGCAGGGCTGAAGCTGGGGGAGATGTTCTCGCGGCCGTTGGCGCAGATCCCGAATCTCTACGGCGTGCTCAACGACTACATGGGGGTGCCGACGTCGGGTTACGACCGGCCGGTGTTCATCGGACAAGGTCTGCGCGACATCGACGTGCCCGCTCCGTCGGCACTGTCGCTCGCCGCGGCGATGACGGCGAACGGTGAGCCGCTGACCTTCAAGACCTACCCGGGGGACCACAGCCAGACCTTCCGTGACTCGCAGCCGGACGCCGTCGCCTTCGTCGACGGATTGTTCGGTCGCCGCTGACGGCCTGTTCCCGTGCCCTCTCAGCACCGTCTCAGTCACCGGGGTGACACTGGGTCCATGCGAGTTCTGGTGACCGACGACGATCGTGCCGTCCGTGAATCCCTGCGCCGGTCCCTCACCTTCAACGGATACACCGTCGACCTGGCCACCGACGGCCTCGATGCACTCGAGAAGGTGGCCGCCGAGCGGCCGGACGCGTTGGTGCTGGACGTCATGATGCCGCGTCTGGACGGGCTCGAGGTGTGCCGGCGGCTGCGGAGCACGGGCGACGATCTGCCCATCCTGGTGCTGACGGCTCGCGATTCGGTGTCCGAGCGCGTCGCCGGTCTCGATGCCGGGGCCGACGACTACCTGCCCAAGCCGTTCGCGTTGGAGGAACTGCTCGCCCGTCTGCGCGCGTTGCTGCGCCGCACCGGGGGTGAACTGGGCCCGGACAGCGAGGTGATGTCGTTCGCCGATCTGTCCCTGGATCCGGTCACCCGCGAGGTTCACCGAGGCGAGCGGCCCATCAGCCTCACGCGGACGGAGTTCTCGCTGCTCGAGATGCTTCTGGCCAATCCGCGTCGTGTGCTCAGCCGCAGCCGCATCCTGGAGGAGGTCTGGGGGTACGACTTCCCGACGTCCGGCAACGCCCTCGAGGTCTACGTCGGCTACCTGCGTCGCAAGACCGAGGCGGACGGCGAGATCAGGCTCATCCACACCGTCCGAGGCGTCGGGTACGTGCTGAGGGAAACCGCACCGTGAATCTCGCTCCGTTCGGGCGCTCGACTGCCCGCAACGGTGTCGGTACGCAGGCGGAGCCGCTCGACGTGAGAGGGCAGATGCGTCCGCCCATGCCGCTGACGCGGTCGGTGTCGCTCCGGTGGCGGGTGACGTTGTTGGCTGCGTCGGTGGTGGCCATCGCGGTGGCGGTCATGGCCATCGCTGCCTACGCCGTGGTGTCCCGCGCGCTGTACGGCGACGTCGACAACCAACTTCGGACGCGCGCGTCCGCGCTGATCCAGACGAACCTCGTGGCGTTCGATCCCCGCTACGTCGCCGGAGCGACGCTCTACAGCACGGACGTCAGTGTCGCACTCATCTTTCCGGACCTGACCAAATACGTGCCGCCCGGTTCGACGGTTCCGATCGGCGACCCGGAGATGACTGTGGCGATCGGGCAAGAGGACTCGTCACTGCGCACCACATCCGGTGCGCGCGTGCTCGCCGAGCGCACCCAGGACGGCAGCACCTTGGTCATCGCACAGCGACTGGCACCGACGGGGCAGGTGCTCGACCGCCTCGCCTGGGTGCTCTTCGTCGTCGGCGGATGCGGCGTGGTGCTGGCCGCAGTCGCCGGGACCGCTGTGGGGCGGACGGGTCTTCGGCCCATCGGTCGGCTGACTGCCGCTGCCGAACGCGTGGCACGTACGGACGACCTGACCCCGATCCCGGTGACGGGCAATGACGAACTCGCCCGACTGACCGACAGTTTCAACACGATGCTACGTGCGCTGGCCGAGTCGAGGGCGCGCCAGTCGCGCCTCGTCGCGGACGCGGGACACGAACTGCGGAC
Organism: Rhodococcus sp. AC861; assembly: GCF_979256035.1. Classification (NCBI taxonomy): domain Bacteria; kingdom Bacillati; phylum Actinomycetota; class Actinomycetes; order Mycobacteriales; family Nocardiaceae; genus Rhodococcus; species Rhodococcus sp. AC861. The sequence goes on from NZ_CEEDMW010000004.1 coordinate 246,818, forward strand.
GCCCCTGACCTCGCTGCGTACGAACATGGAGTTGCTCATCGCGTCGGGACAGCCCGGGGCACCGCGCATCCCGGAGCAGGACATGGCCGACCTGCGTGTCGACGTCGTCGCCCAGATCGAAGAACTGTCGACCCTGGTGGGAGACCTGGTCGACCTCGCACGCGAGGACGCTCCGGAGAACGTGTTCGACCGTGTCGACATGTCCGACGTCGTCGAGCGCAGCCTCGAACGTGTCCGACGCCGCCGCAACGAGATCGATTTCGTCGCCGTGACCACGCCGTGGATCCTGTACGGCGACCAGGCCGGCCTGTCGCGTGCCGTGCTGAACGTCATGGACAACGCGGCCAAGTGGAGCCCGTCCGGGGCCACCGTGCACGTGGCCATGGTCGCGCGGCCCGACGGACTGCTCGAGCTCACGGTGGCCGATGCCGGACCCGGAATCGCACCGGACGAGCGGGAACTGGTCTTCGAGCGCTTCTACCGATCCACGGCGTCGCGGTCCATGCCCGGCTCCGGATTGGGGCTGGCCATCGTGCGCCAGGTGGTGCTCAAGCACGGCGGAACCATCGCCGTCGAGGATTCGGCGGCCGGCGGAACGCTGATTCGCATAGTTCTTCCCGGGGAAGCCGGTAACGCACAGGAGGCTGACATGACGGTCTCAGCGCCTTCTCAGTCCGAAGGGGCATCGTCGAGTCGGACGACGTGAGGTGACCGGCGAGTGCCGGACTCGGAGATGGAGCAGAACGCATGAGTGAGGACCGCACTACTGGAGACACCGGCCGCGACGGCCGGGAAGATCCCACGGCTCAGCAGCAGACACCCCCGCATCAGCCGCAGTACTCCGGGTGGGACGGTCGGTACCAGGGTGGCCAGCAGAACCCGAACCAGCAGCAGAACCCGTACACCCAGCCTTACCAGCAGAACCCGTACCAGCAGCCCGGACAGCAGCCGCAGTACTACGGCGCGACGTCCACGGCGACCGCGACGCGCAAGCCCGGTCGCGCGGCCTTCGTGGCGGGAGCGATCGCACTCGCCTTGGTGAGCGGCGGCATCGGCGGCGCGGTGGGGGCCATCGCGACCGATTCGAACGGTGGCGGTGTCACCAACGCCCTCAATCAGCCTGTGACGCAGGCGAACCCGGCTGCCAACGCGCCGGACGGGTCCGTTCAGGCCGTGGCACAGAAGGTGCTTCCGAGCGTCGTGCAGATCCAGGTCGCCGGCCGCACGGCCGAGGGTGAGGGCTCGGGCGTCATCCTCTCCTCCGACGGACTGATCCTGACCAACAACCATGTGGTGTCCGGTGCCGGCGCCGGTGCGCAGCTCACCGTGTCGTTCAACGACGGTTCGACATCGGGCGCGACAGTCGTGGGTGCCGACGCATCGTCGGACATCGCCGTCATCAAGGCGACGGGTCGCAGCGGACTGACGCCTATCGAGCTGGGAACGTCGGACGGCCTGCAGGTCGGACAGGGCGTCGTCGCCGTCGGATCCCCGCTGGGACTGGCGGGCACCGTCACCTCCGGCATCATCTCCTCGCTCAACCGCCCCGTCGCGACCAGCGGTGAGTCGACCGACCAGACGACCGTGATCGACGCGATCCAGACCGACGCGGCGATCAACCCGGGCAACTCCGGTGGCGCACTCGTCGACATGAGCGGCAAGCTCGTCGGCGTCAACAGCGCGATCGCCACGCTGGGTGCCGGCGCGAGTTCGTCGGAATCGCAGAGCGGTTCCATCGGCCTCGGCTTCGCCATCCCCGTCGACCAGGCTCGCCGCATCGCCGACGAGTTGGTGCAGACGGGCAAGGCCACCCAGGCCATCATCGGCATCAGCGTTCCCAGCAGGGATGACGCGAACGGTGCGACGGTCATGGCCGTCACCGAGGGCGGACCGGCAGCGCAGGCCGGTATTCCCACCGGCGCCGTGGTCACCGAGGTCGACGGACGCGTCATCGCCAGCGGCGACGCGCTGATCGCGGCCGTGCGGTCGCACGCTCCCGGCGACCAGGTGTCGGTCAAGTACACCCAGGGCGGCAACGAGCAGACCGTGCAGGTCACCCTCGGCACGGCTCCCAGCGGAGGCAACTGATGAAGCGACCTCGGATCGTCCGTGACGGTGGCCATCTGACGCCGATCGTCGGCCACATCGAGCCGAGTCGGATGAACTCCGATGCCGTCGAGGGCTTCGCGGCGATGGCGAGTGTCGGGCAGATGGAGACGCGTCTGGAGGCGGGCATTACGGTGAGCGACATGACTATGGATGCCGCGGTAGCCGGACGGGCGCTCGTCGTGATCGTCGACGATCGCACCGCCCACGGAGACGCCGACTCGACCGGACCCCTGGTAAGCGAACTGCTCCTCGAGGCCGGCTTCCTCGTCGACGGTGTCGTCGTCGTCAGTAACGACGAGATCGATGTCCGCAACGCGCTCAACACTGCGGTCATCGGTGGTGTGGACCTGGTGGTGTCCGTCGGCGGCACCGGTACCTCTCCTCGCGACGTGACACCCGATGCCACCGCCGAGGTGCTCGACCGTGAGCTGCTGGGTATCAGCGAGGCCCTGCGCTCGTCCGGCCTGGCCGCCGGCTCACTCGATGCGGGACTGTCCCGAGGGTTGGCCGGCGTGTCCGGCAGCACGCTCGTCGTCAACCTCGCGGGCAGCCGCGCCGCTGTGCGTGACGGCATGGCCACGCTGACCCCGTTGGCCGCACACGTGATCGGTGAGCTGTCCAGCCTTGACGGCTGAGCCACCGGAGGATTCGTCCTCACTCGACGACCCCGCGAGCCGGGCCCGTGAACGGCGGGCCCGGCTCGCGCGTGTGTTCGGCGAGGTTCTTCCGGAGTCGACGAGCGACGACTCTGTCGGCTCCGAACCACATGGCGGTGATTCGTCCGGCCGCTCGGAGGAGTGGTTGAGGAGCCAGAGGCCTCCACATTACGAATAGTTTGGTGTGATCCACGTCACGTGAACGTTCACATCGCGCATCTCGTGTTGCACGTCTGTTAACCGGATATTCGTACAAACCGACAGTGCCGCCCGTGCGGTTACCGCAGGGTAGATGTTGCTGGTGTGACTCGACGACCGACCCGGACGTCCATTCGATGCAGGGGTGCGCCGAACAACCCGCACGTCACGGCTATTCCCGCAGCGTGTTAGCACAGTTTCGAGCGCTCGAGCTCCTTCCTGTTACCGGCGAGTCGCTTTCTCAAAACGCTTGTGACGCAGGTTCACATGAAGGAAACGTGGCCGGCGGATCCGAGACGTAACGCCGTGTGCGTAGGGATTGTCAGGGTTGCGAACTCCCTCTAAGGTTTCGCTCAGGTTCGACAGTGGGTGCTGAATCGATACGAGACAGCAACCAAATTGTGGTCCTGCACTGCCCGACACGTAAGCCACCAGCTTGCCGTCGCCGCCTGATACGGTTCGCTCGACGTGAACCGTTCGGGAGGAATCCAGAGCCCGACAGCGCACCTGAGGCGAACACGCCCCGGGACGAACATGATGAGGAAGTACATGACCGTAATTCAGAAGCCGCGGCGCAGCCGGGGGCTCAAGTCCATGCGTACCGCAGTGGTCGCCAGCGCCGCAGTTGTCGGCCTGGTCGTCGGTGGCGGCTCGGCATCTGCAGCAGTCGACGACTCGAACTCCGTCGTCGACGGTGGTGGCAACACCATCACGGTTTCGCAGGCCGATACCTTCATCAACAGCGTCTTCCCGCTCGACGGAAACCCGCTGACTCGTGAGTGGTTCCACAACGGTCGCGCAATCGTCGAGGTCACCGGACCCGACGCTGCTGACTTCGAAGGTGACATCACCCTCGGCTACCAGTTCGGCTACCCGATGTCCCTCGGTGGCGAGCTGACGTTCTCGTACAGCACCCCCCAGCTCGAGATCGGCGACGGCGACGCCTTCACCGTCTCGGACATCCTCCCGCAGGTCGGCACCACCGTCACCCTCGAGCCGGGCCCCGGCATCGAAGACGTCGAGGTCGGCACCGGTTCGGCTTCGGGCGAGCGCACCGAGATCCAGATCTCGAACGTGCACGGCACCGCGACCAACATCGCCGGCAACGTCTCGGTCCGTCCGTACGTGAAGGTTGTCTCCAGCAATGGCGACACCGCAGTCACCTACGGCCAGCCGTGGCGCTTCAACTGATCCTGGCCCAGCCAGTATCGGTTGCCTGCTGACAGGTAGTTCGCTACCTCGGCAGAACTGAACACACGTACGAAGCCCCATCCGGTTCTCCGGGTGGGGCTTCGTCGTGTTCGTGAACGGCAACTATGGCGTCCGCAATGGTTCGTGGACTGTCACGACGGACCGAATGCCCACCGCCCCAGTCGCTTCCGCGAAACAGGGATCCTGTTGAATGGGCGGTATGAATTCCGGTACCGCAACCCGTCTGATCACTGCAGCCGTCGCCGTCACGGCGCTGGTGGGGCTCTCGGCGTGCAGCAGCGGCGATTCCGGTTCGTCGGACGCCTCGCCCGAGAACGCCACCGCATGCACCGATTTCGAGACTGCCTACGACCAGTTCACCGCGCTCGTCAAGGCAGGCCCGGCCGACTCCGACATCGAGGCATGGACTGCCGCCAAGACCGCCGAGATGCAGAAGTTCCAGCCGCTCGCCGACACCGCGACCGATGGTGTCGAAACGTCGCTCTCCACACTGATCTCCGGCCTCCCGGCCGACTCGCTCGAGCTGACCGAGCCCGACAGCACCTCGGGTCAGGCCTTCGTCGACAACTCGAAGGCTGTCGCCGATGCCTGCTCGTCGGCCGGCACCGCCATCACGCTCGACGAGTTCCCGCTGCTGAAGTTCGGCAACTGACAGGAAGCGGCGCGGTCCGTATCGTCACCGTGCCGCTACCTGCAACGACTTCGGCAACCTACAACGGTTGCAACCGGTGCAGGTTGCCGGAACCGTTGTGGGAACCCGTGCTCGGTACTTCTGGCTCCGGTTTCCGCAACCTGCACTGGTTGTAACCGGAGCACCTTGCTGCAACCGGAGCGACAACGGCCCGGCGACGTTCCCGCAACGACTTCGGCAACTTGCAACGGTTGTAGCCGTTGCAGGTTGCAGGAACCGTTGTGGGAACCCGCGCTCGGAGCGATAACGGACCGGGCCGCGCTCGAACACCGCCGGAACGACAAAAAGGGCTCGTCCACACCCTCGGGTGCGGACGAGCCCTCGTCGTCGATTGGAGTTACGTCGTGGTGTTGCCGGTGACTCCGTCGGTCGTGGTCTTGACGCCCTCGGACTTGCCTTCCGCCAGCAGGTCTCGGATCTGGATCAGGATGTCCTGATCGCTGAGCGCCTTCTCCTTCTTGGTGGCGAATCGTGCCTTCGCGGTGTTCACCGGGAGGATCAGCACGAAGTAGACGACGGCCGCGATGATGATGAAGTTGATGATGGCCGTGATGACACCGCCGATGTTGACGAACGTCGCCGCGTTGCCGGCGCGGATGGAAAAGCCCCATCCCAGTTCGTTACTGGCCCCGATGGACGCGATCAGCGGGTTGACGATGTTGGTGGTGAATGCGGTGACGATCGCGGTGAATGCGGCGCCGATGACCACCGCCACGGCCAGATCGACAACGTTTCCTCGAAGCAGGAAATCCTTGAAACCCTTCAGCATGCGATGTACCCCTCGTCCGATCGTGCGCGAATTTCTGGGGTGAGCGTAACCGACCGAGGTGTTTGCCGAGTTCTCGAAAGTCAGCGCAGCAGAACGGTGAGTGCGTCGGACAACGATGCGGCAGCCACTGTGGCGGCAGCATCCGCACGCAGCGCCAGAAGTACCAGCTGCTCCTTCCGGGCCACTCCGGTTCCGGCCGCGGACACCACGACGACGGTGGCGGCCTCGGCGATGATCCCGGTCCCGCCGTCGGCGGCCCGCACGACATCGACCACGTCGCCTGCTCGCAGTAGATCGGCGAGTTCGGGGTCGGCGAGCCTGATGGGCACCACCCGCGCGTCGTCGGCACGCAGTGTGGCCGACGCGAGCCGCGGTCCGAGGAGGCGGACGTCGGTCAAGACCTCGCCGGGCCGGACGGGTCCCGCGACCGTGCGCCCCACGGCGTCGTCGACGGAGGTGAGTGAACCCTGCGCGACGACGGATTCGTCGACGAGCGTCATCGAGAGGTCCGCGGCCGTCACGTACGAGCCCGGAACCAGGTCGGTCGCCGACACGACGACCGGGACGCGGCTACGCGAAGGGTCGGAGCGATATGCCGCGACGACCGCCAGCAGCACCAGGGCGGCCGCGAGGACGCGCCGTGCGGCGGTCGAGCGAAGCCTGGGTGGGAGAGACGGGATGCGGTCGAGAAGACGCGCGCCGAGCGGATGGGCCGCAGCGGACTTCGGGGTGGGCATGCACCGAGGCTAAAGAGCGTCGGGCCTCGCGATCGCTCGACGGCCGGTGACCCTGTGGAGAACCGTGCGGCTCTCCACAGGGGGTGTGCTCAGCTTGCGCCGGTGGACGCGGACGTGCTCGTGGACTTCTTCTCCGACGAACCGGAGGACTTCTCGGACGGCTTGCTCGAGTCCGACTTCTTATCGGTCGAGCTCTTGCTGTCCGAGCTGCTGCTCGAGTCGGACGATGCAGATTCGCTGGTCGAGGAGGTGCCGCGACTGTCGTTGCGGTAGAAGCCGGTGCCCTTGAACACGATCCCGACGGTGTTGAAGAGCTTGCGCAGCTTGCCCGAGCACGCGGGGCACACGGTCAGCGAATCGTCCGTGAACGACTGGACGATGTCGAACCGGTTGTCGCACTCGGTGCATGCATATGAGTAGGTAGGCACGTTTTCTCCCGCTGTCGGTCCTTCTTGGCACTCTACAGTCGACAGTGCCAGCATCGGCAATCGGAGAACGCCGCCGCAGGTGGAGCTATTCCGCGGGCGGTCGGCCTACCAGCGTCGACAACCCTCCGTCGGGAGTGAGAACGTGGGTCATGCGGATGTCGTGCTCCTCGGTGGGGAGAACGTCGACCAGCTCGTCGTCGTACACGACTCCCACCAGCAGGGCGTCGGACCGCACCGCGTGCAACGTGCGGTCGTAGAACCCCGCGCCGCGACCCAACCGGCCCCCGGCACGGTCGACGGCCAGGGCGGGAACGAGCAACACGGAGGCCTCGGTCACCGTGTCGGGCGCGAGCACCGTGCCCGCCGGTTCGCGGAGTCCGTGCGCTGCGGGCACCAGCGAGTCGGGTCCGGTGTACTCCGCCCACGACATCGCTCCCGGCTCGCGGGCAACAGGGAGCAGCACCCGCACGCCGGCCGCGTGTGCTGCGTCGAGCATCGACACGCTTCCCGGCTCGCTACCGACGGGTACGTACGCGGCCAGGGTGTCACCGCCACGACCGAGTGCATCGGACGCCAAAAGTGCGACGGCGTGAGAGAGTGCCTCTGACGCACGGCGCCGAGAACAGTGGTCGCGACGCTTGCGGGCAGCAAGGATGCGCGTCCTCCACTCGAGTTTGTCGTCCGCGATCACGGGTTAAACCTTAGGGTCTCGCGAAGGAAGTTCGCGGTTTACATGGATAGGGTGTGTGCATGAGCTCAGCGAACAGTGAGTCCACGGCCGGGAGCAAGAAACCGTCCTTCCGCACGGCCGTGGTCCCCGCTGCAGGCATGGGTACCCGTTTTCTCCCCGCCACGAAGACCGTGCCCAAAGAGCTACTGCCCGTAGTCGATACACCCGGTATCGAATTGGTTGCCGGTGAAGCCGCCGACTGCGGAGCCGAGCGCCTCGTCATTGTCACTTCGCCCGGTAAGGACGGAGTGGTCGCACACTTCGTCGAGGACCTGGTCCTGGAGAACAAGCTCGAGGCGAGCGGCAAGCTCAAACTGCTCGCCAAGGTCCGGGTAGCCCCCAAGCTTCTCGACGTCCAGTCGGTGATCCAGCACGAACCTCTAGGCCTCGGACATGCCGTGGCATGCGCCGAAGAAGTGTTGGACGACGACGAGGACGCCATCGCCGTTCTTCTTCCCGACGATCTGGTGATGCCCCGCGGTGTGCTCGACGTGATGTCCCGCGTGCGCGCCAAGCGGGGCGGAAGTGTGTTGTGCGCCATCGAGGTTCCCGAGGACCAGGTGTCGTCGTACGGCGTCTTCGACACCGAGATCGTTCCCGACGCGGTCAACCCCAACGTGCTCAAGGTCAACGGCATGGTGGAGAAGCCCGCGAAGGAGGACGCCCCGTCGAACTACGCGGCCGCGGGCCGGTACCTCCTCGACCGCGCCATCTTCGACGCGTTGCGACGCATCGAGCCCGGCGCCGGCGGCGAGCTCCAGCTGACCGACGCCATCGCTCTGCTGATCGCCGAGGGCCACCCGGTCCACGTCGTGGTGCATCGTGGTGTGAGACACGACCTCGGAAATCCCGGGGGATACCTCCGCGCTGCGGTTGACTTCGCGTTGGAACGAGACGACTACGGTCCGGCATTGCGCGAGTGGCTCCAGGAGCGCTTGAGCGACAGCTGGGCTCCGGAGCTCACGACGTACGAGTGAGGCCCGGCCAGAAGAACACGACGGAAGGTGCGGATGCGCTCGGTTGAGGAGCAGCAGTCGAGAGTGACGGCTGCAGCGGTTGCCCCCCGGCCGGTGCGAGTCGCCATCTCCGAGGCGCAGGGACTCCTGTGCGCCGAGGAAGTGGTGACCGAGCGTCCCCTACCGGGCTTCGACCAGGCAGCGATCGACGGTTACGCCGTGCGCAGCGTCGACATCGCTGCTGCGGGCTCCGCGACCGACGAGAACGGTGCGGCCGTCGACATCTCGCTGCCTGTGGTGGGTGAGGTCGGCGCGGGATCGCGACAGCCCATCCGGTTGCAGCCTCGCCAGGCGGTGCGCGTTGCCACCGGTGCCCCCCTTCCCACGCTTGCCGACGCGGTCCTCCCGATGGATCGCGCGAAGCTCGCTCGTGGACGCATCGAGGTTCTCGCTCCCGTCCGGTCCGGCGAGTACGTGCGACGCATCGGCGACGACGTGCAGCCCGGCGACGTCGCGGTGCGCTCGGGAACCATCATCGGTGCTGCTCAGGTCGGTCTGCTGGCGGCCGTGGGCCGCGACAAGGTGCTGGTCCATCCCCGTCCACGTCTGTCCGTCATCTCCATCGGCGGCGAACTCGTGGACATCGAGCGCACACCCGGTCAAGGCCAGGTCTACGACGTCAACAGCTACGCCCTTGCCGCCGCTGCGCGCGATGCCGGCGCCGACGTCAACCGCATCGGCATCGTCAGTGGCGACGCGAAGCGGCTGCGTGAGGTGGTCGAGGGTCAGCTCATCCGGTCCGAGATCGTCGTCATAGCGGGTGCCGTCGGCGGCAGTGCCTCCGAGGAGATCCGCGAGGCGCTCGAGGATTTCGGCGACATCGAGGTGGGACGCGTCGCGATGCACCCCGGTTCGGTGCAGGGATTCGGGCAGCTCGGGCGTGACGAGGTCCCCACATTCCTCCTTCCGTCCAACCCCGTCAGCGCGCTCGTGGTGTTCGAAGTGATGGTGCGTCCGCTCGTGCGCATCGCTCTGGGGCGTCGCCAGCCGATGCGCCGGATCGTCACTGCGCGCACCGTCGGCCCGATCACGTCCATCGCCGGTCGACGCGCCTACCTGCGCGGACAGCTCATGCGCGACGAGGGCACGGGGGAGTACCTGGTGCAGGCGCTCGGCGGTGCCCCCGGCAGCTCGTCGCATCTGCTGGCCACGCTCGCCGAGGCGAACTGCCTCGTCATGGTCGACCCCGCGGTGACCGAGGTGCGCACCGGCGAAGAAGTCGACGTCGCATTTCTCGCGCAGCGCGGCTGATTCGCTACAGTCTCGAAGTATGCCGCGATCGTGGTCGAGCCATCCAGGATGGCCGGCGAAACTGGGTCCACTCGTGGTCCCCGCGGGTGATGTGACGGTCCGACCCGTCCGCCTGCGCGACGCGTCCGTCTGGTCGCGCACACGCATCGCGAATCGTGCACATCTGGAACCGTGGGAGCCCACCGGCGAGGCGCCCTGGGACATGAGGCACGCGATGTCGTCGTGGCCACCCTTGTTCTCGAGCCTGAAAGCGGAAGCGCGGCGGGGGACGATGCTCCCCTTCGCCATCGAGCTCAACGGCGAATTCTGCGGGCAGCTGACCGTCGGCAACATCGTCCGTGGAGCCCTGCGGTCCGCGTGGATCGGCTACTGGGTGGCCAAGGACGTCGGTGGTCAGGGTGTCGCCACCGCGGCCCTCGCGCTCGGCGTCGACCACTGCTTCGGCGCCGCCGGACTGCACCGCATCGAGGCCACCGTCCGGCCGGAAAACGCTGCGAGCCAAGCGGTTCTCCGCAACGTCGGGTTCCGGCAGGAGGGGCTGTTGCAGCGTTACCTCGACGTCGACGGTGCCTGGCGCGACCACATCCTCGTCGCGATGACGGTCGGCGAGACCCCCGGAACTGCGGCCGATGTGCTGGTGCGTAGTGGTCGGGCGGCCTGGGCGCGCTGACCTCCCCCGGGTGTTCCCGCGGGACTTTCCTGTTCGCGCCACCACTGCAGTGCCCGCGGGAACACGCAACACCCGCGGGAGCCCGAATCGAGGCTCCGCAGTGTGACTGGTGTGACATGAGTGCACTCGTGCTCGGCGCGTCGGCAACCGGCATGCAACGCTCACCACTACGCTGACGTGCAAGCTCACATGTATGTGATTCACGCGGCAGGAGGTGGTGGCAGTGCCCAATTCGGTGATCTGGATCGGCCTCGTCGCCATCTGGCTGTTCGTGCTGGTGCCGATGGTGGTCAAATCGCGTCCGCGCATCAGGCGAACCACCGATGTTGCTCTGGCTACGCGTGTTCTGCACCGAGGTGGCGCACGTCTGCGCGTCGATCCCGGCCCCGCCGCAGGCCACCGCAGCGATCCCGACTGGCGCCCCAGTACACCCGACTCGGAGGATCCGATGGACACCCAGCACGCCGCGGATCACGACGAGGACGAGTACTTCGCCGAGGACTACGTGCCGCAGCGTCGTGGTCGCGGCGGGTTCGATCCCGAAGCCGACGCCATCGCCCGCGCGGCCCGCTACGGCTTCCGCCAGCGCGCGGTGCTCGGCTCGGTGTTCGTCATCGCGATGTCGGCCGCACTGGGTTTCCTTGCGTCGCCGATCTTCTGGTGGGTCTTCACCGTCACACTCGTCGGCCTGTCCTCGTACTTGTTCTACCTCCGCCGTCAGGTGCGCATCGAGGAAGACATCCGCCGCCGGCGTATGCAGCGGCTCCAGCGCTCGCGCCTCGGCGTCGAGTCGAGCACCGACCCCGAACTCAAGCTCACCCCCGAGCGGCTGCGTCGTCCCGGCGCCGTCGTGCTCGAGGTGGACGACGAGGACCCGGCGTTCGACCATCTCGAGCACTACGACGAGCATGTCGGCGACTCCCACCTGGACGTCAGAATGCGTCGGGCTGCCGGGGAGTGACCGGATTTCTGGCAGTCCCGCGGGGCTGCTAGAGTTGCAGACGATCCTGGTTCGCCAGGTCAGGGGCTGTGGCGCAGTTGGTAGCGCGTCTCGTTCGCATCGAGAAGGTCAGGGGTTCGATTCCCCTCAGCTCCACCACGTTCTGCCCGCAACGCACGGTCACAGCGCATCACGAAACTCCTGCATGAACGGTGAGGGCGACGCTCTGCGTCGACGCCAGGCATGCACCAGCCACATCTCGATCAACTCCGGTCGGACGCGCGCCAGGTCGGCCCAGCCGTAGAGAACGTCGCAGTACCGCATGTACCGCCGCACGGTAATTCCGGAGACGGACGGGTTCTCGACCCACCCCAGGTGCACCAGTTCGGATAACGCTTGTTGGTCCACGATCTGTGGACGCTCCAGCGTTCCCTCCGATCCGACCGCCCAGGCGAACAGTGACAGCGGGACGGGACCGAATCCTGTGGCAGCCGGCCACCCCGACCACTCCCGTTGCGGGCCCAGATCGATGAGAGCCGGTGCGCGGCGGCACTCGCCCAAGGCGCCACGCACACGATCGAGCCGCTTCTCGTACACAGGTTCCGACAGGTCTCGCGCATCGGGGAACCGCCGTGCACGTTCGCGGTGACGGTGTCCGACAAGCCATGCAGCGCAGTGGTAGACGGTGGACAGATCGCATCCGCGCCCCACCGAGTGCAGGTCGCCCCGTCGCAGGAAACCGGCGCCGGTGTCGACCAAATCTCCGTTCGCCGCTCGGCCGTGGAGCCGAACGGGGATACGCGCCTCGTCGAGCCGGCTGTTCCACCAGTCGAGATCGACCTCCACGAGGTCACCCATCACGTCGTACTCGTACGAGCGGTCCGCGCACCACTCGAGGCACGCTTCCGGGAGCGCAGGCGTCGTCATGTCGGCGATGGTGGCAGGACCCACCGACAGTCATCACCGCATGACATATGGCCCGGGTCACACATAGGCTCCACCGATGACCACCTCAACGCCCGTCGGGCCCCCCTCGACGAAACGAGCTGTCTACAACACCGTTCGCGGGTCGCTCGGCAACCTCGTCGAGTGGTACGACGTCTACGTCTACACGGTCTTCGCGTCGTATCTGGAGTCCAGCTTCTTCGCAGAAGGTGAGCCGAACGCGGGCATCTACACGATGGCGATCTTCGCGGTCACCTTCGTGATGCGCCCGATCGGCTCGTGGTTCTTCGGCCGGTACGCCGATCGCCACGGTCGTCGCCCTGCCCTCGTCTTCAGCATCTCGTTGATGGCCGGGTCGTCCATGCTGATCGCGCTCACGCCGACCGCGGCGAGCATCGGATCTGCCGCTGTCGTCCTGTTGGTGCTGTGCCGGTTGTTGCAGGGCTTCGCCACGGGCGGTGAGTACGGCACGTCGGCGACCTACATGTCCGAGGCTGCGACGCCCGGCCTGCGTGGGTTCTTCTCCTCGTTCCAGTACGTGACGCTCGTCGGCGGCCATGTGTTGGCTCAGGTCACTCTGCTGCTGGAGCAGACGTTCCTGACGGACGAGCAGATCAGTGCGTTCGGGTGGCGCATCGCATTCGGGATCGGCGGTCTGGGGGCGATCGTAGTGCTGATCGTGCGCCGCACCATGGACGAGAGTCTGAGCAAGGACGACACCGCCGGCAAGCGCAGCGGATCGATGACCGAACTGTTCACGGCGTACCCCAAGCAGCTCCTGATCTGCTTCCTCGTCACCCTCGGTGGCACGGTCGCGTTCTACACGTACAGCGTGAACGGGCCGCTGATCGTCAAGAGTGCCTACAAGGAGGAGGGGATGACCGGGACGTGGATCAACCTAGCCGCCCTGGTGTTCCTGATGCTGATCCAGCCTCTCGGAGGACTGCTCAGCGACCGGATCGGGCGCAAGCCGCTGCTCGTGGGCTTCGGTGTCGCCGGTGTCCTGTGGTCCTGGACGTTCCTGAACCTGCTCCCACGAGTCGACACCCCGATGGTCTCGTTCCTCCTGCTCGCCGGGACGTACGTCATCCTCACCGGATACACGTCGATCAATGCCATCGTGAAGGCGGAACTGTTCCCGGCGCATATCCGAGCCCTGGGTCTGGGACTGGGCTACGCGCTGGCCAATTCGATCTTCGGTGGTACGGCGCCCGTCATCTACACCGCGGCGAAGGAGCGCGATGCACTCGACGCATTCGGCATCTACGTCACGGTTGCCATCGGTGTGTCCCTGATCGTGTACATCTTCGTCCTGAAGAACCGTGCGCATACGTATCTCGATGCGGAGCAGGAGAAGAAGGCCGCCGCGGTAGCGGTGAGCTAGTTTCTCGCGACAGCGGCTCCGGTGTCGACGGACACCACCTTGCTGCCGAAGACACCGTCGACGATCTGGCGGACTCCGGTCGCCAGCTCCTGCGCAGCAACGGGATTGAGCATGTCCGCCATGGAGGGGATGCCGATGTCGACGGCTGCGTCGAACGCCATCTCCACCGTTCCGTCGGCGGTCTCCCGCACCGACCATCGGCCGTCGAAGGATCCGAGGTCGCCGCTGGACTGCTCGAAGGTGACGGTCCGGGCTGTGATGTCGACCGTGTCGCGTTCGATCCACTGCAGCAGTCCGCCGCGGAAATGCGTCGACCACGACGACGACCGCGTGTACGTGGCGGCGTCGACCGGCGGGGCGTCGGTCACGGTGATGTAGTCGACCATCGTGACGTGGTCGCCGAACGAGGCGAAGTCGCTGATGCGCGCGAAGACGTCATCTGCCGAGACGTCCGAGATCGTGGCGACGACGCTGATGATGCTTGGGGACATGATGCTCCTGGAGTCGGGGATGTCAGGCGGGCTGAAGCGTCGGATAGGCAGCGGGGGAGAGGGATACGATGTGCCGCGCGGTCAGCCGAGCCGATCGTTCGATGGTCTCGGCGGTCTGCGCCGCGGGCAGCGGTCCGGATCCGAGCGAGCTGGGGAACGGCGTCGTGTTGAACAGGTTCGCCACGGACGCCAGCAGATTGGCGAACTTGGTCTGTGCGGGGACGTCGAGCATCTCGAAGAACGCCGGCTTCCACAGCCGCTGGAAGACCTCGGGGTGCAGTCGACGCGGGGCGTCGACCGAGATGCCCAGGCGCGTGGCCTCGTCGACGAGGATCGCGATGAGCTGATCGATGTCCAGTGCAGCACGCCCGCTGGTCGCCCACACGTGCTGACGCTCGAACAGCAGAGGGTGATCGACCACGGCGGTGATGGTGTCGGCGACCACGTCGCAGGGCACGAAGTCGTACTGCAGCGCGTCCTCGCACAGCACCACGGGCAGTGTGCCTTTGAGGAAGGCGCGGATCAGCGTGTGCAGTCCCTGGAGCTGTGAGATCTCGCCGGTGGTGGAGTCTCCGCAGACGATGGACGGCCGGACGATCGTCCAGTCGGTTTCGCTCGCGCGTACCAGGGCCTCGCCGTCCTTCTTGCTCGCGATGTAGGCACCGGGGTGCATCGTGGCCATACCGCCCGTCACGTCGGCGACCACGGGCTGCTCGACGAAGGCTGTGCTGACGTGCACCAGGCGTGCCGACGCCGCCGTCGCCAACTCGACGACGTGTCGAACACCGTCGACATTCACCGCTCGTGTCGCGGCGTCGTCCGCTCCGAAGTCGACGACGCCCGCGCAGTGCACGACGACGTCGACGGTGTCGGCCAGTGCCGTCCACTCGGCGTCGTCGAGTCCCAGACGGGGCGCTCGCAGATCACCGCGCACGGAGCGACCCGAGTGCTCGACCGGACGACGCCCCTCGAAGACGACGACGTCGTGTCGCGAGCGCAGGGCTGCCAGGGTGGGGAGTCCGACGACGCCCGAGGCGCCGGTCAACAGAACGGTCACAGAAGTCCTTCCGAGTGGGTGTCACGCAGAGCGCCGGCTACGGCGGTGAGCATCCAGTCGACGTCCGAATCCGTCATGGTCGCCGGCGGGGTGAGGCGCACCACGGGACTGGCATTGAGCGAATGATTGGCGACGACGCGGCGATCGAGCAGTGCCAGCAGGAACCTGCCGGCAGCGCCGGCGTCCCCAAAGTCGAGGCCGATCAGCAGGCCGCGGCCGCGGACACTCATTGTGCCAAGACCGGCTGTGAGAGAACGTAGTTCGCCGAGGATACGGGTTCCGAGTCGTGCGGAACGATCGACGAGATTCTCGTCGTCGATCACGTCGAGTGCCGCGCACGCGGCGGCCATCCCCAGCGGCGCTCCCGAGAAGGTCGAGGTGTGGATGCCGAAGTCGATGTCGAACGCCCGGAAGGCTCGCGGTGTCGCCACAGCCGCCGATACCGGAATCACACCACCGCCGAGGCTCTTTCCCACCAGGACGATGTCGGCCGCCACGCCGTCGCGCTCGCTCTCCCACCACGCGCCGGTACGTCCGAGACCGGTCATGATCTCGTCCATCACCAGCAGCGCGCCGCGCTCCCGGCACAGGGCGGATGCTGCGGCCAGATACTGCGGCGGAGGAATGACGACTCCGCCCTCTCCCTGGATGGGTTCGAGGACCACGCAGGCATCGGAGGCGTCGTCACCCATCGCGTCGGACAGTGCATCGATGTCGCCGTACGGCACGCGGGTCGCGGCGGTGAAGAGTCGGCGAAAGGGATTCTGGTAGGCGCTGTTCGCGGTGAGCGCCAGGGCGCCGAGAGTCTTGCCGTGGTACCCGCCGCCGGCGCCGATCATCCTGTGGTGCCCGGCGCTGCAGGCCATCTTGATGGCGGCCTCCGTCGCTTCCGTGCCGGACGCGCCGAAGTACACCTTCGTCAGGGGTTCCGGAAGCCGAGCAGCCAGTGAGGCGGCGGCCTCGGCTATGCGCGGTTCGAGCAGAGTGCGCGTCGAGACGGGGTGGCGGCCGAGCTGCGCGATGACGGCGTCGACGACTCGTGGATGGCGTGCCCCCAGCAGCAGCGTTCCGTAACCACCGCAGTTGAGGTACTCGACGTCGTCGCTCGACCACACCCTCGATCCCGCGGATCTGTCCTCGACGATGCTGCCCAGCATGGAGGCCACCCGTGCACGAGACTCGGAGAGGTGCTCCCGCGTGTGGGCCAGGACCTCAGGGGGCAGAACCCTGGTGTCCAGAGACGTGTCGATCGACATGGTGAGCAGCTCCTGCCGCGAGGGTGCGCGAAATTCGAGACACCCTGTGAATGGGTGTCACGGGAACCGACGGTAGCCCCGGACCTGAGTCGCGTCAAAAGATCATCAGGCGCAAATCCGTTGCTGCACAGGATCACTCGGTGAACCGATACTCACACGTGAGGAGATGTTCCGGGTGCCGGACCAGTCCGAACCGGTGGGATCACCATTCCTACAACATGCGAATACTCGTTAACTACGCTTGCGGGCTCGGTACGCGGCGACGTTGGCCCGGTTGCCGCAGTTCCCCGTGTCGCAATAGCGTCGTGAACGATTCCGGGACAGATCGACCAGCACCGCGTCGCAGTCGGGGGAGTCGCAGGATCGGAGTCGGTCCAGCTCGTCGGATCGCACCACTTCCGCGAGAGCGACGGCCGTCTCGGCCGTCATGCGTTCCGTCAGGGGTGCATCGTCGTCGCTGACGTGCAGATGCCACCCCCAGTCGCCGTGCCGTGTCAGGTGGGGCTTCGCGTTCGATTCGGCGAGCATCCGGTTGACCTCGGGCACCAGGGCGTCGGCGTCCGACAACTCCCACAGTGCACGCCACGAGGGCCGCAGGGCTTTCACGCCCTCGAGTTCGCTCTCGGACCCGTCGCGTCGCCCGGTCCACTCGTGTTCGTCCAGCATGGCCGTCAGGGTGGGGATGTCCGACAGGTGTTCCTCGCCGTTGGCGCAGGTGTTGATCAGCGCGGCGGACCAGACCAAGGCCGTGCGTGTGTCATGAGTGAAAAGCATTTGACTCGTGACCTTCCGTGTCTCTAGTGTCATGACCAATCTACAGTTCGGTCGTGACACGGCCGACGTCCGCGAAAGGCGCCTCCATGCTGTCTTCCCGTTCCGGCGTGGCGTTCGCCATCGTGTCGGCGCTCTCGTTCGGCATGTCCGGCCCCTTCGCCAAGGCGTTGACCGACGCCGGCTGGTCACCGGAAGCGGCCGTGCTCGCACGCATCGTCGGTGGTGCTGTGATCCTGCTGCCGGTGATCGCACTGCTGCGCAGAAGCGCGGTGGCAGGACTGCGGTCGGCGCCCGTCACCGTCATCGCGTACGGCGTGATAGCCGTGGCAGGCGCGCAAGTGTGTTTCTTCAATGCAATACAACACCTTTCGGTCGGGGTGGCGTTGATGCTCGAGTACCTGGGCCCGGTGCTCGTGATCGGGTGGGTGTGGATCAGTACTCGACGACGCCCCCGCTGGACGACGCTGGTGGGCGTGGTGCTGTCGCTGAGCGGAGCGTTGGTGGTGCTCAACGTGTTCGACGGTGCGGTGTTCGATCCGGTGGGCGTCCTGTGGGGGCTGTCCGCCGCGGTATGCCTCGCGTTCTATTTCGTCGTGTCCGCCCGTCAGGGTGATGCTGTCGATCCGCTGGTCCTCTCGGCTGCCGGTTTGGCTGTGGGCGCCATTGTGGTCGCAGCGGCCGGAATGTTGGGAATGGTGTCGCTGCAGGCGTCGACCGCCGATGTGGAACTCAGTGGGCGTGCATTTCCGTGGTGGACCGCAGTGGCGGTACTGGCGTTCGTCAGCGCCGCTGTCGCGTATGCGGTGGGAATCATGGCGTCCCGCGCACTGGGCGCGTCGACAGCATCGGTGATTGCGCTGGTCGAGGTGCTGTGCGCGGTCGCCGCGGCCTGGATCCTGTTGGGAGAGACCGTGTCGTTCGTTCAAATGATCGGTGGTGCAGCGATTCTGGTCGGCGCGGCCGTCGTGCAGTGGCGTGCCGAGGCGCCGACGCTGCAGGCGACGGCACCGGTACCGACAGGAATGGACGGATCTCGTGGGGTATCCCTTCTGCCCTGAGTCGGCACTGTATGGTGTGGTTGCGTAGTGGTATTCGACAGATGACACTTCTCTCGGGCGGGGACGCGAGTGTCGCTCACCGGTCGGGTGCAGTAGCCATCACGCGAATAGCCATCCGTTCTAGTGGAGCCCGCCATGTCAATCGAATTCGTCGAACTCGCGGAAACGTGGGTTGCCGGCCTGCCTGTGCGCAGTCCGAAACGGGCGCTGGGCTCGCTGTACGACAAGAATCTCGAGCGGGCGTGGTCCGGCATTCTCAATCAGGACATCGGTGAGCCCCTCGGATCGATCTATACCGACTTCGTTCCCGCCATCGGGTCGTACAGCACGCAGATCGTCGGATATCGAGTAGCCGACGGTGACGTCCGACGCGGACATATCGTCGCGAGGGTGCCCGCCGGTCGCTATGCGAAATTCTCCGCGGTGGGCAATTTCCCGCAGGTCCTCACGACATTGTGGAACGAAATCACCCATGCCGAAGAGATCGGGTCGTTCCGCCGTGCCTACACGGGCGAGTTCGAGGTCTATCCCCACGCGTACAAGA
Organism: Rhodococcus sp. AC861; assembly: GCF_979256035.1. Taxonomy (NCBI): domain Bacteria; kingdom Bacillati; phylum Actinomycetota; class Actinomycetes; order Mycobacteriales; family Nocardiaceae; genus Rhodococcus; species Rhodococcus sp. AC861. The sequence continues at coordinate 265,734 of NZ_CEEDMW010000004.1, forward strand.
TCGAGATGTTCGTGCCGGTAGCCGCTCCCGGAAGTGCCGAATGACATTCCGGTTGATCGCTCGTCCGAGCGTGCTGTTCGGCGGACTGGTCGCGCCCGGCATCGAGGCGGGCCCCGAGGGGTCGGCCGGTGACCTGGTCGTCTTCATGCGCGAACGCATCCGCGAGCGCGAGCCGGAGGGGGCGGACATCTACACCGTCTACGTCCCCGATCAGAGGGGCGTGACCAACGTGGTCGTCGGCGTCCCTCGCACCGGTACGGACGATGTGCCCGTCGGCGACGTCTTCGTGACCGTTCCGTCCGGCGCGTACGCGGTCTTCGCACCGTCCATGACGCTCCCGGATCGAGCCGAGGATGCCTGGTCCCAGGTCGAGGATGCTCTTGCCGACGGATCGATCGTCCGGGCGGGTGGCGCCGAATTCGAGTGTCTCTCGCCCGACGGCAACGTCGAAATCTTCGTCTCCGTCCTCCTGCAGTGACCTCTGCCGTCGCGGGCGAGTTCGAACGTGGTGAACGATTGACGCACTTTTACATACCTACCGACGAGTAGAAACAACGCTAGCGGTGCAGGCACTCGCTATCGCGCCCCAGGTTATTGTGATTTTGTCTCGAGTGCATTCTTGTGGCGACGATCAGCACTGTCGTGTGCCTATCATGATCATGCGCAGCAGAAGGGTGTGGCACGGGATTCATACCTGCGGTCCGGGCGAGTCGTCCGGACGCGCGTCACCGAGTGGGGAGCAACAATGGTCAGGCAATTACGTGCAGAGGCAACGCGGTCTGCGGCCCTCCGGGCTGCTGCCGATCTGTTCCTCCGGGTCGGTCATGCCACGGCGACCCTGAGTCAGGTCTCCGCCGAGTCGGGAGTCACCAAGGGTGCTCTCTACTTCCACTTCGCCTCGAAGGAAGAACTGGCGCGCGCGCTGGTCGACGAGGGTCGCGAGCGTGTGGCCGCCGCGTGCACCGGAATGGTCGACAGCCGTTCTCCCGCACTGGAATCCGTCATCGGCATCACGTACTCCGTTCTCGACCTTGCCAATACGGACAACCTGGTGCGCATCATGTACCGGCTCCAGCTCGAGGTGGACGCTCCGGATCCCTCGCGCGGCAGTGTCTTCGGTACATGGCAGAACATCTTCTCCCACCTGTTCGAGCGCGCCATCGAGCACGGTGACGTGATCGACTCCCTCGACTCCGAGACGGCGTCCTGCCTGGTCTCCGAGATGCTGAGCGGCGTTCTCATGGTCGCCGAGGGCACCGCCCGTCTCGACGGAGCCGCGGTGCGCATGGAGCAGGTCTGGCACACGATTCTTCCCTCGCTCGTGCCGCCGGCCAAGCTCCCGTACTTCCGCGAGTTCGCCTCGCGGAGCCTGTCCAGCTTCGTCCGCGATCGCTCGACCACCGAGGTCTCCGTCGACCACTGACGGGTACTGGCGCGCAGCGTCCGACGAGAGCACACTGCAGTGATGCGGGTCACACACGTGGCCCGGTCGCTCGGTGAACTCGGGAGGACATCATGAACGACGCCGCCACGCAGGAACGTGCGACATCCGGGCGCAGGATGTCGGACAACGAACTGCGGAAGGCCATCCGGGTCCTGCAGTCTCGCGCCGACGACGCGCGCCGGCGGGGTGCGGAGGAAGACGCGTCCCGCATCGAGCGGACGGTGCGTGAGTACCAGGACGAGATGACCACGCGCCTCTGATCCTCGTGCGCCTCTGATTCTCGTACACCCGGATCAGCTGGGACCGAAGCGCTCCGTGCGGATGTTCGCTGCGGAGTGTCCTCGGGCGACCAGCATGTCCGCGACCGTGTCGACGAAGCTGGTGGGACCGCAGATGTAGCACCGCGGCTCGAACTCGGCCGGCCACCCGTGGGCGTCGAGGTCCTCGACCGTGATGCGGCCCAGAGGTCGGGTCGACCCCGCAGGTGCGCGGCGCGTGAAGAGAGTGGTCACGTCGACACCGGGAGGCGGATGAGCCCACTCCTGCTCGAAGTACACCTCGGCCGGTTCCCGCACGGAGTAGAGCACCCGGAAGGGCACCCGGCCACCTGTGGCGGACGCCTGCGCACGCACCATCGCACGGAGCGGGACGATGCCCGACCCGCCGCCGATGAGCAGGATCGGGGGAGACGGCGTCTCGTCGGGTCGCGATGGGCGCCAGACGAACCACCGGCCGATGGGACCGCGGATCTCGAACCGGTCACCGACCTCGACGTTCCCGACGAGGTACGGCGACACTTCTCCGTCGGACACGTTCTGCACCGCGATCTCCACACGGGAGGACCCGTCGGGTGCCGACGCCAACGAGTAGCTGCGCTGAGCGCTGTACCCGTCCTCCGCGGTGAGTTTGACGTCCACGTGTTGGCCGGCCTGATGTCCGGCCCAGCCGTCGACGTCGAGGACGAGGGTGGACGCGGACGGTGTCTCGCGGCGAACGGACTCGACCGTCGCGACGAGCCACGGGTGTGCTCCCGTCACGTCAGTCGCCCTGGTAACGCTGCTCGCGCCACGGATCTCCGTAGTCGTGATAGCCGCCGCGCTCCCAGAAACCCTGCTCGTTGTCCACCGTCAGTTCGATGCGTGAGACCCACTTCGCGGACTTCCAGAAATACAGGTGCGGGACGAGGAGCCGCGCGGGGCCGCCGTGTTCGCGCGTCAGGGGCGCCCCGTCGAATTCGGTGACCACCCAAGCCTTTCCGTCGCGGAGATCCTCGAGCGGAAGGTTGGTGGTGTACCCGTCGTACCCGTGGACCACCACGTACCCGGCGTCGGTATCCATGCCGTCGAGGAGGAGGTCGAGGCTGACGCCGTTCCAGCTGGTGTCGAGCTTCGACCACTTGGTGACGCAGTGGATGTCGACGGTCGGCGTCTCGTGGGGGAGCGCGGCGAACTCGTCCCACGTCCACTCGCGCGTCTCCCCGCTTTCCGACGTGACGGAGAACGACCACGTGTCGGTCGCCACGACGGGCGCGGGCCCGATCGCGAGCACCGGGAAGTCCTTGGTGAGGTACTGGCCGGGGGGAGTGCGTCCGTCGTCGCCGCGCCTGCGGCCCACGAAGCCCTTCGAGATCAACGCCATGGTGGGAAAGTCTGCGCCGCCGCCCGCGGCTCTGACAAGTCGGACCACGCGTCGGTCGGCGCGGTAGTGTCGATATCCACCGACGAGAGGCCGAACCCGCATGGTGCTGGGCAGATTGGGTGGATACAGGAAGGCCGGCCGGTCGATGGCCGATCTGCGCGGGGCGATCGTCCTCGTCACCGGTGCAGCCAGCGGAATCGGCCGCGCGACCGCGCTCGAAGCGGCGTCGAGGGGCGCGCGGATGGTCCTCACGGATATCGCCGAGGCAGGCCTGGACCGGACGGTCCGCGATATCACGGACGCGGGAGGCACGGTCGTGTCGAGTCGGGCCCTGGACGTCTCCGAGTACGAGCAAGTTCGCGATTTCGCCGACGCGGTGCACGCCGAGGTCGGCAGCGTCGACGTCGTCATGAACATCGCCGGCATCTCCGCGTGGGGGACCGTGGAGAACATGGCCCACGAGACGTGGAAGGCACTCGTCGATGTGAACCTGATGGGGCCGATCCATGTCGTCGAATCGTTCGTGCCGCCGATGGTTACCGCGGGTCGTGGTGGGCATCTGGTCAACGTGTCGTCCTCCGCGGGGTTGTTGGCCTACCCCTGGCATGCCGCGTACAGCGCGAGCAAGTTCGGCGTGCGGGGAATGTCGGAGGTGCTCCGGTTCGACCTGGCGCGCCACGGCATCGGCGTGAGTCTGGTCGTGCCCGGCGCCGTGCGGACTCCGCTGGTGGACACCGTCCAGATCGCCGGCGTCGACCGGAGCGAACCGCGGGTGGCGAAGCTGGCTGCGCGCTTCGACAAGCGTGCCGTCTCGCCCGAGGTGGTGGCCGAGAAGATTCTCACCGGGATGGCCCGGCGGCACTTTCTCATCTACTCCAGCAACGACATTCGCGTCGGATACTGGGTCGCCCGCAAGTTCGCCCTGCCCTACGAGGTCGCCATGCAGGCCGCGAACGACCACTTCTCGTCGTTGCTGCAACCCCCACGTCGGGGGAGACGCCGATGACGTTCACGCCGCCGCTCGGCGCCGATTCCGAGGTGGGCACGCTGCGCACGGTGATGCTGCACCGCCCCGGCGACGAACTCCGTCGCCTGACCCCACGTAACAACGACCAGTTGCTGTTCGACGGCCTGCCCTGGGTGGATCGAGCGCGCGACGAGCATGACGCGTTCGCACAACTCCTGACCGATCGCGGGGTCGAGGTCCTGCTCCTGGGCGACCTGCTGACGGAGACCCTGGAACGCAGTGGGGCCGCTCGCGTGCAGGGTGTGTCCGCGGCGGTGGACCCCCGGCGCCTGGGCCACGTCCTCGCCCGCGATCTGGCGACGTACCTCCGCGGTCTCCCCGCGCCACAGTTGGCGACCGTGCTGATGGCCGGTATGACCTTCGACGAACTGCCGGTCGCCGACGACTCGGGCGTCTCTCTCGTCCGGCGCATGCATCACGGCGCGGACTTCGTCATCGAACCGCTCCCGAATCTCCTGTTCACCCGCGACTCCTCGTTCTGGATCCAGAAGCGGGTGGCCATCACGTCGCTCGCGTTGCGCGCTCGATCTCGCGAGACGTCGCTGACCGATCTCATCTACGCGTTCCACCCCCGGTTCCTCGGTGTCCGTCGCGCCTACGAATCGCACACCGCCCCGGTCGAGGGCGGCGACGTCCTGCTCCTCGCGCCGGGTGTCGTGGCCGTCGGGGTGGGGGAACGCACGACGCCGGCCGGGGCGGAAGCGTTGGCGCGCAGCCTGTTCGACGACGAGTTGGCCCATACCGTCCTGGTGGTGCCCATCGCGCAGGAGCGGGCCTCGATGCATCTGGACACGGTGTGCACGATGGTCGACACGGACGCCGTCGTGATGTACCCGATCATCCAGGACACGTTGTCCGCGTTCACCATCCGGCGCGAGGACAGCGGAGTGTCCATCGTGGGGGCCAGTCCGTTCCTCGACGCGGCCGCCGACGCGATGGGCATCGGAAAGCTGCGGGTCATCGACACCGGGTTGGACAACGTGACGGCCGAGCGCGAGCAGTGGGACGACGGGAACAACACGCTCGCGCTGGCTCCCGGAGTCGTCGTCGCCTACGAACGGAACGTCGAGACCAACGCGCGGCTCGAGGCGTCCGGCATCGAGGTGCTGCGGATCTCCGGGTCCGAACTGGGGTCCGGTCGCGGGGGGCCGCGCTGTATGTCCTGCCCGGTCTCCCGCGACCCCCTGGGCTAGCGGGAAGGTCGGAGGCCGGTCGGTCGGGACGGGAACTAGCTCAGAACGGAGTTCACGGAGGCTGCCGGGCGCGCGAGGATCGTTCCGCGGTCGGTGACGACGAAGGGCCGCTCGATGAGGATCGGATTGTCGAGCATCGCCCGCAGGACGGTCTCGTCGTCGGCCTCGGCGAGCGCGAGTTCCTTGTACACGGTCTCGCGCGTCCGGACGGCGGTGCCGGGCGTGAGGCCCGCATCGGCGATGAGACGGCGGAGTGTGTCCTCGTCGGGGGGAGTCTCGAGATACTTGACGACGGTCGGCTCGATTCCGGCGTCGCGGATGGTCGCGAGGACGGTACGTGAGGTCCCGCAGCGCGGGTTGTGATAGATCGTCACTGACATGGAGCAAGTATGACGGGGGTAGGGCAGTGAAGTTCGCGATCGATCACGGGTCGGCGACGGCGCCGTTCGAGCAGCTGCGGGTGCAGATCGTCGCCGCGGTGCGATCGGGTGATCTGATCGCGGGGTCCAAGCTGCCCACGGTGCGTGCACTGGCGGACACGCTGTCGTTGGCGCCGAACACCGTCGCCAAGACGTATCGCGAACTCGAGAAGGACGGCGTGATCGAGACGCGGGGACGGTCGGGCACGTTCGTCGCAGCCGGGGGCGATCCGTCCGCCGGCGCGGTGCAGTTGGCGGCCACGGCCTATGTGAAGGCGGCTCGCCGCGCCGGAATCGACGACGACGTCGCGATGAGGTACGTCCGTACCGCGCTGCGCGAGTTAGGTTGACGCTTCAACTAACTGTGTGCCATCGTGGGCTCCGACCGATCCGACCTACTCATCGAAAATCGAGGCCCCCGACGTGAACACACCTGTCGTCCGAGACATCGCCGCCCTCATCGCGCGCGTCGCCCTGGGAGTCGTCTTCGTCGCCCACGGCTGGCAGAAGCTCAGCACCAACGGACTCGATGCCACCACCGCCGGATTCGAAGGACTCGGCATCCCCGCTCCGAAGGTCTCCGCGTACTTCGCCACCTTCGTCGAACTGATCGGCGGAGGCCTGCTGATCCTCGGTCTACTGACGTCCGTCGCAGCGATCCTGCTGGTGGTCGACATGGTCGGCGCCCTCGTCTTCGTGCACGCGGACAAGGGTGTCTTCGTGACCGACGGCGGCTGGGAACTCGTCGTCGCACTGGGTGCGGGCGCACTGCTGCTCGTCGCCGTCGGATCGGGCACGTACAGCGTCGACCGTGCATTCCGTCGAAACGGCTCGCGGTCGCGCGTCAAGGCCTGACCTGCACGAACGTCCATATAGCCCGATCGGTCCGGCTTGTGAACTTGCACCCGGGGCTCGAGGCGAGCAACGTGACTGTTCATGACATCGCGTGTAGAGACCGACACAGGACCCTCGGAGGCCCCCCGGAAGCGCGGCGACAACGGGCGAGACGACGCCGCATCCGCTGAAATACGGACGGCTGCGCCACCCGATCACGGAGATCCCGGTGATCCACCGACACCCGCGCGCGCGACACTGGACCCGATCGTGTTCGGCGTCGCCGCCGCTGTGGTCACGGCCATCATCGTCTGGGGCCTCGCGGGGCCGACCAGCCTCGAGACCGTCACCTCGGCGACGCTCGACTGGCTGGTGACGAACATGGGGTGGCTGTTCATCATCTCCGCCACCGGTTTCGTGCTGTTCTGCATCTACCTGGCGGTCTCGAAGTACGGACGCATCCCGCTGGGCAAGGACGGCGAGAAGCCCGAATTCAAGACCGTCAGCTGGATCGCCATGATGTTCAGCGCCGGAATGGGCATCGGCCTGATGTTCTACGGCGTCTCCGAACCGTTGACTCACTTCGTCACCCCGCCGCCCGGAACCGACAGCAGCGTCGGGACGGCGATGGCGACCACGATGTTCCACTGGAGCCTGCACCCGTGGTCCATCTACGCGGTCATGGGCCTGGCAGTCGCCTACAGCACCTACCGACGCGGCCGCCGTCAGCTGATCAGCTCGGCCTTCTTCCCGCTTCTCGGACGTCGTGCCGACGGTCCCGTCGGCAAGGTCATCGACATCCTCGCGATCTTCGCGACGCTGTTCGGCACGGCCGCGTCTCTCGGTCTCGGCGCACTGCAGATCGGATCGGGCGTCGAGGTCATCGGCTGGCTCGGTGAGGCCGGCACTCTGCTCCTCGTCGCGATCGTGGCCCTGCTGACCCTCGCCTTCGTCGCGTCCGCCGTGTCCGGCGTCGCCAAGGGCATCCAGTGGCTCTCGAACTTCAACATGGTGCTGGCGCTGGTACTGGCCCTGTTCGTGTTCGTTCTGGGACCGACCGTGTTGATCCTGAATCTCATCCCGACCACCATCGGCGACTACGCGAGCCAGCTGTTCCACATGTCGGCACGCTCCGCTGCGTCGTCGGATCCCGAGACGGCCTCGTGGCTCTCGTCGTGGACCATCTTCTACTGGGCATGGTGGGTCTCGTGGACCCCGTTCGTCGGGATGTTCCTCGCACGCATCAGCCGTGGTCGCACCGTCCGCGAGTTCATCATCGGCGTCATCGTGATCCCCAGCGCCGTCAGCCTGGTGTGGTTCTCCATCTTCGGTGGAGCCGGCATCGCCGAGCAGCGTGACGGCGTCGACCTGGCGGCACGGGGCAGCAGCGAGTCGCAGTTGTTCGGCATGCTCGAGAACCTGCCGCTGTTCGGCATCTCGACCGTGGTGGTCATGGTTCTGGTCGCCGTGTTCTTCGTCTCGGGTGCCGATGCCGCGTCGATGGTCATGGGCACGCTCAGTCAGCGCGGCTCTCTCGAGCCGAGCCGCTGGGTCGTGGTGTTCTGGGGTGCCATCACCGGTGGAACCGCGGCGATCATCCTGTGGACTGGCGGAGCCGACGCGCTCAACGGCCTTCAGACGATGACGATCATTGCCGCAGCGCCGTTCGTGCTGGTCATGATCGGACTGTCCGTCTCGCTCTACCGAGACCTGTCGCACGACCCGTTGGTGTTGGAGCAGAAGCGTTCACGCCTGCGACGCATCAAGGATCGCGGCCGAGCCGAGCTGTAGAAGAAGTTCCGACTGCCCTGTGGCTGTCGAGCCGGCGACTACCGCCAGCTCGGCAGCCACAGCTGGTTCTGCCACATTCCCGCCGTGATGGGCTGACCGGTGAGGATGGGCCACAGCCACACGAAGTTGGCGACGACCACGGCGATGTACAGCGAGACGACGATCAGGCCCGGTCTGCCCCGCAGGCGCCGCAGCACGTCTCCCAGGACCAGAGTCAGACCCATGATCAGGAACGGCGCCAGCGTCGCCGCGTAGAAGAAGTACATCTGACGGTCCAACGTCAGGAACCACGGCAGGATGCCGGCGCCGTAGCCGACCAGGACGACGGCGTAACGCCAGTCGCGTCGTGCCACGGTGCTCCACAGTGCCCACCCCAGCATGGGGAACGCCAACCACCACATCGCCGGTGTCCCGACGAGCATGACGGCCTTCACGCAGTTCGCGCCCGTCGAGCAGCCGGTGATCTGCTGTCCGTCGGCGAAGTAGTACAGCATCGGGCGCAGCCCCATCGGCCATGTCCACGGCTTCGACTCCCACGGGTGCCGGTTCCCTGCCGAATTGGTCAACCCGGCATGGAAGTCCAGAACGTTCCCGCTGTAGTACCAGAGCGAGCGCAGCGCGTCGGGCACGAACGAGAACGGTCCGCCGTATCCGACGTCGGTGCCCACGGCGTGCCTGTCGACGCCCGTCTCGCTGGCGAACCACCCGGCGTACGTCGCCAGGTAGACCCCGACGGGGATCGCGACCAGGGCGTACAGCGCCGGCCCCACGTCGCGCACGATCGTGCCCACCCACGGGCGGGTCACGCCGTACCGGCGACGGGCCACGACGTCGAGCGCCACGCTCATCACGCCGAAGAAGGCGATGAAGTAGATCCCGGACCACTTGGTGCCGCACGCGAGCCCCAACAAGATGCCGGCTCCGAAGCGCCACCAGCGCACACCCAGACGCGGCCCCCACGTGGAGGCGTCGAGTCGGCCGTCCACGGCGGCCCTGTGCAGCCGTTCGAGGACGTCGTCGTGGTCGCGCAGCAGTGCACCGAACGCGGCGACGACGAACACCACCATGAAGATGTCGAGCATGCCCACCCTCGACGTCACGAAGGTGACACCGTCGGCGATCAGCAGGATCCCGGCAACCGACCCGAGCATCGTCGAGCGCGTCATCCGGCGCACGATGCGGACGACGAGCAGCACCAGCACGACGCCGAACACGGCGGACGAGAAGCGCCATCCCCACCCGGAGTATCCGAACAGGGCTTCGCCCACCGCGATCAGCTGCTTGCCGACGGGCGGGTGCACCACCAGTCCGTACGCGGGGTTGTCCTCGACGCCGCCGCCGGTGAGCACCTGGTACCCCTGCGGCGCGTAGTGCTTCTCGTCGAACACCGGGGTGCCCGCATCCGTCGGATATCCCAGCATCGTGAATCGCGTGATGGCGGCGATGACCGTGAGGACGCCGGTGGCGATCCATCCCCGCAGTCGGTCGGTCGGCCCGAACACGGCGGACGGCAAGGAGGGAGCGGGGGAGACGAGATGTGCGGTGGGCTGTGCGCCGCCGGGATCCGACGACTCGCGCGCACCGTCGGCACGCGCGGTCAGCAGGGTCACCGTTCGATCGTAGGCTAGGAACGCGCGGGGAGACCGTGACGCAGGATCGCGAACGAGATGAGGGATCACCCGTGCTGGTACTCGGTGCGACACCGATGGGCAATCCCGCGGATGCGTCGCCGCGTCTGCGCGACGCGCTGGCCACCGCCGACATCGTCGCGGCAGAGGACACTCGCCGCACGAAATCGCTGGCCACCGCCCTGGGTGTGAAGATCACCGGGCGCGTCGTCAGCTTCTACGACCAGGTCGAGACCGACCGTGTTCCGGGCCTCGTCGAGGAGATGCGGGAGGGCCGCAACGTCCTGCTGGTCACCGATGCGGGCATGCCGTCGGTCAGTGACCCCGGTTATCGCCTCGTCGCGGCGTGCGCCGAAGCCGGTATCGGCGTGACCTGCCTGCCCGGCCCCTCGGCCGTCACCACCGCATTGGCCCTGTCCGGGCTTCCGGTGGAGAGGTTCTGCTTCGACGGCTTCGCTCCCCGCAAACGGGGTCCCCGCCAGGCGTGGATGCGCACGCTGCTCACCGAGAGCCGGGCGGTCGCGTTCTTCGAGGCCCCGCACCGAATCGCCGAGTGTCTGGCCGACGCCGCCCTGGTGCTGGGGAACGATCGTCGCGCAGCCGTGTGCCGCGAGCTGACCAAGACCTACGAGGAGGTCAAGCGCGGGACCCTCGGTGAACTGGCCGAGTGGGCCGCCGACGGCGTGCGCGGCGAGATCACCGTCGTGCTCGCCGGTGCCGAACCCACGGTCGCCGACCCGGCGGACCTGGTCGCCGAGGTCGAGGATCTGGTGACCGCCGGACTCGGACTCAAGGATGCGTGCGCACGGGTAGCCGCGACGACCGCCGCCGACGTGTCGAAGCGGGAGCTGTACGAAGCTGTGCTCGCAGCGCGGGTCTAACCGACGACCTGCTGGCGCAACCCGTCCGTCGCAGTCTCCAGAACGGACTTGGTGCCGCGCTTGACGATGAATCCGGGAACCGGGATCTTCGGGTCGAGGGTGATCTCGAACTCGAGGTGAGTTCCCTTGTCCGTCTCCGTGAGTCGGTACTCGGCGTGCTGGGACTTCTGCTGAGTGCTCTCGACGACGTCCCACGCCACCGACGTGTCGGTCCACGTGAACTTCAGCACCTGCTCGTCCGTGATCCCCATGACGGCGACGGTCATGTCGGCGAGAACAGGGCGACCCTGATCGTCGCGCTCACGCACCGACACCTTCTTGTGGATCGACGACCAGGCCGGAAGACCCTCGAGGTCGGCGATGACGGCGAAGACCTCCGCGAGGGGTGCTTCGATCTCGACTTCTCTGTTTCCGCTGACAGCCATGGGGTGAATGTAACCGACTGTGAACAGCTAGAGGGCTGTTCCGGTGTCACGCACCGGTACGCAGTGCCGGACGGGCGGTTTCCCGCACCCGTTCGTCCACGAACGCTCCGATCTCGGCGACGGCTCGTACCGATTCAGGAAGAAAATCGGCTGCCTGGAACACGTGGACCTGGTCCTGCCATACCTGCAGACGGCACTCGATGCCGGCGTCGGCGAGTCTGTCCGCCATCAGCTCGGAGTCGGCGTACACCATCTCGGAGGAGCCCACCTGGATCAGCACCGGCGGCATCGACGACAGGTCGGCGTCGACAGGGTTCACGCGTGGTCCACGAACTCCGTCGACCACCAGGCGAGCGTCGACCTGGTCGGCCAGATCCGTCAGGGCCGGAACGGCGTACTTGGGGAACACCGCGCAGCGGTCCGCGTTGGCGTGCGCCATCTTCCGTGCCGGGTCCAGGTCGGTCAGCGGGGACAGGGCGATGACTCCGGCGGCGGGTGCGAGACCCTGCGTCCTGAGTGCCAGCGCGACCATGAACGCGAGATAGCCGCCGGCGGAGTCACCGGCGATGAAGATCTGCTCGGGCAGGTAGCCCGAGTCGAGCAGGTAGCGGTAGCCGTCGACGCCGTCCTCGACCGCGTGCGAGATGGGATTGTGCGGCATCATCCGGTAGTCGACGGCCAACACGTCGGCGCCGGTCGAGCGGGCGATGCGCGAGGTCAGGCGACGATGACTGTTCAGACCGCACACGACGAACGCGCCGCCGTGCAGGTAGAGGATCACGCGGTCCTTGTCACCGCGGCGTACCGGACGCTCGTCGCGTCCGTCGGCGCCGACGCGCCGAGGCCGGTCGGTGCGGATCCACTCGGCACGACAGTTGTCGAGTCCGACGGGCGAGCAGGTCGTGTCCCCGACAGCAGGCAGGAAGCGCCCGGCGTGGTCGACGAGCGACATGGGCCAGGGAAGTGTGTGAGTGCGGGCCCAGACGCCGAGGAACGGGCGGACCGTCGCCCTCAGGTACCTGGACAGGATGGCCGACTGCACGCTGACGCCGTCGAACTCCTGGCGGTCCACCTGATGGGACCGTCCCAGGGCGCGGCGAACTGCCAGTGCTGATCCGCGGTACGACGATGACTGGGACAACGACGGTGTCGACTCGGCCGAGGCGATACTCATGATGCGGCCCTCCACTTCCTTGCTCTTCCTATGAATCGCACGATAGGGCCGAAACGAAACACATCTCGAGGAATAGTTGTAACCGGCGTCACTTCGTGACGTTCTCCAAACGTGGTGGGTGCAGGTCGTAACCTGTGGCCACCACCGTGAACATGCAGGTGAGCCGTACCGCGACAGCGGTAGCGACGCTCCGAGAGAGGCCAGATCACATGCCGTTCATGCCGGTCACCGAGTCGATGTTCCTCCTCGCCGAGACGCGGGAGCATCCCATGCACGTCGGGGGACTCCAGCTGTTCGTCCCGCCCGAGGACGCGGGGGACGACTTCGGGATGCAGATCTACGAGACGTTCCAGGCCGCGACCGACGTCTACAAACTGTTCCGCAAGCGCCCGGCGCCGCCGGTGAACTTCATGGGCACCGTGCGCTGGATCTACGACGAGGAGCTCGACTTCGAGCATCACGTCCGGCGCATCATGCTGCCGCGACCGGGCCGTGTCCGCGAGCTGCTGCGCTACATCTCCGCCGAACACAGTGCGCCGCTCGACCGACATCGGCCGATGTGGGAGCTGCACATCATCGAAGGACTTGCCGACGGGCGCGTCGCCCTCTACAGCAAGATCCACCACTCGCTCGTCGACGGCGTCTCCGCCCTCAAGCTCTTCGAACGCACCCTCTCGGCAGATCCGGAGGCGCGGGACTGCGGCCCCATCTGGAATCCGGCGCTGTTCGAGCGCCCGAAGAAGAGCACGGAGGTCGCCAAGGTCGACGAGGGCGGACTGATGTCCCTTCTCACGACCGGGGCCAAGGCGGCCGGGGAGCTGGCGGGAGTCGGTCCCGCCGCGGCCCGCATCGGCATCAACAAGTTGCGGGGCAACGAGATGGTGCTGCCGCTGACGGCGCCCCGGACGATGCTCAACGTGCCGATCGGCGGAGCGCGGCGGTTCGCGTCGCAACAGTGGTCCAAGTCGCGGATGAAGGACATCGCGTCGGCCCTGGGAGTCACCCTCAACGACGTCGTGCTGACGATGTGCTCGGGTGCGTTGCGCTCGTACCTCATCGACCGCAATGCGCTGCCCGATCAGCCGTTGATCGCCATGGTGCCGGTGTCGATGCGTGAGGCCGGTGCCGACGCGGACGGTGGCAACGCCGTGACCACCGTGCTGTGCAACCTCGGCACGGATCAGCCCGACCCGGAGCGTCGTCTCGCCTCCGTCGTCTCGTCGATGAACGAGTCGAAGGCGATGATGCGCAACTTGTCTCCGCTGCAGGCGCTGAGCTACGGTGCCGCCGTGATGGCCCCCCTGTTGCTGACTCCCGTCCCGGGTTTCGTGCGTAACACTCCACCGCCGTTCAACGTGATCATCTCCAACGTGCCCGGCCCGAAGACCGAGATGTACTGGAACGGTGCGCGACTGGACGGGGTGTACCCGGCGTCGATCGTGCTGGACGGTCAGGCGCTGAACATCACGTTGGCCACCAATGCCGACAACGTGAACTTCGGACTGGTCGGAGATCGACGGAGCGTGCCGTCCCTGCAGCGGATGCTCACGCATCTCGACACCGCACTCGAGGAGCTCGAGAAGTTGGCCGACGGGTGAGTCTCGCTCTACGGCCCATGGTTCCGCGGGACCCGAACGAGGAACATCGAGCTGCGAGTTCGCTGGAGCTGTTCTTCGACCTGGTCTTCGTCGTCGCGGTGTCGTTCGCCTCCGTGGAACTGGCCCATCTTCTGGAGGAGGACCACATCGCGTCGGGCGTCGGCGCCTACGCGATGGTGTTCTTCGCCATCTGGTGGGCGTGGATGAACTTCACATGGTTCGCCACGTCGTTCGACACCGACGACTGGCTGTACCGCGTGACCACCATCGTGCAGATGGCGGGCGTGCTCATCCTGGCCAGTGGTGTCTCCGACGCGATGAGCGACTACGACTTCACGCTGGTGACCATCGGCTACGTCGTGATGCGTCTGGCGATGGTGAGTCAGTGGATACGGGCGGGGCTGCGCAACAGCGCGTTCCGCGCCACCGCCGTGCGGTACGCGGTGGGCATCACCGTCGTGCAGGTGTTGTGGGTCGCCCGACTCGCGCTTCCCGACAGCGTGGCCGTGCTCGGGTTCGTCGCGCTGGTGGCCGCGGAGCTCGCCGTACCGGTGCTGGCGGAGCGCGCCGGGCGGACGCCGTTGCACGGTGAGCACATCGCCGAGCGCTACGGTCTCTTCACCCTCATCCTGCTCGGTGAGTCGTTGCTGGCCTCGGCGACGGCCATCGTCGGCGGCATCAACGAACACGATCACACGGTCGAACTCGTCGGCCTCGCGATGGCCACGCTCGTCGTCGTCGCCGGTATGTGGTGGCTGTACTTCTCGGTGTCGCAGGAGGATTCGGTCGGGGCGAGACTCGGTCGCTCGTTGAGTTTCGGCTACACGCACTACTTCGTGTTCGCGGCGGCGGGTGCTGTGTCCGCGGGCATCGAGGTGGCCGTCGCGCACATCGAGGGTGACGGAGCGCTGTCGGACCGTCAGTCCTCCGCCGCGATCACGATTCCGGTCGCGGTCTTCGTCCTGGGGTTCTGGATGGTGGCGATGCGCCGCCGGTCGTCACGGCTGGTGAACATCGTGACGCCGGTCGGCGGTGTGGCCGTGCTCGCGGCCACGGCGGTACCCGGATCGGCCGTCGTCAGTGGGGCCGTGACGGCGGTGATCCTGCTCGTCGTGGTCGGCACGACGGTCGCCGATCGGGCCGCTCACTCCTCCGGTTCGACGTAGCGGGGGAACACGCCCGCAGGCTTGGGCAACGCCACACCCGGCGTGAGACGCGTTGTCAGCGAATCGAATTCGCGCTCCGTCACCCCGAGCAGGTCGAGCAGCTTCGCCGTGCTGTCGGGCATGAACGGCTGGGTCAGCAGGACGGTCACGCGGAGCACCTCGAGGGTCACGTACAGCACCGTCGCCATGCGTGCCGGATCCGTCTTGCGCAGGACCCACGGTTCCTGCGACGAGAAGTAGCGGTTGGTCTCCGCGAGTACCGACCAGATCGCGTCGAGCGCCAGGTGCATCTCGACGGCGTCCATGTGGACGCGCACCGCGGCGTGAAGGTCATCGACGCGAGCGAGCATCGCCTCGTCGTCGGCGGTGAACTCGCCGGGTGTCGGCACCTGCGCATCGCAGTTCTTGGCCACCATGGACAGCGACCGCTGAGCCAGGTTCCCCAGTTCGTTCGCCAGGTCGGCGTTGATCCTGGTGACGATCGCCTCGTGGCTGTAGCTGCCGTCCTGTCCGAACGACACCTCGCGCAGGAGGAAGAAGCGCAGCGAGTCCAGGCCGTACTCCTCGATCAAGGCTGCCGGGCTCACGACGTTGCCCACCGACTTGGACATCTTCTCGCCCTTGTTGGTCAGGAAGCCGTGCGCGAACACGCGTTTCGGCAATTCGACACCTGCCGACATCAGGAACGCCGGCCAGAACACGGCGTGGAATCGCACGATGTCCTTGCCGATCATGTGGACGTCGGCCGGCCAGAACTTCCGGAACGACTCGCTGTCGGTTTCGGGGTAGCCGACGCCGGTGAGGTAGTTCGTCAACGCGTCGACCCACACGTACATGACGTGGTCGGGATCGCCGGGAACCTGGACACCCCAGTCGAAGGTGGACCGTGAGATCGACAGGTCCTTGAGACCGGACTTGACGAAGCTCGCCACCTCGTTGCGGCGACCCGCCGGGAGGATGAAGTCGGGACGCTCCTCGTACAGCGCGAGCAGCTTGTCCTGGTACGCGGACAGTCGGAAGAAGTACGTCGACTCCTCCGTCCATTCCACCGGTGTGCCCGACTCGGTCGCGATGCGGGAACCGTCGTCCTGAAGCGTGGTCTCACCCTCGGCGTAGTAGGCCTCGTCGCGCACCGAGTACCACCCGCTGTACGAGTCGAGGTAGATGTCTCCGTTGTCGGTCATCTTCTGCCACAGGTCGCGGCTGGCCTCGAGGTGGTCGGCGTCGGTGGTGCGGATGAACCGGTCGAACGTGATCTTCAGCGACTCCTGCATGGCCTGGAACGCGTCCGAGTTCCGGCGCGCCAGATCGGCGGTGGAGATGCCCTCCTTCGACGCCGTCTGCGCCATCTTCAGACCGTGCTCGTCCGTTCCCGTCAGGAACCGCACGTCGAACCCGTCGAGCCGCTTGAACCGAGCGAGGACATCGGTGGAGATGTACTCGTACGCGTGGCCGATGTGGGGATCACCGTTCGGGTAGGCGATAGCGGTCGTGATGTAGAACGCAGGCTTGTTCGAACCGGTCTCAGTCATGGTGCGCCTACTCTATCTTTCGTGCCGAGAGACCGTCCCGCCCCCGACTTGCCCACTCCGCTCGCACCGCTCGTGGACGCGCACACGCACCTCGACGCGTGCGGGGCCACCGATGCAGCGTCGGTCGCGGCGATCCTGGATCGTTCCGAGTCGGTGGGCGTCGGACGCGTCGTCACCGTCGCGGACGACCTGGACGCGGCCCGTTTCGCCGTCGCTGCGGCGCACTGGGATTCGCGCGTCTTCGCGGCCACTGCCATTCACCCGACGCGGGCGAACGTGCTCACCGACGAGGTGAAGACCGAGATCGAACGCCTCGCGCGAGATCCCCGCACCGTCGCCGTGGGGGAGACGGGGCTCGACTACTACTGGCCGGGGAAGCTCGACGGCTGCGCCTCGGTCGAGGAGCAGGTCGACGGGTTCCGGTGGCACATCGACCTGGCCAAGCGCGTCGGGAAGCCGTTGATGATCCACAACCGCGACGCCGACCACGACGTTCTCGCGGTGCTGCTGGACGAGGGCGCACCGGAGACGGTGATCTTCCACTGCTTCTCGTCGGGTCCCGAGATGGCGCAGGTGTGTGTCGACGCGGGGTACGTGCTCAGCTTCTCCGGCACCGTGAGCTTCAAGAACTCGCACGACCTGCGGGAGGCGGCGCAGCTGGTCCCGGACGGGCAGTACTTGCTCGAGACCGACGCGCCGTTCCTGACACCGCATCCGTTCCGAGGTGCTCCGAACGAGCCGTACTGCCTGCCCTACACGGCCCGTGCGCTGGCCGAGGCGACCGGCCGAACTGCCGACGAGGTCGCGGCGTCGGCGACCGCCACGGCCGAGCGGGTCTACCGGATGGTCTAGTTCGGGGGCGGGAACTCGCCGTACGGGGTGATGGTGTTCCCGGTGAGGTCGAACTCGACGAACGAGGTGTTCGACGGGCAGCACAACGCGTCGTCGGGGTTCAGCCAGCGGTAGCGCACCGTGACCGTGCTGTCGGTCGCACCGACCACCGAGGTGTAGCTGTACGCATCCGACGTGGCGGTCCCGAGGTAGTCACCCGAGTTGGTGAAGAACAGGACGTGCGACTGCACCGTCCCGTTCCGGATGCCGGTGCCCGTCGCCCGCGCCCACTCCAGCGTCGGGCACCCGTCGGCGCTGGTGCCGGGAGTGTGGTCGTCGATGACGAACACCCCGCCCTGGGAGTCGGTACCCAGATTCGCCACGGCAGTGCGCACATTCAGCGAGTTCGGATCGACACAGGGCACCACCTGCGCGGGCTGCACCGGTGCGGGTGCCGGAACGGTGACCGTCTCGGTCTGCGTCTCCACCTGCGGTGCCAGAGCCGGCACCGCAGGTGTCGACGTCGTGCTCGGTGATTCCGCCGGGAGTGCGGTGCCGGTCGTGCCGCCGGAACTGCACGACACGGCCGCGGCGGCGCATGCCGCCACGGCCAGGACGGCCATCGAACGCGAGAGAGTGGTCACCGGGCCTCCAGTTTGTCCGTACCGAGCGTTCTGCTCGGTGGTCGAAGGGTGTGTCGGCGACCACCACCCGATCGTTACCGATGCTCAGGTCACGATCGGGTCGCGGCGACGCGTCAGTCGTCGTCGCCGTAGGTCTCCACCAGTCGATCGAACTCGGCGCGGTCGATCACGCTCGGCTCGTTGATGGCCAAGGCCTGCGCGTACTTACCGGCCAGGTGGTAGTCACGGCCCAGGGGTCCGCGTTCGCCGTCCTCGTCGTCGTCCTGCGCACTGGCGCCGGGCGGCACCTCGTTCTGCAGGCCGTTGGTCTGCGCACCCAATCGAGCGTCGATCTTCGCGGTGATCTTCTGCATCAACTCTTGCTCGTCGCTCACGTACGCGCCTCTCTCGTGACTACAGGACCTTGTCGAGGAAGTCCCTCGTCCGGTCGTTCTTCGGATTGCCGAACAGCTCGTCCGGAGAACCCTCCTCGACGATGTACCCCTCGGCCATGAAGATCACACGGTCGGAGACCTCACGGGCGAAACCCATCTCGTGCGTGACGACGACCATGGTCATGCCGCCCTTCGCCAGATCTCGGAGAACCTGCAGCACCTCGCCGACCATCTCGGGGTCGAGCGCACTCGTGGCCTCGTCGAACAGCATGATGTCCGGATCCATCGCGAGCGCCCGCGCGATCGCGACGCGTTGCTTCTGCCCACCGGAGAGCTGGGCGGGCTTGGCGTTCTCCTTGTCGGCCAGGCCGACCTGGGCCAGCAGACGCACGGCGTTCTCGCGCGCCTTCGCCTTGTCGGCCTTCTTCGTCTCGACGGGGGCGAGCATCACGTTCTCGACGACGCTCATGTGCGGGAAGAGATTGAAGTGCTGGAACACCATGCCGATGTGCTGGCGCACGGAGTCGAGGTTCACCTTGGGATCGGTCAGATCGAAGCCGTCGACGACGACCGTCCCGCCGGTGATGTCCTCCAACTTGTTCAGGCAGCGCAGGAACGTGCTCTTGCCCGAGCCGGACGGGCCGATGACGCACACCACTTCACCCGAGTGGACGTCGACGTCGAGGCCCTTGAGCACCTCGAGGTCGCCGAACGACTTCTTCAGACCGATGGCGCGGATCTTGACCTCGCCCGCGGAGGCGTCGGGCGCGATGCTTTCGGTGCTCACTTGTTGATCCTCTTCTCGAGACGGTTCGACAGCATCGTCAACGCCATGATGATGACGAAGTACATGACACCGATGATCAGCCACATGTTGAACGACTGGAAGTTGCGGGCGATGATGATGCGCCCCGACTGGGTGAGCTCGGCCAGGCCGATCACCGACAGGATCGAGGTGTCCTTCAGCGTGATGACGAACTGGTTGATGTAGGACGGGATCATGGTCCGGATCGCCTGCGGCATCACGACCTTGCGCATCGACGTCAGGTAGCTGATGCCCAGGCTGCGCGAGGCCTCCATCTGGCCCTTGTCCACGGACAGGATGCCGCCGCGGACGATCTCCGCCATGTAGGCACCGGCGTTGAGCGAGAGCGTGATGATGCCGGCGGTGAAGGCGGACATCTGGAAACTCAGGGCCGCGGGGATGCCGAAGTAGATGAAGAACGCCTGTACCAGCAGCGGAGTGCCACGGAAGATCGCGACGTAGGTGGCCCCGATGCCGCGCAACCACGCCTTGGTCGACACCCGGAAGAGTCCGAACACGGCGCCGAGGATCAAGGCCAGGACGATCGAGATGACCGTCAGGACGATGGTCAGCCAGAGGCCCTTCAGCAGTTCCTTGTACTCGCTCTTGATCAGTCCGGGGATCGAGTTGTCGGTCTCGTCCGCCGCGGCGCCGATGTAGGTGTTCAGGATCTCGTCGTACTTGCCGGACGAGCGCAGATTGTTCAGTCCGGTGTCGAAGGCGGCGAGAAGCTCGGCGTTGGCGCCCTTGTTCACCGCGAAGCCGTAGTTGCTCGGAGATTCCTTCTCCGTGACCGTCTTCAGGCCGTTCCCCTGAGTGATGCCGTACTGCAGCACGGGGTAGTCGTCGAACACGGCCACCGAGTTACCGGTGCGCACCTCGTCGTACATGCTGGCCGAGTCCGCGAAGTAGCGGGTGGTGAAGCCGTACTGGTCCTTGATGGACTCCGCGAAGTCGGCGCCCTCGGTGCCGTTCTTGACGGCGACCTGCTTGCCGGCGAGGTCGTCGTACGACGCGATGGACGAGTTCTCGAGCACCGCCATCTGTACGCCGGATTCGAAGTACGGATCGGAGAAGTCGAACACCGCTTCGCGCGCCGGCGTGATCGTCATACCGGCGATGACGGCGTCGGCCTGATTGGCCTGCACTGCTTGCAGCGCCGCGTCGAATCCGAGCGGCCGGATGTCGACGGAGAATCCCTGGTCGTCGGCGATGGCGCGGATGAGGTCCATGTCGATGCCGACGAACTGGCCGTCGGAGTTCTGGAATTCGAACGGCGCGAACGTGACATCCGTCGCAACGGCGAACGTGCGTCCCTCGACCGAGCTCGGCGGTGCCGGCTGGGCTCCCGCCGCGGGAGCGAGCATCAGCGCGACGAGCGCCACGACGGCGGTGATCACCGGCACGCGACGGAGTCGTCGCAGACGCGGTGGGGGAGTCGGGTTCACGGAGGGCCTTCCACAAGTGGTGATGACGCCGAGTGCGGCGATGTCGGTCGGATCGGACCCTATCGGCCGAGGGGGACGCGACACCCCTTACTGGCCGGTACGGCACGGGTTTCCGTCCCTGCCCCGGCGTCGGGGGCGCGAAGTTGCCGAACCCACACTCGCTCGTTACCGTATCGTGATCGTTGTGGCCGATATCGACCGTGCTGCACACGAGTTGTGTCCCGAACAAGCAAGGAATTCGAAGTTGCGTTATTCGTCCGTGATGCCGCACGTGCTCCCGATGTCCGAGCAGGCCGTCTGATGTCGCATGTCGCTCGTCTGAACTCTGCCCGCTCGCGCCTCCTCTACATCGTGGTCGCCGCGCTGCTCGCCACTCTCGTCGTGGGCGGCGGAGTCGCCGTCGCGCGCCACAAGACCGTGACCATCGACGTCGACGGCCAGCAGGTGCAGCTGTCCACCATGACCACCGATGTCGGCAGCGCACTCGCTGCCGCCGGCTACGAGCCGACGCCGCGGGACGAGGTCGCTCCGTCCGCGGACGCGCCCCTCGCGGACGGGGAAACGGTGACCCTGCGTCGCGCTCGCGAGGTCACGCTCACCGTCGACGGCGCACCGAGCACCGTCTGGACCACCGCGACCACCGTCGCCGAGGCCAAGGACCAGCTCGGGATCGCTCCCGACGTCCACATCGACGAGCCCGAGACCACGCAGCTGCCCCTCGCCGGCGCCACCGTGAACGTCGTTCTCCCCAAGTCGGTCGTCCTGGCGGACGGCGGTGCCCCGCCCACCCCGATGCGCAAGGCAGCACCGACCGTCGGTGAACTCCTCGAGGCCGCCGGTGCTCCGCTGGTACAGAAGGACACCGTCGAGCCGGCGGCCGACGAACCCCTCGTCGACGGCGCGACCATCACCGTCACCCGCGATCGCACCGAGTCCCTGACCGTCACCGAGCCGGTGAACGCACCCGACGTGCGCATCGAGGACCCGACGATGAACCAGAGCAAGACCGTCGAGGAGTCCGCGGCCACCCCCGGCGTCCAGAACGCGACGTACTCGGTGAACAAGGTCAACGGCGTCGAGGTGTCCCGCACCCTCGTCACCGCGGACGTCACCACACCGCCGGTGGCCAAGACCGTCCGGGTGGGCACCAAGCCCGGTACCGAGGTGCCGCCGGTGCAGAACGGGTCCATCTGGGACGCTCTCGCGCAGTGCGAGGCGACCGGCAACTGGGCCATCAACACCGGTAACGGCTTCTTCGGCGGAGTGCAGTTCGACCAGAACACCTGGGAGCGTCAGGGCGGTCTCAAGTACGCCCCCCGCGCCGACCTCGCGAGTAGAGAAGAGCAGATCGCCATCGCCACGCAGACCCAGGAGACGCAGGGATGGGGCGCCTGGCCGTCCTGCACCAGCAAGCTGGGCCTGCGCTAGTCCCGCGCCCGACTACTCTTCCCCTGTGTCAGACAACCGAGTGCAGCTGCTGGGACCCGCCGAAGTTCGCACACTGGCGGCCGAGCTGGGCCTACGTCCGACCAAGACGTTGGGGCAGAACTTCGTGCACGACGCCAACACCGTGCGTCGCATCGTCTCGGCCGCCGGCGTCGGCGCGGACGACACGGTGCTCGAGGTCGGACCCGGTCTGGGATCGCTGACGTTGGCGTTGCTCGACGTCGTGCACGACGTCGTCGCCGTCGAGATCGATCCCGTTCTGGCAGAACGACTTCCCCGTACCGTGTCGGAGCGTGCGGGGGAGCGCGCCGATCGACTGGCCGTCGTCGGCGCCGACGCGTTGCGCGTCACCAGGGATCAGATTCCCGGCGCACCGACCGCCCTCGTCGCCAATCTCCCGTACAACGTCGCCGTCCCGGTGCTTCTGCATCTGCTGGCCCTGGTTCCGACGCTGCGCACGGCGTTGGTGATGGTCCAGTCGGAGGTCGCCGACCGACTCGCCGCACCTCCCGGCAGCAAGACGTACGGAGTTCCCAGCGTCAAGGCGGCGTACTTCGGTGACGTCCGCCGAGCGGGCGCGGTGGGGCGCACGGTGTTCTGGCCGGTGCCGCAGGTCGAGTCGGGTCTGGTGCGGATCGATCGTCATGCCGATCCGCAGTGGCCCATGGACGAGGCATTCCGGAAGACGCTGTTCGCCGTCGTGGATGCGGCCTTCGCGCAACGCCGCAAAACTCTTCGTGCAGCACTCGCCGGCTGGGCCGGGTCCGCGGCGGACGCGGAGCGCCGACTCGTCGAGGCCGGGGTCGACCCGTCGGCGCGCGGTGAGACGTTGGACGCCGCGGCATTCGTCCGCCTGGCTCAGTCGTCCAGGGCGCCGGCGTAGCGACGCGCCAGCCGACTGTGCCGGTCCGCTTCGATCCGGCAGGCCTGCACCAGATCGTCCGGCCCGACCACTGTGAAGTCGACGTCGAACGCCGACAGCCAGCGCGCCATCGAGGTGTAACTGTCCGAGGTCACGGCCACCGCGCATCGCGCGTCGTCGATCGTCTCCAGAGTTCCCCACTCGGGGTCGACGAGGTGCTCGACGTCGCCGGCCGGGACGTGCAGGATCACCCGGCCACGAGCGGCGGAGAAGGCGCGATCGATGCCGCGGGCGACGAACTCGGCCGCCCCGCCCTCGGGCAGGTCGCGCGGCGTGAACCGGGGGCCGGTGGGAATCTTGGTCTCCATGCGATCCACCCGGAACGAGCGCCAGTCCTCTCGCGCCAGATCCCACCCCACCAGGTACCACCGCATCCCCGACCTGACCAGGCGGTAGGGCTCGACCTCGCGCCGCATGACGTCACCGGTATGTGTGCGGTAGTCGAAGCGCAGGCGTTCGTGGTTCTGACATACCGTCGCGATGCCGGTCAGCACCGCCACGTCGACGCGGGAGGGCACGGGTCGTGCGGACGGAAGAACGTCGATCGTCAGAGCGTCGAGCCGGTGCTGGAGCCGCGACGGCATCACCTGCCGCAACTTCGCGAGCGCGCCGACCGCCGACTCGGCCGTCCCGATCACCGACGCCGACGCGCCGCTCTGCAACCCGACGGCCACGGCGATGACCTCGTCGTCGCTGAGCAGCAGCGGCGGCATCTCGGCGCCCGCACCGAGGCGGTAGCCGCCGCCGACCCCCACGGTGCCGTCCACCGGATAGCCGAGCGATCGCAGTCGGTCCACGTCACGGCGCACCGTTCGCGGAGTGATCTGCAGGCGCTCGGCGAGATCCTGACCGGACCAGTCGCGACGCGTCTGCAGGAGGGACAGCAGGGCGAGCAGTCGGGCCGAGGTCTCACGCATGCGCCCATAATGCTCCCGATAGCGGACGGCAGGTGTCCTCTATCCGGTTCGGACCTTGTCCGTCGGCCGACTAGAGTGATATGTCGTGCTCACAGTCGTTCCGCGGCCGGTCTCGGTCCGCGCCCCCGCCAAGGTCAATCTGCATCTCGCAGTCGGTGACCTGCGCCCCGACGGCTATCACGAACTCACCACCGTCTTCCACGCCCTCTCGCTCGTCGACGACGTCTCCGTCGTCGCCGCCGAGTCGTTGTCGGTCACCGTTCTCGGTGACGACGCGGCGTCCGTGCCCACCGACAGCAGCAACCTGGCGTGGAAGGCGGCCGAGTTGGTGGCCGTTCACGCCGGCCGCGCGCCCTCGGTCGCGATCACCATCGACAAGGGAATTCCCGTCGCCGGCGGCATGGCCGGCGGCAGTGCCGACGCGGCCGCTACGATCGTCGCGCTCGACGCGTTGTGGAGCCTCGGTCTGTCGCGCTCCACCGTCATGGACTTCGCCGCGCAGCTGGGGAGCGACGTGCCGTTCTCGGTCTCGGGCGGCACGGCCGTCGGCACCGGGCGCGGGGAGAAGCTGCTGCCCGTCCTGTCGCGTAACTCGTTCCACTGGGTGTTGGCGCTGGCGAAGGGTGGTCTGTCCACCCCTGCCGTGTACGCCGAACTCGACCGCCTGCGTGAGCGCGGTGAACCTCCGCGGCTGGGATCGCCGGACGAGCTGATGCAGGCTCTCGCGTCCGGGGATCCCGCGCGTGTGGGCCCACTGCTGGGCAACGACCTGCAGGCCGCGGCGCTGTCGCTGGAGCCGGGGCTGAGACGGACCCTGCGCGCGGGGATCGAGGCGGGCGCGATCGCGGGCATCGTCTCCGGCTCGGGTCCTACCTGCGCCTTCCTCTGTGCATCGGAGGATCACGCGGTGGAGGTGGGCGCGGAACTCTCCGGCGCCGGCGTCTGCCGCACGGTACGCGTGGCACGTGGACCGGTAAGCGGAGCGCGAGTGCGCACCGAACGCGACCAGAACGACACGAACCGGGGACAACACTGATGGCCAACCTGAT
The DNA here is from genome assembly GCF_979256035.1 of Rhodococcus sp. AC861. Lineage (NCBI taxonomy): Bacteria > Bacillati > Actinomycetota > Actinomycetes > Mycobacteriales > Nocardiaceae > Rhodococcus > Rhodococcus sp. AC861. Next base: position 290,920 of record NZ_CEEDMW010000004.1, read on the forward strand.
CAACCTGGAGCAGGTCTCCAAATCCTTCGGCGTCAAGCCGTTGCTCGAGAACGTCTCACTGGGCGTGCAGGAGAACGAACGCATCGGAGTCGTCGGTCTCAACGGCAACGGCAAGACGACGATGCTCGAAGTCCTCGCCGGGGTGGAGCAGCCGGACTCCGGTCGCGTCAGCCGCGTCGGTGGCCTGCGGATGGCCGTCGTGACGCAGCGCGGCGTCCTCCCGCCGGGATCCACGATCGGCGACATCGTGCTCGCGCCCCTCGGAGTCGCCGAGCACGAGTGGGCCGGGGATTCGCGGATCCGCAGTGTCCTCGACGGCATCGGCATCACCGGTCTGGGACTGGATGCACCGGTCGAACAGCTCTCCGGTGGCGAGCGTCGGCGCACCGCACTCGCGGCGGCCCTGGTCCAGGACCTCGACCTGCTCGTCCTCGACGAGCCCACCAACCACCTCGACGTCGAGGGCGTGCAGTGGTTGGCCGAGCATCTGGTAAACCGGCGTTCGTCGCTGGTCGTCGTCACCCACGATCGCTGGTTCCTCGACACCGTCGCCACCCGCACCTGGGAAGTGGTGAACGGACAGGTCGAGACGTACGAGGGCGGCTACGCGGACTGGATCTTCGCCCGCGCGGAGCGCTCTCGCCAGGCCGACGCCGCGGAGGACCGTCGCCGCAACCTCGCCCGCAAGGAACTGGCATGGCTGCGGCGTGGCCCGCCCGCTCGTACCTCGAAGCCCCGCTACCGCATCGAGGCCGCCGAGGCACTGATCTCCGACGTGCCTCCGCCCCGCGATTCGGTGGCGCTGTCGAAGTTCGCGCAGACGCGGCTCGGACGCATCGTCATCGAGCTCGAGGACGCCACGTTGGCGACGCCCGACGGTCGAATTCTGGTCGAGGACTTCACGTGGCGCCTCGCGCCGGGCGAGCGCATCGGTCTGGTCGGGGTGAACGGATCCGGCAAGACCACCTTGCTGCGCACCATCGCAGGCGAGCTGGAACCGGCGACGGGCAAACGTATCCAGGGCACGACGGTGCGCATCGGGTGGCTCCGCCAGGAACTCGACGACCTCCCGGTGGGTATGCGGGTGCTCGAGGCGGTCCAGGATGTCGCGGAGCGAATCCAGTTGGGCGACAGAGAGATCTCGGCAGGACAGCTCGCCGAGCGTCTCGGGTTCACACCCGCGCGTCAACGCACACCGGTCGGCGATCTGTCGGGTGGCGAGCGCCGTCGACTGCAACTGACGCGTGTCCTGATGTCCGAACCGAACGTTCTGCTTCTCGACGAGCCGACCAACGACCTCGACATCGACACGCTCCAGCAGCTCGAGGATCTACTCGACGGCTGGGCCGGCACGATGATCGTGATCAGCCACGACAGGTACCTCATCGAGCGTGTCTGCGACTCGACCTGGGCGTTGTTCGGTGACGGCAAGCTGACCAACCTTCCGGGTGGCATCGAGGAGTATCTGCGTCGACGGGCGAAGATCGCCGCGGCCGACGACGCAGCTCCCGGCATGTCGTCCGGCGGGGGAGCGAAGTCGGCGGCAGCCAAGGGTGGCGCCGACGAGCGCGCCGCCCGCAAGGAGCTCTCCAAGCTCGAGCGTTCGCTGGTCAAGCTGGACGACAAGGTCCGCGCGCTGCACGCCTCGCTGGCCGAGTCCGCGACGGATCCGTCCACGCTGCAGTCGCTCAACGCCGAGTTGCTCACCGTCGTCGCGGAGAAGGACTCCGTCGAGGAGCGGTGGATGGAGCTGGCCGAAGAACTCGGCTGACCGCTCGCGCCCGACCCGGCCTCGCCGGGTCGGGCTACTCTCGCGTTCGGGCGGTCGATGGGCGACCGCGATGTGCGGCAGGAGTGACGATGGCATCCGTCGTGTCCGAAGTCATGGGCTCGGAGTTCGAGAAGCTTCATCCGAAAGTGCAGTGGCGCTTCGGTTTCGGTGCGGACGATCATGTCGCACAGTTCGGAACCGGTGTCATGGAATCCATTTCGCACTCGGCGTTGCTTCCGCCACCGGCGCTGTGGCTCGGCGGTAAGCGCAAGATGGTGCCCTCCTCGTCCGGCACGGACATCCCGTTCACCATCGCAAATTACGCGTACACCGACGACCTGGGTCGGCCGACGCTCGCGTTCGTCCGTCGCTTCCAGTTCCCCGGCCACGAGGTCGCGCTGGACTCGGTGATGGTCCTCGGCTCCCGTGGGGCCCTGGACTACATCGGGTCCGGTCCCGACATGGTCGTTCACACACAGTGTTCCGCGGATGCGGACGGCGGGTTGCAACTCGACAGCGGCCTTCCCCGGTTCCTGGCACCTCGTGGATCGATCAAGCCGCCGGGCATCCTGTCCGCGGAGACGACCGGCCGCGAGTGGTGGGACGAGGAGCAGCAACGTCACCGCATCGACATCCAAGTGCGCGGACGCACTCTGGGACAACTGTTTCGGTACACGGGATGGTTCACCGCGACGCAGGAAACCTGCCTTCCGACCGATCTTCCGCCGGAACTGGGTCCGACGCGCACTGATCCGCGCGAGTAGGAGCGCGGAGACTGCCGTTCGAGCAGGTGGGAATTTTTCTCACAACCGTCACCAATCCCCCATGGGACCCGGATCCGAATGGTGGATGACACAACCGACAGCGGCCGGTGATCATCACCGGCGGTGAGCGGCTACAAGTTCCGTAAACGAAGGGTTTCTCGCCATGAGCGTCACCAAGAGCAAGAGTGCAGTTGCAGTCGGCTTCGCAGCAGTCGCACTCCTCGGACTGTCCGCATGTTCGTCCGATGACAGCAGCACTGCCACCGACACCGCCACGAGCAGCATGGAGTCGATGACCTCGTCGTCGTCCGCCATGTCGTCCAGCACCGCCATGAACTCCAGTGCCGATCCGGCCTCCAACCTCGTCGGCTCCGGCTGCGCCGGCTACGCCGAGCAGGTCCCGGACGGCGCCGGCTCCGTGAGCGGAATGGCTGCCGATCCGGTCGCCGTCGCTGCCTCGAACAACCCGATCCTGAAGACGCTCACCGCAGCGGTTTCCGGTGGACTGAACCCGGGCGTCAACCTGGTCGACACGCTGAACGGCTCCGAGTTCACCGTCATCGCCCCGACCGACGACGCGTTCGCCAAGATCGACCCCGCCACCATCGAGACGCTGAAGACCGACTCGGCGCTGCTGACCAAGATCCTCACGTACCACGTGATCCCCGGCCAGATCGCTCCCGACGCCATCGCCGGCGAGCAGACCTCCGTCGAGGGCCAGGCAGTCAACGTCACCGGTGAGGGCGAGTCGCTCAAGTTCAACGACTCCAACCTGGTGTGCGGTGGCGTCAAGACCGCTAACGCGACCGTCTACCTCGTCGACTCGGTCATGATGCCCCCCGCATGATCCACTCCTTCCGAGTGAATCTGCGTGACCGGTAGTACGAACAACTCTCTTCTCGACGGTCGTCCCCCGACTGTGTCCGTCGTGAAGTAGCACAAGGCGACCCGAGATTCTTCTCGGGTCGCCTTTGTGCGTGCTGGGTCGGACCGCAGTGTGCACACGACGAAGCCCCCGGCGTGTCGATGCCGGGGGCTTCGGTCGTATCAGGTGTTGCTGTCGATCAGCGGAAGCCCTTGGCGGGGTTCTGCAGGTCGAGGACGACCGTGGTGCCGTTGGAACGGACGTGCAGCTCGGGGCTCGCGAGCCCACCGGAGGTGAGGTACTCGCCGAGAAGCTGGAGAAGCTCGTCGGGGCCGGTGGAGGAATCCATCGGACGCGTGTCCCGGCTGGTGATCTCGTTCTGCGTCAGGCGACCGGCGATGCGGATGGACGCGATGCCCATCGCGGTGCGGCGGTCGGGGCTGGGGTGACGACCGGCGGCGAAGCTGCTGCCGTTCGACGAGCCGTTGGTGGACGAGCTGCCGCCAGGCAACGCGTGTTCGGAAATCTGATCACTGGTTGTCATGTCGACCTCACTCGGTTTCGGGGTGGCGTTCGTGGGTGTCCGGGTAGACCGATGGGCAGGTGCTTTGCCGATCTTGATGCCCGTCAAAGGCCCGCTTGATCCGTCGCTCATTGTTCGGACTACTCCTCGATCGTCTCGGTACGTGTCTCGAACAACTTCCAAGAACAAACCAGAAGTACGTTCGAACAGAAAAAAAGTACCACGAGATCGAAGTAACGCCTATATATCGCCCAAAGGACTAGATATTGCCCCAACAATGGTGAGGCGAGTTACGGAGATATCCCAAGCCGTCAGTCGGCGGCGGCAACCAGAGGCTCCAGAGTGAGCTCCGGCATCTCCTTCTGGATGTATTGCAGGCGCCACTTGTCGCTGACCAGTGCCAACAGCACGCCGTCGCTACGGGTGAAGACCTCGATGCCTCGTTGCCGCCCCAGCTCGCCTGCCGACTCCGCGTCGGTACGTCGAGCGATCGAGTACCCCAGCGGTTCCATCCGCGCTTCGACACCGAACTCCGACTTCATACGCGCTGCGACCACTTCGAACTGCATCGGGCCGACGGCAGCCAGGACGGGAGAGGCATCTCCGCGGATGTCGTTACGCAGGATCTGCACGACGCCTTCCTGGTCCATCTGGTCGACCGCGCGACGGAACTGCTTGTACTTGCTTGCGCTCTCGGCGCGCAGTACCGAGAAATGTTCGGGCGCGAACGACGGAATCGGGGGGAACTCGACCTTCCGGTCCGCGTACAGGGTGTGGCCGGGTGCCAGCGCCGTCGCGTTGACCAGTCCGACGACGTCACCCGGATACGCGTTCTCCACCGTGGTGCGCTCACGGCCGAACACCGTCAGCGCGTACTTGGTGGTGAACGGCTTGCCGGTCTGGGCATGCGTGACCACCATGCCGCGTTCGAACACACCGGACACGACGCGCATGAATGCCAACCGGTCACGGTGGGCGGTGTCCATACCGGCCTGCACCTTGAACACCACGGCGCTGAACGGGTCGGTGACCTCACGCTCTCCGCCGGCGATGTCCGGCCGGGGGCCGGGCGCCGGAGCGAACGAGACCAGGGTGTCGAGGATCTGGTGGACGCCGAAGTTCAACATCGCGGACGCGAAGATCACCGGCGACGTCCGGCCGGCGAGGAACGCGTCCTCGTCATGGTGCTGGCCGCTCTCGACCAACAGTTCGCTCTCCTCGACAGCGGTGGTCCACTCCTCGCCCTCACGCGAGGCCGCGGCGTCGGCACCCATGAATTCCTCGGGAGCGATGGTGGCGCCGCCGGCGGTGCGGGTGAAGTGGATGTACTGCTGCTCCGAGACATCGAGCAGGCCGCGGAAGTCGCCGGCGATCCCCACCGGCCAGAACAGGGGAGTGGGCGTCAGACCGATGCGCTCGTCGATCTCGTCCAGCAGTTCCAGGGGAGAGCGGCCGGGCCTGTCCCACTTGTTGATCACGGTGATCACGGGAATGCCGCGGTGCCGACACACCTGGAACAGCTTGAGCGTCTGCGGCTCGAGCCCTTTCGCGGCATCGATCAACATGACGGCGGCGTCCACCGCCGTCAGGACGCGATACGTGTCCTCGGAGAAGTCGGCGTGCCCGGGAGTGTCCACCAGGTTGATGGTGTGATCCGCGTACTCGAACTGCAGCGCCGTCGAACTGACGGAGATGCCGCGGGCCTTCTCCATCTCCATCCAGTCGGAGACGGTCGAACGACGCCCCGCCTTGCCGTGGATCGCTCCGGCCTCGGAGATCTTGCGGGCGTGCAGGGCGAGAGCTTCGGTGAGGGTCGACTTTCCCGCGTCCGGGTGCGAGATCACGGCGAAGGTCCGACGTCGGTCCACCTCGCGCCGAAGATTCTTCGGCGGGGTGGTGCCGGTCGCGGGGACCGCGGTGGTGGTGTCGGTGTCGACGGACGGGGTGCTCACGAAGGCCTTTCTTCGGTGACCGCAGATGCCGGGTCACTGGTCGGAACGTATCCAGGGTACTCGGCCGACACGCCGAGCCCGTCCGTCCGTAACAGCGGTCACCGTAGGCCGGATGTAACAGTGGTGCGCGGACCCTGCACACACCACCGATGAAGGAGCGACGTTGAGCAAGTTCACCGAGGAGATGTACGCGACCGCGGCCACGACGGACCGAGGCCTCGTCACCGGTGAGCCGGATGCGCCCCTGCGGCAGACATGGGGAGAAATTCACACGGTCGCCCGTCGGATGGCCGGTGGGCTCGCCGCAGCCGGTGTCTCACGGGGTGACGCCATCGGCATCCTGGCCGGTCAGCCCGTCGACATCGCGCCGTCGTGCCAAGCGGCCTGGATGCGGGGCGCATCGGTGACGATGCTCCATCAGCCCACTCCCCGCACCGATCTCGCCCTGTGGGGGGAGGACACGGAAACCGTGATCCGGATGATCGACTGCCGTGCCGTCGTCCTCGGAGCACCCTTCGATGCTGCGGCGCCCATCCTCGAGGAGCGCGGGATCACCGTGCTGACCATCGACGATCTGCGCGGCGGTGAGGACACGGACCCCGTGCACACCGACGAGTCCGACATCGCGCTGCAGCAGCTCACGTCCGGGTCGACGGGGTCGCCGAAGGCCGTCCGCATCACGCACGAGAACTTCTACGTCAATGCCTACGCCATGATCGACCGCATCGAGTACTCGCTGGACACCGATGTGATGGTCAGCTGGCTGCCGCTGTTCCACGACATGGGCATGGTCGGGTTCCTGTCCGTGCCGATGCAGGTCGGTGCGGAAGTCGTCAGCATCACGCCCATCGACTTCCTCCGCTCGCCGCTGCTGTGGGCACAGCTGATCGACAAGTACCGCGGCACCGTGACCGCCGCGCCCAACTTCGCCTACTCGTTGCTCGCACGCAGACTCAAGCAGGCGCCGGACGACACGGCACTGGATCTGTCGACGCTGCGCTACGCGTGGAACGGCGCCGAGCCGGTCGATCCCGACACGATGCTCGCCCTCGCCGATGCCGGCGCCCGGTTCGGACTGGCGCCCACCGCGCTGGCGCCCGTCTACGGGATGGCGGAGACGACGCTGGCGGTGTCGATTCCCGTGCGCGATCGAGGTCAGGTGCTCGACGAGGTCGATGCCGATCTTCTCGAGGTGATGGGCCGCGCCGTCCCGTCGACCAAGGGCAACGTGCGCCGACTCGCGACGCTCGGGCAGATGGTGCCCAATCTCGAGGGACGCGTCGTCGACACCGAGGGGCAGGTACTTCCCCGCCGCGGCGTCGGTGTCATCCAGGTGAGAGGAAAGGCCGTGACGCCCGGCTACGTCACCGTCGACGGACCCGTCTCGGCGCAGGACGCGGACGGCTGGCTCGACACCGGCGACATCGGCTACTTCACCGAGGACGACCTGGTGGTGGTGTGCGGGCGCATCAAGGACGTCATCATCATGGGTGGCCGCAACATCTACCCGACCGATATCGAACGCGCGGTGGGCACGGTGGCGGGTGTCCGCCCCGGCAATGCGGTGGCCATCCGGCTCGACGCGGGTCAGAAGCGCGAAAGTTTCGCCGTCGCAGCGGAAACCAACGAGATCGGCGATCCCGAGGCGGTCAAGCGCATCGAGCGCGACATCGTGCACGCAGTCGTGTCGGAGGTGGGGGTGCGACCGCGAACCGTCGCGGTACTCGGCCCCGGCACCATCCCGAAGACGTCCTCGGGCAAGTTGCGACGCGCGAACTCGGCGTCACTTCTGGGCTGATCGATCAGGGGCGGTGCACGCGGTTCTGCGCGTCCTCGAGGGTCGTCTTCAGGAGCAGTTCCACGGCGTCGGCAGCCTCTTCGACGACGACCGAGACCTCGTCCCGCTCGGCCGCGGCGAAGGGCTTGAGCACGTACGCCGCGGGATCCATCCGTCCCGGCGGACGGCCCACACCGACGCGCACACGAAGATAATCCTTCGTGGACAACGACTTCGAGATCGAGCGGAGTCCGTTGTGGCCACCCTCGCCGCCACCGAACTTGAGGCGGACGAGACCCAGATCGACGTCCAACTCGTCGTGGACGACGATGATGTCCGCCGGCGCGACCGAGAAGAACCGGGCCAGATTCGCGACGGGCCCGCCGGACTCGTTCATGTACGAACGGGGTTTGCCGAGGATGACCGGCCGATCACCCAGACGCGCCTGCAGCACATCGGAATTGCTGCGCTTGTGGGAGGAGAACGAACCTCGCATGCGCGCGGTCAGTGCATCGACCACCACGGTGCCGATGTTGTGCCGGGTGCGGTCGTACTGGGGCCCGGGATTGCCGAGTCCGATCACCAGAGCGGGCCGATCGGTCATGTCCACCAGTCACTTTCGCAGTAATCGACGACAACGGCGCGCCTTCCGAGGAAGGCGCGCCGTGAGTCGTACGAAGTAGGTCAGTTCTCGTCGGCTGCTGCGGCCTCGTCGGCTGCGGAGCTGTCCTCGACTGCTTCTTCTTCCTCGGCGGCGACGTTGCTGGCCAGGTCGCCTGCACCCTCGGCCTCGAGGGCTGCCTCGCTGGGCGCCTCGACGACGTTGACGAGGAGGAGCTCGGGATCGGAGATCAGCGTCGCGCCCTTGGGGAGCTCGACGGAGCTGGCCAGGATCTGGGTGCCGATCTCGGCGCCCTCGACGGAGACCTCGAACTGCTCGGGGATCTGCGTGGCGTCGACCTCGATCTCGATGGCGTTCGCATCGGTGGTGACCAGTGCGCCGGGGGCTGCGTCGCCGGTGACGACGACGTTGATCTCGACCGTGACCTTCTCGCCGCGACGGATGACCAGCAGGTCGGCGTGCTCGATGTAGTTACGGATCGGGTGGACGACGACCGACTTGGTCAGCGCGAGGTGCTTCTCGCCGTCGACGTCGAGCTCGACGACCGCGTTGGTGCCGTCGGCACGCAGGATCGCGGCGAAGTCGCGGGCGTTGAGCGCGAGGTGCTTGGGCTCGGTGGCGTGACCGTAGAGGACGGCCGGCACGAGGCCGTCGCGGCGGGTGCGGCGAGCTGCGCCCTTGCCGAACTCGGTGCGAGTGGTGGCCTTGATGGCATTGGTGTCGGACATGTGTGAGAGAACTCCTCGAAAGACGTGTGCGGCGGGGTACTACTCGCCCGGCGTGGACACGAACGAGGACGGCCGCTGACGACCGTGCCTGCGTCGATCACGGTGACACCCATACACGTGGACGTCACCCTCGCCGAGACAACTCGGTCGACATTACCGGACCATGGATGCCGGAGGTTAATCGGATGTCCGGACAGTGCTACCGGACCAGGGCGCGGCAGGCGTCGGCCGCCTCGTCGATCTGGTCGAGAGTCAGGAAGTAGTGGGGGGATGCTCGCACCACGGAGTCCAGTCCGCGCGCCGTCATGTCCAGCAATGTCGACGACGCCGGGCTGACGGTCACGGTGATGTCCCGCGCTGCGAGTGCGTCCTTGACCGCGGTGGTGTCCACTCCGTCGACGGTGAACGTGACGATGCCGGTGCGGCGCTCACCCGGATCGCGGACGGAGATGCCCGCGGTGTCGGCCAGGGCGACCCGCAGTCGGTCGGCTCGCAGTCGCACCGCTGCCTCCACCGCGTCGACACCCAGGTCGAGCAGGTAATCGACGGCGGCACCGAGACCCAGGCGCGCGGCGACGTCGTGCTCCCACGTCTCGAATCGGGTCGCGTCCGAGGCGACGGTGTAGGTGTCCGGGCCCGTCCAGGAGGCGCTGTGGAGATCCAGTGAGCGCGGCTCGAGGGTGTCGAGCACCGACTCCGCGACAGCGAGGAATCCGGTGCCGCGCGGCCCTCGGAGCCACTTGCGCCCGGTCGCCGACAAGGCGTCGACACCCAGTCGGGGCAGGTCGAGCGAGCTCTGTCCGACCGACTGGCACGCATCCAGAACGACGAGAGCGCCGAATCGATGCGCGATGTCCGCGACTTCTCGGACGGGGTTGAGAAGCCCGCTGTTGGTCGGTGCGTGCACGAGGGACACCAAGGCCACCCGGTCGTCCATCATCGCCTCGAACGCGGCGAGGTCGATCGAACCGGACCCGTCGCTCGGGACGACCTCGACGACGGCGCCGGTGTGTCGTGCCCGCTGCAGTGCTGCGATGGCGTTGGTGGCGTACTCGACCGACGAGATCAGGATGCGATCGCCGGGTGAGAGCGGGACCGCGTAGAAGAAGTCGCACCAGGCTCGCGTCGCGCTGTCCGAGAGCGCGATGCTCGACGCTGGAGCACCGACGAGCCGTCCGACGGACGTGCGCACCGCGGCCACGTCGTCCGCGCGTTCCCGCGCCGCGCGATAGCCGCCGACCTCTTCCTCTCGTCGGAGATGGCCGATGACGGTCTCCACGACCGGTCGGGGCGGAAGCGACGAACCGGCACTGTCGAGGAAGACGCCGTGCGCGGCCGCCGGGGTATCGGCCCGAACGGCATCGATGTCGACGGTGTCGGTGGGGGGTGCTTCACTCACGCTCATCGGTACGGACAGTACCGGCGCCCGGTCGCGGGAGCGATTAGTCTCGAACGGGGCGGGGTAGAGAAGACCGGGGGCTCGCACCACGAGTTCCGTACCGAGCGGAGGCTTGCATGACGTCCACTTCTCCCGATGTCAGTTCGCGTCCGGCCGCGGAGACCTACATAGCGAGGGTGTGCTTCAAGGTGGGCCCGCCGAGGCTCATCGGCGCCGAGCTCGAATGGTTCACCCGCACGGCGACCGGAACGCGCCCGTCTCTCGATGCGGTCGCCGAGGCCCTGGGAGTCCATACCCCACAGTCTCTTCGGTCCGATTCGCCCGCTCTCGCTCTCCGCTCCGGAAGCATCGTCTCCGTCGAGCCGGGAGGGCAGATCGAATTGTCCTCCGCACCTGCCACGACCATCGACCACGTCGTGGACTCCCTTGCCGGCGATCACCGTCTCTTGGTCGATCTTCTTGCCACGCAGGGCATCACGCTCGACGGAGGCGGCGCGGATGCGGTCCGCGACCCGGAACGGCTCCTGACACTTCCTCGCTACTGCGCGATGGAACGACGATTCCAACGGCACGGCCCCTACGGCAAGCTGATGATGTGCAACACCGCCGCAGTGCAGGTCAGCATCGATGCGGGGGAGGACAGTCGCCGTATCCGGGACAGGTGGGACACCGTGCATGCCATCGGGCCGGCGCTGCTCGCCGCGTTCGCCACTACGCCGGTGCTCCACGGTGTGCCGGAGGGCAAGTGGGCGTCGCAGCGTATGCGGACGTGGTTCGAACTCGACCGCACCCGCACTCGTGTTCCGCTCGGCGTGGACCCTGCGTCGGACTATGCGCGGTGGGTGATGGACGTCCCGCTGCTCTGCGTCCGCCGCGGTGGCACGTTGGTCGAGCCACCCGAGGATTCGACGTTCGCCCAGTGGATCGCCGGCGACCTCGACGAGGAGCTGGGCCGCCGTCCGACCACGGCCGATCTGGACTACCACCTCACCACGGTCTTCCCCCTCGTCCGTGCCAGCGGGCATCTGGAGATCCGGTACCTCGACGGTCAGCCGGACGGGTTGTGGGACGTGCCGATGTACGCGGTCGACGCGCTGCTCTCCACGGAGGCGGTTGCTGCCGAGGCACGAGATCTGGCCCGCCACACGATGGATCGGTGGGAGGACGCGGCACGGGACGGTCTCGCGGACACCGACATCCGGGTCGCCGCGCACGGCCTGCTCACGCTCGCCGCCGACACGGCGCACGGCGCGGCAGCCGAGCGGTTGGCGGACGCGGCACACCGGTGCGCGGCCGGACGCGCACCCACAGCGATGCTCGACGACAGCCGACAGGAGTTCTCTCGATGACCACCGACCTGACCACCGACGTGACGACCGATCGGGTCGCCCTGCGCGATCGGTTGGCCGCGATGCTCGACCGCAGCCGTGCACGGACGCTGTCCCTCACGGACTGCCTGGACGGCGACGGCCTGCGCGAGCAGGTGTCGCCGCTGATGAGCCCCCTGGTCTGGGATCTGGCGCACATCGGCAACCAGGAGGAACTGTGGTTGGCGCGGGACGTCGGCGGGTTCGACGCCGTCCGTGCGGAGATCGACGATCTCTACGACGCGTTCCGCCATTCGCGGTCCTCCAGGCCCGGACTCGACCTGCTGACTCCGGCGCAGGCGCGGGACTACGTGGACACGGTGCGAGCATTGTCTCGGAAGGCGCTGCAACGCTGCACTTTCGAGGAGAGCCGGCTGGTCGAACACGGTTTCGTGTTCGCCATGGTCGCGCAACACGAGCAGCAGCACGACGAGACGATGCTCGCGACGCACCAACTGCGCACGGGCGCGCCGGTTCTCCACGCCCCGGAGTCGCCGGCGGCGCTCGTTCCGGTGTCCGAAGACGCCGAGATCATCGTTCCCGGCGGGCCGTTCGAGATGGGCACCAGCGACGACCCGTGGGCGTTGGACAACGAGCGTCCCGCGCATCAGGTGGACGTCCCGACGTTCGCGATCGACGCAGTCCCCGTCACCAACGGTGACTACATCCGCTTCATCACCGACGGCGGGTACGAACGCCCCGAACTGTGGTCCGAGCGCGGCTGGGCGCACCGGCTCGAGGCGGAGCTCTCGGCGCCTCAGTTCTGGGCTCGCGGCGACGACGGGTTGTGGTGGCGGCGAGTGTTCGGGGAGAACAAGCAGATCCGGCCCGCTCAGCCCGTCGTGCACGTGTGCTGGTTCGAGGCCGACGCCTACGCGCGGTGGGCGGGGAAGCGACTGCCCACCGAAGCCGAGTGGGAGAAGGCTGCACGGTTCGACCCGACCACCGGGACGTCGCGCCGGAATCCGTGGGGTGAGGCGGACGGCGACGAGTCGCACGCGAACCTCGGGCAACGCCACCTCGAGCCTGCCGATGTCGGCGCGTACCCCCAGGGAGCGTCGGCCCTCGGTGTCGAGCAGTTGATGGGCGACGTGTGGGAGTGGACGTCCTCCGACTTCGAGCCGTATCCGGGTTTCGAGATGTTTCCGTACCCCGAGTACTCGGAGGTCTTCTTCGGCGGTGACTACAAGGTGTTGCGCGGCGGGTCCTTCGGCACCGATCAGACGGCCGTTCGCGCCACGTTCCGCAACTGGGATCACCCGATCCGACGTCAGATCTTCGCGGGCTTCCGGTGTGCCCGCGACGTGGGGGCCCAGTAGCCGATGTGTCGACACCTGGGCTACCTCGGCCCGCGCCGTTCCGTCGGGCACGTCGTCACCGCGGGGCCGACGTCTCTGCTGACGCAGAGTTGGGCCCCTCGGGAAATGCGCGGCGGCGGCACGATCAATGCCGACGGCTTCGGGGCTGCCTGGTGGTCGGGGTCCGGCGCACGCACCGCGTCGGCGTATCGGAATGCTTTCCCGATGTGGTCGGACCCGGCCGTCACCGACACCTTGACCCATATCGAATCGACGGCCGTGCTCGCCGCGGTCAGGTCCGCAACTGTCGGAATGCCCGTCGAGCGGTCCGCCTGCGCTCCGTTCGTGGACGGGCGGTGGGCGTTCAGTCACAACGGTGTCGTGGCGGGATGGCCGCACTCGGTGGGATCGCTGGCGGCGAAGATCCCGGTGGAGTCGTTGATGACGCTTGCAGCGCCCACGGATTCGGCTGTGCTGTGGGCGATACTCCGCGATCGTCTCGTCGAGAGCGCCCCGCTCGACGCTCTCACCGGACTCGTCGTCGATGTGGACGCCGCAGCGCCCGACTCGCGTCTGAACTTCCTGCTGTCCGACGGTGACACCCTGTGGGCGACGACGAAATATCACTCGCTGTTCGCGCTCTCGACCGACGACAGTGTCCTGCTCGCGTCGGAACCGCTCGACGATCGCCCGGGGTGGCACCGAATACCCGACCGTAGCGTCGTTACCGCCGCTGTCGGTTCTCTCCACGTCGACACGTTCTGACGCTCTCGTCCGCACTGCTTCATCCGCACCGACCACAGGAGTTCGCCATGACAGCGCCGTCACTGGACATCCACATCACCGCAGAGGACCTGCAGAAGTCCCTGCGCGAGGATGCCCTCCGCGGGCTCACCGCCACCCCCAAGTGGTTGCCGCCGAAGTACTTCTACGACGCCACGGGGAGCGAGCTGTTCGAGCGGATCACCGAACTCGAGGAGTACTACCCCACCAGGACCGAGCGCGGCATCCTGGCCGAACGTGCAGCCGACATCGCGCGCATCACCGACAGCGAGGTGTTGATCGAGTTGGGGTCCGGCTCGTCGGACAAGACTCGGCTGCTGCTGTCCGCCGGGCTCGAGCACGGCACTCTGCGTCGCTACGTTCCGCAGGACGTGTCGCCGTCGGCGCTCACCGGGGCGATGGAGGATCTGGGCCGCGAGTACCCGACCCTCGACGTGCACGGCGTGGTCAGCGATTTCACGGACATAGCGGGCACATCGGAGCTCGGTCGTAGTGCCCTGGGCGCGTTACCGTCCGGTGGTCGGCGCACCATCGCGTTCCTCGGTGGGACGCTGGGCAACCTGGTGCCGCAGGAACGCTCGGACTTCCTCACCGACCTCGCGCGCACCCTGAACACGGGCGAGTTCCTGCTCCTGGGAGTCGGATTGGTGATCGACCCGGCAGTTCTCGTTCCGGCGTACGACGACGCGGAGGGAGTCACCGCGCAGTTCGACCTCAACGTGTTGTCGGTGCTCAACGGGACGCTGAATGCCACGTTCGACACCGACGACTTCGAGCATGTCGCGGTCTGGGACGAGCGGAACGAGTGGATCGAGATGCGGCTGCGCTCACGGCGCGCCCACACGGTGCGGGTCGAGGAACTCGACCTCGACGTGGACTTCGCCGCAGGCGAAGAGATGCGTACCGAGATCTCGGCGAAGTTCCGACGGGAATCCATCACGGGCGAACTCGCCGCGGCGGGATTCGCCGTCGATCAGTTCTGGACGGATGCGGACGAGCGCTTCGCAGTGGTTCTCGCTCGGAGGTAGTCACGACCGAGAACGACCGGCGGGCCGAGACGGAGTTTCCGTCTCGGCCCGAGCCGTCCTATGCGTTGCCGTTGAACAGGGAAGTCACGGAACCGTTCTCGAAGACCTCGCGGATCGTCTTGCCGAGCAGAGGTGCGATGGAGAGCACTGTCAGCGACGGGAACAGCTTGTCGTCGCTGATGGGCAGCGTGTTGGTCACGACGACCTCCTTGGCGCCGCACGAGGCGAGGCGCTCCGCGGCCGGGTGGCTCAGCACGCCGTGCGTGGCGGCGATGACGACATCGCCCGCGCCGGCTTCCTTGAGCACCTTCACCGCGCCGGCGATGGTGCCGCCGGTGTCGATCATGTCGTCGATCAGGATGCAGGTGCGTCCCTCGACGTCACCGACCACGCGGTTCGACTTGACCTGGTTGGGCACCAACGGGTCTCGCGTCTTGTGGATGAACGCCAGCGGTGCCCCGCCGAGCGAGTCGGCCCACTTCTCCGCGACGCGCACACGGCCGGAGTCGGGGGAGACCACGGTGATGTGCTCGAGGTTGTAGCCCTCGCGGATGTGGTCGGCGAGCTGACTGTGCGCATGCATGTGGTCGACCGGGCCGTCGAAGAAGCCCTGGATCTGATCGGTGTGCAGATCGACCGTGATGATGCGGTCGGCGCCGGCCGTCTTGAGCAGGTCGGCGACCAGGCGTGCGGAGATGGGCTCGCGGCCGCGGTGCTTCTTGTCCTGGCGGGCGTAGGGGTAGAACGGCAGAATCGCGGTGATGCGCTTGGCCGATCCGCGCTTGAGCGCGTCGATCATGATGAGCTGTTCCATGAGCCATGTGTTCAGCGGGAACGGATGGCTCTGGAGCACGAACGCGTCGGAACCGCGGACGGACTCCTCGAAGCGGACGAAGATCTCGCCGTTCGCGAAGTCGCGGGCCGTCTGAGGGGTGACCTCGATTCCCAGTTCCTCGGCTACCTGCGCGGCCAGCTCGGGATGAGCGCGACCGGAGAAGAGCATCAAGTTCTTCTGGTTGTCGATCCAGTTGGCTGTGGTCACTGCTCTACTCGCCGTCCTCAATGTTGGTACTCGTGTCGTGCTCGGTCGAGCGGGCACGTTCGGCGGCATCGGCCGCCGGCGTTCCCGGACGTTTCTTCTGCACCCAGCCCTCGATGATCCGTTGTGGACCACCGGATACGGCCAGCGCGCCCGCCGGTACATCATGACGTAGGACGGTTCCGGCACCCGTGTAGGCCCCGTCGCCCACGCGGACCGGCGCGATGAACATGGTGTCGGAGCCGGTGCGCACGTGCGAACCGATCTCGGTGCGGCTCTTGCCGACGCCGTCGTAGTTGACGAAGACGCTCGACGCCCCGATGTTGGAGTGCTCGCCGATGGTGGCATCGCCGACGTAGGTCAGATGGGGCACCTTGGAGTGGGCGCCGATCGTGGCGTTCTTGGTCTCGACGAACGCGCCGAGCTTGCCCTCGACTCCCAGTTCGGTACCGGGACGCAGGTAGGTGAACGGGCCGACGGTCGCGTCCGCGCCGATGATCGACTCGGAACCGTGAGTGCGCACCACCGAGGCGCCGGACCCCACGGAGACGTCGGTGAGCGTGGTGTCGGGTCCGATGACGGCGTGTTCTCCGATGGCGGTGCGGCCGTGCAGCTGGGTTCCCGGCTTCAGGACGGCGTCGCGTCCGATGGTGACCTCGACGTCGACCCACGTCGTTGCCGGATCGACGACGGTGACACCGGCCCGCATGTGACGGGCGAGCACGTGGTCGTTGAGGATGCGCGTGACCTCGGAGAGCTGCACCCGGTCGTTGACCCCGCGGACCAGGGCCGCGTCGGTGAGCTGGGTACTGAACACGGGAAGTCCACGGCTGCGGGAGATCTTCAGGACGTCGGTCAGGTACAGCTCGTGCTGGGCGTTGTTCGTGCCGAGCGAGTCGAGCGCCACGCGCAACGACGCCGCGTCGAAGGCGTAGACACCGGAGTTCACTTCGGTGATGGTCAGTTGCTCGGGGGTGGCGTCGGCGTGCTCGACGATTTCCTGGACCCGGCCCGAGGAGTCGCGGACGATGCGTCCGTACCCTGTGGAGTCCTCGGGGACCGACGTCAACACCGACACGGCGACGGTGTCGGGGGAGGACAGGTGATCGTGCAGCAGGGCCTGCAGGGTGTGGGCGTCCAGCAGGGGGACGTCGCCGGCGGTGACGACGACGGTGCCGTCGAAGTCGTCCGGGAGGGACGCGAGACCGCACTGGACTGCGTGTCCGGTGCCGTGCTGCTCGTCCTGGACTGCGATGTCGATGGTGCGGCCCAGAGTCTCCGCGAGGTGTCCGACCGCTGCCGCCACCTTCTCGCGATCGTGGCCGACGACCGTCACCAGATGATCGGGATCCAGACCGTCCGCCGCGTGCAGGGCGTGCGCCAGCATGGACCGCCCACCCAGCTCGTGGAGCACCTTGGGTGTCGCCGATCGCATTCGACTACCCGCCCCCGCGGCGAGCACGACAACAGCGACCTTCGACGTCATGAATCTCCTCGAGCGACTTCGGTGGACGGACCGAACGTTTCGTTCGGCACCACCCGTGACCAGCGAGCTTCGGCTCCGCCGCCAGGATTCGAACCTGAACTATCTGAACCAAAATCAGAGGTGCTGCCATTACACCACGGCGGATGGTTGCCCCGGCCGATCGTGCGCCGAGCGCGTCGATCCTCGCACGAGAGCCCCCACTGCGTAAAACGAATCCGGGGCGGTCGTGAAACTCTTGCAGACATGACGTCGACGCCTGATGCGCCCCGCGATACCGAGCGCAGCGAGCCACGGGACAGCGCGGTCCCACCGGAACGCGCACCGAGGGTTCGCATGACCGGTACTCAGCGCAGAGCACAGCTGATCGAGATCGGTCGGGCCCTGTTCGCCGAGCGCGGCTACGAGGCGACGTCCATCGAGGAGATCGCCCAGCGCGCGCAGGTGTCCAAGCCCGTCGTCTACGAGCACTTCGGCGGTAAGGAAGGCCTGTACGCGGTCGTGGTGGATCGAGAGATGTCGACTCTGTTGTCGATGATCACCTCCTCGCTCACCGAGAACAGGTCCCGCATCCGTGTCGAGAGGGTGGCGTTGGCTCTGCTCACGTACGTCGAGGAACGCAGCGACGGATTCCGGATCCTGGTCCGCGACTCCCCGGTGGCGGCGGCGGAGGGGACGTACTCGAGCCTCCTCAACGATGCGGTCGGGCAGGTAGGTCACATCCTCGCCGGCGATTTCTCCCGACGCGACATCGATCCCGCCAATGCCCAGCTGTATGCGCAGGCATTGGTCGGAATGGTCTCCATGACGGCTCAATGGTGGCTGGACGAACGGTCGCCGTCGAAGGAGGTCGTGGCCGCTCATATCGTGAACCTGTGCTGGAACGGGCTGACGAATCTGGAGCCCGATCCCCGCTTGGGGAGCTGAAAGCGCGGGTATCATCGGTGGTAGCGACGATGGACCGACGTCGTGGTCGTGACGACACGACACTCGGACTCCTGGACGAGTGCCCGTGGGCCGTAGTGGTCCAGTGGTACCGTTCTCGCGTTGTTCACGGATTCATTGCCCCAAACTTTCGAGGCGGAACGCATGGTTAGACAGGCACGCGCCGAGATCACACGCGACACGGTGCTCGCGGGGGCAGCCCATGTCTTTCTGCGTCTCGGTTACGCCAATGCCAGCCTCAGCGAGATCATTTCGCAGTCGCAGGTCACCAAGGGCGCGCTCTACTTCCACTTCGGGTCGAAGGAAGAGCTGGCTCGCGCCGTCATCGACGAGGGTGTCAAGCGCCTCACCGTCGCGTGCCGTGCTCTCGACGACGGCCGCATTCCCGCTCTCGAAGCGGAGATCGGCGTCTCGTACATCACGGTCGACCTCGCGGTCACCGATCCGATGGTGTCGGCCATGTTCCGGCTCAAGCACCAGATCGGCGACTACCGCGGCACCGGTGAGAACGTCATGGAGGGGTGGTCGGAGTACCACACCGGTCTGGCTCGCCGCGCGATCGACGAAGGTGACCTCGAACCCGACCTCGACCCCGTGACCACGGGAATGCTGTTCCTCGAGGTCATCGTCGGCGCGCACATGGTTGCCGTGGCCACCGACAGCACCAAGGAGCTGTCGTCCCGTATGGAGCGGCTCTGGCACTACCTGCTCCCGTCGCTGGTTCCCGCACGCAAGCTCGATTACTTCCGCGAGTTCGCCGCGCGCCGCGTCCTCCGCTACGGCGCCTGACACCTCGCCGGTCGGAGTTGTCGGCCGCACCTCCTAGAATCGGGAGTGAATCGTCGCCGTCGGGTTGCCGCCCTCGAGGGGTGTCCGCACCTCGGCTCGATCACGTCGTCTTCTCGTCAGGAGTTCTGCTGGTGTCCTCGCCGTCCGTTCATGATTCCGCCGCTACGTTGGCCGGTGGCAGTATGTCGGGCCTCCTCGAGTGCGCGCTGCGTGACTCGTCTCTGACCCGGATCGTCGAGATGTCGGGGAGGCCGACGGCCACCCTCGTCGCACCCACACCCGCCCGAGCCTTCATCGCGGCGGCGATGGCGCAGACGACGCCCGTCCTGCTCGTCACCGCCACCGGTCGCGAAGCGGACGACCTGACTGCAGAGCTCACCGAGATGGTGGGCGGTGCGGTCGCGCAGTTCCCGTCGTGGGAGACGCTGCCGCACGAGAGGCTGTCGCCGGGCGCCGACACCGTCGGACGTCGCATCGAGGTGCTGCGCAGGCTCGCCCGTCCCGACGACGCCGACTACGGCGTCCCTCTGAAGATCATCGTCACCACGGTTCGCTCGGTCCTGCAGCCCATGGCGAAGGGACTGGGGGAGATCGAGCCCATCGGGCTGCGTGTGGGCGTCGAGATCGACTTCGAGGATCTGCAGAAGCGCCTGGTCGAACTGGCGTACACGCGCGTCGACATGGTGGGCAAGCGCGGTGAGTTCGCGGTGCGCGGCGGCATCCTCGACCTGTTCTCCCCGACGGCGGACTACCCGGTCCGCATCGAATTCTGGGGCGACGAGGTCACGGACGTCCGCGCCTTCGCGGTCGCCGACCAGCGGTCCATTCCCGACGTCGAGGTCGATTCGGTCATCGCCCCGCCGTGTCGGGAGATGATCCTGGACGAGGCCGTCCGTGAGCGCGCCGCTCGTCTGGCCGCCGACAACACGAGCGACGCCGCGCTGGTGGAGATGCTCGAGAAGATTTCTGCCGGCGTCCCCGTCGAGGGCATGGAAGCACTGCTTCCGGTCCTGAAAGCCGGTGGACTCGAACTTCTCACCGACGCCCTGCCCCCGGGCGCCCACGTCCTGGTGTGCGATCCGGAAAAGGTCCGCACTCGCGCC
Organism: Rhodococcus sp. AC861; assembly: GCF_979256035.1. Lineage (NCBI taxonomy): Bacteria > Bacillati > Actinomycetota > Actinomycetes > Mycobacteriales > Nocardiaceae > Rhodococcus > Rhodococcus sp. AC861. The sequence continues at coordinate 311,156 of NZ_CEEDMW010000004.1, forward strand.
ACCGACCTGGTGCGCACCGGCAAGGAGTTCCTCGAGGCGTCGTGGACGGCCGCCAGCATCGGCGCCCACGCACCCCTCGACACCAGTACCCTCGACACCAGCAACCTCGATGCCGACGGCACCGAGGCGACGTCCGACCTGCTCGACCTCAGCGCGTCGGCGTACCGCTCGCTCCGCCAGGTCCGCGAGACCGCCGACGCCGCCGGTCGTCCGTGGTGGACCGTCGGCCCGATGGCGTCGGGCAGCGACGAGGAGATCGTCCTCGACGTGGACGCCGCACCGGACGTCCGAGGGTCGGAGGAAGCGCTTGCGACTCTCTTCCAGATGTTCACCGCGCACATGGCCGCGGGTGGACGCGTCGCCGTCGTCGTCGCCGGGGCAGGAACCGCGCAGCGCACCGTCGAGCGTCTGAAAGAAGCCGGCGTTCCCGCGGTGCACCTCGACGCAGGAGCGCAGCCGGGACCCGACGTCGTCGGCGTTCTCTGCGGGTCTCTGCACTCCGGCCTCGTTCTTCGCGACGCCGCTCTGGTCGTGGTCACCGAGGCGGATCTCACCGGCAACCGGGTCGCCGCCGCCGGTGACGGCAAACGACTCCCGGCCAAGCGTCGTAACCAGGTCGACCCGCTGGCGTTGACGTCGGGGGACATGGTGGTGCACGACCAGCACGGCATCGGCAGGTTCGTCGAGATGGTCGAACGCGTCATCGGGGGTGCACGCCGCGAGTACCTGGTCGTCGAATACGCACCCAGCAAGCGGGGTCATCCGGGTGACCGGCTGTTCGTGCCGATGGAGTCGCTCGACCAGTTGTCCCGCTACGTCGGCGGGGAGATGCCGAGTCTGAGCAAGCTGGGCGGCTCGGACTGGACCAATACCAAGCGCAAGGCGCGCAAGGCAGTTCGCGAGATCGCGGGTGAGCTGGTGCAGCTCTACGCTGCCCGTCAGGCCGCGCCGGGTCACGCGTACGGTCCGGACACTCCGTGGCAGAAGGAGATGGAGGACGCGTTCGCGTTCACCGAGACGGTCGATCAGATGACGGTCATCGCCGAGGTGAAGGCCGACATGGAGAAGGCCGTCCCGATGGACCGCGTCGTCATCGGCGACGTCGGCTACGGCAAGACGGAGATCGGTGTGCGCGCCGCGTTCAAGGCAGTGCAGGACGGCAAGCAGGTCGCCGTCCTGGTGCCCACCACGTTGTTGGCGCAGCAACACCTGCAGACGTTCCACGAGCGCATGGCCAACTTCCCGGTCACCGTGAAAGGCCTCTCCCGCTTCTCCGATGCCGCCGAGTCCAAGGAGACGCTGGCCGGCCTCGCCGACGGCACCGTGGACATCGTCGTCGGCACGCACCGGTTGTTGCAGACCGGAGTGCAGTGGAAGGACCTCGGGCTGGTCATCGTCGACGAGGAGCAGCGGTTCGGCGTCGAGCACAAGGAACACATCAAGGCGCTGCGGACGCACGTCGACGTGTTGACCATGTCGGCCACCCCCATCCCCCGCACACTCGAGATGAGCATGGCGGGCATCCGCGAGATGTCGACCATCCTCACTCCTCCGGAGGAACGCCATCCGGTGCTCACCTACGTCGGTGGTTACCAGGAGAAGCAGGTGGCCGCCGCGATCCGTCGTGAACTCCTGCGCGACGGTCAGGTGTTCTACGTCCACAACCGGGTCAGCAGCATCGACAAGGCGGCCGCGAACATCCGGCGGCTCGTTCCCGAGGCCAGGGTCGTCGTCGCACACGGACAGATGAACGAGGACGCACTCGAGAAGACGGTGCAGGGATTCTGGGAGCGCGAGTTCGACATCCTGGTCTGCACCACGATCATCGAGACCGGCCTGGACATCTCCAACGCGAACACGCTGATCGTCGAGCGCGCCGACTCGTTGGGGCTCTCGCAGCTGCACCAGTTGCGCGGCCGAGTGGGACGTAGTCGCGACCGCGGGTACGCCTACTTCCTGTATCCGCCCGAGAAGCCGCTGACCGAGACCGCGTACGACAGGCTCGCGACCATCTCGCAGAACTCGGACCTCGGCGCCGGTATGGCCGTGGCGATGAAGGACCTCGAGATCCGCGGTGCCGGCAACGTGCTGGGCGCCGAACAGTCGGGTCACGTCGCGGGAGTCGGCTTCGACCTGTACGTGCGGCTGGTCGGCGAGGCTGTCGAGGCGTATCGCGCCGTGGCCGACGGCCGACCGGTCACGACCGACGAGGCGCCGAAGGAGGTGCGCATCGATCTTCCGGTTGACGCGCACATCCCGCCCGACTACGTCACCAGCGACCGTCTGCGACTCGAGGCGTACCGCAAGCTGGCGGCCGCCCAGAACGACGCCGAGATCGGCGCCGTCATCGACGAGCTCACGGACCGCTACGGACCGGTGCCGGCCGAGGTGGTCCGACTGGTCGCGGTCGCAGTGCTGCGGATCCTGTGCCGCTCCTACGGCATCGTCGACGTGCAGATGGCCGGGACGATGGTGAAGTTGGCGCCGATGGACCTACCCGACTCCAAGCAGATACGGTTGAAGCGGCTCTATCCCAGCGCGCAATATCGGGCGACCACCGGCACGGTGCAGATCCCGATTCCGCGCGTTGCCGGTGGTGGAGTCGGTTCGGCCCGCGTTCGCGACGAGGAACTGCTCCAGTTCGTCGCCGACGTGCTGCTCGCGATGGACGGGCAGCCCGCGGGCTCCGTACGAGTCGAGCAACCGATCGGGGTGTGAACGCAGATGACAGTGCTGCTTCTGGATCCCCTCCGTCCGACCATGGTGCCGGTCGCAGCGGTATCGCTGCTGGACAAGCCCGTGGGGTTCACCGAGGAAGTTCCGGTGTCCATCCGCTGGCGTCTGACGGGCTTCACGTCCGCCGGAGACCAGGACCAGCCCGAGGTGCTCATCAGCACCAGCCGGGACAACCCGGACGTGCAGGAACGCATCACCCGCGGTGAGGACGTCATCGAGGTCCCCGTTCCCAAGGGCGGCAATCTCGCCGAGGCCGTCTTCATCATCGACAAGTTGCGGTCCCTCGGCGGGTGGGAGGCGCAGCAGACTCACGAGACTCTCCGGACCTACCTCCTCGAGGAGACCTACGAACTTCTCGACGCCATCGAGTCCGGTGATTCCGACGCCATCCGGGAGGAGCTGGGCGACCTGCTGCTGCAGGTGCTGTTCCACTCACGCATCGCTCGTGACGGCGGGGACGACGCGTTCGACATCGACGACGTCGCATCGACGCTGGTGACCAAACTGACCCATCGCAGTCCGCACCTCGACGACACGTCCGGAGCGCCCGTGGACATCGTGGCGCAGGAGAAGGCGTGGGAAGAGCGCAAGGCCGCCGAGAAGGCCCGGGCGTCGTGCCTCGACGGCATCGCCATGGCTCAACCGTCGTTGGCGTTGGCTCAGCAGGTGGTCACGCGTGCTGTCCGGGCCGGACTGCCCAAAGATTTCGTTCCGGACCACATGCTCGAGGTGCGCATCGACATCACGGACGAGCACGGTGGTGCCAGCGCCGAGGACACCCTGCGGCGCACCGTCAACGAGTTCGTCGCCGACGTCCGTGCCGCCGAACGTGGCGCGGCGATGGACGGCGTCCGGTCCGCCGAGATGGATGCGAGAGCGTGGTCGAAGTACTGGCCGGGCACGGACATGTTCGGCCGTCCGCTCGCCGCCACCGGAACGGACGACGCTCGGATCGCGGCGTCGCACCATCGCCCGCCGGCGCAGGGGAGTGCCGCCACGCGGTAGCGCTGTTCGCTCACGCGAAGAGCGTCGAGCCCCAGTACCCGTCGCTACCGTCGGGCACGCCGGGAGGGCAGGCGAACACGGCCGATCCGACGTGGGAGATGTACTCGTTCAACGCATCCCGACGTGCCAGTGCAGCCTGCATCGGAACGAACTGCGTCTGCGGATCGCTGCAGAAGGCGATGAAGAACAAACCCGCGTCGAGATGGCCGAAGCCGTCGGACCCGTCGGTGAAGTTGTAGCCGCGGCGCAGGATCTTGATTCCGCCCAGCGATTCCGACGACGCGAGACGCACGTGTGCATCCTTGGCGATCGTCGACGAGCCGAGGTCGACGGTGTCGAACTCGGTGCCACCGCTGAGGGGAGCGCCGGTGGCCTTGGATCGGCCGATGACGCGTTCCTGCTCACCCAGTACGGCGCGGTCCCACGGCTCGATCTTCATGCGGATACGACGCGCTACCAGGTAGGTGCCACCGACCATCCAGTCGGTGCCGGCGTCCTCGCCCACCCAGACGTGCTCGTCGACGGCCGCGGTCTCCTCGGCCTTGAGGTTGTTCGTTCCGTCCTTGAAACCGAACAGATTGCGAGGAGTCGCCTGTGTCGTCGACGTCGATGCCGTGCGGCCGAATCCCAGTTGCGACCAGCGTACGGACGCAGTGCCGAACGCGATGCGCGCCAGATTGCGGATGGCGTGGACGGCGACCTGGGGGTCGTCGGCGCAGGCCTGGACGGCGATGTCTCCGCCGCTGCGTGCGGGATCGAGGTCGTCGCCGGGGAAACGCGGAAGTTCCTGCAGCGCAGCAGGCTTGCGGTCGGCGAGGTCGAATTTTTCGAAGAACGAAGGGCCGAATCCGACGGTCAGCGTGAGGTTCGAGGGCAGCAGGCCGTATGCCTCGCCGGTGTCGCCGGGCGGCTCGTACTGTCCGCCGCCGACCACGCCGCCGGGGACCGACTCGGCACCGACGGTGAGCCGCTCCGCCATCGCCGTCCAGGCGGTGAGCATCGCGACGACGTCCTCGCGAGAGGTGGTGGTGACGTCGAAGGTGACGAAGTGCATGCGGTCCTGCGCGGGGGTGACGACGCCTGCCTGGTGCACGCCCCGGAACGGTACGACGGCGTCCGCCGCAGCGGCGACGGGTTGCTCGGGAGCCGTCGACCGGCCGATCACGGCGCCGGCACCGACGGCGAGCGCGCCTGCTCCTACGCCGCCGAAGAGGGCTCGGCGGGAGAGCTTCCGAGGTGGTGTCGCGACGGCGTCCGTGTCGGACTCGCGCTCAGGCGCCTGCGACGACACCCTGCACCTGACTCACCGACGCGGACAGCGCGTCGATCTTCTTCGACAGTTCCTGGCGCTGCGGTTCGGTGACCGTGTCGTAGGAGACGAAGCCGTCGCCCTGACGGAACTTCGCCAGCTCGGTGTCGAGATCGGCGAAGCGCTGGTCGATGGTGGCGGCGAGTTCGGGGTCGCGCTCGGACAACACCGGCGCCAGCGCTGCGACGGCAGCCTGCGATCCGTCGACATTGGCCTGGAAGTCGTAGAGATCGGTGTGGGAGAAGAAGTCTTCCTCGCCGGTGATCTTGGTCTGCGCGACCTCGTCGAGCAGGCCCTGTGCCCCGCCGGCGACGGTGATCGGGTCGACGACGAAGTCGGGGGACTGGACACCGGCGACGAGTTCGTCGACATCGGCCTTCAGCTGGTCCGCGACGGCACCGGTGTCGGGCTGCACGCCCTGCGCCCACAGGTCCTTCTCCAGGCGGTGGAAGCCGGTCCACTCCGTGCCCGGCTCGACATCGGGCTCACGCAGGTCGATGCGGGGGTCGAGGTCGTCGGGGAAGCTTTCGGCGACCGGCTCGATGCGCTCGTAGTAGGTCCGCACGATCGGGAACTGCGCCTTGGCGCTCTCGATGTCTCCCGACTTCACGGCGTCGACGAAGGTCGCGGTGGTCTCCTGCAGTGCCGTGACCTGGCTGACGACGTAACGCTTGTACCCGTCCGCCGCCTCGGCGAGCGTGCCGTCCGCGTCGGTGCTGACAGCGTCTCCGGTGACGACGAAGTCGCCGCGGATGCCGTCGCCGACCATTCCCGGCTTGCACGCCGTCTGGTAGGTGGCGGGTTCGGGGAGGGCGACGATCAACTGGCGGGAGACACCGGGGCCGATGTTCTCGATCTCGCCCATGACGCGATCACCGTCACCGTAGACGTAGAACTCGGTGACCTTGGAGCCGTTGTTGGTCACCTGGAAGGTGGAGCTGCCGGTCTGCGCACTGGTTGCACCCACGTCGCACGAGCTGTCGTTCGCGTCGACGATGATGTCGCCGCCGTCGGCTGCCACCGGCGTTTCCTTCTCGGTGCAGGCCGTCAGTGCCAGGGGCAGCGCGGCCGCGCTGAACAGAAGTCGGGTCGTGGTGCGCATGGAGAAAGGGCCCTTTCGAGAATGGGGTCGGGATGCAGAAATGGTCAGGAGGCCGCGGGTTGCGGCTGGGGAACGGCAGCTGCCGGCCGGACGGCAGGCCGGAGGAACACCGGAAGGACGACCGCGAGGTAGACCACCCAGGCAACGACCTGGAGAACGGTCGGCTCGGGGCGGAAGTTGAAGATTCCCGCGACGACGGTGCCGTACCAACTGCCGGCATCCCAGGTGGCGCTGATGTCGAAGGCGGTGGCGCTGCCACCCGGGAGGACGCCGCCGATCTGCAGTGCCCGCACGCCGTAGGCGAGGATCCCTGCCGCGACGAACACCAGGAAGATGCCGGTGTAGCGGAAGAACTTGGCGAAGTCGATGCGGATCGTGCCGAGGTAGAGCATCACCGTGAGGACCGCAGCGGTCGCGATTCCGGCCAGCAACCCCAGCAGCGGCCAGGAACTTCCGTTGGTGTTCTCGGCATACCCGACCATCAGGAGGGCAGTTTCGATTCCCTCTCGGCCGACGGCCAGGAATGCCAGGGACGTCACGGCGACGGGTCCGACATCGAGCGCGCGGGCCATGCCGGCCTTGAGGTTGCCCGAGATCGACGCCGCGGCGGTCCGCATCCACAGCACCATGCCGGTGACGATGGCGACGGCCACGAGCGATGCCGCCCCGGCGATGATCTCTGCGGTCAGGCCGGTGACGGTGGACGTGCCGAGGTGGATGACGGCGAACACCGCAGCGACCATCGCGACTGCCGATCCGACACCGACCCACACCCATCGGAGCGCGTCCCGACGATCGGATTTGACCAGGAAGGCGACCAGGATCATGACGACGATGCCTGTTTCCAGTCCCTCGCGGAGTCCGATCAGGCCGCTGCCGACCATCTGCGTGGCCACGGAGGGCGCGGACGCTGCGACGAGGAGTGTGGACACGGCAGGTTCTCCTGGAGAAATACGTAGTAGCGACAGGTCTTAGGCAAGGCGACCCTCACTCGATGCTGAACATACACGGGCGGAAGGCCGGAAAACAGCGCTCGATCAGGACTTTGGGTTCTCTTTAACTGTTTATTACTTTCTGTCGGGATGATGGAGTCATGCATCCACTACGCCTCGGGCGTCGACGCGGCACGGCGGTCGCCCTCATCGCCGCCGTGGTCCTGACCGGATGCAGCGAGATCGATCGGCCTCGGATCGAGATACCCGAGGGAGTGCCACCCGGAGTCGGTGCCCCACTACCTCCCATCGACGTCGATGCTCCCGGCAGATCTGCCGATCTGTTGGTGGACTGGGCCGCCCCACTCGCCGATCCGGTCGGTATCGGATCGACCGCACTCGAGTCCTACGGACACGCGGCCGCGGTGATGGCACGGTCGTCGCCCGGGTGCGGGCTGGCCTGGACGACCCTGGCGGGGATCGGCTACATCGAGAGTCGGCACGGAACCTTTGCCGGATCGTCCGTCGGCGTGGACGGGACGTCGGCACCTCCCATCCGCGGCGTGCCGTTGAACGGCACTGCCGGCAACGCCGAGATCGCCGACACGGACGGCGGCGAACTCGACGGTGACACGACGTTCGACCGGGCGATGGGGCCCATGCAGTTCATTCCCGAGACGTGGCGCAAGTGGGGCGTCGACGCCAACGGTGACGGCCGGGCCGACCCGGACAACCTCGACGATGCAGCCCTCACCGCGGGCCGCTACCTCTGCGCGCGGGGCGGCGACCTCACCACTCCCGAGGGGTGGCAACGGGCGCTCCTCGCGTACAACCAGTCGGGCGTCTACTCCAGGGATGTGCGCGACGCGGCCGCCGCCTACTCCGTCGGTGCACGTCCCTCCGGCTAGTCTGTGGGGCGAGCAGTGCCTGCACCATCCACATGCCTGATTAGGAGTTCATTCGTGGCCATCATCGAACAGGTCGGAGCTCGCGAGATCCTCGACTCACGTGGCAACCCCACGGTCGAGGTCGAGGTCGCACTCGACGACGGCACGCTCACGCGCGCAGCCGTTCCGTCCGGTGCCTCGACCGGTGAGCACGAGGCCGTCGAGCTTCGCGACGGCGGAGACCGGTACCAGGGCAAGGGCGTCGAGAAGGCCGTCAACGCCGTGCTCGACGAGATCGCGCCGGCCGTCATCGGCCTCGACGCCATCGAGCAGCGCACCGTCGACCAGGCTCTGCTGGACCTCGACGGCACGGCCGACAAGTCACGCCTCGGCGCGAATGCGCTCCTCGGCGTCTCGCTCGCCGTCGCCAAGGCTGCTGCGGAGTCCGCCGGCCTCGAGCTGTTCCGCTACCTCGGTGGCCCGAACGCGCACATCCTCCCCGTGCCGATGATGAACATCATCAACGGTGGCGCGCACGCCGACAGTGGCGTCGACGTGCAGGAATTCATGATCGCCCCTATCGGTGCACCGACCTTCAAGGAAGCGCTCCGCTGGGGCGCCGAGGTGTACCACTCGCTGAAGTCGGTTCTCAAGGAGAAGGGCCTGTCCACCGGCCTGGGCGACGAGGGCGGTTTCGCGCCGGACCTCGCCGGCACGAAGGCCGCCCTGGACCTCATCTCCGAGGCCGTCGGCAAGACCGGTCTGACGCTCGGCTCCGACATCGCGCTGGCGCTCGACGTCGCCGCCACCGAGTTCTACACCGCCGGAACGGGATACGCGTTCGAAGGCAGCAACCGCTCGTCGGAGGAGATGTCGGCGTTCTACGCGGAACTCCTGGACCAGTACCCGCTGGTCTCCATCGAGGATCCGCTGGACGAGAACGACTGGGACGGCTGGGTCGCCCTCACCGACAGCATCGGTGACCGCGTCCAGATCGTCGGCGACGACCTCTTCGTCACCAACCCCGAGCGTCTGGAAGAAGGCATCGTCAAGGGTGCGGCCAACGCTCTGCTGGTGAAGGTGAACCAGATCGGCACGCTCACCGAGACTCTCGACGCCGTCGACCTCGCGCACCGCAGTGGCTACCGCACCATGATGAGCCACCGCAGCGGCGAGACCGAGGACACCACCATCGCCGACCTGGCCGTGGCCGTGGGCAGCGGACAGATCAAGACCGGTGCCCCCGCACGAAGCGAGCGCGTCGCGAAGTACAACCAGTTGCTCCGCATCGAGGAAGCGCTCGGCGATGCCGCTCGGTACTCGGGCGAGCTGGCGTTCCCGCGACTCGACTTCACGTCGAAGGACAGCTGAGCAGCACCATGAGTGATCGGGACAGTCGCCGTAGCGCGGCGCGGCCGGGTGGCCGTTCGCCGCGTCGAGATGCGCGTCCCGGTCGATCCACTCGCCGGGACGGGTCCGGGGCATCGACGCCCCGGACCGTCTCGGGCGTGGTCAACGACGTCGTCACCGAGGGCGCAGCGCTTGTCGGGCGCCGGCCCCGCCGTGGTCGTGGTGAGAAGAAGGACCGCACGTTCCTGGGCCTGTCGACGGGCAAAGCCGTCGCGCTGGCCGTGGTGATCTGCGCGCTCGCGCTGACCCTCGCAGTTCCGTTGCGCACATATATCTCTCAGCGCGGAGACGCGGTCGCTGTCGCCGACGAGCGGCAGGTGCTCGAGGAGCGGGTGCGCGACCTGCAGATCCGCAAGGCTCAGACGGACGATCCCGCTTACATCACGGCCCAGGCGCGCGAGCGCCTCGGCTACGTCATGCCCGGCGAAACCCCCTACCAGGTCCAATTGCCCGGTGCGCGTGCACGTTCGGACATCGAGAACGATCCGCCGCCGGCGCCTCCGGGCCCGTGGTACAGCGATCTGTGGTCCACGGCGACCACTCCACGCTGAACCCCCCACTTCCGAAGACGAAAAGGCTGTCACCCATGAGCGACGTGTCGCCCGCTGATCTGGACGCCGTCTCCGCCCAACTCGGCCGCGAGCCCCGCGGCGTGCTGGAGATCGCCTATCGCACACCCGACGGCCGTCCGGCCGTGGTCAAGACCGCGCCGAAACTTCCCGATGGCACCCCGTTCCCCACGCTCTTCTACTTGACGGATCCTCGCCTCACCGCCGAGGCCAGCCGGCAGGAGTCGGCGGGCGTGATGCGGGAGATGACCGAGCGTCTCGGGGTCGACGAGGATCTGGCCGCCGCGTACCGGCGCGCGCACGTGGCGTATCTCGCCGAGCGCGACGAGATCGAGCCCCTCGGAACCGATTTCACCGGTGGCGGCATGCCCGACCGTGTGAAGTGCCTGCACGTGCTGATGGCTCATTCCCTGGCCAAGGGCCCGGGCGCCAACCCGCTGGGCGACGAGTCCGTGGCGCTGGCCGCAGAGGGCAAACTGCGCGGAACCGCGCTTCCGTCCGACTGGCCCACCATCGAGGAGCTCCGGGCATGAGAGTCGCCGCCATCGACTGTGGAACCAACTCCATCAGGTTGTTGGTCGCCGAGATCGACGACTCCGGACTGCGCGATCTCGCTCGGGAAATGACGGTGGTCCGTCTCGGGCAGGGTGTCGACGCCACCGGGTCGTTCGCACCGGAAGCGATCGAACGCACCGAGAAGGCATTGGCCGAGTACGTGGGCATCATCGACAGGCTCGGCGGTGTCGACGCGGTTCGCATGGTCGCGACGTCGGCGACACGCGACGCCGACAACAGGCAGGTCTTCTTCGATATGACGCGCCGAGTTCTCGCTCCGGTCGCGAAGGATGCAGTCGCCGAGGTCATCTCGGGTGACGAAGAAGCACGACTGTCGTTCGCGGGTGCGGTCGGCGACCTCGATCCCGCCGACGGCCCGTTCCTCGTCGTCGATCTCGGGGGAGGGTCCACCGAACTGGTCCTCGGTGACGCCGACGGTGTTCGCGCTGCCTACTCGGCCGACATTGGCTGCGTCCGTCTCACCGAGCGTTGCCTCGAGTCCGATCCGCCCACCGAAGCGGAGCGCCGTGCAGGCCAGGCTTTCGTGGAGGAGCGCCTCGAGCCCGCGTTCGACGCCGTGCCGGTCCGGGATGCTCGGACCTGGGTCGGTGTGGCGGGCACGATGACGACGCTGTCCGCCGTGGCACAGAATCTGCCGGCGTACGACCCGGACCGAATCCATCTCTCGCGCATACCGTTCACCGATCTTCGTGACGTCTGCGACCGTCTTGTCGGCATGACTCGGGCGGACCGGTCCACGCTGGGGCCCATGCACCCAGGCAGGGTGGACGTCATCGGCGGCGGCTCGATCATCGCTGCGACATTGGCGGAGCGCATCGGCACCGAGGCCGGAATCGACACTTTGGTGGTCAGCGAACACGACATCCTCGACGGGATCGCGCTCAGCGTCGCCCGTGGGTGATCAGTAGGCCGTAGTCGGTCCACGCATCGCGGCCGTTCAGCGCGGTCGGATCGACGAACGTCGCGGTTGCCCAGATGTCGGCCCAGACGAGGTCCGGTCCGACCACCGTCGTCGAGAAGTCCTGCTCCACAGGCTGGTCGGTGATCGGATCGACGATGTGCCCGCCGCGTTCGGCCGAACTCGATGTCGCCACGGCACCCACGGTCAGCGACACGGTGTCGGCAATCCGTCCGCGGTCCGTCGGGTCCTGGATACCGATACGCCAGGGTCCGAAGTCCTGACCGTCCCGTCCGGTGCCGAACACGATGTCTCCGCCGGCGTTGAGCGCGTAGGCGAGGCCGTCGAGACCGGCGAGCGAACGCACCGCTCGCGACACGGCCCACCCCTTGACGACGCCCGTCGGGTCGAAACCTCGCGATCCGTCGGGCCCGACCAGATCGGTCGTGAAGATGCCGCCGGTCTCCTGAACGGCGCGGCGGCACAGCGATTCGACCTCGAGGACGGTCGGATCGGCAGCGGCAAGGGTCAGAGTCCCTGCACGGCAGCGCATCACGTCACTGTCGGCGCGCCACGTCGAGAACACGGCATCGGCTCGGCGTAGGTCGGTGAACGCGTCGGCAACCGCGTCGGCGATGTCGTCGCGATCGGTGTCGGCCGCCCGGACGTGCAGAGAGATCGGCAGGCCCATGATCTGCTCGACCCATGCCCGGGTGGTCATGCGAGGTGGGCTTGATCGAGTGCGGACTGCAGACTCCGGATATATCCCTCGGAGGTGACCGTGGCGCCGGAGACCATGTCGATGGATGCGCTCTGTGCCGCGACCGCCTCACTCCCCAGGACGGGAAGTGCGCGGGCATTGATCTGCTGATCCTTACCGTTCGCGGTGGGGTAGACGATGGCTGTCGCGTCACTCAGGGAGCCGTCCGTGACGGTGATCCGAACCTGGACAGGACCCCATCGAGTGTCGACCGATTCGCCGGTGAAGGTCTGCGCGGCAGTGGTGTTCGACTCGATCGCCGTGGGAACCGCAGTCTCGGTCGCGGCGGTATCCGTGGGTGCGGCGGCGGTGGCGACGACAGCCGTCATCGGCGTCGTTCCGGTGGATGTGTGGTAGCTGAATGCCAGAACGACGGCGGTGACCGTGCTGGCGAACCACCAGGATATGCGGCGCATGATGTCCCTCGAGAGTCGTAGTGTCAGAAGTTTTCGGTGTGGATCTGTCGCGGCGGTGTGCCGAGGGCCGACGCGGCCCGACGTACTGCTGCGGCCCACTCGGGAGGGCCGCAGACGAAGACGTCACGGTCCGCGACGTCGGGGCACAGCCGGGCGAGGACGTGAGTGTCGGACCAGCGAGCGGCATAAACCGGGAGCCAGCTGTCGCGTCCCGGAATGCGGTGCCCGTCCACCACCGCGTATCCGGCCCCGAGGCGATGCGTGATGTTGACGAGTTCGTCGTGCAGGACGGCGTCGGCACGCGTGCGGGCGCGGTTGATCACCATGACGTCACCCGGCGACGTCGAGAGGTCCTCGATCAGCGCGCGCATCGGAGTGATGCCGATGCCGGCGCCGATGAGCAGAGTCTTCGGTTGCGTGCGAGCGCCGGCGTGGATGTGCCCGTACGGTCCCTCCACGAGAACCCTCGTTCCGGGGCGCAGCTGCGTGAGTCGGGACGAGCCGTCTCCGACGATCGCGGCGGTGAACCGGAGAGTCGTGCCGTCCGGTGTCGCGGACAGCGAATACGGATGTGCGCGTGAGCATCCCGGGCCGTCCAGGAAACGCCACTGGAAGTACTGGCCCCCGTGCGCGTCGAGCCTGGCCACCCCGGGACCACCCACTGTCACCGAGACCACCGACTCGCTCTCACGGTGGACGCCGATCACCCGTATCGGCGATCGGAGCGACGTCCACGCCGGCAGGCCGATGCGGTACACCAGAACCGTTCCGGCACAAAGAATGTAGAGACCCCACCAGAACACGGTCGCCGTCGTCGACTGCTGGAAGGACTGGCCGGACCAGAGCTGGTGCGGGAGGGCGAGGCCGGTACCCAGATAGGCGTACAGATGGAGAAGGTGCCACGACTCGTAGCGCAGCCGTCCCCGTGCCACGCGCATGGAGGTGACCACGACCATGATCAACGCGGCGGTTCCGAGTACGGCGAGCACCATGCCGGGATAGTTCAGGACGAGATCGACCGCGGTGGGGACGATCCGGCTGGGATCGGCGGCGGCGTACCCGGCCGTGACGAGGACGATGTGCCCCATCATCGCGGCGAACGAGGTGAAGCCGACCACACCGTGCAGTCGAGTCAGATTCTGCTGGCCCCAAGCCTTCTCCACCCAGGGCACCCTCGCCATCAGGAAGATCTGCAGAAGCATCAGTGCGGACGCGATCAGTCCCAGGAGGCGGCCGGAGGATGTCAGCGCGGTGTCCCACGACCCTGCCAGGTCGTGCACGCCTCCGTCCGACACCCACAGCGAGACGACGACCAGGAGTACGGACCATCCGGCGAGCGCGGACACGTCGCGCCACCATCGATGGACGACCGGACCGCATGGCGCGGGGCGCACGGCGGTCCGTTCGGGCGACAAGGAGGTGTTCATGGGCCCGAGTTTCGGCGCCATGACTGCAGTGGGGCTGGGACGTACCCGGGTGTTCGCTGTGAGCGGCGATCAGTCGGGGCGGGGACCCAGCTTCCGCACAGTGGCAGGTGCGCGGGCCTCCCACGCTTCTTCGAGGAGTTCCCGCAGTTCGTCCTTGTCGACGGCCGGTAAGCGTATGAGCACCGAGGAGTGCTCGGCATAGTGGTCGGTGGTGAAGTACTTGTCGGGGTCGGACCGGATCAGGTCCTCGCGATCGTCGATGCTCGGCCGCCAGGCGAGAAGAACGTCCGGCATCTCGTGCAACCGTGCGAACAGGACGTCCTTCACGCGGAACCCCGGTGTGCCGTAGGACGGCTTCTCGGAAGTCCCGCGCAGCGACAGCGCTATCTCTCTGACGTCGTTCTCGGTCGACATGGCGCAATTCTGTCACTGCGCGGCCTGCATTACCGCAGAACGCGCCTGCGGCGATGTCCCTTGTGTTCCGTCGGGTCGACGGTGTTGGGTCGTATCGGACATGTGCCCCCCGACACAGTGTTCGTCGACGAGCAGGAGACCCATCGATGACCGTTCGTGACACCGAATCCTCGAGCGAGAAGGCTCCCACCGAGAAGGGTCTGGCGCGCACCGCGCAGGCCCTGGCCCGTGCGACCGAGAAATGGTTTCCCGACGCCTACATCTTCGCTCTGGTCGGCGTGCTGGTGGTGGCAGTGGCAGCGTTCGCCAACGGGTCGTCGCCACAGAACGTCGTCGACGCTTTCGGCAACGGGTTCTGGGATCTGACCGCGTTCACGCTACAGATGGCGATGGTGGTTCTCACCGGATACGTGGTGGCCACGTCGCCGCCGGTGGCCCGATTGATCACCCGGTTGGCAGCGCTGCCGAACAGTCCGCGAACAGCAGTCAGCTTCGTCGCTCTGATGTCGTGCTCGGTGTCGTTCCTCAACTGGGGACTGTCGTTGGTGTTCGGCGGACTGCTGGCGCGCGCCATCGCACGCCGCACCGACCTCCGCGTCGACTACCGAGCTCTGGGTGCCGCGGCCTTCATGGGACTCGGAGCCGTCTGGGCACTGGGCATGTCGTCGTCGGCCGCCCAGTTGCAGGCCACCGCGAGCTCGCTCCCACCGGCGCTGCTGCAGATCACCGGTGTGCTCGACTTCGGGACCACGATCTTCACCTGGCAGTCGCTGCTGATGTGCGTGATCATCATCGTGCTGACGGTGATCATCGCTCACCTGTCGGCGCCCACAGGACCCGCGATCAAGACGGCCGACGCCATGTCGGTCGACCTCGACGACACGATCGCCGAACCGCCCACTCGCACGCGGCCGGGAGAATGGTTGGAGTACAGCCGTGTCCTCCCGATCCTCGCGGGGGCGATGACGCTGGGCTGGCTGGTGTCGCAGCTGCTGTCCAAGCCCGTGTTGTCGGTCGTCAGCAGCTTGAACGGTTATCTGCTGGTGTTCCTGATGTTGGGGCTCGTGCTGCACGGCACTCCCCGACGTTTCCTCGACTCGGTGGCAAAGGCCGTGCCGGCGACAGCGGGCATTCTGGTGCAGTTCCCGCTGTACGCCGCCATGGCCGCGATCCTGACGAAATCCGAAGGGCGCGGCGGGTTCACCGTCTCGGAGCACCTCGCGACGTTCTTCACCGAGGTGGGTGGAGGCGGCGCTTTCGCAGTCGTCATCGCCGTCTACACCGTCATCCTCGGATTGTTCGTCCCGTCGGGCGGCGGCAAGTGGTTGGTGGAAGCGCCGTACGTGATGCAGTCGGCGACCGATGTGCAAATGAACCTCGGATGGACCGTGCAGATCTACAACGTCGCCGAGGCGCTACCCAATCTGATCAACCCGTTCTTCATGCTCCCGCTCCTTGCCGTGCTCGGGCTGAGAGCGCGTGACCTGATCGGATTCACGTTCCTGCAGTTCATCTTCCACTTCCCGGTGGTCCTGCTGCTCGTCTGGTTGCTCGGGACCACGTTCACCTTCGAGGCGCCGGTGATTCCGGCCTAGATGCCGGTGTCGGTGCGACGGCGGACCTGCCGCGCCCGGTGCGTCGTACCATCACCCGTATGTCGGAGATTCTGTGGACCGCGTCCGAGCTGTCGGCTGCGCTGGAGTCGTCCCGTCCACCGGTGCTTCTCGACGTCAGATGGGTTCTGGGCGATACGGAGGGCCATCGCAAATACGTGGACGCGCACATCCCCGGCGCCGTCTACGTCGACCTGCACACCGAACTCGCCGGCCACGGCGATCCCACGGACGGTCGTCATCCTCTGCCGGACATCGCCGATCTGCAGGCCAACGCACGGCGGTGGGGAATCGACGACGAGTCGACAGTCGTGGCCTACGACGCCACCGGCAACCTCGCCGCAGCGCGCGCCTGGTGGCTGCTGCGGTGGGCAGGCCTGTCCACCGTGCGCCTGCTCGACGGTGGGTTGGGCGCGTGGACCGCAGCTGGCAGAGAGACTCGTTCCGGCGAGGAGACTGCGGCGCGCGTCGGAACGGTGACGTTGTCGCCGGGGCACCTGCCGACGGTGTCGTCGGACGAGGTGGCGACGTTCGTAGGCACGGTTCTCGATGCGCGCGCGGGGGAGCGGTACCGCGGTGAGGTGGAACCGATCGATCCACGAGCCGGCCACATCCCGGGCGCCATCAGTGCGCCGACGTCGGACAATCTGACTCGCGACGGTGTCTTCGCGGATCCGTCGACCCTGCGAGACCGGTTCCGCGCGTTAGGCATTCGACCGGGTGACCAGGTGGCGGTCTACTGCGGGTCCGGAGTGACCGCTGCCCACCAGATTGCAGCTCTCGCGGTGGCCGGCGTCGATGCGACCCTCTATCCCGGATCGTGGTCTGCATGGTCGTCGGATCCCGATCGGCCCGTGGAGACCAGCTGATCGCATCGCCCGATAGGGTATTCCGCGACAGGCCCCCATAGCCCAATTGGCAGAGGCAGAGGACTTAAAATCCTTGTGTTGTCGGTTCGAGTCCGACTGGGGGCACCGCTACATCCGGGCCCGCTCCGTCCAGCCATGATGCGCGATCGATGCGGAGATCGTCGCGCGTTCGCGGGTATCTCCCATTCCGATGAAATGCGTGATCGCCATGGGCGCGAGCAACTCTGTGACGGTGTCGGTGAGGTCGTCGTACTGCCCCGCGGCCTCGAGTGAGATGAAACCGTGCACCATGCTCCACAACTGCGCCGCGATCTGCGTGCCGGTGTACCCCTCGGTGCGACCGGTGTCGACCAAGCGCCCGCACGAGCGAACCAACACTGCATAGGCCTCTGTGAAGTGACGTCGTGCTGCACCGCCTTTCTTCG
This sequence comes from Rhodococcus sp. AC861, assembly GCF_979256035.1. NCBI lineage: Bacteria > Bacillati > Actinomycetota > Actinomycetes > Mycobacteriales > Nocardiaceae > Rhodococcus > Rhodococcus sp. AC861. The sequence continues at coordinate 328,504 of NZ_CEEDMW010000004.1, forward strand.
GTGGTGCAGCACGGATCCCTCCGCGGGTCGACAGCCCGAACATCAAGTCGTACAGATGAGGGTTGGCCAGAGCCATGTCTCGCGCGGACAGGGCCATGGCGAACAGTTGTGCGCCGGGGTCGGCATGGACGTTCTCCGCCTCGAGCATCGCAGCTTTCAGGGTGTCGTAGCCCCGAGCGACCACCTCGTCGAGGAGCCCCCGCATGTCGCCGAAGTGGTGGTAGACCGAAATCGTCGTCGACCCGGCCTGCTCGCTGATCCGCCGAACCTTCAGTTCGCCCGGTCCGTCCGTTGCGAGCACTGCAACGGCTGCAGCGATCAGTCGTTCACGAACCGGAACGTCATCCGGCGGTCGAGGCGTGGACATACCCACCATGCTCTCACCTCGGCCATGCACTCGAGTTCGACTGCCGCCACCTTCCGCACACATTGACCGCTGTGAACTGCTATAAACCTGTTATGCAGATTCTTCAGTCGTCGACGTCTCGCCGATCCAAGCCCGCGGTTCTGCTCACGCTGTGCTTCGCCGTGTTCGTCGTCAACGTCTCGACGACGATCGTCAACATCACGCTGCCCACCCTGGTCGGCGCGCTGGGTGCGTCCACGAGAGATCTGCTCTGGATCGTCGACGCGTTCAACCTGGCGTTCGCGGCACTGGTTCTCGCTGCAGGATCGCTGAGCGACCGGTTCGGGCGCCGGCCGTTCCTGCTCGGCGGCCTGCTCCTGTTTCTCGTGGCATCGCTGGGCGGCGCGTGGAGTGGGAACGCCGATCAACTCATTCTGTGGCGGGCGTTGGCCGGTATCGCGGCGGCGGTGGTCTATCCCGTAACCCTGTCGATCTTGACGAATGTGTTCACGGAACGGTCGGAACGCGTCACCGCGATCGCATTGTGGGGCGCGGCGACAGGAATCTCCGTCGCTGTCGGTCCCGTCATCGGCGGCGCGCTGATCGAGCATTTCTGGTGGGGATCCACACTCGTGTTCAACGCGGCGGCGGCGGCGCTCACCATACTTCTCGCGGTTCGTCTGGTGCCGAATTCGAGTGACCCGTCCACGCCACCACTGGACAAATCCGGGTTGGCGTTGTCCATCCTGGCGTTGGGTTCACTCGTTCACGCCATCATCGAGGCGCCTGACCGCGGATGGTCGTCCGGAGCAACCTTTGCCGGATTCGCTGTGGCAGCACTACTTCTGACAGCCTTCGTCATCCGCGAAGCTCGGGCCGAGCATCCGATGCTCGATGTGCGGTTGTTCACCAACATGCGATTCACCGCGGCCAGCGGCGCGGTCACCAGCGCCTTCTTCGCGATGTTCGGCTTCATCTTCCTGGTGACGCAGTACTTCCAATCCGTGAGAGGTTACGGAGCATTCGAGACCGGCGTCCGGATGCTTCCGGTCGCGAGTTCGATCGCCCTCTTCTCACTGATCGGACCTCGACTCGCAGTCGCAGTCGGCACGAAAATCGTTGTGGCGAGCGGACTCGGCTCTCTCACTCTTGCCTTCGCGTGGACATCGACGGTGGGTACGGACACCGGGTACCTCCAGATTGCCGGGCAGATGATCCTGCTCGGCGCCGGCCTCGGATTGATCAGCGCCCCGGCGACCGAGGCGATCATGGGCGTCGTGCCGAACGACAAGGCGGGCATGGGGTCGGCGGTCAACGATGCGACCCGTGAACTGGGCGGCACCCTCGGCGTCGCGGTCATCGGGTCGGTCGCGCTGTCGGTCTACCGAGACGGCTTGGATTCCGAATTGCCGACCGCCGTTCTCGAGCCTGCCCGCGAGTCTGTCGGCGCCGCTCTCGCTGCGGCACAACAGGTGTCGGTGACGCTCGGGGACACGGGAGCCACCCTGGGTGATCAGCTGTCCACCCTCGCCCGCGCAGGGTTCGTCGACGGCTTCTCCACGGGCAGCATCGTGGCGGGTTCGGTCACGGCTTTGGCCGCGGTTCTCACGCTCGTCTTCCTGCCGTCCCACCCGGAGAAGGGCCAGGAGTCGCGCAAGTAAAGGCGCGTGATCAGTCCCGAGCTTCTCCGCCGTCGGTCGAGTGGACCGGGGCCCCGGCAGAGGACACGAACCGGTCGACGTGAGTCCAGAAATGCGCAGTTGCGTCAGGGTCGAATTCGCCGGGCATCTCCACATCCGTGAAAAGGTGACCGCTACCGGGGTACTGGAAGTACTCGGCCGGCGCACCGGCGGCATTCACCGATGCCATCACCGATTCGACCGATCCGGCAGTCTTGAACGGGTCGTCGACCGCGTAGTGGAGTTGCACCGGAACACCGTCAGGCCAGCGATCGACGTCGATCATGTGGAGCGGAAGAGCTCCGGAGCAGAGCACCGCACCCCTCACTCGGCGCCGCGTAGCAACGAAAGTCGCCATTCCACCTCCATTCGAAAACCCGAGGAGGGCGAAGCCGTCGGGTAGGTGCGACACCCCGGTCAGTGCCCTTTGCATCAATGCAGGGAACCCGATGTCCGAGGCGAATGCTTGGGCAGAACCGTAGTCGTCGAAGGACCGACCTTCGTACTGGTCGACGACAGTCACATCGTGACCGGCATCCCGCAGGTGGTCGGCGGCGTCCCGAATACCCTGTCGCACTCCGAGAACAGAGTGGAAAACAGCAATAGCGACCATGAGATCCCCCGGTCCTCGCGTTCGACATGTCGACCGTACTCGCGAGATGCCGACGGCGAGCACCAACCTTTCAGGTGGTCAGGGCGCAACCAAGCACAGCGGGCCGACAGGAGTGGCGGGGTTGACGGTCACGGTGGCGACGGGTCCACCTGCGGAGGTCTCGTAGGCCATGAGCGAATGTTCGCCGGGCGTCGTGGGGGTCCACAGTGACACCTTGTATCCGGCGATCACCGGCGACGACCAGTAGGGGTCGAACTGCCACGCGAATTCCTCGATGGGCATGATCGAATCGGGATCGAGCGGTGCGATGTCCACACGCGGTCCGGACGCATCTGCGGTACCAGCGACGGCGATGTACGTGCAGCCGACGCCGTAGGGCGTCGTCGGCCCGACGCTGAGCCCGGGAAGGATATCGATGTCGACGACCTCGGCGGATGCCGTTCCGGACGAGATTAGAAGGCCTCCCATGCAGACGGCGGCAGCGAGGCACGAACGGGGGATCAGCGACAGAGTCATACCACCTGGTCGGTGCAGAGGGGCCGTCCGTTACATCGCCGGCCTTGTGCACGTGCACACCCGCCCCGGCGACGTCATGTCCCGACATCCATCGTTCGGTCGACGCTCGTCACCCAGGATGAGGGGATCGACCTGACCGGGTCGGACGGCACGTACGGGAGGGATGTCGAGACGTGATCATGACGATCCGCTGGCTTCTGCGTATGCGGGGCTTCGGCCGGACCGCTCGGATCGGAGACCCTCTCGAGACACGCTTCCGCGTCCAGCTCGTCGATCTGGACATCCTGATGCACATGACCAACGGGCGGTACCTGTCGATTCTCGACGCCGCCCGTATCGCGTACTACGCGAAGACCGGCCTGTGGCGGCAGTTCCGAGCCCGCGGGTGGTCTCCGGTGGTCACCGCGCAGACCATCACGTACGGCCGGTCGTTGACTTTCCCCAAGGCCTTTCGTGTGCGGACACGGTTGCTCGGCACCGATGCGAAGAATCTGTATTTCCAGCAGATCTTCCACATCGGCGACATCGACTACGCCACCGCACTGGTGTCCGTCCGCATCATCGACAAGGCAGGCGGGTCCGTGGCGCCCGACCGAGTGCTCGAGCTCGACGGCGTCTTCGTTCTGCCGGATCACCTTCCGGCGGAGGTCGTCGAGTGGTCGACACTGTCCAGAACGTCCTACTCAGCGGAAGAGCACCAGTCATGACGACACCTCGATCGAGCCCCGACCATCACGTGTTGGCCGTCATCGGTTCCGGCTTCGCGGGTATCGGGGCCGCCATCCGCCTCGAAAGTCTGCACAAGGGCAGCGTCGTGCTGTTCGAACGCGCCTCGACGTTGGGCGGTGTCTGGCGCGACAACGACTACCCGGGCGCTGCTTGCGATGTGCAGAGTTTGCTGTATTCCTTCTCGTTCGCGCCGAGTCATCGCTGGCGTCACACCTACGCCCGGCAGTCGGAAATCAGGGCGTATCTCGACGACGTCGCCCGCACGCACGGGCTGCTGCCGCGACTGCGGACGAACTGCCCGGTGACGTCCGTGACGCGAGATGCGTCCACGGGGCGGTGGACGCTCGAGACGGCGCGGGGAACGTCGACGGCGGACCACGTCGTTGTCGCGACCGGGTCGCTGGCCGACCCGTCACTACCCTCCATCGAGGGGATCGACGACTTCGACGGTCCGGTGTTCCACTCGTCGCAGTGGGACCACGACGTGGATCTGACCGGAAAGCGTGTCGCGGTCGTGGGTACCGGTGCGTCCGCGATCCAGTTCGTTCCGAAGATCCAACCGTTGGTGCAGTCCCTCATGGTCTTCCAGCGGACCGCTCCCTGGGTCATGCCGCGGGACGACCAACCCATCTCGGCGAAGAAGCGTCGGCTCCTGAAGTCGGTGCCGGGATTCCAGCGAGCTGCCCGCGCGAAGATCTACGCCGAGCGCGAGATCAAGCTGCTGGCGTTCCGGAATCCGGCTCTGATGCGCATCGGGGAGAAGGAGGGCCGCGCGCATCTGCACCATGCGGTGAGCGATCCGGTCCTGCGCGAGAAGCTCACACCGTCGTACCGGATGGGCTGCAAGCGGATTCTGCTGTCCGACGAGTACTACCCGGCACTCGCGCAGCCGAACGTCGCGGTCGAGACGGTCGGTGTCTCGACGGTGACGCGCACCGGGGTCGTGGACGCGAACGGAACTACTCACGAGGTCGACGCGATCATCTTCGGCACGGGCTTCGACACGAGCCGACTTCCGTTGACGGACAGCATCATCGATGAAAATGGGCGCACGATGGCGGATAGTTGGGGTGAGAGCCCCCGTGCCTATCTGGGTACGACCGTCGCGGGCTTCCCGAATCTGTACCTGATGCACGGTCCCAACATCGCTCTCGGACACACCTCGGTCATCATGATGTTCGAGTCGCAACTGCAGTACATCGAACGCGCCATGAGGCACGCGATCGAGGCGCGCGGGTCCATCGAGCCGACGGAGCGGGCGCAGGCCGAGTATTCCGAGCGGATCGACGAACTGACCGAGGGGACGGTCTGGACGAGCGGCGGATGTTCGAGCTGGTATCTCGATCCCGCCGGGCGCAACAGCAACCTGTGGCCCGGCAGCATCCTCGGATATCGCAGCCGCGCAGTGCGATTCGACCCCGCCCGCCACAATGTTCGGCCGTCGGCAGTGTCGCGATGACCGACCCGATCGTCCTTCTCCACGGTCTCGGTGGGTCGCACGCGATCTGGGATCGCGTGCGACCTCTGCTCCCGGGCACGGTGTCAGCGCCGGATCTTGCGGGCACGGAGTCGATCGAGGTCGATGCGCTGGACGTCGCGCGCCGGATTCGAGCAGCCGACCTCGGCCCCGTGATATTGGTGGGTCATTCGCGAGGGGGACTGGTGGCGACGTCGGTCGCCGAACAGTTTCCGACGCTCGTGGGCCGCCTCGTGCTGGTGGCCACTCCGCCCACGGTGGCGTCCCGACTCACGGCACGGGGCTTCTCCGAAACGGTGTTGGGGATTCCGTTGCTCGGCGCAGCCGTGTGGAGTGCGCTGCCGGACACGGCGTTGGAGCGTGGCCTCGCTACGGCATTCCTGCCGGGCGGTGCCGTTCCGGACTTTGCTGTGCAGGATCTCCGTGACACCGGGCTGCAACGTTTTCGCGCATCGTCCGCGGCGGTCGACACCTACCTGGACGGGATGCCACTGGGTCCACGGCTGGCGACGCTCGGATGTCCCGTGTCCGTCGTCTATGGACTCGACGATCGGCGCGTGGATTCGAGCGCCATGGCCGACAGTGCCTCCGGCCCCGGGGTGTCCGCCTATCCTCTTCCGCGGGAGGGGCACGGAGCTCCGTGGAGTTCGGCCGGCGCCGTGGCGGCGGTGATCACGGACTCCGCGCAGCCACGTGATGCCGAGCGGCCCACGTCGGCTCCGGCTCCCCGCCTTCGGCCCGTTCGGTGGACCCCACCGAGAGCGACCGATCGAGCACGGCAGACCTCGAGCGCGCAGCCGATGTCGCCGATCAGGCGTCTCGAACTCCCGGGCAGAGGACCGGAGGACGTGCGGCTGGACTCGCAGGGGCGTGTGCTGACAGGACTCGAAGACGGGCGGATTCTGCGCGTGACCTTCGACAGCACCACTCACACGGTCGAGACACTCGCCGACACGGGAGGTCGTCCACTCGGCATCACGGTGCTGGACGACGACACGCTCCTGGTGTGCGATGCGGAACGGGGTGTGCTTCGCGTCGATCTCGCGAGCGGGGGAGTGGAGGTGCTGGTGGATCAGCTCGACGGCGAGCCGATCACGTTCGCCTCCAACATCGTTCGTGGTCGATCGGGCACCCTCTACTTCACCGTGTCCACCCGACGGTTCGGGTTCCACGACTTCCTCGCGGATCTCCTCGAGCACTCGGGTACCGGACGAGTCGCCGTGCTCCCACCGGACGGGCCGGCCCGCACCCTGGTGGACGGACTCCAGTTCCCGAACGGACTGACCGTGTCGGACGCGGAGGACGCGGTGACGGTGGCGTCGTCCGGTGACTTCCGCATCACGCGCTACCCGGTCGTCGACGGTCGAGCGGGCGCGCCGACCGTCCTGGAGGACAACCTGCCGGCGTTCCCGGACAACGTCTCCGCCGACGGCGACCTCGTCTGGGTGGCGATGGCGACCCCACGCAGTGCGCTCCACGATCGGGTCGCGCAGCTTCCGGGGCTCTTTCGTCGGATCGCGTACCGACTTCCCGAGTCGGTTCGCGAAGGCGAATCGACGACCTGGGTGATCGCGGTGGACGAGCACGGCACCGTCGTCCACGACCTCCAGTCGTCGGAACCCGGGTACAAGATGGTGACCGGCGTCGTCCGTCGTGGACCGCATCTGGTTCTCGGCAGCATCACCGAGTCGGCGCTCGCTGTCGTCGGCGCGCCGACGGCGGTCGAGTCATGAGCCACGATCTCACCGGCATGGTCCTGGTCGTCACCGGAGCGGCGGGCGGGATCGGATCCGCCACGGCCCGAGCATGTTCGGAGCGTGGCGCGACCGTCGTACTGCTCGATGTGGACGAGGGCGGACTGGCTCGCACCGCGCAGTCGCTGGTGGGCGACTGCGACACCCATGTTCTCGATGTTCGGGATGCCGACGCTTGCCGACGGGTGATCGACACGGTCGTCGCCGACCGGGGTCGCATCGACATCGTCTGGGCCAACGCCGGGGTGTCCGAGTACGGGCCCGTCGACCTTCTCCCGGAGGGTGCGTGGAAACGCGTCGTCGACATCAACCTGATCGGCGCGCACAACGTCGTGAGGGCTGCACTGCCCGCGGTCATGGCGTCACGTGGGTACGTGGCGTTCACCTGCTCGTGGGCGTCGTTCGCGCATCAGCCCGGACACACGGCGTACGCAGCGGCCAAAGCAGGATTGGAAGCATTCGCCGATTCACTTCGGCTGGAACTGAGCGGAACGGGGGTGCGGGTGGGGTCGCTCCACCCCGGGTGGATCGACACCGCCATGGTCACCGGAAAAATGGAGCGCCCCGCCTTCGCTGCGTTACTCGCGGCGCTACCGGGGCCTTTCGGTGCGGTCACACCGCTGGACGACATCGTGCCGCACATCGTTCGGTCTCTGGAACGGCGCTCGGCGCGCATGGTGTACCCGCGAGTTGGTCGGGTACTGCTGGTCCTGCGCGCCGCGCTGCCCACACGCGTGTTCACGGCGCGCAGTCGAGCTGCCGCACCCGAGATCCGGCGCCTCGCGACGGAGGATATGACACGCTCGTGACGACGAGAGGCGACCACGATGGGTGACGACAGGGCGATGACACGAGAGCGCGAGATCGCCGCGCGCATCACCTCCCTCGTCGCCGATGCCGACGACCAACTCGATGCCGTGGCATCCGAGCTGACCACGTTGTATCGCAGAGACATTCCCGTGTACGACTCTGTCACGCACGCCGAGGTGCAGCGCAACACTCGCGCGATCCTCGACATCGTGCTCCGACGTCTGCGCAGCGATGCCCCCGAGGTGGACTCCCACGACGTCACCGATCTGGTCCGGTTGTGGGCCGGTCAGACGATTCCGCTCGAACTCGTGGCCCACAGCATCCAGCTCGGGGCGCGCGAGCTGTTCAAGATGGTTCGCCGGAACGCGGCCGAGCAGGGTCTGTCGACGGACGCCGTGGACGACATCCAGGACATGATGTGGGAATGGGCCACGTCCTACTCGGCGGCGGTGAACACGGTGGTTCAGGAGCGTGCGGTCGCGGGTGCGACGCGGCGCGCAGATCTTCTCCGGCAGCTGATCGAGGGTTCGTACGTGCCGGCGGTACTGCAGGCCCACGCCTCGGAGCACGGTATCGACATCGGGCACCACTACCGCGTCGCATGCCTGGCGTGGAACGACTCGTCGACAGTGTCGGACGTCCGAGCCATGCTTCGTATCCGCTGCGGCGGTGGCGGTCTCGTGGTCGTCGACGCGGTCATCGACGGTTTCCTGGTGGCACTGCTTCCCCGGGTTCCCGACGGGATGGACGCGGCAGTGTCGGTCGGTGTCGGCGACGCGCTTCCGGTATCGGGCGCTCGGGCGTCGTTCCGGCAGGCGCACCTCGCCCTGGATCTCGCCACCAGGTTCGGCCGGGCGGGAGTTCTCGATCTCGCGGCGCTCGGACCCCTCCCGTTGCTCGCGCTGGGGGAGGAGTCGGCCGACAGGCTCGCCTCTGCGCATCTCACCCCGCTGCTGGAACGCGGCCCGTCCGGACGCGACATCATCGACACCGTGGCGGCGTACCTCGAGCACGATCGACGTGTCGACGACACCGCGGCCGCGCTGTTCGTCCACCGCAACACCGTCCGCAATCGCGTCGCACGGTTCGGAGATCTCACCGGTCTGGACATCGACAGGACGGCAGACCTGGTCCTGGCCTGGTGGCTACTGACGAGGGAGCGCACCGCCGGCTCGACTGTCGAGGATCCCGCGTTCTAGAGCAGGGACCGTCTTCCGCATCCGCGGGCGCAGGATCGCATCCCAGAGCCGGCCGGTGAACACGCCGCGAACAGTGTCGACTCCGCGGAGCGCGCCGGGTACGTACACCTTTCGGCGACGGCGGACGATGGCATCGACGAACGCGTCGACGCAGTCGCTGAGCTCGGTCACCACACCGAAAGGCCACGGCAGTTCCTCGATACCGTCGCGCACGGCGGCGATCCTGTGCTGGGAGTCGAACATCGGTGTCCGGACGAACGCAGGGTGGGCGACTCCGACTCCGACGCCTTTGTGCGCTACTTCGAGGCGCAACCCTCCGCCGAACGCTTCGACTCCGGTCTTCGCCGCGGCGTAGGCAGCCTGTCCGGGAACGGTTTTGAGTGCCGCGGCCGACGAGACCAAGAGATAGAAACCTCGCTGTGCCGTGATTGCCGGCAGCGTCGCGTGCACGGTCCGGATGACACCGATCAGGTTGATCTCGACGATACGTGCCAAGTTCTCGACGTCGCTGATGGCGACAGTGCCGGCCTCCGCGATGCCGGCGTTTGCCAGGACGATATCGAGGCAGCCGTATTCCGACAGCACCTCGGTCACAACAGCTTCGAGGGATGCGCTGTCGGTGACGTCGGCGCTGAACGCACGGTGCCGTCCGTGGTGTGACGTCGGGAGGCTCGCCAGGACGTCGGCGGGAATGTCGCTCCGATCCACCAGGACGACATGGGCGCCCATCGATGCCAGCCGACGTCCCGTCTCGAGCCCGATGCCCGATGCGCCTCCCGTGATGAGTACGACCTTGCCGGATACCGACTTCATGCGTCGACTGCCCTTCTTCCGCGAGTGATGATGTCGTCGATCATCTCCGGTGATGGCCGCGGCAAGAAGGTACCGCGGTCCACCGTTGTCTCGGCGCTGCTGTGCGTGTGCACACGACGCCGCGCCGGGTCCACCGGTCGCTTCTGTCATCGGCGTAGTCTCGAGACCGCCGACGACGTCTGGAGGGCAGCGTGTACATCGACGACCACTGCATTTCCGTCGGGGTTGGATCGTGACGTCGGAGCCGTCCTTGTTCGAGGTGGACGACGCGTCGCGCCCGCTGGCGGACCGGCTCAGGCCTCGGACGTTGCAGGACGTGATCGGGCAGGATCATCTGCTGGCCCCGGATGCACCGATCGGGCGGATGGTCGAGACGAAGCGACTCGTGTCGATGGTGTTGTGGGGGCCGCCAGGGTGCGGAAAGACCACGATCGCGCGGCTTCTCGCGGAGCAGACCGATCTGGCCTTCGAACCTCTGTCCGCCACCTTCTCGGGCGTCGCAGATCTTCGAAAGGTGTTCAAGTCGGCACAGATCCGGCGGGAGACCGGTCACGGCACGATGCTGTTCGTCGACGAGATCCACCGTTTCAATCGCGCTCAGCAGGATTCCTTTCTGCCGTACGTCGAGGACGGAACGATCGTCCTGGTCGGCGCCACGACGGAGAATCCAAGTTTCGAGCTGAACGGAGCTCTGCTCTCGCGCAGTCAGGTCTTCGTGCTGAAGCGGCTCGACGATGCCGCTCTGAGCACGCTCGTCACCCGCGCCGAGGGTCTTCTGAGCCATCCGCTGCCGCTGACCGACGAGGCCCGGGGTGCACTGATCGCGATGGCGGACGGCGACGGCCGGTATCTGCTCAACATGATCGAGCAGGTGCACGCCCTGTCCGGGCCGCTGGATCAGGCCGGACTCGCACGGGCGGTCCAGAAGCGTGCACCGCTGTACGACAAGTCGCAGGAGGGCCACTACAACCTGATCTCCGCGCTGCACAAATCGATGCGGGGGTCCGATCCGGACGCATCGCTGTACTGGTTGGCGCGGATGCTCGACGGGGGAGAGGATCCGCTGTTCGTCGCCCGCCGGATCACTCGCTTCGCGGTGGAGGACATCGGATTGGCGGATCCGAACGCCGTGCATCAAGCACTCGCCGCCTGGGACGTGTACGAACGCTTGGGTTCTCCCGAGGGCGAACTCGCGATCGCTCAGGCCGTCGTCTATCTCGCGACCGCGCCCAAATCGATCGGCGTCTATCGCGCCTTCGGTAAGGCACGTGCCGCGGCGAAGCGAACTGGATCGCTGATGCCGCCTCAGCACATTCTCAATGCACCCACGTCGCTGATGAAGGACCTCGGCTACGGCGAGGGGTATCGGTACGATCCCGATACCGACACGGGATTCTCCGGCGCGAACTACTTCCCCGACGGCATGGACCGGCCGGTCTTCTACGAGCCCACCACGAACGGGTACGAGCACGCCGTCACGGAGCGGTTGCGGTCGTGGGAAAATATGCGCGCGAACGGCTCTCGCGATATCTGATACGAGTAACGCGCGATCTCACACCCCGGTGAACATCTCGATCAGCCCGTACGGCGCACGCTCACCGAGGCACAGATCCACGATGTCGTGCGCATCCGCGTAGAAGGAATCGGTGCGCGTGAACAGTTCGGCCTCGTACGCAGCGATCGCGGCATCGGGGTCGTCGGGGTGCGCGAGAATGAACCGTCCGAGCTCGGCGCCGTCGAACATGGCGAGGTTGGCTCCGTCTCCGGACGGGGGCATGAGGTGCGCCGCGTCGCCGAGCAACGTCACGCCCGGCGTCGGCCTCCATCGGTGACCGTCGGGAAGCGCGAAGATCTTGCGGGTCACGGGTGTGGTGTCACTGCCGGTGATCAGGTCCGTCAGATGTGGTGCCCAGCCGTCGAATTCCTGCGCGATGCGTGCCGACGTACTCGGTGCGTCCGAGAAGTCCAGAGTATCGATCCACTCGGCGGGCCTGGTGAGTTCGACGTAGGCATGCAGAACGTTGCCTACCTCGCGGTGCGCCACGATGCCCCGGCCGGGTGTCAGCGCGTACATCGCGCCGAGGCCGACACTGTCCGCGGTGGCCGGAAAGCGTACGTCGACGTCGTGCAGATACGTTTCGACGAACGTCGTCCCCGTGTAGTGGGGCGTCGACTGCGACACCAGTGGGCGAATTCTCGACCATGCACCGTCGGCTCCCACGAGCAGTTCGCTGACAGTCGTCGACCCGTCCGCGAAGGTCAGGCGGTGCCCGCCGCCGCTCAGAGGCTTCACGCCGGCGACCTTGTGTCCCCACCTGACCGTGTTCTGCGGCAGTGCGTCGAGAAGAATCCGGCGTAGATCGCCGCGAAGAACCTCCGGCCGAGTCTGATCCCCGTCGTCCGGCTGGTCCAGCAGGACGGTTCCGTGTGGATCGAGAATCCGTAGTGCCTGTGCCCCTTCGTGAACGATCGACCGGAACTCGCGTGTGAGACCGGCGGCCTCGAGTGCCTTCTGGCCGTTCTCCTCATGGATGTCCACCTGGCCGCCCTGCGTTCGAGTATCGGCGGACATGTCCGATTCGAAGACCCTGACCGCGGCGCCGTGCCGATGGAGTACTCGTGCCAGCGTCAGGCCGCCGAGGCCTGCGCCGACGATGTCGACAGTGATCGCCATGGGAGATCCTTCCGTGTTTGGAACAGTGTTCCATTAGTGTGGAACGTTGTTCCAGATGTGTCAAGATGGACGACATGGCAACCGGACAGCGCCGCACCGACGCATTGTCGACAGAGCGCGTCGTCGACGCGGCGATCGACATCCTCGACACGGAGGGGGAGAAGGCGTTGACGTTCCGTGCTCTCGCGGCACGGTTGTCCACCGGAGCCGGTGCGATCTACTGGCACGTCGCCGACAAGAACGCGCTACTGGACGCGGCCACGCATCTCGTCGTATCCCGTGTGATGCGTTCGTCCGTCGACGATGGCGACGGCCCGATGGAAAGCCTCCGGACACTGGCGCTCGGAATCTTCGACGCACTCGACGATCACCCGTGGGTCGGCGCACACCTCCTCCGTGATCCCCGGCAAGCGGCGCTGGCTCAGCTGTTCGATGCCATCGGCGGCCGGGTCGCGACACTGGGCGTCGACGAACGCGATCTCTTCGACGCCGCGACAGCGTTGGTGAACTACATCCTGGGCGTCGGCGGCCAGAACGCTGCCAACGCCAGGAACGTCCGGGACGGCATCAGCAGGGAGGCGTTCCTGGACGAGGTGGCGACGCGGTGGGAAAGCCTGGACCCGCGGGCGTACCCATTCCTGCACCGCGTGTCGCCGCAGCTAAGGGACCACGACGATCGTGCTCAGTTCTCCGCCGGTGTCGACCTGATCCTGTCCGGCATCACCCATGGCGCGAACAAGGCCTGAGTCTCGTCCGGCACACGGCTAGAATCGGTGCATGCCGAACGCCGAGAGCTGCGCAGATGCGTAGGGGATCCGGTGAACTGGAGAAGTCCGTGCTGGAACTTCTCGGCCGGGACAAGGAACTGTCGGTGTCCGATGTGCGGCGCCTTCTCGAAACGGACCTCGCCCACACGACGGTGATGACCGCGCTGGTGCGGCTGCACGGGAAAGGGCTCGTCGCCCGCGAACGGCGCGGTCGTTCGTTCGTCTATGCGCTGAGTGCCCCGTACGAGGACCTGCCTGCCCTGCGTGCTGCCATGCGTATGCGGTCCGAACTCGACGCGGGACAGGCGCGTGCCGACGTGCTCGCCAACTTCGTCGCCGCGCTCGATCCGGACGACGAGGTCACGTTGCGGCACTTGCTGTCCCGCCAGGACGAACGCGACGTGAACGGGTCGTGATCGCGTTCGTGGGTGTCGCCGCTGCGCCCTGGGTGTTCTCGATTCTGTTGCGACTCTTCGGTGATCGTCTCGACCGGCACCTCTCGCCGGGGTGGGCAGTGGTGGGAGTATCCGCGTTGTCCGCGCTGTCCGCAGCCGCAGTGGTCGCGTCGTCGATCGCAGTGTCGGCAGTGCTCCTGTCGGCGTCGTCGTGGCCGCCGCGTGTGGCCGGAGCCGTCCTGGCGATCTGGCTCGTGTGGCGAGTCGCGGTGTCGGCGATGCATCTTCGACGAGTCGCGGCAACAGCGCGTCGGTCGGCTCCGTTCGGACGCACTGCCCGCGCGACGGACGGGGTGGTGGTCGTCGAATCGTCCGACCCGGACGCCTTCGCGGTGCCGTCCGGTGGCGGCGCGATCGTCATGACGACAGCATTGATGTCGGCGCTCTCGGACGCGGAGATCGGTGCTGTCCTCGATCACGAGCGTGCGCATCTCCGCTACCGGCACGCCTTCTGGACCCAGGCGGCGGAGGTCTCGGCTCTGCTCGACCCCTTCGCGCGCCCCGTGGTTGCGCGCGTGCGGCACGCCGCGGAACGGCACGCCGACGAGTGTGCCGCCGATGCCGCTGATCGCACCACCGTGATGACGGCGTTGGCGCGGGCGGCGCTGCTCAGGGCAGATGTCGCCCGGGATCGGGCGTCCTACACGGTATCCGGGACGGGAGGGGACGTCGTCGCGCGTGCCCGAGCGTTGAGCGGCCCGCCGCCGGTGGCGTCGCGGGGGACCGTCGTGGTCGCCTGCGCTGTGGTGGCCGCGGCCCTGATATCGCTCGTCGTGGTGCTGGCGGACGTCACGCAGGACGTCATCGTGCCCGAGGCCGGCGAATCGGCGACCACGATCCTCGAGTAGGGCTGCGCCGACGGCCTACTCGGAATCGGCGCCTTCGGAGGGTGTGTCGGACACGTCGCTCCAGGACGCGCGTGCTCCCGATTCGCCGATGCGATACACCTGGACGATGGTCGCAGCACCGACGACGACCGCGAGGATCACCGCGACGACCGACAGCCGGCGCGGCACTGCGGTGCCGCGCCTTTCGCGCAGGTGCACGGCGACGAGCGCCGCTGCCACGACGACCAGAGCGATCGAGAAGTACAGCATCCAGTCGCCGAGTTCCGTGTGCTCGTGCACGGCCTCCGACCGAGGAACCCGCTTCTCGAGCCACTCTCCGGCGTCGGTCGTCAGCGGGGTCAGAATCAGCGTGATCACCGCCAGTGCGGCGATCAGCCAGACGAGTCGGTTGCGGACGGGGCGTGAGATGGCTGCGGCGATCGCGAGCAGTGCGGTCAGCGGAGCCAGCACGACGATGAAGTGCACGAGAAGAATGTGAGCGGGTAGGCCGTTGATCGTCGACACGAGTGAACTCCTGGAGGGTCGTTCGGTGCCGAGGCGCACCCAATTTGATACTACAGAACGTGTAGTAGTTCGGGCGCGGTTCGCGCCGGGTCCGGAAGTCTCCAGGGGGCGTCGGAATCGCTGCCGATCGTATCGAGGATGCGCCGGAACATGTGAGTGAACTCTTGAACGGTCGATCCCTCGTACAGCGCCGTCGGGTACACGAATCCGACCTCCCAGTGATCTCCGGACGGGTCCCGATGCTCCGTGACGTGAAGGTGCAGATCGCATTTGGCCATGTCGAGGGGGCGCGGTGTCACGGTGATCCGTGTCCGATCGCCGTCCGTCCCGGTATGCACGTCGAGGACTACGGGTTCGAGCACGTCGAAGGACAACGCGACCTGGAACAGCGGATGTCGCTGGTGGTGTGGTCCCGGATCGACCACATCTGCGATGTCTGCCAGCGGTACCGCCGTGTGATCGAACGCGCGCGTCTCACTCGCCCGAGCGCAGTCGAGTGCCTCCGCCACGGTCGTGGCACCGGACAGATCCGTGCGTATGGCGACGGTGGTGCTGAAGGTACCGACGATCTCTTCGAGGATCGGATCGTCGCGGCCGATGACAGGCGTACCGACGACGACGTCCTCCGAACCCGTCAGCTGCGCCACCAGAATCATCAGCGCCGTCCGAACCACGGTGAACCTACCCACGCCGTGGCGGTTCGCGACGGCATCGACGTCGCGGACGCCATCGGCATCGAGGTGGAGAGTGCGGCGCCCCGCGTCGAAGGACCAGGTCGCGGGCCGGGGACGGTCCGGCGGGGGTGTCGATGTGAAGTTCGCTCCGTGGAGCTCGGAGCGCCAGAACTCGACATCGTCGGTCACCGAGCGCGACTCCGCCCAGACGCTGTAGTCCGAGTACTGCACGGGACGCGGCGGCGACCACGACGGAGCGTGGCCGCTCGAGCGGGCGCGGTAGGCGACAGCGAAGTCGCGTCCCAGGATCCCGAGCGCCCACCCGTCTGCGGCGGCGTGGTGCACGACGCACGCGATGACATGGTGGTCACTCGCGTCGACGAAGACGCGGACTCGAACGGGCAGTTCCCGCCGGATGTCGATGGGCTCGGAGAGGAACGCCGCGACAGCACGGTCGGAGAACGGCTGCGGCGCAAGCACGGTCGGGGACGAGGTGTCGTCGACCAGCTGATGCGGACCGACAGGTGAGTCCGGGAACCGCGTTCGCAGAGTGCGGTGGCGAGCCGCCAGATCGTCGAATGCGGCGGAGGCGGCATCGAGGTCGAACGGACCGGTGATATCGAGGGTGAACGGAAGATTCGAGAGCGGCAGGGTGGCGTCGAAATCGATATCGCGTTGCTGGGGCGCGAGGGGAACGGCTGACACGCCGTCGGACAGTCCCGGCGTTGCGCGAGAGAACCGTTCGCTGTGAGCATCTCGGGAGTCGAGGACGAGGGCCAGAGCACGCACGGTGGGCGATGCGACGAGGTCACGGACTCCGACGTCGATGCCGGCCGCGACGCGAAGCCGCGACACCACGCGGGTCGCGGCGAGCGAGTCCCCGCCGAGATCGAAGAACGACGACTCCGCGCCGATGCCGTCGACGGCCAGGACCTCCAGGAATGTCTGTGCGATCAGTTCTTCCGTCGCACCTCGGGGAGGAGACGCGTGCGGGTCGGCGTCACGAGCGACCGGCTCCGGCAGTGCGCGTCGATCGACCTTTCGGTTGACCGTGAGCGGGATCGCGTCGAGAGTCGTGATCGACGACGGAACCATGTGCGGGGGGAGCGATGCCGCGGCGAACCGACGGATATCGTCTGCGTCGGGCGTCGTTCCGGTCATCGGGACGATGTAACCGTCGATTCGTGAACTGCCACCGGGGGTTCGTCGAAGGGACACGGCTGCCGCCGCGACGTCCGGGTGCCGACGCAGGGTGCTGTCGATCTCGCCGAGTTCTACCCGGTTGCCGCGTATCTGTACCTGATCGTCGTCCCTGCCGTGGAACTCGAGGGTTCCGTCGGCGCGGCACCGTGCGCGGTCGCCGCTGCGGAACAGGCGAGAACCGTTGTAAGAGAAAGGATCGGCGACGAAGCGAGTCGACGTGGTTCCGTGCTTCCCGAGGTAACCCCGAGCGAGACCGGCAGTGTCGATGTAGATCTCGCCGACCGCACCGGGGACCACCGGCCTCAACCGGCCGTCGAGCAGGTGAATGCGGACACCGGTCATCGCGGTGCCGATGCCTACGCGTGTGTCGGCCTCGATGGTGTCGGTCATCGTGACGCTGCACGTGGTCTCGGTCGGGCCGTAGGCCTCGAGGAGTCGTCGTCCGAGGGACCAGGACGCCAGGAGGTCTGACGACGATTCCTCACCACCGACGATGACGGTTCCGACAGCGGGGATCTGCCGAGGGTCGATCGTCGAGAGTACGGACGGAGTGGCGAGGAGATGACTGACATCCTGGTCGACGAGGAATTCCGCCAGCTCCGACCCACCGATGACCTCCGGCGGACAGATGGCCAGTGAGGCTCCGGTGGCAGCCGCGGCAACAAGTTCGACGATTGCAGTGTCGAAGCCGAGCGCTGCCGACATCGAGATACGTGATGCGGGGCCCAGTCCGTAGTGCGATCGGATGTGCTGCACCAGCGGCCCGATACCGCTGTTCGTGACCACGACTCCCTTCGGCGACCCGGTCGAGCCCGAGGTGTAGACGATGTAGGCGGCCGAGAGAGGATCGCGTCGAGACGAGTCGTCGCGTCGTTCGACCGGAGACTTCGGTCGAACGTCGTCCAGTGCGATCCACGTCGTCCGTGACGTCGGGAGCCTCAGCGGTCCCGGTTCACCGAGTCCCGTTCTCGCCGAACAGTCGTCGAGGATGAAGCGTGCCCGTTCATCGGGCAGAGCTGGGTCGACGGGCACGTGCACGGCGCCGACCCGGGCGATCGCCCAGAACGCGACGACGGCCGACACGGATCGTGGAACACGCACTGCGACGGCATCGTCGGGTCCGACACCGTGATCGAGCAGGATGTTCGCGAGCCGGTCGACTCGCATCGCCACCTGTCGATAGGTGAGGGTGACGCCGCCGGAGGTGAGCGCCGGAGAATCACCGTGGGTGTCCACCGCGTCGCGGAAGACCTCGGCCAGAGTCGACGAGGTGTCGGCTGGGGAACCGACCGACGCGGGGGTCGGCGGGAATTCCTCGGGGAGTGAGAGATCGATCGATGCGACGTCGGTCTCGGGATTCGAGAACGCGTCGAGAACGTGCAGGTACCTCCGTCGTAGAACCTCGAGGTCGGCTGCGGAATGTGTTGCCGGGTTCCCTTCGAACTCGACACGCGCACCGTCGCCCGACCACTGGGGATAGATATTGACCGCGATGTCGGACACGGGCCCGGTCTGCAGTATCTCCAGGCGCCCGTGCAAGTTTCCGATCGGAATGCTCTCGGCGAACATCATGATGTTGACGGTCGGGCCGAAGTAGTCCGAGTTCGACAGTCGAGATCCGCTCGCCGCGCGCGCAGTCGCTGCGCTTCGAGCCCGTCGCAGCACGGACTTCAGTGCCACCTCCGTCGACGAGACGGCACCTCCGACTGTGGAGTCGCCGATGCCGTCGAGGTCGAGAGGCACGACGGCCGACATCGTCGAACCCGCCCGTTTGCTCGTGGCCGTGGCGCGTGCCGATACAGGGAGCGACAGCCGAACGTCCTGCACGCCGCACATGCGGCTGAGCAACACGGCGACTGCTGCGATCATCGTCGCGGTTCCGGAACCGCCCAGGCTGCCGTGGGCGTTGCTCCGGTCGGCGGTCGACTCGTGCGTCCGTGCGGACACCGGCTGCGGTCGACGTGCCGCACCCCACCGAACGGTAGGTCGATCGGAACGGTCGGCCCAGAATTCGGTATCGCGGCGCAAACGGGGCGACGCCGAGTACGTGATGTCGTCGTCCACCAGAGTCTGCGGGGTGGGAACGTCCACGGGCGGTGCGGGCCGCCCGTCGGCGAGTGCCCGGTACAGGGCGGCGGTCCGCTCGAGGACGAGCATCGAGGTGTGACCGTCCTGGACGATGTGATGCGCCCTGGTGAACCACAGAACCCGGTCGTCGGCCAGGCGGAAGATCCGCGACAGGACCAGCGGCCCGTCGAGCGGAACCGCGCGACCGCAGAGTTCCTGCATCGACCTGTGGGCGATCGAGAAGGAATCGTCGGCAGGACGGAGATCGACGACGTCGATGTCGTGCGCGGTGGCGTCGACGAATCGTTGGCAGGGCCGACCGTCCTGGTCCGCGATGCGCAGGGTCGATGTCCGATACTCCGCGTGCGCTGTCGAACCGCTGGTGACCAACGCGTCGACGTCGATGTCGCCGGTGATGTCGACGCAGTACGCGATCGTGAACGGCAGATCCGGTGCGAGTTGCTGGGCGTACCAGACGGCAATCTGGGCGGACGTCAGCGGGAGCGACCCGTCGATCACGACTCTCCTCTCACGTTCGACTACTACAGATCAAGTAGTACCACGGTGTCGATCGACCCGTCCTTCTCGACGGGAACGGGCAGGTGGAACCCTGATGGGTGGCGCACGCCCGTGTGTCCGCCGTCGAACCCCGAGGGGAACCCATGGCCTCGTCCGACCCTCTCGCTCCCGACCTGGTGGTCGACCGGGTGGCAGCCATCGCCGACTGCAGCGTGACCTCGGATGCCGACGCCATGGTCAAGTACGCCACCGACTGGACGGGTCGCTGGACAGGCGCACCGCGGGCCGTCGTCCGCCCCCGGACTTTCGACGCTGCTGTGGCGGCGATGTCGGTGTGTCGCGCACTCGGGGTCGCAGTCGTCCCGCAGGGCGGAAACACCGGTCTCGTCGCCGGCGCAGTGCCCCCCGAGGGATCGGTCGTCATCTCGACCGAGTATCTCGTCGACGCCGGCGACGTGCAGGACGACGGAACGGTCACCGTGGGCGCCGGGACGACTCTTGCAGCACTCGAAGCCATCGCCAACCGGTCGGATCTGACGTGCGGTCTGACGCTGGCTTCCGGCGAATCGGCCACCGTCGGCGGCGCGGCAGCCACCAACGCCGGAGGAATGCGCGTCCTGCGGCACGGCACCGCGCGAGCGCGGATCGCAGGACTGCGGGCGGTGACAGCGGAAGGGACGGTCGTCGATCGTCGACGCACACTCCCCAAGGACAACACAGGGTTCGACCTCGTCGACCTGCTCGTCGGATCCGAGGGAACGCTGGCGCTCATCACCGACGTCACCTGGCGCCTCGCTCCGCGGGTGGCCGATCGCGTCGTCCTGGTCTTCGCATTCTCCGACGTGGCTGCCGCGGTGTCGGCGCTTCCCGTTCTCCGCAGGCTGCCCGGACTGCAAGCGTTGGAATGGGCTGCGGGAGCAGAGGTGCAGCGCGCGGCCGACCACACGGGACAGGCAGCGCCGCTTCCGGTGGACGGCTTCTGGGTCTTCGCCGAGCTGGGTGACGCGGGACGTCGAACGGCAGGACGAGGTGCGGACGACGAGATCGATCTGCTCGGTGCCGCGACCGGCATGCTCGGCACGGTGATCGGAACGTCGATCGCCGAGGACCGGATCGCCGTGGCGAGCACACCGGCCGAGTGCCGACACCTGTGGTCGTTCCGTGAACGCATCACCGAGTCGATCAACAGCGTCGGCGTCCCGATCAAGCTCGACGTCGGCGTCCCGCTCGACGTGTTCGCCGACTCGTTCCACGCCATCGAGGACACCGTCCGACACGCCTCGGACGAGGTGACGGTCGCGCTGTTCGGGCATCTCGCTGAGGGCAACTTCCACGTCAACCTCGTGGCGACACGCGGCGGGAGCATTCCACCGTCGCTGGGGGAGCAGCTCGAGGATCTGGTGCTCGAACTCGTCCTCCGAGCCGGTGGCACCGTCAGTGCCGAACACGGGATCGGCCGGGCCAAGGCGCGGTGGCTTCCGCGGCAACACGGCAGCGATCAGGTCGATCTGATGAGAAGTATCAAAGCCGCGTGGGATCCGACGGGACTCCTCAACCCAGGTGTCCTGTTCGGTGGATCGCCGACCCGCTGAGCTGCTCACGGGACCGAGACGGACACCGTCATGGTTGCGGCGGAACGCCTTTCGCCACAGGAAGGGACCAGCCGAAGCGCAGCGACGCGAAACGCAGCCCCATCGCCAGCACCGTCGCGACGGTCAGGCCGACGTTCTCCGAACCGCCGACGGCATCGATCACGACGACCGCAACGGTGCCCACCAAGGCCGGCACGGCGTAGAGCTCCCCCCGGAAGATCAAGGGGACGTCGTTGACGAGGATGTCTCGGAGTACACCTCCGGCCACTGCGGTCGTGGTGCCGAGCATGCACGCGGCGACGACCCCGCCGCCGTGGGTGAGCGTGACGGCGGCGCCGGTGGAGGCGAACAGTCCCAGCCCCACCGCGTCGAGAAGCACGACCGCGCGCCAGAGGCGGCCGACGGCGACATGCGCCACGAACACCACGACGGCGGTCGTCAGCGCGACCGCGATGATGGGCCACTCGGTCATCGACGTCGGGGGATGAACGCCGATCAACCCGTCGCGAATCAGGCCTCCTCCGATGCCTGTCGTGACGCCGACGACGCAAACTCCGAGAAGGTCGAGGCCTTTGCGGACACCGACGAGGGCCCCCGAGGCGACGAAGGCGATGATCCCGAGATATTCGAGAACGTCGGCGAACACGGTGTGAGGTCCTTTCAGGTCTGACAGCGCCGAACGTGAGGCGTCATGCCTGCACGTTATAGCTCGACTCCGGCGATGCTGCGCACTGCACCGTGCCCGTCGAACGCGAGCTGACTGAACGCGACCTTCTCGATGAAGAAGCGGTCGTGGCTGACCAACACCACGGCACCGGGGAATGCCGCCAACGCGCGTTCGAGCACCTGCGTACTGGCAAGGTCCAGATGGTTCGTCGGCTCGTCGAGGACGATGACGCCGGCGCCGTAGAGAAGGCACTGGGCGAGGGCGACTCGGGCGCGTTGGCCACCGGACAGAGCGCCGATGCGTTGCTTCTGGTCCAGCTCGGAGAACTGCAGCAGTGCAAGGAATCTGGCGACGTCCTTGCGAGTCGCGGTGAGCGCGAGGCTGTCCGGCATCGCGTTGATGGAGTGCGTCACGGTGTCGTCGAGGTCCAGGTCCGCGAGCACCTTGTTGTAGTGGATGAAGGGGTGGGACTTCGACTTCCACTTCACGGTTCCCGAATCGGACGGTTCGATCCCGGTGAGGGCATCGACGAGCGTCGACTTCCCGCACCCGTTGGGGCCGGTGATCGCGATGCGGTCGCCGCGATGGATTTCGAACGACAGGCCCTCGAACAATGTGCGATCGCCGAACCGCTTCGTCAGACCCTCCACGACGCACAGGTCGTCGTGGACGTGAAGTTTGCCGTAGATCGAGGTGATGACCTGATCGACCGGCCGTGGATTCTTCGCCTTCTTGATGTTGGCCAGTCTGCGTTTGAGTACGCCGCTGGGATTCTTGATCGCTTCCTTGCGATCGGTGATGGCATCCTGTTCGTACGCGAGAAGTTGCTGCTCGTTCGAGAATTCCTTCTCCAGGTTCTTCAGGCGGAACTGCTTCTGCTGCACGTAGTCCGAGTAGCTACCGTCGTAGGACTGCAGCCGATTGTTCTCGATCTCGACGATCGTGGTCACGACCTGCTCCAGGAAATGCCGGTCGTGCGAGACGAGCAGGAGTGCTCCGCGGAAATCACGCAGCCAGCGCTCGAGCCAGGCGATACCTTCGGCATCGAGGAAGTTGGTGGGCTCGTCGAGAAGGAGGACGTCGGGCGCCTCGAGGATGATGCGCGCCAGTGCCGCACGATTGCGCCACCCACCGGACAGCTTGTCGACGGGCAGTTCCCGACGCTCGGCGTCGAAGCCCAACATCGACAGTGCGGTGTCGATCTGTTGGTGATACGTCCACCCGCCGCCCGTTTCCATCTGCTCGAGCAGCTCGGCCTGTCTGTCGACCAGTCGGTACATCTCCTTCTCGTCGATGTCACCGCCGAGTGCGGCCTCGACCTCGCCCAGTTCTGCCTCCACGGCCCTGATCTCGCCGAACAGTGATTCCAGTTCGACGGTGATGCTGCGGTCTCCGTCGAGTTCGGAGAACTGGGAGAAGTAGCCGATCCGTGCGCCCTCGGTGACATCGACGGTGCCCGCGTCCGCCGACGTTCTGCCCAGAAGGAGTTGCAGCAGAGTTGTCTTGCCGGACCCGTTCCGGCCGATCAGTCCGACCCGGTCGCCGTCCGTGAGCTTGAAGAACACGTCCCGCAGGATGACCCTCTGCTCGTATCCGGCGGTGACGTCGTTCATGCGAATCCAGCTCATCGCGGTGACGCTACTGGACCGGCATCGGTGTTCCCGACCACTGCGGGAGAGCGGGCCTCAGCGGCCGTTGCCGTTCCCGTTCCCGTTGCCGCCCCCATTGCCGTTGCCACCCGAGTTGCCGTTCCCGTTGCCGTTACCGCCGGAGTTGCCGTTCCCACCCGAGTTGCCGTTGCCGTTGCCGTTGTTGCGCGGCGGCACGGGAGGAACATCGACCACGACGGGAGGTGCGACGACGGGAGCGTCGAACACGGTCTCGTTCGTGGTGGGCGCCTCGACGACCGGTGCAGGGATTTCGACTACGGGTGCGAGTACCGGTGTCTCGACGGGTGCGGTGGTTGCCGGCGAGGTCGACTCGGCGACGGGAACGGCAGTGTCGCCCACCTCGACGTCGTCGCCGGACGTTCCCCAGACCAGAGCGGCCGCGATGATCACCGCGGCCGCGCCGGCGGACACCCATGGGAGCAGCGAACGTCGTGGTCGTTCGGGAAGATCGAGTGGCGGTTCCGGTGGGGGAAGAGGGGTGCGGAGAATCGAGGTGTCCTGCGTGGTGGCGGCAAGGGCCCGGAACTGTCGGGCGACCTCGACCGCCGACGGCCGATCCGCCGGACGACGCGCGGTCATCCGAGTCATGATCGAGTGCCAGCCGGGTCCGAGGTGTGTCGGAACGACCGGGTCTCTCTGCAGCCGTGCCAGGGCCGACGCGAGGGAGCCGCCGCCGAACACCATCACGCCGGTGATGCACTCGATGAGTACGAGTCCGAGGGAGTAGATGTCGGATTCCGGACCCGTCGGGGCGCCGGTGGCCTGCTCGGGACTGAGATATTGCGCGGTACCGACCGCCGTTCCATGCTCGGTCAGGGGGTCCGACTCGATGACGCGAGCGATCCCGAAGTCCGTCAGCTTCGTCCACCGCTCAGTGTCCCGGTCGGCACGGTAGGTCATGAGGACGTTGGCGGGCTTGACGTCCCGGTGAACGACACCCGCGTCATGGATGTATGCGAGCGCCTCCGCGAGTTCGTACCCGATCCGCGCGGTCACACCGGGCGAGATCGCCTGACCGGCTCGGAACGTCCCGAGGGTAGGTCCGTCGACGAGTTCCATCACCAGGAAAGGGCCGCTGTATCCGTCGACATCAGCGACTGCGCCGGCGTCGAACAAGGTGACCAATCCGGGATGTGACAACCGTGCCAGCGTGCGCATCTCGGCGTCGATGCGGCGCCGGTCGTGCGGAATCAGGTCGTCGTGGCGGAAGACCTTGACGGCGACAGTGCGCCCGAGCATGAGGTCGACGGCCTCGTAGACGTCCGCGACGCCTCCGCGCCCCAGCACGGAACCCAGCTCATACCGACCGGCGACGAGTGATCGCGAATCCTCTCGCATCATCGTCACCCACTCCATTTTCGGTATCCCGAGCCTTTTCCGGCGCCCGACAGCAATGGTGATCGTAACGTCGCGACCATTCATACCCTCGACGAGCCGAGCGGAAACGGACGGCGTGGCTCCCGATCCACGACGAGCCACCGTCCGTGTTGTTAATGTCCTTCGAATGTTCGTGCCGTTCAGCGTCACCGATTTCCTCGACCGCGCAGCCACCGTCTACGGCGATCGGATCGGCGTCGTCGACGAGCCGTCGCAACCCGCACCGAGCCAGGGTTCCCTGACGTACTCGCAGGTTGCGGACCTGGCGTCCCGTCAGGCCGCACGGCTCGACGAGCTCGGCATCGGCGTCGGGGAACGCATCGCCGTCGTCAGCCACAACTCGAGTCGGCTCCTCACCTCGTTCTACGGTGTGAGCGGGTGGGGGCGAGTACTGGTGCCGATCAACTTCCGGTTACGGCCCGACGAGGTCCGCTACATCGTCGAGGACTCGGGCGCGCGTGTGCTCTACATCGACCCGGAGCTCGCGGACGAACTCGCCGACGTCGAGTGCGAGCACAAGTTCATGCTCGGAGACGACGCGGATCTGTACGCCGCTCCCGGCGCCGTTCCGGTGAGCTGGGATCCCGACGAGTCCGCGACGGCAGCCATCAACTACACGTCGGGAACCACGGCCCGGCCCAAGGGTGTGCAGATCACGCATCGCAACATCTGGGTCAACGCCGTGACGTTCGGGCTGCACGCGGCCGCGGGGGACCGTGACGTCTATCTGCACACGTTGCCGATGTTCCATGCGAACGGGTGGGGCCAACCGTTCGCGATGACCGGTGTCGGCGCGCAGCACATCGTGCTGCGCAAGATCGACGGCGCGGAGATTCTCCGCCGAGTCCGCGATCACGGGGTGACCGTGATGTGCGCGGCTCCCGCCGTGGCTGCGGCGGTGCTCGACGCAGCGCGGACGTGGGAGGGGGAGATCCCGGGACGGGACACCGTACGCATCATCATGGCCGGTGCGCCGCCTCCGACCAAGACCGTGGCGAGAGTCGAACGCGAACTCGGATGGGAGTTCATCCAGATCTACGGGCTCACCGAGACGTCCCCGTTGCTGACCTTCAACCGGACGCGGGCGGAGTGGGACGACCTCGATCCCGAGGAGAGGGCCGCCAAGCTGACGCGTGCGGGAGCGCCGGCACTGGGGGTCCGCCTGTCGGTGGACGACGCCGCGGAGGGCGCCGGGGAAGTACTGGCTCGCTCCAACGTGGTGATGGAGGGTTACTGGGGTCGGCCGGAGGAGAGCGCCGCGGCCCTGGCCGACGGCTGGTTCCACACCGGTGACGGCGGCGACATCGGTGAGGACGGCTATCTGACCATCGCCGATCGCAAGAAGGACGTCATCATCACCGGGGGAGAGAACGTCTCGTCCATCGAGGTGGAGGACTGCTTGTTCTCGCACCCCGCGGTGTCGGAAGTAGCGGTCATCGGTGTCCCCAGCGAGAAGTGGGGGGAGACGATCAAGGCTCTCGTGGTGCCGGCGCCCGACTCGGCGGTGACAGAGGGGGAGCTGATCGCCTGGTGCAAGGAACGGCTGGCCGGATACAAGGCGCCGACGACGGTCGAGTTCCGAGAAGAGTTGGCCCGCACCGCCACCGGCAAGCTCCAGAAGTTCAAGCTTCGTCAGGCGTACTGGGACGGGTACGGCCGCGCCGTCAACTGACGCCCCTCCCGTGTCTACGCTCACCGCATGCGATTCGACGAATACCGCGGCCACGATGCGACCGGTCTCGCAGACCTGGTCCGTTCGGGCGAGGTGACGTCGGCCGAGCTGGTCGACGTCGCCATCGCACGGGCCGAGGAGGTCGACCCTGCGCTCGGCGCCTTGGTGAACCGTCAGTTCGACGATGCACGGGCGCGCGCCCGCGGGACCCTCGCGGGACCGATGGCCGGAATTCCTTTCCTGCTCAAGGACCTCTACCAAGCGCAGGCCGGGATCGTGGAGACGTGCGGGTCGCGATCCCTCGCGTCGTCGGTACCGACGGAAACGGACACGGTCGTGCAGCGATGGCTCGACGCCGGTGTGGTCGTGATCGGCCGCACCACTGTTCCGGAGTTCGGCTCGAAAGGCGTGACGGAACCCGATCTGCACGGACCGGCGCGCAACCCGTGGGCGCTGGACCGCAGTCCCGGCGGTTCCTCCGGTGGTGCGGCCGCAGCGGTCTCTGCCGGCATCGTTCCTGTCGCCGGAGCGAGCGACGGAGGCGGGTCCATCCGCATTCCGGCCGCGTACTGCGGACTCTTCGGACTGAAGCCCGGGCGAGGAGTCGTTCCGTCGGGTCCCCGTTCCGGTGAACCGCTGTTCGGGGCGGCGGTCACGGGTGTGCTGACACGATCCGTGCGAGATTCGGCGGCCTTCCTCGACGTCATGCGCGGTTCGGATCCGAGCGCGCCCTACGAGTTCGCCGCCCCCGGCAGCTCGTACGCCGAGTCGCTCTCGGTGACGAGCCGAACCCTGCGTATCGGAGTGCACACGGGGTCCGCACTGAACTCGACTCCGAACCCCGAGGTCGTCGCGGCCGTGAACGCCACGCGCGACCTGCTCACCGACATGGGGCACGTCGTCGAGGAAGCTCGGCCCGCCTCAGACGAGGAGCAACTGGCCCGGGATTTTCTTACTCCGTGGTTCGTACACGTCGCGGCGGAGGTCGCCCGCCACACCCGCACGGGTCGCCCGTCGCGGTCGGATTTCGAGCTGGACACGCTGGTGCTTGCAGAGATCGGCCGGGCGACGTCGGCCGTGGACTACGACGCGGCGATCGGGCGATGGCACGACCACGTCCGTGCGCTGGGCACGTTCCATCAGCACTACGACCTGTTCCTGACGCCCACCACGGCTGAGCCCGCGCCTCTGATCGGAGCGTTCGACACTCCGTTCGCCGAGCGCCTGGGGGCTCGCGCGGGGCTGGCCCTGCGTCTCGGTCCTGTTCTCGGCCGGCTCGGTGTCGTTCAGGACGCCGTGATGCGCAGTCTGTCCGCCGTGCCCTACACGCAGCTGGCCAACGTCACCGGGCGTCCGGCGATGAGTGTTCCGTCGGCATGGACGCCGGAGGGTCTGCCCGTCGGAGTCCAGTTCGTGGCGGCTCCGGGCGGTGAGTCGACACTTCTGCAACTCGCGCGTGACCTCGAGGAGGCGCGGCCGTGGTTCGCGACGGTGCCCTTTATCTGACGGCGCCGACGTTGCCATCCGGTCTCGATTTCGTGATCGAGTACGAACAACGGCTCGAACTGTGGTGACATTATCGAGTGACCGATGCTCCGGGGAGGTCCAGAGCGGTGCCCGACGTGGACGAACGCGTGCGGTACGCCGTTCTGCTGGCACGGATCGCGCACCGCGACGAGGCGGCCCTCGCCGATCTCATCCTGATGACGCATCATCTCCTTTTCGCGGCAGTCGTCCGGGTACTCGGCGATCACGCGCGCTCGGAGGAAGCAGTCCAGGAGACCTACGTCCAGATCTGGGACGCCGCGGCTCTCTTCGATGCCGATCGGGGGTCGCCGCACGCCTGGATGTCCACCCTGGCTCGACGACGCGCGATCGATCGAGTCCGCTCGGACACCTCGTCGTCGAAGCGTGACACCGCCTATCACGCGGCCCAGTACCACCGTGACCACGACGAGGTCTTCGAGTCGGTCATGACATCGCTGGATGCCGACACCGTCGCCCGGGAACTGGTCGAGTTGACGGCGTTGCAGCGTGTCGCGATCGAGTTGATCTACTTCTCCGGTCTGTCGTACACCGAGGCCGGACTACGCCTCGGGGTACCGAAGGCCACGGTGAAGACGCGGGTGCGGGACGGGATCCAGAAGCTACGCGTGCACATGGCGCCCGCGAGCACGTAGATCCCGAGCCCTCCTCGGTTCACCAGTCGATCCGGCCTTCGCGGTTGACGAACCTGCCGGTCGGGCTTCCCGGTCCTTCCGTGGCGAGGGCGACGACCGCGTCCGTTCCCTCCTCCACGGTCTGGGGCCCGTGGTGTCCGTTCAGGTCGGTGCCGGTATATCCGGGATCCACCGCGTTGATCCGAACAGAGGGAACGGCCTTGGCGTATTGCGTCGTCAGCATGGTCAGCGCGGCCTTCGACGAGGCATACAGCGGAGCGAGTACCCGGGATTCCGCGCGGTCGGGGTCGTGGGTCGCGGACAGCGACCCCATCTCGCTGCTCACGTTGACGATGACGGGGTCGTCCGAGCGAGCCAGAAGCGGAAGGAACGCGGTGGTCGTGCGGATCACGCCGAAGACGTTGACCTCGTAGACGTCTCGGGCGTCGGCGGCATTCAGCGAGCCGACGTCGCCGAGCGTGCCCATGATGCCGGCGTTGTTGACGAGAACGTCCAGCGCACCCTCGTGCTCGAGGATGTCGGCGGCTGCTGCAGCGACCGAGTCGTCGTCGGAGACGTCGATCTGTACGAAGCGGACTCCGAGGGAGTCCGCGGCCGCCGTACCCCGTTCGCGGTCACGTGCGCCGAGGAGGACGGTGTGACCGGCGTCGACGAGGCGGCGTGCGGTCTCGAAGCCGAGACCTTTGTTGGCTCCGGTGATCAAGGTGATTGTCATGACGCCATCGTGCGTGCTCCGAACGAGCACAACCAGGGACGGCGTGACGGTAGGACTACCGGTACCACCCACCGGTATCGCGACGGCGGCACAATGGAACGGTGACCGACCGCCAGGACGACCTTGCCGCCACTCTGCGGGTATGGCGCGATCGGCTGTCACCGGCGTCGGTCGGTCTTCCCGTCGGGCGGGTCCGTCGCGCGTCCGGCCTCCGGCGTGAGGAACTTGCGGACCTCGCCGGTATCTCGGTGGACTACATCGTCCGCCTCGAGCAAGGCCGCGCCACGACGCCGTCGGCGCAGGTCCTGGGATCACTGGCGCGTGCGCTGCGGCTCACGACGGGGGAGCGGGACCACCTGTTCCGGCTGGCAGGACAGATCCCGCCCGCCGACAACGTCGTGTCGGACCACATTCCGCCGGGAGTGCAGCGGGTGGTGTCCCGCCTCGGCGATGCCGCCGTCGCGGTGTTCGCCGCGGACTGGCGTCTGATCTGGTGGAACAAGCTCTGGGCCGCGGCGATCGGAGATCCGTCCGCTATCGCACCGGCACGACGCAATTTCGCCCTCGACAGCTTCTCGCAGGATCCGACAGCTCTACATCTGTCGCGGTGGCCGGTCACGACGATCGACGGTTCGGAGGGTGTGAAGGCGGCGGTCGTGTCGGACCTACGATTCGCGACAGGTCGATTCCCCGGTGACGTGCGACTGAGAAGTCTGATCCGTCTGTTGGAAACGGAGAGTCCGGAGTTCGCCGAGTTGTGGTCGCGCGGTGCGGTCGGTGCACATCGCGAGGCGCACAAGGTCATTCACCACCCGTCGGTGGGGCCGATCACGGTGGACTGCGATGTGCTCACCGACGGCGACGCTCATCTGAAGATCGTCGTCATGACGGCCGCTCCGGACAGCGAGGACGAGACCAAGTTACGTCTCGCCGCCGTCACGGTGCCACAGGACGATTACGTGGATCATCCACCGTCGATGGCATCGGACAGCAGTTCGACGTAACGGCGATGTGCCGGAACGGATCTCGGTGAGGCGAGGATCCCGATGGCGAGAGTGTCGCCGAGACCGAAGACGGTATGCGTGAGCCCGGTGGTCGGCCCCAACCCCGCGAACGCTGTCATGAAGAGCGACCGCGTGCCCGCGACGGTCAGATCGTTCGGACCGCACCGTACGCTCGAGACGACCGTGTGTGCCGCAGCCTGCGTCCGCGGCGACGACATACGCCGGATGCCCTGTCGCAGAACGGCAGCGGGGAGGTGGTCGGCGACTCGAACGGAGTCGAGTACCGCCTGGTGCGTCGCCCGCACACGCTCCTCGGCCAGGTGTTTCGCGATGGCCAGGCTCTGGGTCGACCGGTCGTCGGAAGCGGGGAACAGGTCGACGTTCGCCGAGGCCAACCTGTTGACCCCCGAGAACTCGGCATCGTCGGGCAGCGCGACGGAGACGTGTGCCCCCAGGTCGTCGGGAACGTCGTGCCCCTGCTCGCGGAGGAATGCTGCCATCGCACGGGCGATCGCGCCGATCGAGGCGGTGGTGACGGACACCCGTGCGTCCGCGCCGGTCGTGGTGGACGAGGAGGCTCCGGTGACCTCGGACAGTGACCGGACCAGCACGTATCCGACCCTGTCGGGTCCCGGGTCGTCGTTGAACATCGTGACACTGCGCGGCGCGGGGTGGCGGGCGACCAGGCCCGCGTCGACGTCGCGGCGTAGATTGCGGGCCGATCGGAGGCTTCGTCGGACGGCGCGCGCCGTTCCGATGATCTGACCGGGTACGCGGAGCAGCCCGGCTGCTGCGGCGACGTGTGGTGAGACGGCCTGCCGAACCGCCGGCGTCGGGAGGTCGTCCGCGACGGAGTCGTCACCGAGCAGCGCCCGGGTGATCGCCACCGCTCCGGACCCGTCGGTCACGCAATGAGCCAGTTGTACGACCACGATGGTGGCAGGACCTGTCGACGACGGCACATCGAGAACGTCGGGCAGGACGTGGACACGCCAGGACGTGCGCTGTGTGTCGACCGGAGTCGCGAGGACGGCCCCGAGGGCCCTCGGCGCGTCGGTCCATGACAGACCGCGGTTCGCATTCACCACGATGTCGTCGCGCATCGGCGCCTCGCGCGCGGTCCACGACGGGTAGTCGAGGTTCAGCGTCGGAACCGACAGTCGCACTCGCAGTGCGGCGATCGCGTCGGCCCGGTCCGCGATCGCGGACACCAGGGTCTCCGTCCGCAGGCCGGTGGTGCCGTGGTCGAGCGCCGTGGTGATGTAGTGATCGGTCGTGCTACCCGGGCGGGACTGGTAGTGGAACGCTGCGTCCTTGGGGTCGAGCCGTGTCGTTGCCATCGATCGTCGACCCTAACCGCTGAGCTACCCGGCCGCGTCGTCTCTGCGCAGTCGCAACGGCGGGGCAGTGGTGGAGCGGGACACCAGGGTCGGGGTGAGGACCGTGTTCGACGCCTGATCACCCGCCGCCAGTGCCAACGCCGCGTCCACGGCTGCTCCGGCGAGCCGTCTCGCGTCCTGGGAGACGGTCGTCAGGGCGACGTGGGACAGTCCTGCCACGCGCGAGTCGTCGTAGCCGATCACGGAGACGTCGCCTGGCACGGTGAGTCCCCGTGCGACGAGTGCGCTCAATACGCCTGTGGCACAACGGTCGTTGAACGCGATGACGGCGGTAGGTGGATCGGCGCGAGACATCAGCGAGTCCAGGGCGCGCGCGCCGTCGTCCTCGCTGAGACCGCCGCGCACGATCGTCGCGGGCCCCTGATCCAGCCGGGACATACTGCGCCGGAATCCGGTCGATCGGTCGTCGCTGCCGGGTGCGCCGTCGCCGTCGACGAAGGCGATGCGGCAGTGACCGAGTTCGATCAGGTGATCCACCGCCAGAATCATGCCCGCGGTGTCGTCCGCGCGCACCGTGGTCACCCCCGGTGAGTCGACACGCCTCGCGACGACGACTGTGGGAGTGCGCGCCGAGATCAGCTCCAACTCCTCGTCGTCGAGGCGACTGCCGATCAGAATGGTTGCCTCGCACCGCTCGTGGCGCAGTGAACTCAGGGCGGACGTTTCGTCCCGGCTGGGTGCGACCGCGCTGATCATGACGTCGAAACCTCTTTCGGCCGCGGCTGCGTACACGTGCTCGACGAGATCGCCGTGGAAGGGCTGCTGAAGCTCGAAGACGACACCGAGCAATCGTGAGCTGGCCTGACGGAGTTTGCTGGCGCGACGATCCCGCACGTATCCGAGGCTGTCCGCGACGTCCTTGATGCGTGCCCGGGTGGCGGCACTCGCACCAGGTGCGTCGCGGAAGACGATGGACACCAACGCCGTGGACACGCCTGCCGCGCGAGCGACGTCGGCCATCGTGGCCGGGCGGTCGACGCGATTCGGTCCGGGCGAGCTCGGGGGTGCCACGGACGCATCATAGCGGGGTCTTGACGGTGTCGTCTAGAACGTTCTAGCATCGCCGAACAGGAACACTAGAACGTACTAGTAGGAGTGAAGACATGGCGGTTCATACCCCCGGCCCCGTCCGGGTGGCAGTACTCGGCGCGGGAAGGATCGGCGCGAACCACGCCGAGATCGTGGCGCGACGCGTCCCCGGTGCGGAACTCCGCGCCATCGCCGATCCGGTGCCCGGAGCCGCCGAGCGACTGGCGGACGAGCTCGGCGTGGACGTCGTCTCGACCGACATCTCCGCCACGCTCCGGCGCGACGACATCGACGCCGTCGTGATCGCTGCGCCCGCTCGCAGCCACACCGACCTGGTGGTCGAGGCCGCGGAGGCAGGCAAGAACATTTTCGTCGAGAAGCCGATGGCTGTGACGCTCCAGGACGCCGATCGTGCGATCGCCGCCGCCGAGTCGGCGGGTGTCGTCCTGCAGGTGGGGTTCAACCGTCGATTCGCCCCGGGGTTCGCGGCGGCTCGCGCTGCAGTCGACCAGGGACGCATCGGTACCCCGCAGCTGCTGCGGTCTCTGACGAGGGATCCGGGCCCCTTCGGCGGAGACCCTGCCCGGACACCGCCGTGGACCATCTTCCTCGAGACCTTGATCCACGATTTCGACACGCTGTGCTTCCTCAACCCCGGTGCAGCGCCGATCCGCGTGCACGCCATGGCGGATGCGCTGATTCGTCCCGACGCACGCAGCTCGGAATTCCTCGACACCGCCGTCGTCACCATCGCGTTCGAGGGAGGAGCGTTGGCGACGGCGGAGGCCAGCTTCTCCGCTCTGTACGGCTACGACGTCCGCGGTGAAGTGTTCGGCTCGGCAGGCATGATCACGGCCGGCAGCGCTGCATCGACGGACATGGTGCTGTACGCGGCCGACGGCATGTCCGTCGACACGGCGCGGCGCGACACCGACCTGCTCCGCTCGGCGTACATCGGCGAGTTCACCTCTTTCGTCGACGCGATCCGGTCGAACACTGCGGCGGTCGTCGGCGGCCACGACGCACGAGTCGCGCTGTCGATCGCTCTCGCCGCTATCCGGAGTATCGAGACCGGCGCTCCCGTCGACCTGGCCGACATCGATGTCGTGGGTGCACGGTGACGTACACGTTGGCCGCGAGCGCCGAAATGCTCTATCTGGACATGCCGTTCGTCGACCGTGTCCGCAGAATCGCCGACCGCGGTCTCGCTGTGGAGATCTGGAACTGGGCCACGAAGGACATCGACGACCTGCGGGCGACCGGGGCGACCTTCTCGTCGATGACCGGATACCTCCGAGGCAGCCTGACCGATCCGGACGGCATCGAGGAGTTGATCGACACCGCGGAGGAATCGCTAGGGGTTGCCGACCGCCTGGACTGTCCGCGCCTCAATCTGCACGGCACCGGCTTGGATGCGAACGGGCTGCCCGTGCACCCGGTGCACACCGTCACTCCCGACATGTGGCTCACGGCAGCCGACACCCTGCGACGGGTGGCAGCACTCGGCGAGCGCGCCGGACGCGTATTCACGTTGGAGAACCTCAACACCGCCGTCGACCATCCCGGGACTCCGTTCGCGACCGCGGCCGACACCCTCACTCTCGTTCGTGCGGTGGACAATCCGTTCCTTCGCATGAATCTTGACCTCTACCATGCCCAGATCGGCGAGGGGAATCTCATCGAGACAGTGACGACGTCGCTTCCGTTCATCGGCGAGATCCAGGTTGCCGACGTGCCCGGCCGCTGCGAGCCGGGCACGGGTGAGATCGCCTATCCGGTGATCGCCCGCGCGCTCCGGAACATCGGGTACGACGGAGTCATCGGACTCGAGGGGTGGGCGCGAGCAGACTCCGACGAGGCGCTGTCGGCGTTCGAATCTGCGTTCGCACTGGGTGACTGAGCGTCAGGTGAGGTCCTTGATGTCGATCTTGTAGTACGCGATCTTGCGGTACAGAGTTGCTCGGCTCATACCCAGACGTGCTGCCGCCGCACTCATCGTGGTCCTGCCGGACGACAGCACGCGGACGATCTCGCCGTGTTCGAAGGCCTCGATGGTGGTCAGTCTTCTGCTCGGGCCGACCAGCAGCTCCGGCGGGAGGATCGATACATCGACCACGTCGGAGCGCGACACCGCCTCGGCGACGACCGCGCGGAGTTCTGCTGCTCCGGCCGGCCAGTGATAGTTCTGCAAGGCCCGCTCGGCCGCGGCGGTCATGCGCACCTCGCGTCCGCGTGCGGTGACTGCGAACTCGCGGGCGAGAGGGAGGATGTCCTCGGGCCGATCGGACAACGGTGCCAGCGGCGCCACGGATGTCACGACCGAGGCGAGCGCGCGCGGAACATCCTGCAGCCGTTCCACTGTCACGGCAAACGGCATACGGGGTCCGCGGGGTGAGAGCATCAGGTCGGCCAATCGTCCTGCCGCGAACTCCGGGAGCGTGTCGACGTCGCGCAGGATGACGACGGTGTCGGTG
Organism: Rhodococcus sp. AC861; assembly: GCF_979256035.1. Lineage (NCBI taxonomy): Bacteria > Bacillati > Actinomycetota > Actinomycetes > Mycobacteriales > Nocardiaceae > Rhodococcus > Rhodococcus sp. AC861. The sequence goes on from NZ_CEEDMW010000004.1 coordinate 363,931, forward strand.
CGGTCGGCTTCGAAGGACCAGAGATCGAGCCACGTCTCGACGTCGTCGGGTGTCGGTGCCGACGCGCAGAGGATGCGATGGCGCGGGAATGCCCGCCGCGCCGCGTGTGTGAGCACCGTGGACCGTCCGGATCCGGGATGTCCCACCGCCGCGACGGGCGACCCCGACGCCATGGCTGCGTAGGCATCGGCCTCGGTCCGCGCCCAGCTCTCGCCCAGTCGGACACCCGCTCCAGTGGAGCCGTGCCGGACGCGGAAGAGGTTGCGGCGTACCGGTTGTCGTGCGCGGTGACCCGACGACCGTGCGAGCATCGACGTGGAGATGGTGCTCGCCGCCGACCGTGCCAGGGTCAGAAGCAGGTCGCTCGAGGTTCCCGACCACGTCGTGAGATTGACGGCACCCTGCAGACGCCCCGACGTCGGATCCAGGACCGGGGCGGCGGCACAGGTGAATCCCGTGAGGCTGTGGGAGTAGTGCTGATCGGCCCTGACGAGGGTGGGTGCCAGATCGGCGAGGGCGAGACCGAGGCCGTTGGTCCCGACCTCACGCTCGGAATAGCCGAAACCCGGTGCGAGGTGCACGGCGTCCAGCGCGCGGAGCAAGGCGTGGTCCCCGCTGACTCGCGTGAGGACGACCCCGTCCGCGTCGGTCAGCATCAAGCCGACGGGTTCGGACGTCAGAGTTCGCAGCAGGTCGGCCAAGACGTCGTCGCCGCATTCGTGGAACAGCGATTCGTGCTTCTCGGTGCCGGTGAACACCGGCTCGACGGTCTCGAGGGAGATGCCGTATCGCTCGCTGCGGAGCCACGACGCACGCAGTCGCGGCGTCACCGACACCACCGGTCGGCGATCTCCGTCGGGGAGCTGATGGGGCACGGATGTCCTTCGAGTCGTGTGTGGTTGTGACCCAGGTTACATCCCGTCCGAGTTCACGCCCGTCTCAGATTGAGACGCCGGACGCCACGAGGACGAGGGGTCCGCGCCCTACCGTCGACCTCACCGGTAGTGACGACAGTCACACGACGAGGGGATCTGACGATGTACACCAAGGGCGAGGACAACTTCTTCATCGTGGACGCACATGTTGCGTTGTGGGATGCACGGGCGCAGAACCAGCGCAACATCCACGGCAAGCAGTTCATCGACTGCTTCTACGACTACCACCGCAATCTGTCGCCGGAGTCGGAACTGTGGACGTACGACGAGTACCTGTACCAGGGCGGCGAACGCCTGATGAAAGACCTGTTCGCGGACGGCTATGTCGATCACGCGATCTTCCAGCCGGCGCATCTCGGAGAGTTCTACAACAACGGTTTCGGTCAGACCGAGGAGGCGTGGGCTCTGACCCAGCAGCACTCCGACAAGCTGACCTACAACCACCACTTCGACCCTCGCAACGGTGAGCGTGGTCTCGACCAGCTACGTGCCGACGCGGAGCGGTTCGGTTTGAAGGGCGTGAAGCTCTACACCGCCGAATGGCACGGGGATTCGCGCGGATACAAGCTCGACGACCCGTGGGCGCTGAAGTACTTCGACGCGTGCCGTGAGCTGGGCATCAAGAACATCCACGTCCACAAGGGTCCGACCATCCGCCCGCTGGACCGCGATGCGTTCGACGTCGCCGACGTCGATCACGTGGCCAGCGAATACACGGATCTGAACTTCGTCGTGGAGCATTGCGGGTTGCCGCGCCTCGAGGACTTCTGCTGGATAGCCACCCAGGAGCCGAACGTGCACGCCGGACTCGCTGTTGCCATGCCGTTCATCCATTCGCGGCCGAAGTACTTCGGTCAGATCATGGGCGAGCTCCTGTACTGGATCGGTGAGGACCGCATCCAGTTCTCCTCCGACTACGCGATCTGGACGCCGAGGTGGTTGGTCGAGTCGTTCGTCGACTTCCAGATCCCCGAGGAACTGAACGAGTACCCGCCCATCACGCTGGATCAGAAGAAGAAGGTGCTGGGACTCAACGCGGCGAAGATGTACGACATCCCCGTACCGCCGGACCTGCAGATCGCCGACGCGAACGAGACCGCCACGGGCCCACGCGGCGCCGATCTCGCGGCGGACGACGCTCTCGTGGGGGCGTGAGAGATGGACTACGTCGACTCGGCGATCGACGCGCTCGGGGCGGTGATCGATCCGGAACTGGACGAACCCATCACGGACCTGGACTTCGTAGAATCGGTGACCGTATCCGACGATCGTGATGTCGTCGTCCATCTGAGGTTGCCGACGTCGTTCTGCGCTCCGAATTTCGCTTACCTGATGGCGTCGGATGCGAAGGACGTTCTTCTCGGACTCGAGTGGACGAGGACCGTGACCGTCGAACTCGACGGCCACCACGACTCTCCGATCATCAACGCCGGGCTCGCGGCCGATGCCGGGTACCGCGGCACCTTCGCCCACGAGGCGCAGGACGACCTCGAGGAACTGCGGACCACCTTTCTGCGGAAAGCGCACGTCGCCGCGATGGAACGGTGCCTCACCGGAGTCATGAAACGCGATCCGAGTCGCAGAATGCAGGACATGGGAACTGTTCTCCTACAGGATCTCCCGGACGACGACGCGACCAGGGCTCTGGTGTCCCGGCGCAGATCCATCGGACTGGGCGCAGCTCCCGACAGCCTCGTGATGGTCGACCACACGGGCGCGCCCTACGCGGAGATCGACGTGCCGCTGGCTCTGCGCCGGGCACGATCGACCCGCATCTCCATCGACGGCAACGCACACTTCTGCCGCGGATTGTTGAGAACCCGCTACGACGACCCGGACCGGACGACCGTGTCCGCGTGAGCACACCAACCGTCGAAACTTTCTCCTGAATCGAGGAACACCACCATGAGCACCATGCGCGCCGTTCAAGTCGTCGGCTACCACGAGAAGCTCCGCATGACGGAACTGCCGATACCCACTCCCACGGGCCCTTTCGACGTCATCGTCAGAATCGGAGGCGCCGGGGTCTGCCGGACCGACCTCCACATCCTGGAGGGACAGTGGGCCGAGAAGTCGAATGTGCCTCTGCCGTACACCATCGGTCACGAGAACGCGGGATGGGTTCATGCCGTCGGCTCGGCCGTCACCAACGTCGCGGAGGGCGACAAGGTCATCGTCCACCCGCTGATCACGTGCGGCCTGTGCCGTGCGTGCCGCTCCGGTGACGACGTGCATTGCGAGATCAATCAGTTCCCCGGCATCGACACCGACGGCGGGTATGCGGAATACCTCAGGACGTCGGCACGCAGCGTCGTCAAGCTCGACGACTCCCTGGAGCCCTCCGACGTCGCAGCACTGGCCGACGCGGGCCTGACCGCCTACCACGCAGCGGCGAAGGCGGCCCGGCACTTGACGCCCCGCGACCGCGTGGTCGTCATCGGCGCAGGTGGATTGGGGCACATCGGAATCCAGGTGCTCAAGGCACTGACCGCGGCGGAGATCGTCGTCGTCGACCGGAACGCGGACGCCGTGAAACTCGCCCTGTCCATCGGCGCCGACCACGGTGTCGTCGCGGACGGGACCCATATCGAGCAGGTGCTCGACCTCACCGGCGGGACCGGGGGAGAGGCCGTGATCGATTTCGTCGGTGAGGGCGGCGCAACCGCGGAGGGCATCGCGATGCTGCGGCAGGCCGGAAACTATCACGTCGTGGGCTACGGCGAGAACATCGACGTCCCCACCATCGACATCGTGTCGTCGGAGATCAACATCATCGGCAACCTGGTCGGCTCCTACAACGACCTCTGCGACCTGATGGCGCTGGCCGCTCGCGGTGCGGTCGTACTGCATACCGCGAAATATGCATTGGACGACTTCCAGAGTGCCATCGACGATCTCGATGCCGGAGTCGTCCGCGGACGGGCCATTCTGACTCCGTGAGAGAAGGCCCGTCCGTCCGTCAGTGAGTGACCAGGTCGTCGGCGTCGGTGAGCGTCGCACCGGTAGCGCGGTGCACCTCGTCGACCCCGACGCCCGGCGCGGTTTCGCGCAACACGAGCGTGCCGTCGCCGACCACGTCGATGACCGCATAGTTCGTGATGATGCGGTCCACGACTGCCTGGCCCGTGAGGGGAAGCGTGCACGCGTCGACGATCTTGGGGTTGCCGTCGCGGTCGGTGTGCTCCATGACGACGATGACCCGCGCAGCGCCGTGCACAAGATCCATGGCGCCGCCCATGCCCTTGACCATCTTGCCGGGAACCATCCAGTTGGCCAGATCGCCACCGGCCGACACCTGCATGCCGCCGAGAACCGCCGTGTCGATGTGGCTGCCGCGGATCATGCCGAACGACAGTGCCGAGTCGAAGAATGCGGCGCCGGGAAGAACGGTCACCGTTTCCTTGCCGGCGTTGATGAGGTTGGCGTCGACTTCGTCTTCCGTCGGGTACGGGCCGGTACCGAGGATGCCGTTCTCGGAATGCAGGGTGACGTGGACGGCAGGGTCGAGGAAACCGGGAATCAAGGTCGGCAGACCGATTCCCAGATTGACGTAGTCGCCGTCGCGCAGTTCCGCGGCGGCGCGGCGCGCCATGTCCTGGCGGGACCAGCCGGTCGAGTCGCTCATCGTGTTGCTCCTGCCTCTCGGGTGGTGCGCTTCTCGATACGCGGGGTCTGGGGGCCGGTCTCGACGATGCGCTGGACGAAGACGCCGGGCAGGTGCACGTGGGCCGGATCGATCTCTCCCGGTTCGACCAACCTCTCGACCTGCGCGATGGTGATGCGCCCAGCCATCGCGGCGAGCGGGTTGAAATTCATGGCGGCCTTGTCGAAGACGAGGTTGCCGTCGGTGTCACCGATATGCGCGTGGACCAGCGCGTAGTCGGCGGTGATCGACTCCTCCATCACGTAGCGCTTCGCACCGAACACCCGGGTCTCCTTGGGCGGCGACGCCAGGCTGATCGAGCCGTCGGCGGCGTATCGCCACGGCAATCCGCCGTCCGCGATCGGGCTGCCCACTCCCGCGGGGGTGAAGAACGCGGGAATGCCGGCGCCGCCCGCCCGCAGTCGCTCCGCGAGGGTGCCCTGAGGGGTGAGCTCCACTTCGAGCTCGCCGGACAGATACTGGCGCGCGAACTCCTTGTTCTCGCCGACGTAGGACGCGGTGACTCGTCGGATGCGGTGCGCGGCCAGGAGAATGCCGAGGCCGTGGCCGTCGACACCGCAGTTGTTCGAGAACACCTCGAGGTCCGTGACATCGGTCGCGGCGAGCGCGGCGATGAGTGCGTCGGGTATGCCGCAGAGTCCGAAGCCCCCGACGGCGATGCTGGCGCCGTCGGGGACGCCGCGGACCGCGTCGGCCGGGGTGGACAGGACGTCGGTAGCCACGTGTCTCCTCCTGTGTCGGTGATGCTCGTATGCCGACGATTCGATCAGACGTCGGGAGCCGACCGCATCCGATTCGGTCCATCTGCTCACCGGCCGACTGCCGCGTGGCTCATGCGTTCACTCAGTGGACACCTGTGGGTACTCTGATCGCATGATTGACGCTGGACCGTCGGTGATCGGGCGCGCAGCAGCAGTGATGCGTGCTGTTGGTGACTGCGAGCCGGACGGGGCGTCCACCTCGGACATTGCGCGCAGCGCCGGACTGGCCCGCCCCACTGCCCACCGGATGCTGGTCGCGCTCGCCGCCGAAGGGATTCTGGACAGGCACGAATCCGGGCGCTGGTCGCTGGGCCCCGAGATGTATCTGCTGGGGGCTCTCGCGGCCGAGCGTTACGACATCACGTCGAGTGCGCGCGACATCATGCGGGAGCTGGCTCGGGCCACCGGAGAGAGCGCGTTCCTGTCCGCGCGTCGGGGGGACGAGACCGTCTGCATCGCCGCCGAGGAGGGTAGCTTCCCGCTCAGATCCCATGTGCTGCACATCGGTTTGCGTATGCCGCTGGGAATCGCGTCGGCCGGCCTGGTCATCCTCGCCCATCTTCCGGAAGCGGAACGTGAGCGCTACCTGGCCCGAGCGGACCTGGGCGCCCTCGGTGATCACCACGCGCCCGAGCGAATCGCCGAACGAGTCGACGAGGTGCTGACCCTCGGCTACTCGGTCAATCCGGGACTCCTCGTCGAGGGCAGTTGGGGGATGGGCGCCGCCGTCTTCGACCGACGGGACTCGCCGGCGTGGGCACTGAGTCTCACCGGGGTGGGTACGCGCTTCGACGACACCCGTCGGCCGCTTCTCGGTGAGCATCTTCTGCGTGCCGCCCATGCATTGTCCTCGCGTCTGCGGTAATTCGAGCGGCGGAGCAGGGGAGTCGACGGACGACCGGCCCGGTAATCAAGTTATTCCACCGTTATCATCGGTGAGCCACCACGACAACGTCGGAAAGTGGGCGGTAAACGCTTGCTAGCAGGCTGTTCGTGCAATTTTGCCCGGCTGATCATTCGAGTAAATGCATTTCCGTGATGTCGTTGACATTGTCGTACGACCTCTGTTCTACTTCGTTTATGCCGTAAGTCTCCGTCGCATTCGACGGAGTCGGCCTCGCGTCATCTCTCACCACATCGCCTGCGTCGTCGGGGACAGGCCATGTGTTCTCACGTGTCACGGACCTACCCGGTCCGCACGTTTCGCTCATTCCTTAGGACGCACATGTACCCCACGCACCCTCGCTCGACATCCTGCCCTTCGGTACGCCGGGCACTCGTGCCCATGGTCGGCACGGTCGCCGCCATGACGGCCGCGGTGATGATGGTCGGAACCGCGACAGCCGGAGCCGCGACCCCCATCGGTCTGGGTACCGCCGATCCCTATGCGATCCTCGCGGGAAGCACGGTGACCAACACGAACCCGTCCGTCATCTCCGGCAACGTCGGCGTCAGCCCGGGGACGGCCGTCGAGGGGTTCCCGCCGGGTCTTGTCCAGAACGGGGAGATCGTTCGCGCGGGACCCGTTGCGCTGCAGGCGAAGATCGATCTCACCACGGCCTACAATCAAGCCGCGGGCGAGGCCGTGACCGAGCAGGTCGGCGCAGAACTGGGCGGGCGGACCTTGCTTCCCGGTGTCTACAACTCGGGTGGCCCGATGAACGTCACGGGTACTGTCACGCTCGATGCGAAGGAAGATCCGGCCGCGGTGTTCGTGTTCCAGACGCCGTCCACTCTCATCACCGCCTCCAGCAGCAGGGTCGCGCTGATCGGTGTGAACCCGTGCAACGTCTTCTGGCAGGTCGGCAGCTCCGCCACTCTGGGTACGTCGACGAGCTTCGTCGGCACCGTCATGGCGCAGGAATCGATCACCTTGAACAACGGAGCGCGAGTGTCCGGGCGGATGTTCGCGCGCACCGGTGCCGTCACGTTGGACAACAACGTCATCGATCGCGGAGGGTGCACACCGACCACCACGACGGAGGACAGCCCAGTTGTGGTTCCGCCGGTCGTCGTTCCGCCTGTGGTCGTTCCGCCGGTCGTGATCACCGTGCCGTCCATCCCCGGTCTGCCGCCCATTCCGGGCCTCCCGCCGGTGATCACCATTCCGGGTCTGCCGGGTGGTCCGCCGACATCATCCGCGCCGAACACGCCTGGTGGACCGGTGGTTCCGCCGGGTGCGACCGTTCCGAACACACCCGTCGGACCGGGCACTCCGAACACGCCGGGCACTCCGAACACACCGGGGATGCCTAATACACCCGGCACCCCGAACACGCCGGGAATGCCGAACACACCCGGCACCCCGACCATGCCCGGCGTTCCTACGGGTCCCGACGCACCCGGCACCTACTCGCCGGGGAGCCAGATCACGCAGGTACCGAGAGGATCCGTCGATACCGGTGACGGCAGCACCGTCCACAGTGCAGGCGTCTCCTCGACAGTTCCGGTCGGGATCGTCGCGGCCGCCCTCGTCGGCGTGGCAACGGTCGTCACCCGTCGTCGGCGCTGATGTGACGCATCGATTGTCGCGGGCACGCAGCACCGTCCTGGCGGTAGCGCTGGTAGCGGCCTCGGTGGTGGGATGTTCCACCGCCGAGGAACCGGTGAGCGCCGACACCAGTAGTGTTGCAGCGCAACAGAACGCAGAGACCACGTCGGTCGACACGGGAGTGAGCGACTCGTCGTCCACGGCTCTCGTGCCGACGCGTATCGATGTTCCGGCGATCGATGTCTCGTCCGACCTGATGGGTCTGGGTCTGCAGGCGGACGGCACCATGGAGGTGCCGCCCGGCGGCTTTCCGGCCGGGTGGTTCACCGGCTCGCCCGTCCCGGGGGAACTCGGACCCGCAGTCGTCGCGGGGCACGTCGATTGGGACGGCGCGCCGGGGGTCTTCTCCCGGCTCGGTGACCTCGAGGACGACGACGTGGTCACGGTGACGCGGAGCGACGGATCGGCGTCCACGTTCCGCGTGACCGACGTCGAGCAGTACCCGAAGTCGGATTTTCCGACCGAGTCCGTGTACGGGGACATCGACCGTCCGGGCATCCGCTTGATCACGTGCGGCGGCGAGTTCGACAGTGCGGCGTCGAGTTACGACGACAACGTCGTCGTCTATGCGGATCTGGTGTCGACGACCTCCTGACAGCGATCCACGCCGACGCACACGGATTACGTGGACATCGACGCTCGTATCCGGTCGATGATGTCCAGGGTTGCCACTGCGTCGGACAAGGGGTGGATCGACGACTCGCGACGTCCGGCATCGATCGTGCGCGCGGCGTCGACGGCGGCGTAGTGAAGGCCGTCCACCTGCAGACCCGGCTGCTCGACGTACTCGACGGTGCCACCGCCGCGCATCGTGACGGCGAAAGAGCCGGGCATGAAGAACGGGCCGGGGATCGTGAGGGTGCCGTCACGCCCGCACACGGTGGCGGTGGTGGGTGTGTCGGTCAGGATCGTCGTGTTGAGAACAGCGTGGCCGTCCGGTCCCGACAGGACGGCGGAGATCTGGCCGTCGATGTCCTCGGTCGCGGGCCGGCGCGTCGCGTACACCGTGTCGGGTCGACCCAGGACCGAGTATGCGAACGAGGCGACGTAGGTGCCCAGATCCAGCAGGGGGCCACCGGCCAACGTCGGGTCGTAGATGCGATGGTCTCGCGTGAAGAACTCGCCGTGGTCCGCAAGGACGGTGTGGATCGGGCCCAGCACTCCGCTGGAGAGAACCTGCTCGATCACGTCGAACTTGGGTAGGAACCTGGTCCACATCGCCTCTCCCGCGAAGACGCCGGCCGCTCCCGCAGCGTCGGCGATCTCCGCCGCTCCCGCCGCGTCGACTGCCAGCGGCTTCTCGACCAGTACGTGCTTGCCGGCGGCAATGGCGGCGAGGGCGTGGGCCCGATGTTCGGTATGAGGCGTCGCGACATAGACGATGTCGACGGCGTCGTCGGTGAACACCGCGTCGTACGTGCCGTGCGCGCGCTCGATGCCGTGCGCGAGCGCGAACTGCTCGGCGCGCGCCGCTGTTCTCGATCCCACCGCAACCACCTGCTGAGAGGTGTTCCGATGCAACGACTCCACGAATCGCGTCGCTATCCAGCCCGGGCCGAGGATCGCCCACCGCAGTGTCGGAGCATCCCGGGGGTCGGGCACTCGCGACTGCGGCAGGGAGTAGGTGGACGTCATGGCGAGAACTCAATCAGACGAAACCGCATTTGTCAGGACATTAGGATGTAATACTGCTCCGCATGACTGTGCGGGTAGGAATCATCGGAGTCGGCGTCATGGGAGCGGACCACGCCACCAACATCGACAGGTCGGTCTCGGGGGCCACCGTGTCCGCGGTCGCGGACTACGACGGCGCGCGTGCCGCGTCGGTCGCGTCGACACTCCGGGACGCAGCGGTGCTCGAGGACGGGCGAGCGGTGATCGAGAACGACGCCGTCGACGCCGTCATCATCGCCTCCCATGATTCGACGCATGCCGAGCTGGTCCACCTGGCGTTGGCTGCGGGCAAGCCGGTCCTGTGCGAGAAGCCGCTGGCTCCCACCGCCGCGGAATGCCGCGACATCATTGCGGCGCAGGGGGATCGGACTCTCATCACGGTGGGCTTCATGCGACGGTTCGACCCGGCCTACGTCGAATTGAAGCAGGCGGTGACGTCCGGAGACATCGGTGATGCCCTGGTCGCACACTGCATCAGCAGGAACGTCGAGGCATACCCGGGTGGAACGTCGGCATCGACCATCACCAATTCTGCGATCCACGAACTCGACATCATGCCCTGGCTGTTGTCGTCGCCGATCTCGGAGGTGAGCTGGCATGCCGGGCGTACCTCTCAGTTCTCCGGCACCCGGCAGGACCCGCAGATCATGTTGCTGCGCACGGAGTCGAACGTCCTCGTCACCGTCGAGATCTTCCTCAACGCGCGGTACGGGTACGACACCCGATGCGAGATCGTGGGGGAGACCGGCACATCCGCGTTGGCCCTGCCCGCCCACACCGTCACCGACAGCGACCGACGTCGCTCGCGCGCGTACCCCGCCGACTGGATTCCGAGGTACGCGGAGGCATACCGCCTTCAGCTGCAGGAGTGGGTGGACTCGATCGACGAGGGCCGTGTGGCGACGTTGGCGGATGCGAACGACGGCCTACGTGCGGGCCTGGTGGCCGACGCTCTCGTCGTCTCCATGAACGACGGCGGACGGACCGTGACTGTCGGGTGAGGCACGTCGGCTCCAGGCGAGTACGGACGCGGCGCCGACGACCCCGAGGAGGGTTCCGAGGACGAAGCCTCCGAAGTTCGCTGCGGGGAGCGCGACGAGCGCGAGAATCATCGCGCTGACTCCGGCCGGGATTCGCGTGTCCGGCCGGGCGATGACGGCCGCACCGCACACCGCCATCAGTGCACCGAGAAGCAGGGTGGACACCCCGGCGATCGAGGTGATGGTGATCAGCAGGTCGCCGATCCGGAGGCTGGTGAACGCCGGCAGGAGCAGGAACGCAGCCGACAGGCAGATCAGCACACCGCCCCAGAACGGCCGTCGAGATCTCCACCCGCGACCGCGGCTCAACACGAGTGGTCTCCGGCCTCGGCGGACACACTCAGGTTGGTGAGGGATGCGTGCGTCGCCGTGAGGGCGATGATCTCCGACGACGTGGCGGAGGCGTGCGACGCGCCGACCATGGCGGCGGCCGTCGCGCTGCCCTGTACTTCCCCGGTCGCGGACGCGTCGACACCGAGCCGGACGTCGTTCACGTCGACGGAGCCGTTGACCGACGCGACGTCGACGACGAGGGTTTCCGCGGTCAGCCCGGTACCTGGCACACGGGCGAACATCGTGACGTCACCGATGAGGGGGAGCCCTCGGGCCACTGTCGACAGACACACGTCGGACAGTCGGGCGCTGTCGACCTTGACGGCGATACTCGGCCGTGAGCCCGCGGCGGTGTCGACCGCCCGCGGATACACGGTGATCCCGTCGCCGTCGACAGCGCCGAACGTTCCGATGAAGCTCTGACCGGATACGGCGAAGTTCATCGGCAGCTGACCGCTGGCGATCCCGCCACCGATGACGCCCGTTCCGACCGCGCCGAGCACCGTGAAGCGGCCCCACCGGATACCTCCGGATCGGTCACTCGCGCGGTGTGTCGCGGCGTTCCTCGACAAGACAGTCCTCCTGGTCACCCCGACCTGTGCGAACGGCCCCGGTTTACCCCGGAGAGCCGGCACAAACCGCAACTCGGAGTGAGTCAGGACACTGTCAGGGCTTTCCCCGTGCAGGTGTCTGATAGGCGACGCCGTGGCGCAGCGGTGTGTGGTCGGAAGGAGAGTGTTCCGGCCCGACGGACGAACCATGGGGAGTGTCGTGCACCTCCGGCACTGCTTTGGGATCGCCGCCGGACGGCTGCGCACCGTCCTGGAGATCGTCCAGCCGCGTGGTGAGGATCTGGAGGACGTGTGCACGGTGGGCGGTCGCCCGCTCGTAGGCGATCAGATCCTGCATCTGATCGACGGTGAGGGTCCGAACGCGGTGAGTGAGGTCGCCCACCGTCAGATGGTCGTAGTCGGGAATGGGCGGGGCGGGGTGGGCGCTCCCGGTGTCGTCGGTAGTCATGGATTCGGCCTACCCGTCATGTCCGGGCACAAACGGTATGGGACGGCGCCTAGGGTCGTGAGGCATGGCACCCCACAGAATCGCGGTCATTCCCGGCGACGGCATCGGTAAGGAGGTGGTGCCTGCTGGTATCGCCGTTCTCGACGCGGCGGCGTCGGCCTTCGGTTTCGGGATCGAGTACGAACATTTCGACTACGCCAGCGCCGAGTTCTACACCCGGCACGGAAAGATGCTGCCGGACGGGTGGTTCGACGATCTGAAGACGTTCGACGCCATCTTCTTCGGTGCGGTCGGGTGGCCCGACGTGGTTCCCGACCACATCTCGCTGTGGGGCTCGCTGTTGCAGTTCCGTCGTCACTTCGACCAGTACGTCAACCTCCGCCCGATCCGGTTGATGCCGGGCGTCACGAGTCCCCTCGCGGGACGGGAAGTCGGCGACATCGACTTCTACGTCGTCCGTGAGAACACGGAGGGGGAGTACACCGACCTCGGCGGGCGCATGTTCGAGGGAACGGAGAGGGAGACCGTCATCCAGGAAACGGTCATGTCGCGCATCGGCGTCGACCGCATCCTGCGGTACGCCTTCGAGTTGGCGCAGACGCGACCGCGGCGGCGTCTGACCTCGGCCACCAAGAGCAACGGAATATCCATCTCGATGCCGTACTGGGACGAGCGCGTGGCGGCGATGGCCGCGAACTATCCGTCGATCGACGTCGACAGTTTCCACATCGACATACTCACCGCCAACTTCGTTCTGCATCCGGACTGGTTCGACGTGGTCGTGGCCAGCAACCTGTTCGGGGACATCCTGTCGGACCTCGGACCCGCGATCGCCGGGACCATCGGGATCGCACCGAGCGGCAACATCAACCCGGAGCGCAAGTTCCCGAGTCTGTTCGAACCGGTGCACGGTTCCGCACCCGCGATCGCAGGGAAGAACGTCGCCAATCCGATCGGTCAGATCTGGAGCGGCGCCATGATGCTCGACCACCTCGGGGAGCAGGAGGCCGCGGCCGCCGTGGTGAGAGCCATCGAGGATGTGCTGGCGAGCGGTGGGGATGCGCTGACGGCGGACATGGGCGGAACGGCGTCGACGGACGCGGTGGGCCGGCTGGTCGCGGACTGCATCACCGCCCCCTGAACCTGTCTGTCCAGCCGCACCGTCGGGGACAGGTTCGCTGTCACACCGCGAGGCGCCGTCCGATGTGACGGCGGCCAAGTCGGTGATTTGTCACCATGCCGTTCTTCAGTGTCGAACGTCGCGATTGACCATTATTTCTTCAGCGCGAGGACATCGCGCACACCATTCGATTCAGGAGACTCCATGTTCAGCATTCTCAACGGCCTCAGCTTTCTCAACTTCTCGTTCGGAGACCTGTTGCCCATCACGGATTTCCTGAACATCCTGAAGACTCTGAACGTCGGCTCGTAGGAGGCTTGTGGCGGAACACGACGATCCGAACGGTCCCACCGTCGGATCGTCGTGCGACGTGCCTATCGAGGGATGATGCCCGCATCCCGGTATCGCCCGAGTTGATCCGCGAAACTGTCTGTCGTGGAACGGAAGCCGAGGAAACCGGCTTGTCGACTCTTCGTCATGTCGGTCAGGCATTCCATGTCGCGCCCGAGGTCCGCATCGGTGTGCCACCAGGACGCCAAGCGAGTGACGTCAGATTCGACCAGGTCGTATTTCTCCGCGATACGCCGCCACACGGCAGGGGCATCGGACATCCGCGGTTCGAGCGGTCGCGGCTCGGAATCGAAGCCGACCGGCTCCACCCCGAAATGCGCCGCGATGCGCGGCCATAACCAACGCCACCGGAAAACGTCGCCGTTGGCAATGTTGAGCGCTTCGTTCGCGCCGTTCTCTGCGGTCGATGCCCAGATCATCTGTTCGGCCAACAACCCGGCGTCCGTGACGTCTGTCAGGCCGTCCCACTGGGTCTGCGAGCCGGGGAAGACGAACGGCGCCCCGGTCTCCTTGCAGATGGTCGCGTACACGGACAACGTGAGCGCCATGTTCATCGCATTGCCCACCGCGAAGCCGAAGATCGTGTGCGCTCGATGCACGCTCCAGGTGTAGCCGAGTCGCTCCGCCCCGGCGAACAACTCGTCCTCCTGGGCGTAGTAGAAGTTCGGGGTGTCGAGTCGATCCTCGGACTCGTGGAACGGCGTTTCGGCCGTGACGGCGTCGCCGTATGCATCGAACGGTCCCAGGTAGTGCTTGAGTCCGGTCATCAGGGCAACGTGGCGTACCGATTTCTCGTCCGCCAGTGCGTCGACGGTATTGCGCAGGGTCGCCGTGTTGACCTCGATGTTCTCGGCTTCGGTGTCCTGCTTCATCCACGCGGTGAAGAAGACGATGTCGGGAGCGGTTCCTCGCAGTGCCTCACGGAGCCCAGCGATGTCCATCAGGTCCGCGGTCACCGGTGTCACCCCCTCCACCGGGAGCGAGGTCTTGCGAGACAGCCCGTAGGTGGTCCACCCGGCCTCGACGAGTTGGCGGCAGATGGTCTGCCCCGATATGCCGGTCGCGCCGACGACGAGCGCCGTGCCCGGACGTGGTGAAGCCATGGACGAAGTGCCTCCGCTCTGGGGATCGCGTGTCGATCCCGCCGTCCGGCTACCCGTGGGCGCCGAGACGCAATCAGGAGGGCGTGAGCGAGGAGGACATCACGGTGTCGCATAGCCGTGCGAGCGATACTCCGTCGGCACGCGAGCGCTGTACGAGTACCCGTACCGCGTCGTCACGGTCCACACCGAGCTGCTCCATCACTATTCCTGTGCACTGGTCCAGCGACGCGACCGTGGACAGTGCGGTCACGTACCGCACCGCGTCGTTGGAGGACGCGGCGGCGATGACCTCGTCGAGCCGCTCGGAGAGCGCTGCCAGAGCCTCGGCCGGTCTGCCGGACCGTGCCCGACGGCTGTGTAGTTCGACCAGGGTGGCGGCGACGGCGGCCGATGCGTCGAGGGTGTCCGAGTGTGTCCGCCGATGGAACACGGTGTCGTGACCGATGGCGATGCGATCGCGTCCGCCTTGTTTCGCGGCGTACATCGCCTCGTCGGCGCGGGCGATCATCGCATCGAGCGCAGCGTCGACGTCGATGACGTTGTCGGTCCGGTCGAGGGTCGACGGGTGTGCTCGCGATGTTCCGATGCTGACCGTGACCGCGCATTCGGCGCGGACGGACCGCAGTACCGACAGTGCGACGTCGGCTCCGGGAGCGTGGTGGGCGACGACGAGGAATTCTTCTCCGCCGAGTCGCGCGACGATGGCGCCGCGAGGCACCGCGGACACGATCGTTCGGGCGACCGACTCCAGGGTCCGGTCGCCGTACGTGTGTCCGTGCGTGTCGTTCACGGCTTTGAAGTTGTCGATGTCGATGACCGAGGCGGTGATCGTCGCGTCCAGGCCTACCGCCGTGCGGAGCATCCCGTCGAGGAGCGGCAGAACACCTCGCCTGTTGAGTAGCCCCGTCAGGACGTCCGTTCGCGCCAGCAGGTCGTACCGGCGGCTCACGTCCGCCATCGACATGCGCAGGCTCCAGACCAGCAGAACCGGCACGACGACGATGGTGAGCGACGCGCCGGCGGCGACGGCGTCCGCTCCCCGGCTGGACGCGGAGTCCACACACAGGGCGGTCCCCAGGCCGGCCGCGAGGGTGGCGAACGCGGTGGCCGTCCTCGGCGGGGATGCCGAGGCCGCCAACACCGGCACGATCGTCAACAGCGCACTGACTGTCAACGTGTCGGCCGGGTCCGCGATACCGACCGCAGCCGCCGCGGTGCCGACCACCGCCATCGCGCCCGTGACCACGAATTGGCGTTCGGTCAATCGTCCGGTCCGGACCACGATGCCGACCACGACGACGGCAAGAACGATGGCGAGCGCCGTGGCCACCACGGGAACGAGACCGGGGTGGAACAAGCCGGGAATGCCCCATCCGGCTGCGAGTAGGAATGCGGACATGGTCACGGTGGTGGCCATCGCCAGTGATCGACGATCCTGGAATCGTCGCGAGGTCGACACGGCGGGCAGGTGTCGAGACGCTGACGTGAACCGACTGCGACGACCGGCATCGCTGTGTCGTCTCACACGAGTACCTCGGTTCCTGACCCACCGGCGGGAAGTCCAACTGTTCCGATGAGGGTACCGATTCACGGGCCTGACCGGGGCGTTCGAGCGCGAACAGGCGCTGCACCCGGCACCGGTCTCGTCGTCGGAGCAGGACGGCGACCGCATTGTCACGAGTCAGAATCACCGTGATCTCATTAGATCGAGGCGAAATCTGTTGCGCGATTTGACGTCTCGATGTTCCGGGTCTAGATTTCTGCTCACCATCAGGAGCGACCGAGAGACCTGGCTCGTCGACGTCGCAGCAACCCCCCTCTCCTGTCGAGGGTGTGGGTGCTACCGCCAGGACCGATGGAGGAGCACCGATGAACCACGATCCGCGGCGACGCCTGCACGTCGACCTGTGCCGAGTGAGCACCTGCGTCTGTACGCGCTGCTCCTGACTCGCGACCCCGACTTCCCGCCTCGAAAGGCCCCCCGATGTGCCCTGCTGTCTCGACCCCTGACCCTTTTCTCCGGTTCGTCCGGTGACGCAACTCGACGCTCGCCCCTCCGCGGCCGCCGCGGTGGACGACGTCCGTGACGAGGACCTCGTCGTCGCACGGACCTGGCATCCCTGGCGGTGGATCATCGCCGTCGCCACGCTGGTGGTGGTGGCGCAGTTCGGGCACGGACTGGCCACGAACGCCGGATGGGACTGGGGGACCTTCGCTCAGTACTTCACGGCCGCATCGGTCATGTCGGCACTCTGGCTGACCATCCAATTGACGTTCTGGGGAACGCTGATCGGGTTCGCCATCGGTATCGCACTCGCAGTAGCTCGGTTGTCGGCCAACCCGGTGCTGCAGGTGATCGCCTGGTTCTACATCTGGGCGTTCCGATCCATCCCGCTCATCGTGCAGCTGTTGTTCTGGTTCAACATCGCGTACCTCTACCAGACGCTGTCGCTCGGAATCCCGTTCGGACCCAGCTTCTTCCGGTTCGATGTCAACAACGTGATCAGTGGCTCCACGGCGGCCATCATCGGCCTGGCGCTGCACCAGGCGGCGTACTCCGCCGAGATCGTGCGGGCCGGCATCATCTCGGTCGATCAGGGTCAGCTGGAAGCAGCTGCGGCGCTCGGAATCCCGAAGCGGCGTGAATTCTTCAAGATCGTTCTCCCGCAGGCGATGCGGGGGATCCTGCCGAATGCGGCGAACGAAGTCATCAGCCTGTTCAAAGGCACGTCCATCGTGTCGGTCATGGCGATCGCCGAGCTGTTCTATCAAGTGCAGGTCATCTACGGCCGCAGCGGCCGCGTCGTTCCGCTGCTGATGGTGGCGACAGTCTGGTACATCATCCTCACGTCGATTCTGTCGATCGTGCAGTTCTACGTGGAGCGCCACTACGCGAAGGGTGCGGTACGCACCGTCCCGCTGACGCCACTGCAGCAGATACGGAAGCGATTCTCCGAGATCACCTTCGCCCCGAGAGGAGCAACACGATGACGCACTCCGTCGACGACTCCACCTATGCGGTCGAGGTGCGAGGTGTGCACAAGTCCTTCGGTGCGCTGAAGGTTCTCGACGGCGTGGACCTCGTCGTTCGTCCGGGTGAGGTCACCGCGATCATCGGCCCGTCCGGGTCCGGGAAATCGACACTCCTGCGGGTGCTCAACCACCTCGAGAAGGTCGATCGAGGAACGGTTCGCGTCGATGGTGACCTGGTCGGATATCGCCGCAGAGGCGCCAAGCTGCACGAACTCAGCGGCCGGGAGATTCTTCGACAGCGATCGAGGATCGGGTTCGTCTTCCAGAACTTCAACCTCTTCCCGCACCTGACCGTGCTGGAGAACGTGGTCGAGGCGCCGGTGTCGGCGCAGAAGCGCCCGCGTGCAGAGGTCGAGACCGAGGCGCTCGCGTTGCTCGAGCGTGTCGGTGTCGGAGCCAAGGCCCACGACTACCCCCGTCGCCTGTCCGGTGGTCAACAGCAACGCGTCGCCATCGCTCGGGCGCTGGCTCTGCGACCGAAGGTGATCCTGTTCGACGAGCCCACCTCGGCTCTCGATCCGGAACTGGTGGGTGAAGTTCTCGAAGTCATCCGCGATCTCGCCAGGGACGGGGCCACGCTCGTCATCGTCACGCACGAAGTCGCATTCGCCCGGGAGATCGCCGACACGGTGGTCTTCATGGACGGCGGCGTGATCGTCGAGCAGGGTACTCCCGCGGAACTCCTCGATTCACCCACACAGGACCGCACCAAGGCGTTCCTCGCACACGTTCTCTGACACCTCACTCGTCTTGCACTTCTCACCCACAAGGAACAGCCATGTCCGCACCACGAAGAACCGTCGCCCTCCTCACCGCTGCATTCGCCGCCGTCACCCTGACCGCGACGGCGTGCAGTGAGCCGACCGCCGAGTCCGAGGTCGTCACGACCGGAGGCCAGGTTTTCGACCTCACTCCCGAACAGTCGGGACGAGTCCGCGCGGAGAAGGTCGACGAGATCGCGGCCGAGGTTCCACAGGCCATCCGCGACCGCGGCACCCTCGTCGTCACCGGAGCCAGCGGCACGGCGCCGCCGCTGCGCTTCTACGCCACAGACGACACCACGACCGTCGGCTCCGAGGTCGACTTCTCGTATCTGATCGCCGACATCCTCGGTCTCACACCGCAGATCGAGGTCGCCGACTGGTCGCAGAACTTCGTCAAGGTCGATTCGGGCGAGAACGACGTGTTCATCTCCAACGTGACGGTGACCGAGGAGCGGAAGGACAAGTACGACTTCGCGACCTACCGTCTGGACAACATCGCGTTCGAGGCGAAGAAGGACAGTGGCTGGACAGTGTCGAAGAGGCAGGACATCGCCGGGAAGAAGATCGGTGTCGGTTCCGGAACGAACCAGGAGCAGCTCCTGGTGGACTGGAACGCGCAGAACGTGGCGGAGGGTCTCGCTCCGGCCGAGATCGCCTACTACCAGCAGACATCGGACTACTACCTCGCCTTGGGCTCGGGGCGTATCGACGGCTACCTCGGCCCCAACCCGTCCGCGATCTACCACGCCGCGACCGGTGGGGAGACGGAAGTGGTGGGCACCCTGTCCGGCGCCGGTGATGCACTGCAGGGTGAGATCGCTGTGCTGACGAAGAAGGACAACGGGCTCATCCAGGCCGTGCACGACGCCATCGACCACGCGATCGAGGACGGCAGCTACCAGAAGGTTCTCGATCGCTGGGGTCTGCAGAGCGAGGCCGTGCAGACCTCGGAGATCAACCCGCCCGGACTTCCGCGGCAGTGACCGTCGACGCCGGCATCGGCGACTCCGGGATCCAGTTCATGAGCATCACGCAGGACGATCCCCTGGCCGCGCCGCTACTGCACGACCTCGCGCGCGAGTACGCGTCACGGTACGGACGTAGTCCGGACGAACTGCGTGAAGAACTCGAGTCGTACCCGGGCGACGAATTCGCGGCTCCGCACGGTGCGTTGATCGTCGCCGTCCTGGGCGGAGTGCCGATCGCCGGCGGCGCGTATCGCCGATTCGACTGCCGAACAGCAGAGTTGAAACGTATCTGGACTGCCAGGGCTTATCGCGGTAAGGGGTTCGGGCGTCTGGTGGTCTCGGAACTCGAACGCAGTGCACGCGACCGGGGCTACCGACGGATCTACCTGACCACCGGATGGAATCAGTCGGAAGCGGTCGCGCTCTATCTCGCCGCCGGCTATCGGCCGCTCTACGACCAGGGCTTGCCGTCCGAGTCCGTCGGAATCCACCCCTTCGAGAAAGCTATCGCGGCCTAGCCCGCGCCGCACCCGTCACCACACACCATCGTCGAAGAATCGGAGACACCCCCGTGTCCACTCGTTCCGTCCTACTCGGCCTCGGCTCACTCGCCGCGGCAACGTCACTGCTGGCCGGCTGCGCCGGCAACGCGACGACATCCTCCGCCGACGCCGGCCCGGCGCAGCCGGGAGGCACACTGCGGTACGGACTCTCGGGCGCACCCACCTGCTCGGACCCGGCCCAGGCCGGCACGAATCAGACCATCTACGTGGTGCGCCAAGTGGTCGACTCACTGACCGATCAGGATCCCGACAGCGGAGAGATCGAACCCTGGCTCGCCGACAGGTGGGAGGTGAGTCCGGATGCGAAGTCCTTCACCTTCCACCTGAAGGACGGAGCCACCTTCAGTGACGGCACACCGGTGGACGCGGCCGCGGTCAAGGGCACCTTCGACTCCATCGTCACCACGGTCGGTGCGGCGAAAGCGCCACTCGCCGGGAGTTACCTGACCGGATACCAGGGGACCACCGTGGTGGACCCGCTCACAGCGCGGGTCGACTTCGCTGCCCCCAATGCGCAGTTCCTCCAGGCGAGTTCGACAGCGCAACTCGGTATCCAGGCTCCGGTGACGACCGCGGAGTCGGCGGAGGCCCGGTGCCTCGGCACGAATGTCGGGTCGGGCCCGTTCACGTACGCCGACTACCAGCAGGACCGTTCGGTCACTCTGGCCAAGCGCACCGGATACGCGTGGGGATCCGACGTCTTCGGGCACGACGGCGAGGCCTACCTCGACTCGATCGAGTTCACCATCGTTCCCGAATCGGGGGTCCGTACCGGAAGCCTGTCGTCGGACCAGCTCGATGCCGTCAGTGATGCTCTGCCGCAGGATGCCCCGCAGATCGAGGCGACGGGAGGCCGGGTCCTGACGACGTCCAATCCCGGTATGCCGTTCGGCTTCCAGCCCAATGTTTCGCGCGGTGTGCTGCAGGACCCGGCTGTGCGCGCCGCACTGGTGCCCGCGATCGACCGGCAGGAACTCGTCGACACGGTGCTCGGACCCGATTTCAAGCCCGCGACAAGCACGTTGGCCGGCACGACGCCGGGCTATGTGGCACTCCCAGAGGTCACCCACGATGCTGCGAAGGCCCAGTCGATCCTGGACGAGGCCGGGTGGGTGCCCGGTGCGGACGGCATCCGCGAAAAGGACGGGCAGAAGCTCAGCTTCTCGGTGATGTTCTCGCCTGTCTTCGCGGGGAATCAGGCGATTCTCGAGCTCACCCAGCAGCAGCTACGCACGGTGGGAATCGATCTGCAGCTCGAGCTGGTGTCGAACCAGGAGGCGACAGCGCGCCAGGGCACCAAGGACTACGACTCCACCTACTACAACAGCACACGCGCCGACGGAGACATCCTTCGCGCCACGTTCGCGGTCGATGGACGAAACCTCAACGCACGCGGCCCCATCCCGGCGCTGGACACTCTGCTGACGGACGAACTGTCGGCGACGGACACGGCGGAGCGCAACGCCCTCGTCGCGCAGGCACAGCAACAGGTGCTGGACAACGGCCTGTGGATCCCGACGATCGAGCTGTCCCAGGCGATCGGCGCATCGTCGGCCGTGCAGGACCTGAAGTTCGAGGCCTCGGCCAGGCTCCAGTTCTTCGACACCTGGTTGAGTGGGCGGTAGTCGTGCTCCGTTACCTCGCACAGCGTGTCGGGCAAGCACTACTGGTGTTGTGGGCGGCGTTCACGATCTCGTTCGTGGTGCTGTTCCTGCTGCCGTCGGACCCGGTGAGTCTGGCCGTCGACTCGGCCGGATCGGGGACTCCGGTGGACGCGGCAGCAGTGGCCGAGCTGCAGGCGCGCTACGGCCTCGACCAGTCTGTCTGGACGCAGTACCTGCACTCGCTCGGTGCTGCCGTCCGCGGTGACTTCGGATACTCAATTTCCACTGGGCAGAGCGTGACCACGGCGATTCTCGACGCCCTGCCCAGCACTCTGGCGTTGGCGGGAACGGCATTGGTCCTGGCGGTGCTGTTCGGAAGCACGGTCGCCTACCTTGCGACCTACACGCAGGTCTCGTGGTTGCGGACCGCCTTGCTCTCGCTGCCGCCGCTCGGAGTCGCCGTTCCGACGTTCTGGGTGGGACTGCTCCTGCTGCAGCTCTTCTCGTTCCGACTCCGGTGGTTCCCGGCGTTCGGTGATGCGGGTGTCCCGAGCCTGGTGCTCCCGGCGGTCACCCTGGCCCTGCCGACCGGCGCGGTGATCGCCCAGGTGTTGGCGACCAGCATGAGCACCACATGGCGTCAACCGTTCGTCGATGTCGCGCGGGCCAAAGGAGTGCCGCGCCGACGGGTGCAGTCCCGGCACATTCTCCGGTTGTCGTCGATCCCGGCGTTCACCATCGCGGGGGTGCTCGTCGGCACGCTGCTCGCCGGGTCCGTCGTGGTGGAGACAGTGTTCTCGCGCGCCGGTGTGGGTCGGTTGACGCAGACATCGGTGATGGCTCAGGACATTCCGGTCGTGCAGGGCATCGTCGTGCTCTCGTCACTGGTCTTCGTGGCCGTCAACCTCCTGGTCGACCTGCTCTACCCGTTGATCGACCCGCGCATCGTCGCCGATCACCGCACACACTCGACCACACCGTCGACGACGCAGGAGAAGGCGAATGTCTGACATCTTGACGCGTGACCTCGTGCTCGAGGAGCGAGCATCCGAGTCCGCCGAACACGGGCACAGCCGACGACGTGTCGGAGTGCGGACCGTCCTGCGCCGCGCCGGCCTCGCGCTGTCGATCCTCGTGCTCCTCCTCGCGGGGGGATTTGCAGTGTTCCCGTCGCTGTTCGCGGGCGGTGATCCATTGACCGGCGTGCCGGCCGACAAGCTGCAACCACCCAGTGCCGCCCACTGGTTCGGGACCGACAACATCGGTCGCGACGTGTTCACCCGCGTCGTCCACGGGTCCGGACTGTCCCTGACGGCAACACTGCTCGCCGTAGCGATCGCCCTGGTCGCCGGGTCCCTTCTGGGACTTCTCGCGGGTGCGGTCGGCGGTGTCGTGGACGCGGTGCTGATGCGCGTCGTCGACGTCCTGCTGTCCATCCCCACCCTGCTGTTGTCACTGGCGTTGGTCACCGCCCTGGGCTTCGGCACCGTCAACGTCGCCATCGCCGTCGGGGTGACCCTGGTGGCGAACTTCGCCCGCGTCATGCGGTCCGAGGTGCTCCGGGTCCGGCGGTCGCTCTACGTCGAAGCTGCATACGCGTCGGGCGTGCGGTGGTTCGACGTAATCCGTCGACACATACTCCGCAACTCCTACGGCCCTGTGATCGCGCTCGCTGCAGTGGAATTCGGCATGGCAGTACTGGCGGTGTCCTCGTTGAGCTTCCTCGGTTTCGGAGCTGTACCCCCGACGCCCGAATGGGGATCGTTGATCTCGGAAGGCCGTAACTTCCTCGCCACCGCGTGGTGGATGACCACGCTGCCCGGTCTGGTGATCGTGGCGGTGGTGCTCTCGGCTCACCGCGTCGGTCACGCACTGGACAGGGAGGGACGTCGATGAGCGCCGTTCTCGAGGTCCGCGATCTCGCCGTCGGATACGGCGACACCGCGGCGGTGCGCGGGGTGTCGTTCACCGTCGATCGCGGAGAGGTGGTCGCGATCGTCGGAGAATCCGGGTCGGGGAAGTCGACGACCGCGCATGCGATCATCGGTCTCCTTGCCGGCACCGGACACATCACCGGCGGATCGGTGTCCTTCGACGGCGAGCGGATCGACACTGCGTCGGACAAGGCGCTCGACCGGTTGCGGGGCCGACACATCGGCCTGGTTCCGCAGGATCCCACGACGTCGCTGAACCCTGTTCAGCGCGTCGGCGAGCAGGTGGCCGAAGTGCTGCGGGTGCACGGTCTCGCCAGTCGTCGCTCGGCTCGCATCGATGCCGTGCAGATCCTGGCGGACGCCGGACTCGACAACCCTGAGGTACGCGCGCGTCAGTACCCGCAGGATCTGTCCGGAGGGCAACGTCAACGAGTGCTGATCGGGATCGCCCTCGCGTGCCGACCGGAGTTGGTCATCGCGGACGAACCCACCAGTGCGCTGGACGTCACGGTGCAGCGACGCATTCTCGACCACCTCGACGCGAGGATCGCCGAGACCGGAGCCGGCGTTCTGTTGATCACGCACGATCTCGGTGTGGCGGCCGACCGAGCCGACCGCATCATCGTCATGAAGGACGGCGAGATCGTCGAGACGGGCCCCACCGCGGAGATTCTGTCGACACCGCGCCACGCGTACACGCGATCGCTTCTCGCTGCGGCTCCGTCCCTGAACTCGGCGCTGCGACCGGTGTCCATGGCTCCGGTAGTGCCGATCCTCACCGTGTCGGGCGTGTCCAAGACGTTCCGCATCGGCCGCGGTGTCCACCTGGACGCGGTCCGCGACGTCTCGTTCACCGTGGAGCGCGGCCGGACCCTGTCCCTCGTGGGTGAATCGGGGTCGGGCAAGTCGACGGTGGCCCGGATCGCGACGGGTCTCGAGACGGCGACCTCCGGATCGGTCACGTTCGACGGTACCGAGGTGGGATCGTTGCGCGGAGCTCGGTTGCGGGAGCTGCGTCGGCGCATCCAGATCGTCTACCAGAATCCGTACGCGTCGCTGAACCCGTCGATGCGCATCCGCGACATCGTGCGAGAGCCGTTGGATGCGTTCAGGATCGGGACGTCCGCCGAGCGTGCGGCGCGAGTGGAGGAGCTGATCGACCAGGTAGCTCTGAGCTCGGGCCATCTGGCGCGACGCCCGGCCGAACTGTCCGGTGGACAGCGTCAGCGAGTGGCCATCGCGCGGGCGTTGGCGCTGCGTCCGGACCTGGTGGTTCTGGACGAGCCGGTGTCCGCGCTGGACGTGTCGGTGCAGGCGCAGATTCTCGCGCTCCTCGACGAGCTCCAGCGGGAGCTGTCCCTGAGTTATCTCTTCATCTCCCACGATCTGGCGGTGGTTCGGCAGATCAGCGACACCGTGGCGGTGATGCAGTCGGGCTCGATCGTCGAGTTCGGCACCACCGCAGCGATCTTCGACGACCCGCAGCAGGAGTACACGCGTGAACTCCTCGATGCCATCCCCGGGCATACACGGACAGTTCCGATCACGCCGAGTCGAACCATGTCGGTTGCCTCCGCACCTGCCTACTCTCGGCGCTTATGACCCGGGAATCCTTAGTGCGCACGGTTCGACAGTGGTTGTTCGACCAGAGTGAGGCCAGTGCGTGCGCGTGCGTCGAGGCGGCCGTACGAACCTCGTTCTGAGAACGAAGGGCGCGGATCCGCGTCAGGCCGCGGACCGCGGGCGGGCGACGGCCACGACCAGCGCTCCGAGGATCGTGACGCCCACGACGACCGCCACCGCCTGATTCCATCCGTGGAAGGCAGCGCCCGGTGCGGTGCCGGCCGAGAGGACCACGACGGACACCACGGTGACGCCGATCGCGGATCCGAGGTAGCGGGCGGTGTTGTTGGCGCCGCTTCCCATGGCCGCGCGACCGGGCGGGACGCTGGCCAGGGATTCGCGTCCCAACGCTGCGTTGACGATTCCGGTGAACGCGCCCGCGATGATCAGACCGGGAACGAGGCGGAGAGGCGACGACGACTCGGACAGTCCGAGGAACAGCGAGACCCCGATCGCCACGCCGAGCAGGCCGACGGCGAGCTGGGTCCGTCCCGACACGGCCGCCGGAATGTGGCGTGCGAGAAGGGCGGTGACGACGCTGGTGGCCGCCCACGCGAACAGCAGCAGCGCGCTGTCCAGCGCGTCGAGGCCGAACGCGGCGCCGACGAACCCTGCCATGTACGACATCAGGGCGATGACTCCGACACCGGTGGTGAGAGCTGCGACGGTGGCCGCGATGAAGGCGGGTTGGCGGAACAGCGCCAGATCCAGCATCGCCGACGACGAGCGACGCTCGTGCAGAACGAATCCGACGATCAGGACGGCCGCCACCGCTGCCAGGACGAGGGGGACGGGCCTCGACCAACCGCCACGCCCTTCGACGAGCGCGGCGAGAAGTGCCGACAGTCCGCCGGACAGGGCGACGGCGCCGATGATGTCGAGTCCTCGCGGTGTCTCCGTGCGAGATTCGGTGACGTACCTGGTCGCCAGGACTGCGAGGACGAGGGTCGCGGCGGTCAGGACCCAGTACGCGCCACGCCAGGATCCGAGACGGTCGAACGAGGCGGAGATCAAGGGTCCGAGGGTGATTCCGGCGCCGACGCTCGCTCCCCAGATGCCGCCGGCGCGGGCACGGAGCGGCCCGGGTTCGAAGGCGTGGGCGATGACTCCGAGGCTGGACGCGACGACGGCACCCGCACCGACACCCTGGACGACCCTGGCCAGGACGAACACCAGGGTCGAGGGCGCCACGGCGCACACTGCGGAGGCCGCCGCGAGGAGCACGAGACCGAGGGCGAAGGTCCGTCGGCGGCCCACGTCGTCGGCCAGGGCGCCGGACACCAGCAGTGCCGCACTCAGACCGATGCTCATCGAACTGAGAATCCACGTCCGTCCGGCCGCGTCGCTGTCCAGTGAGATCGCGGTGCTCCCGATCGTCGCCAACGGGTAGGTGAAGGCGGCCAGGGACAGCAACGTTCCCGCTGCCGCCACGGGGAGCGGTCGGGCGAGTGGGGGAGCGGTACGCACGGTCATCGACGATCCTTCGGTTCGGTGACCGAACCGTAGCCCGGCGACATGGTTCGGTCAACAGACCGGACGGGTACGCTCGCCGCATGGCGATCGGTCAGGGCTATGCGGAGCAGGACTGCTCGTTGGCGCGAGCACTCGAGATCGTCGGTGAGCGATGGACATTGCTGATCGTGCGGGATTCGCTCTTCGGCGTCCGCCGGTTCTCCGACTTCGAGCACCACCTGTCGATGTCCAAAGCCGTCCTGACACAGCGGCTCTCCATGTTGGTGGACAACGGACTGCTGCAGCGGGAACCCGTCGGAGGGCGCGAGGAATACGCGCCGACGGACGCGCTCGTCGGGTTGTGGCCGGTGCTGCACGCCCTCACCGAGTGGGGTGAGCGAGTCGCTCCCGCGCCCGGCGGACCGCGTCGGCTGTTCCGGCACGCGGCGTGCGGCACTCGACTGGACGGCCACGGCCGGTGCTCCGTCTGCGATGTCGTGCCGGCGGCGTCTGCCGTCGAGATGCACCCGGGTCCGGGAATGTCCGGTTCGCCCAGGCCGGGCGCCGTGTCGCGAGCCCTGCGCGACACCAAGCGGCTGGTGGATCCGATCAGATGAGCAGGGCGCCCGTGGACGGGCACTTTTGCGACGCCATTACGCTGCATCGGAACAGTGTCTGTACGTCCGTGCCCTCACCCCGGCGCGGTGGAACGAGAGTGGAGCACGCATGACCCTGCCGCCCAGCGATGGGATCGAACTGGCGCGAGTCGTCGGGACGACGGATGGCGAACGAACCGGATCGGTGCCGGTGAGCGACCTCGCCGACATGGCGCGAACGTTGCGCGGCACTCGTCGGTCCGTGGACGAGACGTTGGCAGCCCTGGTGCAGTCGGCCAAACACCTGATGCCCGGCGTCGACCATGCCTGCGTCACCGTCATGAACGGGTCCCGCCGCAAGATCCATGCGCGGACGGACGATGTCGCGGCGGACCTGTGCAAAGTGCAGTACGAGCTGGGCGAGGGCCCGACCGAGAACGAGATCTGGCAGGTCGACACCGTCATTGCGGAGAATCTGCGTGACGAGCGGCGCTGGCCCTCCTTCGCTGCCGCAGCCCACGAGCGGGGTGTGGAGAGTATGGCGGCGTTCCGGCTCTACATCGACTCGACGTCCAAGGACCTCGGCGTCCTCCTGCTGTTCAGCAGAGCCGGTGACACGTTCGGTCCGGACCAGCAGATCGTCGGTGCCGCCCTCGCCGCACACGGTGCGGTGGCACTGCTGAGCGCACGTGACGACGAGAACTTCCGCGACGGCCTGGCCAGCCGAGACGTCATCGGTCAGGCCAAGGGAATCCTGATGGAACGGTTCGACGTCGATGCCGTCCAGGCTTTCACCATGCTCGCGCAGATCTCGCAGTCCGAGAACAAGCCTCTGCGCGAAGTGGCGCTGACGCTGATCGAGGACTCGCACCCGACACTGTCCGTCTCGGACGGGGCCGCCTGACCTCGGGGTCGGAACAATGTAGGGCTCGGGTGCGTTGTCGGTGAGGACGCGACCGAACGAGGTCGAGCCATGCTCATGTAAGGAGACAGAGATGTCGGAGAACCACGCTTCGGGCACCGCGCCTACGGCCACCGAGACGGCGATCCTGGCGGGCGGTTGCTTCTGGGGTGTCGAAGAACTGATCCGCAAGCAGCCGGGCGTTCTGTCCACACGCGTCGGCTATTCGGGTGGCGACGTCCCCAACGCCACGTATCGCAATCACGGTACGCACGCCGAAGCCGTCGAGATCGTCTTCGACCCCTCGCGTACGTCGTTCCGGAACCTGCTCGAGTTCTTCTTCCAGATCCACGATCCGTCGACGAAGAACCGTCAGGGCAACGACCGCGGAGTCAGCTACCGCTCGGCGATCTTCTACACCTCCGACGAGCAGAAGAACGTCGCGCTGGACACCATCGCCGATGTCGACGCGTCGGGAATCTGGCCGGGCAAGGTCGTCACCGAGGTGACTGCCGCAGGCGACTTCTGGGAGGCCGAGCCGGAGCACCAGGACTACCTGCAGCGCATCCCCAACGGCTACACGTGCCATTGGGTACGCCCCGACTGGAAGCTCCCGCGTCGTAACGCCGACGCTGTCAGCTGATCCTCGACATCCGTCCGACGCCCGTCGCTCCCGTCAGGAGCGGCGGGCGTTCTTCGTCAGTTCGACTGTCGCCGAGCGCAGTTCGTCGATCGACGAAATGGGGGAGAGGTAGCCGACTCGCGTGTAGGCGACGCCGTTCGGTGTGGTGACGGCGATGTCGAGCCCGTACCGATCGGCTCCCGTGCACGTCGCCGAGACAGCGTCCGGGTATCCGCCGAATGCCGCGGTCATCTCTCGGAGTGCGTCGGCGTGGTCCGCATTGAGATGGTCCACGGCGTAGGCAGAATCCGGCCGCACCGGATCCGGCGACGCCTGCGTGTAGTCCTGTGCAATAGCGGAATCCATGCGGCCGTATCCGCCGACCCAGCGGACCCGGTCCACCCGCATCTGCCACACCGTGAAATCGCTGTAGTCGATGTAGTACTTCGCGGCGGGCACGGCGGCGAGATGAGCGTCCCGCGCGACCGCAGCGTCCTCTCCCGTGGGCCTGAAGACCATGCCGGCGAGGGTGATGCGCCCGCTGGCCAGCGGATCCTCGTTCTCACCGGGAGCCACGACGGACAGGCTGACCCGCTGATCCGCGGCGAGATTCCGCCCGTGCTCGGCCATATGGGACACGCACAGAACCGGATCACCCCCGACCAGTCCGTACGTGACGAAGGACGCCCACGGGTGGCCGTCGGACGACAGGCTCGCGAGCGTCGCGGTGTTGGTGGACGCTGCCACGGTGCGGGCTTCCTCCGCGGCGCTGGGACGTCGTGGCTCGGTGACCGGCGCAGAAGGTTCCGGCATCGAGGGAGCGTCACCCGGGTCGCCGTGATCGAGGGAAGCCATGGCCGTCAGGGTACCGGTGTCACCCGAGGATCGGGGTCTCCTCGTCGCTGTGGCGGTAGGTGTAGAACGTGGTGACGATGCAGACCGCCGTCGCCACGATGAGGATCTGCGGTCCTGTGATGGCCAGGCTGATGATGCCGCCGAGCACCGCACCACCGACGAACGACGCATACAGAAGGGCGTAGCCCAGCCAGTCGGAGGCGGAACCGCCCGCCATGTGCCGCTCGATGCCCTGGCCCATCTTGACCAGCGTGCCGGTGACATAGCTGAGCGGGATGACGACCTCGCCGTTCTTGCTGAACGAGGTGTTGAGCGCGCCCATCGCGAAGGACACGAACAGGATGGGCAGGAACTCGACTCGGGATGCGGCGATTCCGCTCTCGATGACGTCCACGACGCTGGCGATGGCCAGGAACACGCTCGTCAGAACGGTGGCGCCGTGCGGGTGGTCGCTCCACAGCCGTCGGCGGCAGATCGACGCGACGACGACGCCCGCGACGAAGGTGACGATCAACGCGATCGCCGCCCCCGCCATGGCGTTCTGCCCGCGGAAGAACCCGAGCGCCGCACGTTCGGAGTTGCCTGTCATGAAGGTAACGAAGTAGCCGGCCGTGTTGGTGAAGGCTGCGGCACCCACCAGACCGGCCAGGCCGGCAAGCACCCAGGACAACCGAGCTTCCTTGTCCGCGATGGCATTCATGAATTCCGACGGTAGAGCGAGTACCGGCTCACGTCGTCATGGCGATTGTCACTGCCTCTCGGGTTGAGAGCGCCTCCACCGTATGTAGACGACCGATATCTCCTGTTTCCTCGGTAACGGTCACAACGTCCGACAGAATCGTACGATCGGCACGGACGAGCATCGAAAAGGACGGTCATGACCGAGGGATCCACACCGGACACACACCCCGATCTTCCGCTGTCGGAGGTGCGAGTTCTGGAGCTGGGCAATTACATCGCCGGCCCGACCGCGTCACGGCTGCTCGCCGACTTCGGGGCCGAGGTGATCAAGATCGAACGACCCGGGACAGGGGACGAAACCCGCTCCTGGCGTCTCTACAAGGGTGATACGTCGATGTTGTTCCACAGCCTCAACCGCGGCAAGAAATCGGTGGTGCTGGATCTGCGCACCGAGGAGGGGCGCCGGGACGTTCTCCGTATCGCGGCGTCGTGCGACATCGTCGTCGAGAACTTCCGCCCCGGAACGCTCGAGAAGTGGGGCATCGGTCCGGACGTCCTCGAGGCGACGAGGCCGGGGATCATCCTCGTCCGAGTCTCCGCGTACGGACAGAGCGGACCGTTGTCCGCCCGCCCGGGATTTGCCGCAGTATCGGAGGCGCACAGCGGATTCCGGGAACTGGTCGGCGATCCGGACAGGCCGCCCGTGCGAGTGGGCGTGTCCATCGGCGACACCATCGCCGGCCTGTACGCCGCGTTCGGTGCGGTCATGGAGTTGTACCGGCGAGGGCTCAGCAGCGGTCCGCAGACGGGATCTCGGACCGTCGACGTCGCGCTCGGCGAGTCCATGCTGTCGATGCTCGAGTCGCTCGTCCCGGACTATTCCGCCTACGGCGTCGAGAGGACCAGGCTCGGAGGCCGGATGGAGGGGATCGCGCCGTCCAACGCCTACGTGTGTTCCGACGGCCTCTCGATCGTCGTGGCCGGCAACGGTGATGCGATCTTCACGCGCTACATGCTCGCCATCGACCGACCGGATCTGGCGTCCGACGAGGAGCTCGCAACGGGACCGGGGCGCTGGGCGCGTCGAGACGAGATCGACGACGCCATCGGGGAATGGACCGCTACCAGGACACGCGACGACGCGCTCCGACTGCTCGGCGCCGCTGACGTGCCGTGTGGGGCCATCAACACCGCGGCCGACGTCTCGGTGGATCCGCAGTTCGTGGCGCGCAGAATGATCGAGACGGTGTCGGTCGATACCGGTGAC
The DNA here is from genome assembly GCF_979256035.1 of Rhodococcus sp. AC861. Taxonomy (NCBI): domain Bacteria; kingdom Bacillati; phylum Actinomycetota; class Actinomycetes; order Mycobacteriales; family Nocardiaceae; genus Rhodococcus; species Rhodococcus sp. AC861. The sequence goes on from NZ_CEEDMW010000004.1 coordinate 395,346, forward strand.
GACGAGACGATCGATGTCCTCTTCACCGGGGTCGTCCCGGTGCTGGGGGAGCGGACGGGCCGTGTCCGCCCTCCGGGGCCCGCCTTGGGGCAGCACACAACCGAGGTGTTGGACAGCGTCGGCGAGCACACCGATCACGCGTGAGAGTGCATCTCCCACACCAGGATCTCTGCGCCGTCACCGGTGACGCGGTGTCCACCGGAGTCGGTGACACGAAGGGCGTCGCCCTCGTCCAGCGTGCCGACACCGTCGACGGTGACGGTGCCACGGGAGACGAACACGTGCACGAACGGGGCTCGGGGGAGCAGCACCGGCGTTCCCGCCACGAGTCGTGAGACATGCAGCGCCGCAGCGCCGTTGCCCAGTCCGACGGCGGTGCCACCGCGGTCGCGTTCCATCCCGGATGCGACGGTGATCAGCCGTCCCGACGCCAGATCCTCGCCGGCCGCGTACTCCTCGTAGCTCGGTTCCAATCCGAGGCGATCCGGCGGTAACCACATCTGGACCACCCGCAGGCGAGCCCTCGAGCTGTACCCGGCCGCGTTGCGCTCGGAGTGCACGACTCCCGTCCCTGCACTCATACGTTGCGCCAGACCTTCGGTGATCACGCCCTCGTTGCCCATCGAATCGCGGTGGACGAGCGCTCCCTCGAGAACCCACGTGACGATCTCGACGTCCGCGTGCTGGTGACTGTCGAACCCTTCTCCGGCGTCGACGGTGTCGTCGTTGTGGACGAGGAGGAGGCCGAACGCGTTGGCGGCCAGATCGTAGTTGCCGGCAACGGGAAACGACTGACGCGAATCCAGCCACCCGTCGCGCCACCGGATGCGCTCGGCCGAGGGAATCACGACGACGCTCATCGCGGCAACGCTACCGGCCACCCGCCGGCTATCGGCTCCGAGCGGGCCGGGGGGTTCGCAGTACCAGTGACCACAGCGCTGCCAGCACGGCCAGGGAGATGACGAAGGCGGCCATCGCGGTCCACCCGAACGCCTGGAAGATCACACCGCCCGTCCACCCGACGATGCTCGATCCCCCGTAGTAGAAGAGGTTGTACAGCGAGGCGGACTGCGCCCGGCCCACGGTCGCACGGTGCCCGGTCCATCCGGATGCGATGGCATGCGCGGCGAAGAATCCGATGGTGAAAATCACCAGTCCCACGAGGACGATCGCCAAGGCGTCGAACGCGGTGAGGGCGACGCCGGCGATCATGACGCCGGTCGATCCGGCGAGCACGACACTCCGCCCGAAACGCCCGGCGAGCTGACCCGCCACACGTGAGGAGACGGTTCCACTGAGATACGCGACGAAAATCAGGCTGATCAGCGACTGTGGAAGACCGAACGGGGCTGCCTCGAGCCGGAACCCCAGGTAGTTGTAGACGGTGACGAATCCGCCCATCAGCAGAAACGCCTGTCCGTACAGGGCGCGCATACCCGGGTCGCGCAGGTTCGACATGATCTTCTCGCGCAGACCCGGCCCGTCCTGTCCGTCGGGAAGGGCTCGCCGCGGAGTGGGTGCCAGCCGCAGGAAGGTCGCCGCGGCCAGTGCCGCGATGATCGACACGGTGAGCGTGCCGATGCGCCAGTTGGTCGCCTCGGCCACCGGACCGGCGACGATGCGGCCCAGCAGGCCGCCGATGGTCGTTCCGGACACGTAGGTGGCCGCGGCGACCGCGGTGTGGCGGCGGTCCACTTCCTCGCTGAGGTATGCGATCGCGATGGCAGGCAGTCCGCCGAGGGCGGCTCCCTCCAGGAACCTGACGCCGAGAAGCATCGGCAACGAGGTGGACAACGGGACGACGAGTCCGAGGGCTGTGGCGGTGACGATCGAGATGCTCATGGCCCGGACGCGTCCCACCCGGTCCGCCACCATCGACCACGGAAGTACCGCGACCGCGACGCCGACGGTGGCGCATCCGACGGCGAGGGACGACTGCGACGGCGTGATGGAGAGCGACGACGCGATCAGCGGCAGGATGCCCTGCACGGAGTAGAGCTGGGCGAACGTCGCGATACCGGCCAGGAGCAGGGCCGCGACGAGCTTGCGGTACTCCCGCGATCCCTTGACGTGGCCGTCCCACTGATCCTGCGCGATCGGCGTGTCGGTGAAAGAACGATCGGTGCTCACAGTCATCGACGGTAGGCCGGTGACGATCCATTCGTCCAATGCATTCGACGTCGTCGATCGATGATCTCGGCGTATCTTTCGGGCATGCGCACCGAGGCCGAATCGCTGCTGCCGCTGATCCCTACGCTGCTGGCCGTGGCCGACACCGAACACATCACCGAGGCCGCCCACCGGCTCGGCGTTCCGCAACCGACCGTCAGCAGGCAATTGGCTCGCGCGTCGTCGATCCTGGGTGTTCCGGTGATCGAACGACGCGGTCGCGGAATCGCTCTGACGGCGGCGGGTCGAGCTCTGATGCCGTTCCTCGAACGTGCCGCTCGCGACGTGGAGGCCGGGCTCGACGCGATGAGCGAACAGGATGCCCGGACGCGCGGCCGCATCTCGGTGAGCTTCCAGAACACTGTCGGCGAGGGTGTCCTGCCACTGCTGATCCGACGGTTCCTGGCCGACCACCCGGCGGTGACGTTCGCGCTCGATCAGGGCGCACGCGCTCGGTGCCTGGACCGGCTGGAGGACGGCCGCGCCGATCTGGCCTTCGTCTCCCTCGGCGACGAGCACGGTCCCGACACGTCGTTCGGGCTGTACGAGGAACGCCTCGTCGCGGTGGTTCAGGCGCACCACCGTCTGGCCGGGCGACGGGTCATGGACCTCGTGGAGACCGCGGACGAGCCGTACGTCGTCATGGAGCACGGTTACGGGATGCGCTCGGTGTGCGAAACGCTGTGGGCGGACGCGGGTATGGCGCCCACCATCGCCTTCGAAGGGCAGGACTTCCATACGGTGCGCGGACTGGTCGGTGCGGGACTCGGCGTGAGCGTCCTCCCACCCGCGAACGGCTCCGCAGGGGTGTTGCCCACTGTCGACATCGCGTTGAACGACAGGGCAGCGCGTCGGCGGATCGGAGTGGTGTGGCCCGCTCGGCCGATGCCGGCTCCCGCCGTCGCGTTCCGCGACATGGTGGTGCGGCGAGGCCCCGCTATCGTCGGCCGCTGACGTCCTGCAGGACGGGGCCGTGGCGATCGGGTTCGACGAGGCCCGCGGGTGCGGACTTCGCCACCAAGCCCGCAGCAGCCATGACGGCCAAAATGCCGACGGCGCCGAGAGCGGCGGACGAGGTGACGAGGTAGTCCAGCACGGGGGATTGCTCCTGACGATCGAGTGGTTCGGTGACGATCACCAGAGTGCGCGTCCGACCCGCGATCCTGCTGACAGGAAGCTGGGAAGTGCCTGTGGGTCCTTCGGCTACCGGGCCATGCCGCGATGCATCACCCTGTCGCCGACGACCCCGGAATGGTCCGCCCGGTGCATGACGCACCGGTTGTCCCACAGCACGACGTCGCCGGGCTGCCAGGTGTGCCGATAGACGTTTCTCTCCGCGGTGGAGTGGTCGTAGAGGAACTGCACGGTCCGGGCCGTCTGCTCAGCGGTCATCCCGCTGATGGAGGCGCACCGCTTGGGCGTGGACATGTACAGCGACCGGCGCCCCGAGAGAGGATGCAGGGCCGCCAAAGGATGCTCCGCGGACGACTCGGCATCGTCTGGCAAGTCCAGTCCGGTGACGACGTGGGTCAGAGTGCGGTCCCCGAGATCCGAACGCATGTCGACCGGCAATGTCTCCCACGCGCGGTACTGGTTGCTGAAGACGGTCTGCCCGCCCTCGCGGGGGACCGTCACCGCGCGGAGAGCGGTGTAGGACGGCGGCTTCGCGACGTAGCTCGTGTCCACATGAAAGGTGGATCGGGGAGTCGTGGTGCGGCCGACGTTGCTGATGACGTTCAGATCGGGATGTCCGTCGACGGGCGTCTCACCCTCGGTGAAGACGATCTCGCCGAGGCTTCGGAGGAAGTCGGCGAAGCGCACGTCGTCGAGGGTCTGCGCGCGGAACACGACGACGCCGTGCTCCGCGGCGAGAGTGCGGATCTCCTCGACCTGAGAGGGTTCGAGCGACTCGACGTCGGCGTCCTCGACGAGCACTCCGACAGGGTCGATGACGGTATGGCGCATCAGCGTTCTCCTTCTTCGGCGAGTTCCTTCAGGCCGCTCGCGAACAGATCGGGCAGATCGATACCGGCAGCGGCGGCCATCACGGCCACGACACTGCCGAGGGCGTACGAGCAGTACAGGCCGGCCTCGAGGAACCACGGCCGACCGTCCGGGTCGATGCGGAAATCGAACAGGCTGTAGTGCCGACAACCCAACGCGCGGTGAGCGATTCGTGCCATCTCCCACACCCGCACGGTCACCGGATCGTCCTCGGCGACGATCCATGCCCGCGTCGCGTTCTTCGCCACCAGGTACAGCTCGCCGTCGTCGTCGCGGGCGAGTTTGTCGTCACGGGTGCGGATCGGCTTGCTCGTCGCGTCGACCGCGTATTCCTCGAGCGGCAGACACACGTCCTGCCCGTCGACGACGACGATGCCGCACCGCACCTCGCGGCCGAGGTCGATGTAGGTCTCGACCAGCACTCGCTCGGAATGACGACCGGCGTCCTCGAGTGCCGCCGCGTAGTCGTCGGCAGTCCGGGCCAACGCCACTCCGACGGAATTGTCGGCGTCGACGGGCTTGACGACGACCGGAAGGGGGAGAGGGCTGCCGCCGTCGCTCCGCGCCGTCACCACGACGCCCTCGGGTACATCGACCCCTGCGGCGGCGACGATCGCCCGCGTCCGGGCCTTGTCGGCGGCGAGGGCCATGACATCGGCTCTGTTGCCCAGCAGAGGGATTCGAAGCACGTCGAACAGTGCGCGGTACGAGGTCATGCCGGGAAGGCAGAACATCTGCGGGACCACCGCGTCGATACCGAGGGCGGCGATGTGATCGAGTGCTCGGGACACCGACATCGCGTCCGCCGCGGCGACGGCCGCGTCGGACAGGTCGGCCGGGAACCGCCATGTCGAATCGGGGGAGACCAGGGCGATGTGCATGGTGTATCTCGCCGGGTCGGCGAGGGAGGACAGGGCGTCCCGCGCGTAGACGCGCGAGAGGTCCGAGTGGAAGTCGTCGACGGCCGAGCCGACGAGGTGCAGGATCGCCAGGGTTCCCGAGGTGTCGGGAGTCGTCGTGTCAGTCACCGCCGGCCTCCACGAGCTTGCCGATGTTGGCGTCGACTCGACTCCACGACCCGCCCTTGCGCAGGTTCGCCCACAGCAATGACGGCAGGTGCCGGTGGTAGAGCATGAAGTACGGCAGCGGATCCCAGCGGGTGAAGACCGCGTCCTTGCCACCGAGGATGGTCCGCAGTCGGTGCGCGCGTCCCGGCTCGGTGAGCAGCCGCCAGACCTCGTGATAGAGCCAGTAGGTGGGACGTGCGGTCGGGAGTGGAGTGATGACGGCATGGCCGTCCTCGAGGTACGCCGCCGCGACGTCCGGGTGATCGTGGAACATCGTGATGGCCGAGTGTGTGCGCGGGTTGCACTCGATGGCGTAGGGGTGACCGTCGGCGCCCTCGATGAAGTCGAAGGACACCTGACCTGTGAGCCCGAGCTCGCCCACGAAATGCTCGACCCAGGAGCGGATCTCGGGTTTGTCCACCATCGCGTAGTTGATCTGGAACGCGGAGGACTCGCAGCACCCGTACACCTGGACCCGTCCGTTCCTGACGGTCGAGTGAGTGCAGTACTCCTGCCCGTCCACGAACTCCTGCAGGATCCAGGGATCGTCGGCCGACATGGACAACCGAGAGATGAACTCCGCGTTGGCATCCGGCGTATTCCGGGACAACGGCGTCAGGTCCATGCGGCCGACCGGGTTGTAGGCGATCCGTTTGAGGATGAAGCGGCGCCCCGGCGGGAAGTCGAAATCGAGCAGTTGTCGGCGATCGGTGATCAGGTGGGACTGCGGAACTCGGAGGCCCAGCGATTCGGCCGTCTTCGAGAACTGGACCTTGTCGTCGAGCATCGCCACCGTGGCGGAGTCCACATGAATGACGTCGCACACCCCGGCGAGCAGTCGGCCGACCTCCGCGTCGGGGACGCTCGATGCCGGGCTCGACACGGGAACGAACACGTCGGCGTTCTCGCGGCGGGCGATCTCTGCGACAGCTTCGGCATAGCCGACGTCGGACGCCTCGGGGACGGTGTGGAAGACGTCGACGGCTCGGGAGAACCGATGAGCGGTGTAGCGGTACTTCGCCGACTCCACCAGGACGACGCGGTGTCCTGCCCCATGGAAGGAGCGTGCGAGTTGGAGCGACTTGGTCATCTTGCCGCCGTTGATCAGCACCGTCCGCCGTTCCCGGGCGGGAGTTCCCGGAGCGGTGCGCCGTGACCCGACCGTGGTGGCGACGGCGATCAGATCGAGTGGGGCAGTGAGCGCCAGCACCGCCAGCGCCGTGACGGACCGGCCGGTCGTGCCCCTCATGATGCGGTCGATCGACGGATGAGAGTCAGTCCGTCCCGTAGCGGGAGGACGACCTGCTCCACGCGGGGATCCGCGGCGACCGCGTCGTTGAACGCCGCGATCGCAGAACCGTTCACCGACCGGGACTCGTCGAGGTACGGCTCGCCCTGCAACAGCGTGTTGTCGACGGCGATGACAGCGCGGGGCGCCAGCAGTGTCGAGTCGAGCAGCGCATTCAGGTAGTGCAGATACCCGCCCTTGTCGGCGTCGATGAAGACGAGGTCGAAGGTGCGCTCGTCCGACGCCAGGGAGAGAAGAGTGTCCGCCGCGGGCCCGACGACGATGTCGATCCGATCGCCGACGGGGGAGGCGTCGAAGCACGACCGCGCGAAGTCGGCGACCGCCCGGTCCACCTCGCAGGCGACCACGCGTCCACCCGCCGGAAGTTCCTCGGCCATCGCCAGCGCCGAGTAGCCGGTGAACATGCCGATCTCGAGAACGTTCACCGCACCGGTCATGCCGACGAGGAACTTGAGGAACTGACCCTCGACGTGGCCGGACAGCATTTCCTGCTCCAGGGCGCTCCCGGCCCACTCGGCCGACCTGGTGCGAGCAGCCAGGTCGGCCAGAGCAGGGGTTTCGGGGGACGTGCACCGGTCCAGGTACGGATCGAGACCGGCGACGACATCGCGAGCACGCCGTAGACGCGCGACGATGTCGTCACCGCTGCTGCCCGACGCGATCTCGTCGCACAGAACCGTCAGCTCGTGCGCCGCGATCGTCGTCGGAGTGACCGGACGTGGCCCCGCTGTTTCGTGCGTATCAGGCATCGGTCGACGAACCGACTCCGGCCTCGGGCGCAGGTGAGGTGAACATGTCCACGCCGTCACCGTCCCGATCGTGCTCGAGACAGATCTTCTTGTGCAGCGTGAGCGTGTCCGCCAACTCGTCGACGGTCACGTCGTTGAGGAATTCGCACGACCCGATGGGCGCCGGCACTGCCGCGCGGAGAATCCCATCACGAGTCTTGAGAATGGACGACGTGGCGTCGGCCAGCAGGTCGGCCGTGAGATAGCTGCTGTCGAGTGCGAGACCGATGCGGCTCATGACTCCGAGAACTCGGTCGCGGTCCTCGGCGGTGATGTGTCCGCGCTGTTCGGCCAGCGTCGTCGACAAGGCCATGTCGATGTTGATGGCGTGCCCGTGGAAGAACGGAGCGGGCGGAGTCAATTCGAGTGTGGGGCTCCAGGTGTGGCCGAAAGCGATCACGCGATCGAGGTCGATCTCGTGGAGATTGGGCGCTTCCAGTTCCAGCATCGTCGCGATCGCCTTGTACGTCAGACGGTCCGCGATGTCCCGCAGCTCGGCGGTGCCGTCGAGGTGTCCGAACCGCGTCGTCAGCAACTCGGCACCGTGCTTCTCGAGCATCTCGAAGATCTCGAGGTTGCCCACCACCGAGATCTTGATCAGTTCGGCCATGCCGTTGCGAACCTGATCCTCGGGCAATGTGGCGAGGAAACTGAAGTCCAGCAACACCTTCTGCGACGCGTGGTACGCGCCCAAGCGGTTCTTGTGCTTGCCGTAGTTGACGGCGACCTTGATGCTCACGCTCGCGTCGATCAGACCGATGAGCGTGGTCGGGATGCGGATGTAGGGGGTGTTGCGTCGGTAGCTCGCGCAGGCGAAACCGGCCACGTCGGTGGTCAGGCCTCCGCCGACGACCAATACCGGCTCGGTGCGGACGAGTCCGAACTCGTCGAACTTGCCGACGATGCGTTCGAACGTCTCGATCGACTTGGCCGTCTCCTTGATCTGGACGGGTACGACCGTCAGATCGATGTGGTGATGGGCGAAGTACGCGGTGATCCGGTCGTTGTACAGCTCGAGGACGCTGTCGTCCACGACCATGAGGCATCGGCCGTAGGGGGTGTAGCTGTCGGCGAGTTCGGTGTTGTCGACGTCGAAGACGCCGTCGACGTAGACCAGGTCGTACTCGATCTTCTCGTAGCCCTCCACATGGAAGGTTCTCTCGTCTGCCGTCACGCTTGCTTGAAGATTGCTCACTTGCATCTCTCCCGGGGAAAACAGTGCGCGAGCGGGGCGCTCGGCGCTGGAAAGGTGGAGTCGGACTCTCGGCTCAGGATCGAGCCGTCGCCAAGGATTCGAGGCGGACGGGGTCCAGGGATTCGACCGTCTCGGCCGCGCCGGCGAAGTCGCTGCCCGTGGTGTTCTCGTTCGGGAACGCGACGCACGTGATGTCCGCCGCCACGGCCGCCTTCACGCCGCCGGCGTTGTCCTCGACTGCGACGCACGATGCCGCGGATTCACCGAGCTTGCCCAGTGCGAAGGCGTAGGACGCCGGGTCGGGCTTGCCCTGCTCGACGTCGTCGGCATCGACGATCACGTCGAAGGAGTCCGCGGAGACCTCGGGGGCGAGCGCCTCGAGCAGCGCTGCCACGTTGTCCTTGGAGGTCGTGGTGACGAAACCGACCTTGACGTCGTTCTTCTTCGCTGCGGAGATGGTGTCGACGACGCCGGGTCGCGGTGAGACGCCGGTCGAGGCGATCAACGATCGGAAAATTTCGGACTTGGTCGCGTGCACGGCGGACGCGTCGACGTCGACGCCGCGCTCTGTCGCGAAGTCCTCGATCCGGTTGGCGCCACCGTTGGATCCCAGCATCGAGATGTAGTCCTCACGAGACCAGTTCCAGTCGAGACCGTGGGTCGAGAATGCCTCGTTGAACGCTCGTCGTTGCAGTTCGGAGGTGTCGGCGAGGGTGCTGATGGAGCCGAAGAGGATTGCAGACATCGTTGTCCTTCCAGAGAACCATGGTGGGGGAGCACGGCGGCAGAGATGTCGAGATCAGGCGATGCCAGCCACTGGTGCTGTGACACCGGTCGATCGACCTGCCGAGCACGAAACTTACCCGACAGTACAGTAGTGGACTCGCCGTTCAATAGGTCTGTACTCGAAACTCGCGTAACTTCACCTTCACAGTGAGGAGGTGACGCGAACAGATGAGTAGTACCCCGGACGCTCGAAACAGAATCGGCGATCAGATCGCGGCGGAGGACGCACGCGTCTCGCGTACGCGCGCGGATGTCTCACGAGCAGCCCTGGACGTCCTCACGAACGAGGGGTGGGAAGCCGTCACCCACGCTCACGTGGCACGTGTCGCGGGATATTCCAAGACCACGCTGTACACGCACTGGCCGTCCCGGTTCGACCTCCTGGGCATGGCGCTGGACGCGATCGGCGACATGCCGCACCACGAGATGACCGGCGATGCCCGGACCGATCTGGTGGGGGAGCTGCACGAATTCCGTCGCGCCATCAGCGAGCGGCGCCTCGACCGCATCCTCATGGCCATGGCGCAGTGGGGAGCGAGTGTGGACGAGATCGGACGGATGCGGCAGCGCATCGTCGACGACGGTCAGCAGTACACGCGGCGCATCATCGGCGAGATCGCCTCGGGTCCCGATCTCGATGCCGCCGTCACGATGCTCTCGGGCGCCGTCATCTGCCCCGCCCTGATGTACGGGACGCTTCCCGACGACGCCACGATCGACGCCGCCGTCGACATCGTGCTGGCAGGACTGGGGCGACCCGAGCAGCAAGTCTGAACCCCGGCGCTACCGCCCGACCAGTTCCTCCACCCGTCGCCGCGACTCGGACCTGTCGGCCAGAGCCGCGGTCAGTTCGACGAACGCGCGCTGCAGACGCTCCTCGTCACGCTCGAGGCGCCGTCGAGCGGCAGCGATGCGGCGACGCTCGCCGTCGCGGACGTGCTGGGCCAGTTCCTGCCGCTGGACGAGCAGGAACACGTCGGGATGGGTGGGATACATGGCAGTCCTGGTGCTGATCGGGTCGTCTCGGTCGTACGTTGCCCGATCAGAGTGGCAGCGACGACCACTGCACGTCGACTGATTTATCGCGTCGGCCGAGCAGCCTCGAGCACGCCGACGACGAATCGCACCGATCCCTCGACCAGGTCGGCCCGCGGAGTCCTGTAGTCGTCCATGAGCCAGGTCAGGGCGGTGTGGCTGAGACCGCCGACGGCGGCGGTGACCAATCGGTCGGTGAATTCGGCGTCCGCGGCTTCGGGGAGAACCTGCGCTAGGTAGGACGTCATGAAGTCCCCGAACTTCCGCATCGTCGCCAGGTACGTGGTGTCGACCTGAGGGGCCACGCCGAGCACTTCGAGCCAGACGACGCGGGCCGTGGTGCGGTCCTGTACCGCGGCGAAGAAGCCGTCGAGGCCGCGGCGGACGAATTCCGACGTGTCGGCGCCGGGCGGCGCCGTCGACAACGCGGTGGCCGCAGCGTCGGTCAAGGTGTCGATGCACTCGAGGTAGACAGCGACGAGGAGGTCCTCCATCGTCGGGAACAGCTCGTAGAAGTACCGGTCGGCCACGTGTGCGTCGCGGCAGATGCCGCGGACCGTCGACGCCCGGAATCCGACCGAACCGAAGGATTGCCTGCCCGCGTCGAGAATCTGACGTCTCCGCCGAGCCGTGCGTTCGTCGGGGCTCTGGCCGCCGTAGGTGCGCGGTGCGCGAGCCTGTTCTGTCACCCGGCCATTCAACCGGTAGCGGCGAGTCCCCGCGACGTTCCCCCGTCGACGGCGACGCAATGGCCCCCGGATCGTTTCGCGCGATACATCGCGGCGTCACCGCGGCCGACGAGATCGGCCACCGTGGACGTCAGTCGCCTCCTGTCGGACAGCAGCGCCCTGGTCGCCGACATGGCCAGTCCGACGCTCGCGGTCACGGTCGGGCCCGCCGCGTTCCCCGCGACGACGTCGCGGACCGCACGGGCGGTCCGCAGAGCGTCCAGCGCATCGTCGTAGAGGTCGAAGATCAGGAACTCCTCACCGCCGTGCCGGGTGATGACGGCGGTGGGACCCGCGGCTGTGACGAGGCCGCGCGCGACACGGATCAGCACCTCGTCCCCGACGTTGTGCCCGAGTTCGTCGTTGATGCGTTTGAACTTGTCCAGATCCAGGATGATCACCGCGGCGACCGGCCGCTGATCGTCCGTCCGCGCGTCGTCGGCGAGGACCCGCAGCCGGGTCTCGAGACCACGTCTGTTCGACAGACCCGTCAATGGATCGAACAGCGACATGTCCGCGTCGACGCGGATGAGGTGGACGCCCAACTCGATGGTCAGCGGGACGACCACACCCACGACCGTCAGCATGACGGCCTTCGCGGCACCGATGGCCAGGTCGAAGGCGGGATCGAGGACCACCCGCACGGACAGCAGTGCGATGGAGAACGCGCACCACGCCACGTGCGCGACCAGAACTCTAGGACCCAGGAGGAAGGTCGCATAGGTGCCGAGCAGGACCAGCAATCCGGCACCGCTGAGGCCGGCGAGCGTGTTGGAGTCGAGGAAGCAGACCAGCGTGATCGCGATGTCGGAGAAGGCGAGGAACGCGATCGATTCCCGGAACGACGGCCAGTCCGCGACGTTCCATCGGACCGCCCAGGCGATCCCCAGGACGATCACCGTCACGACGACGATGCGGTCGACCGTGCCCTGAGCGCCGGACGGTGATCCGAGTGAGAGCAGCGCGATGGCCGTGAGAACGATCGTCAGGAGCGAGACGAAGACGCGGATCCAGCGACCGAGTCCCCGGGACTCGACGAACATACGCAGGAGGTGAGTATCGCGCTGGGAATCCCAGCACTCCCTCACCAGCGCGCGCAGCGTCATGGACGGGGACGATACCCGTCATGGCTCGATCAATGGTGCAGACGACCGGATAAAAGGCCGATAAACGGGTGAAAAGACCGTTCAGGGTCGGCGGGACTCCAGATCGCGGATCAACGACCTGATCGTGCGGTCCCGTTCGAGCAGCAGGTCCGTCACCGGGTTGGCGATGCCCCGCAGTGCCGACATCGGACGCCACCGGCCGGGGATCTGGATGCGCGGGCGACGTCGTTCGATGCCGTCGGCGACGCCGACCGCGACGTCGGCGGGGTCGACAGGTGTCAGTAGCGGCGTCGGGAATGCCCGCTGGACCAGTCGTGTCGCCAGGTCGTCCCCGCCGAAGGCAACGTCGGCGATGGGGGTTGATACCCAGCCCGGGTAGAGAACGCCGGCGGTCGCTCCGGTGTGCGCCAGCTCCGCGCGCAGAGCACGTCCGATCTGCTCGACCGCGGCCTTGGTGGCGGCGTACGGCGCGTTCGCCACCCCGTTGAGATACGCGTACGTCGACGACGTGATCAGGATGTGTCCGCGGGATTCGACGACGTCGGGAAGGGTCGCGCGCACGGTGTTCCACACACCCTGCAGGTTCACCGCCACGACCTTCTCGAAGACACCGTCGGGAACCGTGGCGACGGTGTGGGCGGCGCTCCCGCTGGAGATACCGGCGTTGGCGTGGACGATGTCGATCCGACCGAAACGTTCGCGCACCGTCGCGGCCATGGCCTCGAGGTCGGCCTGCGACGTCACATCCACCCGGAGCGCCGTCGCGTCGCCTCCGATGTCGCGGGCCACGTCGTCGACCGCGGGCGCGACGTCGAGGAGGACCACCGACGCGCCGCGGCGAGCGAGTTCACGCGCCACCGCGGATCCGATGCCCCCACCCGCGCCCGTCACGACGGCGACGGCGCCTCGGATGGGGAGCCTGCTGTGTCGACCGATCATGCGACTGCGGTCCTCTCGTGGCTGGTGACGGGACGGAGACGGTGGTGGTCACGACGGAAGCGGGAGGCGAGCCGTCGATAGGTGAAGCTGAAACCGGGGAACATCGCGATGACCCGACCCGACTTCGACTGGTACCAACTGGTGCACCCGCCGGTCTTCCACACGGTTCGGGTCATCTCGCGGTGCACCATCTCCGTGTACTCGGCCTCGGCCTCGGTCGTGACCTCGATGCTGCGTGCGCCGCGGCCGATCGTGTGGGTGATCGCATCCATGATGTACCTCATCTGAGCTTCGATGACGAAGATCGCCGAGGTGTGGCCGATACCGGTGTTGGGCCCGGTCACGATGAACAGGTTGGGGAACCGCGGCACGGCCGTTCCGAGGTACGCGCGTGGGTAGTCCGCCCACACGTCCCGCAGGGTCGTCCCGTCCTGCCCGATCACGGGGTAGGAGATCACGCCGTCGGTCGCGTCGTAGCCGGTGGAGAACACGATGAGGTCGAGGTCGATGCGATGTCCGCCGGTGGTCGTGATCCCGTCGGGCGTGATCTCGGCGATGCCGTCGTTCCGGTCGTGCAGTGTCGTGTTCGGCGCGGCAATGGCCGGGTAGAGGGTGTTCGACAGGATGATCCGCTTGCACCCGATGGTGTAGTCGGGAGTCAGAGCCGCCCTGAGCTCGGGGTCGGCGACCTGGGTCTCGAGCAGCTTGCGCGCGTGTCTTTCCGCGAACAGCCACAGACCTGCCCGCGAGTACTTGAACCCGATGATCCTGGTCTCGAGCTTCCAGTAGACGGCGGCGCGTAGCGCGCGGTGCACGGGCCCGATCGTCAGGAGTCGACGCTGCCACGGTCTGAACGTGCGGTCCGGTCGCGGCATCACCCAGTGCGGGGACCGCTGGAACACGTGGAGCGACGCGACGTCGGGCTGGATCGCCGGGATGATCTGCGCGGCGCTCGCGCCGCTGCCGATGATCGCGACCCGTTTGCCCCGGTAATCCACGTCGTGGTCCCACTCGTTGGTGTGGAACCGGTCGCCGCCGAAGGTGTCCCGGCCGGGGAACGGCGGAATCACGGGCGTGCTCAACGGGCCGGTCGCATTGACGACGAACTGAGCGGAGTACTCGCCCGCGCTCGTCGAGATGTGCCAGGTGTCGTCGATCCACTCGATGCGCTCGACCGTGGCGCCCAGCACGGTGCGGTCGGCGAGCCCGTGCTTGGTCACGACGTGGGTGGTGTACTCCTCGAGTTCGTGCTGCTCGGCGAACATCCGCGACCAGTCGTAGGGCTCGGACGCGATCGAGTACAGCGGGCTCTGGACGTCGACGGCCGCGCCGGGGTAGGAGTTCTGTCGCCAGGTGCCACCGGGGAAGTCGCGTCGTTCGAGGATGACGAAGTCGTCGATCCCTCGACGAAGCAGTTCGAGTGCAGCGCACTGTCCGCCGAATCCGCTACCGATGATGACGACCGTGAAGCTGGGCACGTCGCGAGCTCCTTCCAGCATGTGATGACAGGCATCATCACACTCGGGCACCATCACACCACGGACGGGGCCGGATGATCTACTGGCTCGACCGACACAGCCCACTGCGCGTACCCCACTGGAAAGAGCCCCGATGTCCGTTGTCCCGGAGACACCCGATGTTCCCCGGTCCCTGTCCAGCCCCCTGACGCTGCCGAACGGCCAGGTCCTGCCGAACCGGATCATGAAGTCCGCGCTCAGCGAAGCTCTGGGTACGTCCGACAACGCACCCGACATCCGGCTGACACGTCTGTACGGACGGTGGGCCGAGGGCGGTTACGGCCTGCTGGTCACCGGCAACGTGATGGTCGATCATCGGCACCTCGGTGAGCCCGGCAACGTCGCGGTCGAGGACCGCCGCGACATGGACGCACTGTCCCGCTGGGCGAAGACGGCGCAGGACGGCGGCACACCGATCTGGATGCAGATCAACCACCCCGGTAGGCAGGGCAACCCGGTCACGACGGTCGGGGGCACCATCGCGCCGTCGGCGGTCGGTCTCGACATCCCCGGAATACCTGCCCCACGCGCGGCGACGACCGACGAGATCGAGTCGATCATCGAACGTTTCGCGGTGACCGCGGCACTCGCGGAGGAAGCCGGTTTCGACGGAGTCCAGATCCACGCGGCACACGGGTATCTCGTCAGTCAGTTCCTGTCACCGCTGTCGAACGTGCGTACCGACGAGTGGGGCGGCGACATCGACGGCCGCGCACGTTTCCTGCTCGAGGTGATTCGTCGCGTCCGGTCACGCGTGAGTCCCGGGTTCGCCGTCGGCGTCAAGCTCAACTCGGCCGACTTCCAGCGCGGGGGATTCAGCGAGGACGAGTCGCGCGCGGTCATCGCAATGATCGGCGACCTGCCGGTCGATCTGATCGAGATCAGCGGCGGGAGTTACGAATCGCCGGCCATGATGGGGAAGTCGGTGTCGGCGAGCACGGCATCGAGAGAGGCGTACTTCCTCAAGTATGCGGTGACCGTCCGCGACATCGCCCCGCACATCCCGCTGGCCGTCACCGGCGGCTTCCGCACCCGTGCAGGCATGGACGACGCGATCGCGTCGAGTGCCTGCCATGTGGTGGGGCTCGGTCGACCGACGGCGGTGGCTCCCGACGCGGCGCGCGACGTTCTCTCCGGTCGCATCGACACCCTGCCCAGCCCGTCGATCTCCGTCCCGGTGCCCGCCAGATTCGCCACCACGCGGTCCGTCCGGTCGCTCGACGGATTGCTCGACCTGCAGTGGCACACCGACCAGCTGCACCGCATGGGAGCGGGCAAGGAGCCGGATCCGGCTCGGCCGATCACGCGCACGCTCGTGTCGTCCCTGCAGCGCAACGGAATCGACGCGGTGCGGGCCAAACGACGAGGCCCGGCAGGAGGATCGTCACCGGCGGCGTCGTCGCGCCTGGCGGGCGTGCTGTCTCTCGTGCGTCGATACGTGGTCGGCCCGGTCGTGCGAATCGTCCGCGGCGGACGGACGTAGGGCGCGTAACCTCCCCTCAGCGAATCTCGGGGGAGATTCCTCGGCGGGGGAGGCTGTTCATGCGTGCTGTGCGAGACGACTATCGATCTTGGAGGAATCTGGGACCGGGCGGTCTGCCGGCCAATCCGCTGGGGTGGGCCTGCACGACGCTCCTTCGGCCGTTCGGCAGGGACGGGACCGTCGCGGCGGCCGACGGTGCGTCCGATCTGGACCTGCCTGTCCGCCGGGGTGAGCGCCCGGCGGTAGCGCCGCACCCCATTCCGCACCGGCAGGTGGCCCTGGATGCGGAACCGGCCACCGTCCGCGTCCTCGAACGGCACCTCTCGTCCTTCGCCGACGACTCGTCCTTCAGGACGGCACGCAGCAGGTTCGAGCGCCGAGGAGATGCGCTGTTCCTCACGGACATCTCAGCGGCACCGCCGTGGATCCGACAGGCAGGTGGAGAGTTGGCGCATGTCCACGCGGGGCAGGGCTCCCTGCACGTCGTGGCGGATCCGGGTGATGCGGAGGTCATCGTGAGCAGGGGTTGGGGTGAGCGGCATCCGCTCGCCGGCCGACGGATGCTGGGCCTGCCGTATTCCTACGTGTTCCTGTATGCGCCCCGCGACGGCGAGGACCTGTCGACTGTCCTCGCCGTCGTGGACCGCGTCGTCCGACGGGCCTCAGCGGGCGGACAGTAGACCCAGCGACTCGAGATCACGCACGTACTTCTCGATCAGATCCTTTGTCACATGCGGGATCTCACCTGCGTCGCCGAGCCCGGCCTCCTTCACCGCGGCGCGGAACACCTCGGCGGGAAGGGGGGATCCCGGGGTCGGGGTGTCCGGGTGCGCATAGGCGTGCACCAACGGGAGCACGGAATGCGTCCGTTGCGACGCCGGCAGCGCGGCGAGTGCGTCCGAGAATTCCCGGAACCACTCGTCGTGGTCGGAGATACGGCGAATGGTCCTGCCCGAGTCGACGATCCAGTCGACGACGGTGTCGAGGGACACCCCGTCGTCGTGTGGGTTGATGATGTCGAAGGTGCGGTACCCGTCGACTCCGCGGCTTCCCAGCTCGTTGATGGCCGACGCCGTGAAGTCGGCCGGCAACCCGTCGTAGTGTCCGCGCGGGCGACCCGCATCGTCCGTCGGGACGCCGGTGTCAGTGCGGTAGAACGTCTCCGGTGCTATCCCGGTCGCGATGACGGACAGGATCGTGCGGGTGAAGATGTCAGGGACGTTCAGCTGACCGGTCCACCGCGGGTGGGCGAGGATCATGTCGGATCGAAAGACCGTCACGGGTAGGTCGAACCTGTCGAACGCGGTGCGCAACAGGACTTCTCCAGCCCACTTGGACGTGCCGTATCCGTTGGCGTAGGACTCGTCGACGGGGCGGCTCGGGCTGACATCACGGATGTCCCCGTCCTCGACGAAATCGGTCACGCCGGCAGCCACGGCTACCGTCGACAGGTAGGTCACCGGCTTGATGTGGTCGGTCAGCGCCAGGCGGATCACCTCGGCGGTTCCCACGACGTTCGAGCCGAACAACTGCTCGTAGGGCAGCGCGTGGTTGACCAGTGCGGCGGGGTGCACGATGCGATCCACCCCGGTGCACAGTGCTGTCCATGCTTCGGGAGACATCCCGAACATCGGATCGCCGACATCGCCCGCGACCACCTGCAGAGTCGTCTCGGCGAGGGCCCTGTAGCGAGCCGTCAGCTCGTCGTCGCCGCTGTCGAAGGCTGCGTCGAGGCGAGCCCGGGCATCGTCGGCATCGCGACCACGGACGACACACACGAGCGTGCCGTCGACAGCAGTCATGCGTTCGAGCCATTCCAGGCACAGGAACCGTCCGAGATACCCGTTGGCGCCCGTGAGCAGAACTGTGCTCACCTCGGTGCGAACCGGGTCGGCGGACTCCGCTGCGGCCAGGAACTCCGCGTCGAAGAACGCGTCCAGGCGGAGATCGTCGGCGCGTACCTCGGTCGCCCCTCGCCCGTGGACGGACGCGAACGTCGTGGTCCCGGAATCACTGGCCACCGCCTTCTCGATGTACGCGGCCACGGCTGCAAGGTCCGAGGTCGGCGAGATGACGACGGACACCGGCACGTCGATGTCGAAGATGTCGTGCAGGACCGTCGCGAAGGTCAACGCGGACAACGAGTCTCCGCCGAGATCGATGAAGCGTGCGGAAGGCTCGACGTCGGTGTCGGCGCACCCCAGCAGTGCCGCGGCCGCCTCGGCGACGGTCTCGGCGACCGGTGCGCCGGGTCCACGGCGGCGGAGCTCGCCGAGCTTCGTGCTCTGCCCCTCGTCGATGTCGCGGTAGCGCGCCTCGAGGGCCGCGCCGTACGTGTCGGTCAGCGCAGGACGGAGCTGCTTGTTCGCTCCCGAGAGCAGACCGTTCGCCACCGTGAACGGCTCGTCGGCCAGGATGACGTCGCGGGGAATCTCGTAGGACTCGAGCTCCTCGGCACGGGCGACCCGCTGCACGGACGCCAGCACCTCACGGGCGTCGGCGCCGTCGGTCGGAACCACGACGGCCAGCAGGTACGCACGCTCGCCGCTCCCGTGCACGAAGATCTGGTCCACCGCATCCGCGGATGCGTAGATCGACTCGAGCCTGGACAACGCGACGAATTCGCCCTGCGCCAACTTCAGCACGTTCTTGCGGCGATCGAGGTACACCAGATGGTCCGGCGCTGTCTCCTCGACGACGTCACCGGTGCGGTAGAAGCCGTCGTCGCTGAGCATGTCCGCGGTCACGTCGGGCCGCTTGTAGTACCCGGGGATGAGCGAGGTGGTCTTGAGCAACAGTTCGCCGCGTGGGTGGGGTCGATCCGACGTGAGGTACCCCAGCTCGGGAACGTCGTCGAGGCGGTACTCCGTGACCGGGGGCCGCTGGACGACACCGTCGAAGAGCACCATGCCGGCCTCGGTCGACCCGTAGTTGTTCTGCACCTGCGTCTCGAGGAGCTCGGACATGAACTCGACGACCTCCGGGGACGTCGGTGCGGTTCCCACCACCGCCGAGAGGATGCGTCCGCCCAGCGTCGTGGAGCGCATGTCCGCGAGAACCTCCGAACGCACGTCGTCCGCGCTGCGGCCGGTGCGGTGCGCTTCCTTGTCGATACGCCCGAGTGCTGTCTGGCGGAGCAGATCGCAGACCCGCGGGACCAACATCGCGACCGTCGGGCGGGCGAGCGAGAAGTCTTCGAGCAGGGTGGACAGGTCACTCGACGCCGTGAAGTGCACGGTTCCACCGGACGCGAGTGTCGTGAACACGAGTGCGCGTCCGGCGAGGTGGCTCATAGGGAGGTAGTCGAGCGTGATCACGGGCGGTGTGTTCTCGCCTGCATCGTCGTCCGAGCGGCTGTACCAGTGGGCCGTGGACCACTGGCGTGCGACGATCCGCTCCGTGTGGATCGCGCCCTTCGGGGTGCCGGTACTGCCGGAGGTGTAGACGAGTGTGGCGATGCGCTCGGGATCGCCGGATTCCGCGCGCGGTACGGGAGCGGACGCCGCGCCGCGCTGCACGGCCTCGGCCAGCGTTTCGACGACGACTCCGCTGTCGGCCACCGTCTCGCGCGCTGTCCGAAGACGGTCCGCGTCGTCGTCCACCCGTGAGTCGTGATCGAGCACGACCACTCGGCGGACCGTCGGGCACGCGGCGACGATGTCGGACGCCACCGGAAGGTGCCCGCTGTCGACGACCAGGACGACCGGCTCGACCTCGGCGGTGATGTCGACGAGGCGTCGGGCGGCTGCGCCGGCTTGGAGCGGTACCGACACCGCTCCCGACCACACGGTGGCGAGCTCGGCCACCACGTACTCGGCGCTGGCGAAGCCGAGAGTCGCGATGAACGACCCGGGTGTCACGACGTCGGACACGGCGGTGGCGAGCGAGCGTGCGTCCGACCAGAGGTCGGCATAGGTGACGGTGTCGATGCGGGGGAGGAGGGACCGAACGTGGCGTCCGTCGGCGTCCTCGGCGATGTCGTGTGCACGCCGGCCGAGCGCAGGGCGTGAGGCGTATCGAGACATGACCTCGTCCACCATGCGGATCAGGTCGGGCGAGAGTTCCGTGGCTGCGTCCGAGACCGATCGGTCCGGTGCCGCTGCGCGGAACTCGTCGTCACCTGAGAAGAGCTCGGAGATGCGTTCGGAGACTTTCCGTGCCCGGTCGTGCTCCCGCGTGATGGTGCTGGTCATGATATTTCCCCCTCGGTATGCCGATCGTGTTTTATATCGTTACCCGAACTAAGAGTAGTTCGGGCGAGATGGCAGTAAACGTGATGTGTGCCATACGTAGTCCGAAAAGTCCGCTCTGCGAGGAAGATCCGTGTCGTCGCAAGTCCCGCGAATCGGGCGCGCGCGTCGGTGGCGGATACTGGTCGCGTGCCGGAGAAGATGCCGACGTCCAGGGTGGCCCGGGGCGCCGAGGTGGGTCGCCTCGTCGCGGGCCGCACCGCGCGCAACGCCACCCTCCGCATCCGGATGGCCGGCCGCACCGAGGCGCTGCGCACCGCCCTGTCGGAGAAGGAAGCCGTTCGCTCGGCCGAAAGGGTCGTGACGGTACTCGGCGGTCTCCGAGGCGCGGCGATGAAGCTGGGCCAGATGCTGTCGACGCTCGACCTGTCCTTCGTGCCCGACGAGCACCGCGAGGAGTTCCACCGCAAGCTCGCAGACCTGCAGAGCAGGGCTCCCTCGGTGTCGTTCGCGGACATACGGCGGGTCGTGGAGGCCGATCTGGGTGCACCGATGTCCACGTTGTTCGCCCACATCGACGAGGAACCGTTCGCGGCGGCGTCCATCGGACAGGTGCACCGCGCAGAACTTCACGACGGTCGGACCGTTGCGGTCAAGGTGAAGTACCCCGGCATCGACGAAGCTGTCCGCGCCGACCTCAAGAACCTGTCGTTCTATCTCAAGCTGCTGCCGACGAGCATCCCGATGCTGTCCTCACGTGCGGTCGTCGACGAGTTGCGGCGCAATCTCGAGGCCGAACTCGACTACGTCACCGAGGAAGCGACGCACCGGCGGGCGGCCGCTCTCTATCGCGAGCATCCTCACTTCTTCGTTCCGGACACCGTTCCAGAGCGTTGCGGTTCCGCGGTCCTGACGACGGATTTCGTCGACGCGGTGTCGTTCGAGGACATCCGGGCGATGCCGGCCGACGTCCGTGATCGTGTCGGAGAAACGGTGTTCCGCTTCTACATCGGGTCGCTGCACACACTCGGCGAGTTCTGCGGTGATCCGCACCCGGGGAACGTGCTGCTCTCGAAGGACGGCCGCGTCACCTTCATCGACTTCGGGCTCTATCTGAGAATGACTCCCGCGGATGTCGCCTTCGAGCGGGACTGTCTGCGTGCGGCCGTCGAAGGGCGGGGAGACGACCTGCTGGCCGCGATGTCCTCGCGCGGAATACTCGACCCCGCGGCGAGGGTCACGGGGCAGGACTGCCTCGACTATGTCGAGGCTGCAGCCGAATTGAGCCTCACCGACGAGCAGGTGACAGTCACCCCGGAGATGGCGGGGGCATGTTTCCTCCTTGCCGTCGATCCCCGCTCCGGGAACTTCGGTGAGATGACGAAGCAGTGGCTGCCACCGGAACACGTGTTCTCACGGCGCGCGGATTTCCTGACGTTCGGCATCCTGGGCCAATTGCGGGCCACGGGCAACTGGGGCCGGATCGCACGAGAATGGCTCTACGACGAGGCTCCGGCCACGCCGATGGGTGTCGACATCGCAGAATGGTCTGCCCGGTGGAGGTGAAGGACCGCATTCTCGCGGCTGCCGTGTCCCGCCTCGAGACCGGCGGCGTCGATTCGGTGTCCGTCAGTTCCGTCGCCGAGCAGGCGGGGGTTTCTCGCCCGACGGTGTACGCGCACTTCGGAACTCGCGATCTGCTGCTCTCGGAGGCACTCCGCGTCGTCAGTGGGCGAACGGTCACCGCCGTCGTGGAGGCCGTGGCGGACGCGAAGTCTCCGTCGGAGTTCCTCGTCGAGGCGATGGTCGCTGCTCGATCGAGCTTCCGCTCCTCGCCTGCATTCGCGCCGTTGGTGCATCCGCGCCCCGGCTCGGTCATCTCGGACGAGACGGTGTTCGCTCCCGCGGTCCTCGCCATGGCGTCGGCCTTCCTGGCGCCGGCGCTGGTCGACGTCGAGCCTGCGGAGCACGACGAGATCGCCGATCTCTGCATCCGTCTGTTCCTGTCCCTCATCCAGTTGGACAGCGCGGCAACGCGATCCGACGAGGATCTCAGGGGCTACCTGCGGCGACGGCTCCTTCCCTCGTTGCACCTCCGACCACACGCTTGACAATGTTGTCACTTCTGTAAAAGCTGTAAGCAATCCGGGGGGATCACGATCCGGGGGACTGATCAGCGCTCACGAGGCGCGACGCTGTCGAACTGTCACGCCTCGACCTCTGGAGCCTCATGCTCACCCACGACCGACGTACGTTCATCACGGGCACTCTTGCTGCCGTGGCCTTCGCGAGCGTTGCCCGCGCCGTTCCTGCCGGTGCCGTTCCCGCCGACTCTGCTGCCGCCGGGTCGGTGCCGCCGAACTTTCCGGCCGGGATCGCGCTGTTCCGCCAGAAATATCAGAACTGGTCGAAGGAGATCGTCGTCGACGGTGTCTGGACATGCTCACCTCGACACGCGGACGACGTCGTCACCCTCGCGGACTGGGCGGTCGAGCACGGCTACCGGCTCAGGCCTCGCGGCGCGATGCACGGGTGGACGCCTTTCACCATCGAGGTGGGGGAGGACCTCAGTCGAGTGGTGTTGGTGGACACCATGACCGGGATGACCGAGGTCTCCGTGGACGTCGAACGGTCCACCGTCACGGCGGGAGCCGGCGCCACTCTGCACGCCATCCTCTCGGCGTTGGAAGCTCACGGCCTCGCGTGGTCGAGCGTGCCCGCGCCGGGGGTGCTGTCCATCGCCGGAGCGCTCGCGGTGGGAGCGCACGGTGCGGCATTGCGCGCGACGGGAGAAGTCGGAGCGCCCGGTTCGACGCTCGGCTCGCTGAGCAATCTGGTGACGTCGATGCGGGTGATCGCCAAGGGTAGCAACGGTTTCGAGCTTCGCACAGTGGCACGGGGCGACGACGACGCACCGGTATTGGCTACCCATCTCGGCCGGGCGTTCGTCACCGAGGTGACTCTGCAGGCACACGAGCTGGTGCCCATGCGATGTCGGAGTTTCACCGACATCGGCTGGTCCGAGATGTTCGCACCCGCGGGGTCTCCCGGTCGAACCATGGAGTCGTTCCTCGACAGCGCCGGGCGTGCGGAGGCGATCTGGTATCCGTTCACGGACACGCCGTGGCTCAAGGTCTGGTCCCTCGCCCCGATGCGACCACCGGGTTCGCGACAGGTGACGGAGCCGTACAACTATCCGTTCTCCGACACTCTGCCGGAGGCCGTCTCGGACGTCATCGGTGCCGTCGTCTCCGGCCGCACCGACCTGACACCCGGACTCGGCAGGATGTTCCTGGCGGCGACCGTGGCGGGCTTGGCGGCGACCGCGTCGTCGGACATCTGGGGCAATCCCAAGAACGTGCAGTTCTACATCCGTCCGAGCACGCTTCTGTTGACGGAGGGCGGTGGTGCGGTGCTCACGTCGCGAGCGAACGCTGCCACTGTCGTCCACGACTTCACGCAGTGGTTCCGCGCGCGGGTGGATCACTATGCTGCGCGCGGTCGGTACCCGATCAACGGTCCGGTCGAGATCCGGTGCTGTGGACTCGATCAGGAGGACGACGTGCTCGTGGAGTCGGCAGGGGCGCCGACGCTGTCCGCCATGCGTCCGCGGCCGGATCGTCCGGAATGGGACACGGCGATCTGGTTGAACGTGCTGGGCATTCCCGGTACGCCCGGAATGTTCGCCTTCTACCGGGAGATGGAGCAGTGGATGCGTCAGCGCTTCGATGGGGTCGATTCGGTGTTCCGACCGGAGTGGTCGAAAGGGTGGGCGTTCTCGGAAGACCGGCCGTACGAGGATGCCGAGGCTCTCGGTAGCGCGATCCCGCAGTCGTATCGCGACGGGTACGAGGGGGATCGCACGTGGGACACGGTCGTCGACGTCGTGGACCGCCTCGACCCCGATCGGGTGTTCTCCAATGCCTTCCTCGACCGTTTCGTCCGGTAACGGAGTGAGCCGCACCACAACTTCGGTCGGGAGTTGGTTCGGTGAGCGGGTGGGAACGTACGTTGAACCAGTTGGTTTAAATCAACTGGTTTAACTTCGACGGCTGATGGAGCTCGTGATGACGACATCCCCACCCACCTCTCTCGACGAGGACGTGACCGGCACCGGTCGGATCGTCGGCGTTCTGGCATTCGCCGGCATCACGGTCGCGCTGATGCAGACGTTGATCATCCCGATCGTCCCGCAACTCCCGACGCTCGTGAACGCGTCCGCCGCGAACACCGCGTGGGCCATCACCGCGACTCTGTTGGCAGGTGCGGTCGCCGTGCCGGTCACGGGACGACTCGGCGACATGTTCGGCAAACGCCGACTGCTGCTGGTCAGTCTCGCTCTGCTCGTGGCAGGGTCCGTGGTGGGCGCCCTGGCCACCAGCCTGATTCCGCTCATCATCGGCCGTGCGCTGCAGGGTCTGGCGGCCGGTGTCATTCCCCTGGGCATCTCGATCATGCGCGACGTCCTGCCGAGCCGGAAGCTGCCCGGATCCATCGCGCTGATGAGTGCGTCGCTCGGAGTCGGTGGAGCGCTGGGACTTCCGGCCGCCGCGGTCATCGCCGAGTACGCCAGCTGGCACTTCCTCTTCTGGACCGCCGCGGCTCTGGGGCTGATCGTCACGGCACTCGTCGTCGCCGTGATCCCCGAGTCGGATGCACGGACCGGCGGTGCGTTCGACTTCGGCGGCGCCGCAACGCTGTCGGTCGCGTTGGTGACTCTGCTGCTCGGCATCTCGAAGGGATCCGACTGGGGATGGACGAGTGCGCGCACACTCGGACTGCTGGTCGTGGCCGTGGTGGCGTTCGCTGCGTGGGTGACGTGGGAGCTGCGTTCACCGCAGCCGCTGGTCGATCTGCGGGTCTCGATGCGTCGACAGGTGCTGTTCACCAACGCCGCGTCCATCATGCTCGGCTTCGCCATGTTCGCGCTCAGTCTCGTTCTGCCGCAGATTCTCCAGCTTCCCGCGGCGACCGGAGTCGGCCTCGGCAAGTCCGTTCTGGTGGCCGGTCTGGTGATGGCGCCGTCCGGCCTCGTGATGATGGCGGTCGCGCCGTTGTCGTCGCGGATCACCACCACGCGCGGCCCCAAGACCACCTTGATGGCGGGCGCCGGTGTCGTCGCCGTCGGCTACCTCGCCGGCATCGTCCTGATGGGCGCCGTATGGCAGCTGGTCGTGGTCTCGCTGATCATCGGCGCAGGAATCGGCCTGGCGTACGGCGCCATGCCGGCCTTGATCATGTCCGCCGTTCCGGCGACCGAGACGGCCGCGGCGAACAGCTTCAACACGCTCATGCGTTCTCTCGGAACGTCGTTCGCCAGCGCTGTCGCCGGAGTGATCCTGGCATCGATGACCGTGACACTCGGCTCCGCGCAGGTGCCCACCCAGAACGCGTTCCGCGTCGTGATGGCCGTGGCCGCAGGGGCCGCTGTGCTCTCGGTTCTGCTGGCGTCGTTCCTGCCCGCCCACGGTCGTACGGACGACGCGGCCTCGGACGTGGTGGGCGGTCCGGTCGACGCGCACGGCGTCCGACCGGTCCAGCCCGTCGACTGACTACGCTCTTCAGTCGTGACCAGGGTCCGCACGGCGCGTTCGGAGAGCACACGCGAAGCGATCCTCGATGCTGCCGAACGCCTCTACGCCGAGAACGGCGTGGTGTCGGTGTCCAACAGGCAGGTCGGAGATGCGGCCGGTCAGGCGAACAGTGCGGCTGTCGGGTACCACTTCGGCACCAAGGAAGACCTCGTCCGGGCCATCGTGGTGCGGCGATCCGCGGGGGTCGAGCAGTTCCGGGCCTCGCATGTCGCCGCCCTCGGTGACCGCCCCGACCTTCGCGGGTGGGTGTCGGCACTCGTACGGCCGTCCACCGAGTACTTCGCCGACGTCGGACACTCCACCTGGTACGCCCGGTTCGCCAGTCAGGTGATGACGGATCCGACGCTCCGCACGATCCTCGTGGAGGAATCACTGTCCTCGCCGGGTTTGCGCGAGACGGTGGACGGCGTGAACTCGTGCCTGCCTCCCATGCCCGTCGACGTGCGTGTCGCCCGAGGCGGAATGGCTCGGACGTTGCTCGTCCACGTCATGGCCGAGCGCGAAGCTGAGATCGCCGCGTCCGACGGAGACCGCGCCGCACTGTGGCGGGCGAGCGGGACCGATCTGGTCGACGCCATCGTCGGAATCTGGCAGGCGACCGCCACGAGGTGACCGGTCAGGTGTGCGAGCTGCCGGTCTCGATCAGGAGCACCCCGGCGATGATCAACACGATTCCGGCGGACATCGTCCTGGTCAACGGTTCGCCGAACAGCAGACGGCTTGCGATCGCGGTGACGGCGATGCCGGTCGCCGCCCAGATCCCGTAGGCGACCCCGATGCCGAGCCCCGCCGACAACGTGAGGGCGAGGAAGACGAAGGACGCGAGGTAGCCGGCGACGACCACGGCGTACAGCGCGCGCCTGCCGTGGACGGCGACTCGCAGCGAGAGGGTGGCCGTCACCTCCGAGGCGATGGCGCAGGCAAGCAGCAACCACATCACGGCTGCGGTGTCCGTGCGCGATGCGATCCCAGTTCCACCACGACCACCCCGGCGATCACCAGCGCGAGGCCGAGGATCGTCACGACGGTGAGCTTCTCGTCGAAGATGACGCTCGACAACGCCGCTGTCGATGCCACTCCGATCGCACCCCAGACTCCGTACGCGACTCCCAGCGGCATGCCCGCGCGGAGCACGGCACCGAGCAACACGAACGATGCCACGTATCCGACCACCACCACGGCGTACCAGGGCGGTGTCGTCACCGCCGCCGCGAGCGCGAGTGAGCCCGTGACCTCGCTCGCGATGGCGAGGACCAGCAGAAACCATGGACGCACGGGTCCATTGTCACACCGGTCCTCGGGCCGAGGCGTCGCACGTGTCACAGCTGCGGCGCCGACGTGTCCGTCCGTCCGCACACTTCCCGTGACGCTTGGTACCTGATAACCTCTGTCACAGTTAGTCACGGACATGCACCCGCCCCACGGAAGGACGACGCGATGACCAGCACACTCGACACCGATCTCACGACCTCGAACATGGAGGACGTCTCCGCCCGGTTGCTCGATTCCGTCGCCGCGCTGTCCTACGACCCGATGCAGGAGGTCGACTGGGAGGCCCCTCTCGACCCGGAGCAGTTCGGTCTCAACCCCGAGTGGAGCACCCTCTACGGCACCGATCTGTGGAAGGAGATGACGCCGGAGCAGCGCGTCACTCTCACTCGCCACGAGGTCTGCTCGATCATGAGCACGGGTATCTGGTTCGAGATGATCCTGCAGCAGATGGTGCTGCGCGATCAGTACTGCGGCGACTACTCCTCGTCCGACTTCCAGTTCGCTCTCACCGAGATCGCCGACGAGTGCCGTCATTCGCTGATGTTCGCGCGCGCCTGCAGCACCATGGGAATCAAGGCCTACGTCCCCCGCCGGTTGAGCGTCGAGCTCGGTCGCGGCTTCAAGACTCTCGCCGTGTCGGAGGCCGCGTACGGCGGCATCCTGGTGGCGGAGGAAGTGCTCGACGTCATGCAGCGCGACTGGATGCGCGGGGAGAACGTCCTGCCGCTGGTGCGCACGACGAGCAAGATCCACGTCGTCGAGGAATCACGCCACATGACGTTCGCGCGTCAGCAGATGCGCGAGCACATGGACGGCATCTCCACCGCCCGACGCAAGTCCGCCGCGCTGCTCATCGCTATCGCAGCACGCGTCATCGTGTCCAACATGGTGAACAAGGACGTATACGCCGCCGCCGGTCTGGACACCGATCGCGCGGTGCGCGAGGCGAAGAAGAACACCCACCATCACGTGATGATGCGTACCAGCAGCCAGCATCTGATGGCGTTTCTCAGTGACTGCGGTCTGCTGACGAAGCCTGCTGCGGCTGTGTACCGCACCATCCACATGGTCTGATACCTCCATGGCCTTCGCGATCACCCAGAACTGCTGCAACGACGCATCGTGTCTGTCGGTGTGCCCGGTGAACTGCATCCATCCCACACCGGACGAGCCGGACTTCGGGAAGACCGACCTGCTGTACATCGATCCACGGACCTGCATCGACTGCGGGGCGTGCGCCGATGCGTGCCCGGTGGATGCCATCACCCGAGTCTCGCGGCTGTCCCCGTCCCAGCAGGTGTACGCGGAGCTGAACGCCGACTACTACAAGGACCGGCCGGTCGACCACGCCTGGGGCGCACCGGTTTTCCCGCCCGCCGACATCGGCAAGGTCGCGCTGCGACGGGTCGCGGTGGTCGGCACCGGGCCTGCCGCGTGCTACACCGCGACAGCCCTACTGCGACAGACGGACGCGACCGTCACGTTCTTCGACAGACTGCCCAACGCGGGTGGATTGGCGAGATACGGTGTGGCGCCGGATCATACGAGTACTCGCCGGATCGGTGAGCACTTCCGCTCCCTCTTCGTCCACTCCCGCGTGACGATGCGGATGGGCGTGGAGGTCGGGGTGGACATCACCCCGGAGCAGTTGTCGGCCGAGTTCGATGCCGTCGTCTACGCGGTGGGTGCCGATCGCGACAGAGCGCTCCCGCTGGGAGACGAGTCCGTCCCCGTGAGCGCCCGCCTGCTCGTGGGCTGGTACACGGGACACCCGGATGTCGCGGCCGACGCGATCGATCTGAGCGGAGTCGAGCGTGTCGTCGTGATCGGCAACGGCAACGTCGCTCTCGATGCAGCACGGATTCTCACGGCCGATGTCGACGACCTCGTCGGCACGGACATCTCGCCGCACGCGCTGGCAGCGCTGCGGAACAGTTCCGTCTCCGAGGTCACCGTGCTGGGCCGTCGTGGGCCGGAGTTCGCCGCCTTCACCCGCTCCGAATGCCAGGCGCTGGTCAGCCGTCGTTCGGTTCCCGTGGTCGTCGACGGGCCGGACGACATCGTGTCTGCTCTCGGTTCTCTCCCGATGTCCGCATCGGCATCCCCTCTGGCCACGGTGCCGGTGGCGTCTGTGCCGGCGGCCTCCGAGACCGCACGACGGATCGTGTTCTCGTTCGGACGGACACCGGTGGCGATCCGGCACGACGGGGGTGTGCGCGGACTGGACGTTCGCGACGCCGACGGCACGCGGACGATCGCGGCCGACCTCGTTCTGCAGGCGACCGGGTACCGCGGATCACCGTTGCCCGGACTTCCCTTCGACGAGGACCGCGGAACGGTGCGCAACGTCGACGGACGAGTGATCGGTGAGGACGGCGAGCCACTCGCGGGCGCGTACGTGGTCGGCTGGGCGAAGCGCGGTGCGTCGGGCGGGATCGGCGACAACAAAGCCGACGCGGAGCGCACCGTCGACCTCCTCCTCGCGGACGCTCTCGCCGACTCGTCCACGACCGCGTCGACGACGCGTCGCTCGGTCTTCCGGCGTTCCACGCGGAAGTAGCCGACACGCCGGAAGCCATCCGTCGACAATGGATGCCGCACCCCGAAACGGGGTGCGGCATCCTTTTTTGTGGCAACCGACCGGTTTCTTCGGACGTGACAGTGCCCATTCGCGCCGCGAAACGCCCTCGGACCATTCGTGTCTTTTCACGAAATTTGGTCCGTTTCACTGGCTCAACTCTGCAACCTGTCACTGAACTGTCCGGGAATACGAGCGAGTAACTCGGGTACTGCACCAGAATCGAGTTATTGACCTGCGGTTCGTTAACGGCCCGCGAAAAGGGCAGCGCCACCTGCGCGTACGACTTTCGGGGCGGAATCCACTTTTCGCGCCGGAAGCGGGACAATCACTGTGTGGATTCGTCGTCCGGCGGGTCCGTGGTCTGTTGGTCGGGGCGCCGGACGGCGGTCCGACAACTCTTTCTCGAGAGGTGTCCGATGACGACGACACTGCTAGCCCCTACTCGGCTCGTGACGCGCGGTCGCTCACGGCTCGCCGATCGTGATAGTGGAACGGTTCTGGTGATGAGCACTCCGTCGGAGGATCGCGCTCTCTGGAACGACTACCTCGACTGCGCCAAGAAGTCGTACGAGCGTCACGGAGTGGGTGTCGCCCTGGACTTCGAGCGCGTCGAGGACGGGGTCGACACCGCCGTGTTCTACGCGGCGGTGGACCGTGCCGGACGCGTCGTCGCGGGTGTGCGCGGGCAAGGCCCGTACATCAGCGCCGAGCAATCGCATGCGCTCGTCGAATGGGACGGCAACTCCGCGAAGTCCGATGTCGCCGATCTGATCCACGGTCGTCTTCCGGACGGTGTCGTCGAGATGAAGACGGCGTTCGTCTCGTCCGACGCCGACCACCCGGGAGCATTGTCCGCGCTGCTCTCCCGCACGGCGCTTCCGACGATGGTGTTCACCGGTGCTCGGTACGTGATGGCCACGGCGGCCGACCACGTGTTGCGTCGGTGGGAGTCCGGCGGTGGCCGGGTGGCCGAGAACATCGCTCCTGCCGCCTATCCCGACGAGCGGTACCGCACGCGCATGATGTGGTGGGACCGCTACATGCTGGCCGACCACGTCAGCGACGACGTCTTCACACGCATCCTGCACGAGACCGAGACGTTGACCGGACGAGACCTGATGATTGCTGCCTGATCGCTCTGTCGCCGGGCAGGAAACAGTCCGATCGAGCGACCGATTGCCGACAACGATGTTCGGTAAGGCTAGTGTTCGGGTGCGACAACGGTCGCCGCCACGTGCGTCACCTGTACCCCCGACCCGTGTCTGCCGAGCAGACCGTGAGGAGTTCTGCGAGATGTTGGTCCCGTTCATCGCCAAAGCGGCATCGACCGTCGTGACCGGCGTCGTCGGTGTGGCCGCCTACAACGGCGTCAAGAAGGTCGTCGACCGCGCTCCGCTCCGCGAAGCGGCCGTCCGCGCTACCGAGGTCGGCTTGCGCGGGGTGCGCAAAGCCGAGGTCAAGGCGGAGTCCGCACGCCTCGCCGTCTCGGATGTCGTCTCCGAGGCGAAGGACCGACTCGGGGAGGAAGCGCGTCCGCCCGCCGCGTCCGACGTCGGCCACGGCCACGATCACTGAGATGCTCGCGCCGACGGAGACCCGACCGACGCTGCTGTCCGTGGGGGCCGGACGCATCCGGTTGCGCTTCGACTGGATCGCCGGTCAGGACGCCCGTGCGGTCGCCGTGGAGGACCTACTGGACGCGGTGCCGGGAGTCCGTGCGGTACATGCCTATCCGAGGACTGCATCGGTCGTCGTCTGGTATTCACGGACGCGGACCGATGTCGACACCGTGACCACCGCGCTGGCGTCGACACCGACTGTCGTCTCGTCGTCCGCGCAGGTTCCGGTGCGGACGCCGCGCTCAGCGGATGTGGGAACGGGCGAGTTGCTGCGCTTGACCGTCGGCGCTGCGGCGCTGGTTCTGCTCGGGCTCCGGCGGTACGGCCTACGTCGACCGCCTGTCCTGGGGTCGACCAGTCGACTCGTCGCCACCGGTGTCACAGTCTTCACGGGGTACCCGTTCCTGCGGGGCGCGGTGCGGTCCATCGCGGGTAGGCGCGGCGCCGGCACCGACGCCCTGGTCTCGGCCGCCACGGTCGCGAGTCTGGTGCTGCGCGAGAACGTCGTCGCGTTGACGGTGCTCTGGTTGCTCAATATCGGGGAGTACCTGCAGGATCTGACTCTCCGTCGCACACGGCGTGCGATCTCCGACCTCCTGAGTGGCACGCACGACACAGCGTGGATCCGCACGGGCGACGGTACCGAGGTGTCCGTGGACATCGATTCCCTCGAAGTGGGCGACGAGGTCGTGGTGCACGACCATGTCGGAGTCCCCGTCGACGGCGTCGTCGTCGAGGGTGACGCCGTGGTCGACCAGTCCGCCATCACCGGAGAGACACTCCCGGTGACCGTGGCCGCTGGAAGTCGGCTCGCGGCAGGGTCGGTGGTGCTCCGCGGACGGGTCGTGGTGCGGGCGTCCGCTGTCGGCCGTGACACCGCCATCGGCCGCATCATCGCGCGGGTGGAGCAGGCGCAGGAGGACCGCGCACCGATCCAGACCGTGGGCGACAATTTCTCGCGTCGTTTCGTGCCCGCATCGTTCCTGCTCTCGGCTGCCACGCTTGTCGTCACTCGGGACGTTCGCCGTGCGATGACGATGCTTCTGGTCGCGTGTCCCTGTGCGGTCGGGTTGTCGACACCCACGGCTATCAGTGCTGCCATCGGAAACGGTGCCCGCCGCGGCATTCTGATCAAGGGCGGCTCGCACCTCGAGCAAGCGGGCCGGGTGGATGCGTTCGTCTTCGACAAGACCGGAACGCTGACCGTCGGTCGTCCCGTGGTCACCAATGTCATCGCCTTCGACGACGCATGGGAGCCGGAGCAGGTTCTGGCCTACGCGGCCAGCTCCGAGATCCACTCCAGACACCCGCTGGCCGAGGCCGTCATCCGGAGTACGGAAGAGCGACGTATCGAGATTCCGCCGCACGAGGAATGCGAAGTGCTTGTGGGTCTCGGCATGCGTACCGTCTCGGACGGTCGAACGCTGTTGTTGGGCAGCGCATCTCTGCTCCGGCGCGAGAACGTCGCGGTATCGGAAGATGCCACGGGGTGGATGACTCGCCTTCAGCATCGCGCCGAGACTCCTCTCCTTCTCGCCGTCGACGGCGTGTTGGTGGGACTGGTGAGTCTGCGGGACGAGATCCGACACAACGCCTCCGAGGTACTGGATGCGTTGCGGGCGGACGGCGTCCGTCGCATCGTGATGCTCACGGGGGACAACCCCGCCACCGCGGCTGCAGTGGCCGCCGAACTGGGTATCGACGAGTGGCGTGCCGAGGTCATGCCCGAGGACAAGCTGGACGTCGTGCGGGAGTTGCAGGAGGCGGGCCACGTGGTGGCAGTGGTCGGCGACGGCACCAACGATGCGCCCGCCCTCGCCGCCGCGGACATCGGGATCGCGATGGGCGCCGCCGGAACCGACGTCGCCGTCGAGACCGCGGATGTGGCGCTTGCCGGGGACGACCTGGCCAGGTTGCTCGACGTGCGTTCGCTGGGGCGCCGGTCGGTGGCCGTGATCAGGCAGAACTACGGCATGTCCATCGCGGTCAACGCCATCGGTCTCGCGGTGAGCGCCGGAGGAGCGTTGTCGCCCGTCCTCGCCGCGATTCTGCACAACGCGTCGTCGATCATCGTGGTCGGTAACAGTGCACGGCTCATCGAGTACCGACCGGACGATCCGGCGCCGATCGAAGAACCCGCCGAGTCGACAGCTGTCGCCGGGTAGGTTCGGAGTCGACCGCACACCCCGGCAGATCTTGCGAGGACCACGATGACGACGACCGCTCCACGTGACGCAGCCCCCCGCACCGCGCCCGCGCCGGTGCGCCCGCTCGACCTGTTCGCCGCGGAGTCGCTCCTGGACCAGGACGAGCGCGATATCGCCGCGACGGTCCGAGCGTTCGTCGACAAGCGGCTCAAGCCGGAGGTCGGGGACTGGTTCGAATCAGGCACTCTGCCGCGGGAGTTGGCCAAGGAATTCGGCAGCCTCGGACTGATGGGGATGCACCTCGAGGGCTACGGATGCGCGGGGACGAACGCTGTCAGTTACGGACTCGCCTGCATGGAGCTCGAGGCAGGGGACAGCGGCTTCCGCAGTTTCGTCTCGGTGCAGGGGTCGCTGTCGATGTACTCCATCCACCGGTACGGCTCGGAGGAGCAGAAGCAGGAGTGGCTTCCCCGACTCGCCGCGGGCGACGCCATCGGGTGCTTCGGGCTGACCGAGGCGGACTTCGGTTCCAATCCTTCCGGAATGCGGACACGCGCCCGCCGAGACGGCGACGACTGGATCCTGTCGGGCTCGAAGATGTGGATCACCAACGGAACCCTCGCGGACGTCGCCACCGTGTGGGCTCGCACCGACGAGGGGTTCCGCGGGTTCCTCGTACCCACGGACACACCGGGTTTCACGGCCCATGCCGTCGGGAAGAAGTTGTCGCTGCGTGCATCCGTGACAGCCGAGCTCGCGTTCGACGACATCCGGCTGCCGGCCTCGGCGATGTTGCCCGGCGCGACGAGCCTGGGTGCCCCGCTGTCCTGCCTCAACGAGGCGCGGTTCGGCATCGTGTTCGGAGCGCTGGGCGCCGCGCGGGACAGTCTCGAGACGGCCATCGCGTACGCGAACTCACGGGAAGTCTTCGACCGGCCGCTCGGCAGTTTCCAGTTGACGCAACAGAAGCTGGCGGACATGACGCTGGAGCTCGGCAAGGGGTTCCTGCTGGCAGTCCACCTCGGACGCATCAAGGACCGTGGCGAGATCTCGCCGGATCAGATCAGCCTGGGCAAGCTCAACAACGTGCGCGAGGCCATCGCGATCGCTCGTGAATGCCGCACCATTCTCGGGGGAAGCGGCATCACCCT
This sequence comes from Rhodococcus sp. AC861, assembly GCF_979256035.1. NCBI lineage: Bacteria > Bacillati > Actinomycetota > Actinomycetes > Mycobacteriales > Nocardiaceae > Rhodococcus > Rhodococcus sp. AC861. The sequence goes on from NZ_CEEDMW010000004.1 coordinate 430,026, forward strand.
CGAGTACTCGCCGCTGCGGCACGCCAACAATCTCGAATCGGTGTTGACCTACGAGGGCACCAGCGAGATGCACATGCTCTCGATCGGCAAGGCGCTCACGGGGCACCAAGCGTTCCGCTGACCTGCGTCACCGGTTCTTCGCAGTCTGCTTCCGGTTCTCCTTGTCGATGGCGGTGACCAGCTCGTCCTTGGTCATCGTCGACCGACCGGTGATGTCGAGTTCCCGCGCGACACGCTCGAGGTGCTTCTTGGAGGCATTGGCGTCGACGCCGCCTGCGCTCTCACCGGACGGGTTCTTGCCGCCGCTGCGGGCGCGATCGTCCGACGGGCCCTTCTCGTCCTTCGGCTCCCAGTGATCGCCGATCTTCTCGTGCGTGTGCTTCAGGGCCGCGTAGGCGACACGATGGGCGCGCGACTCGTCGTCGTACTCGTCCTCGGCCGAGTCGAGAGCCTTGGCATAGGTGCGCTGGGCCTTCTCGTCGGACTTCTGCAACGTCGACGGCAGTTCGGACTTCACGGCGTTGCCGTCGTCATCGGTCTTCGGCATGGTCGTCCTCTCTCGCGATGTGGGCGAGAGATACCCGCCCGGTGATCGGGGAAACCGGCGCACCTCACCGCGAGCCGACCGTGACCGTCTCACCACGCCCGACGTGGGTGATGCGATCTCCGAGACCCCGTTGCGTCATCGCGCGGGTGAAGTCGGACAGGGGAGAGGCGAACACGCCGTAGTCCTCGAAATGAACGGGCAGCACCTGTCGCGGATCGATGCACTCCATCGCATCGGTGCCCTGCCGTCCGTCCATGGTCACCATCGCTCCGAAGCGCGGGTTCTGTCCGAACGGAAGGGTGGTGCCGCCGAGATGCACTACCTCCGTGTCGATCTCCGGGAATCGCGTCGGAATCTCCCGCAGCTCGTCCACCATCAGCGTGTCACCGGAGATGTACACCCGCAGATCCACCGGACCGTCGGCCGTCGAGAACTCCACCATCGTCCCCATGACCGGGGGCAGGACTCGCAGTTTCTGTGCCCACATCGGTCCGTGTCGTCCCGGCATCGCGGACACGGTCGCGACCGTGTCGCCGACCTCGATGCGTCGGGACTGCCAGGTGTCGAGGCCGACCGCGCCGTCGAAGCCTCGGTGGTGCAGCTTCGACGCGGCGTGCGGCGTCGTCAGAACCGGCAGCGCAGAGTCCAGGCCCGCCTGCGCACGTCGATCCCAGTGATCACCGTGCATGTGCGACAACAGGATCGCCGACAGCGGCGGCAGGTCGTCCAGTGAGATCGCCGGATCCAGGCGCCTGGTCGAGAACAGGCCGTGCCCGAGATAGGCACGCTCACCGGCATGGAGGAAGTTGGGGTCCGTCAGCAGTGTGACGCCCCGGTAGGACAACAGTCCCGTCGCATTGCCGATGAACGTATAGGTGCCGGTAGCCATACCGACGGGGCTTCCCCGCCGGTACGGCACCAAACAGCTGTTGCTACTTCGACAGCGTGAACTGCATGACGTCGATGGTCCCGCGGCGGAACTGCTGCGCGCAGCCGCTCAGGTACTTGATGTAGCGGTCGTAGACCACGTCGCCGGCGATACGGATGGCGTCGTCCTTGCGTGCCTCGAGGTTCTCGGTCCAGATCTCGAGTGTGCGCGCGTAGTGCTGCTGCAGCGAATGCACGCGGTCCACCGAGAATCCGACCGACGTGGCGCGCTCCTCGATGGTGACGGGCCGCTCGAGCTCACCACCCGGGAAGATCTCCCGGAGGATGAAGCGCATGAACACGGCGTCACGCTTGTCGACGGCGACGCCCTTCTCGGCGAGATCGTCCAGGCCGTAGCCGACGATTGTGTGGAGCAGCATGACCCCGTCGGCCGGCAGGATCGCGCTGGCCTTCTCGAAGAACGGGACGTGCCGTGTACGCCGGAAGTGCTCGAAGGCGCCGATGCTGACGATGCGGTCGACGGGCTCATCGAACTCTTCCCATCCCTGCAGCCTGACCTCGGCCGAGCGGGTACCGGGCAGGTCGTCGAGCCGGGACTGCACGCGGCCGAACTGGTGCTCACTGAGCGTCAGGCCGATGACGTCGACGTCGAATCGTTCGCGCGCGCGGATCATGGCCGTGCCCCAGCCGCAGCCGACATCGAGCAACCGCATACCGGATTCGAGTCCGAGCTTGTCCAGGGCCAGATCGATCTTGGCCAGCTGAGCCTCCTCGAGCGTCATGTCCTCGCGCTCGAAGTACGCACAGCTGTAGGTCCATGTCGGGTCGAGGAACAGCGCGAAGAAGTCGTCGGACAGGTCGTAGTGCGACTGAACGTTCTTGAAGAAGGGCTTCAGGTCTGTCATGGGTGTAGCAACCTCACACTCGACGGCAGGAATAGGACGCGGCATGGTCCCCCGACACACCGCATCTCTCGCGAATCTACGGTCATCGCAGCAGCTTCGCGCCGCAAACGGGCAGGTTGGCGGGCCGAACCTACTCGGTGTCCGGTGCGAGGGGAGCTCTCCGGGTAGCGCGCCGGTTACCTGCCCCCCTGGCGCGGCTCGCGTTCGTTTCGCCGCCCCGTCACTCGGCGATGTTCTCCTCGAGGAGGACGGCCGTGGACAGGGTGCGGTACCCCTGATCGGGGAAATGGACGGTCACTCGGTCCGACTCCGCGGACACGATGTCCCCCGTGCCCCACTCACGGTGATGCAGAACGTCACCGGGCCGGAAACGACCGTCGCCGTCGTCCGGTTCCGTCGACACACCGGATTCGCACGTGTCGCATCGACCGCACGGTCCGGACGGCACCTCGCCGAGGTACTCGAGCAGGACGCGTCGTCGACACCGCGTCGTCTCGGCGTACTTCCGCACCATCTCGACACGCGAGCGTGCAGCGGTCTCCCCGCGATGCGCAGCCTCGCAGGCCAGCTCCACCGCATCGGCCGTCTCCATCCCGCAGTCCGTCCACCCCCCGTCCTGCCACCGAACGGCCCCGGCCCGATCGAGCAATTCCACCGCCGACTCCGCCGCGCGGCCCGACGCCGAGGGGAGCGCTGCCAGGGAATCGGTCGGTATCGGCGCGGTCGTGGAGGAGATGGCCCGGTACACCCCGGCCAGCGCCTCACGCTGCGGATTCCGGGTGGCGAAGAAGGTGGACAAGCCGAGATCCTCCGGGCGGAAGTGAAGGACCGCCGCGGCATCGTCGCCGTCTCGTCCGACCTGCCCGAACTCCTGGTAGTAGCGCTCGAGGGACTCCGGCGGCGACGTGTGGACGACGAAGCGGACATCCGGCTTGTCGATGCCCATACCGAACGCGGACGTCGCCACCACGACGTCCACAGTCCCGTCTCGGAAGGCGCGATGCGCATCCTCGCGGTCGTGGCGGGAGAGTCCTGCGTGGTAGGCGATGGCGTCGACTCCCCGCTGCCCCACCAGGTCTGCGTAGTCATGCGTCTGCGCGCGAGTGGCCACGTACACCAGGCCGACGGCACCGGACCGCAGTGCGTCGACGCGATCCACGACGTCGTCGACCACGGCGTCGGTCAGGTCGATCGCGTGATGGTGGCGGACGACGGACAGGTGGATGTTCGGCCGGTCGAACGACCCCACCGCGACGAAGGGGTCGACGAGATGGAGTCGCTCGACGATCTCGTCGCGAACGGGCGGCGGGGCGGTAGCGGTGGTCGCCACGACGGGCGGCCGCCCGATCGCGTCGACGAATTCGCCGAGGCGCAGATAGGCAGGTCGGAAGTCGTGGCCCCACGCCGCGATGCAATGCGCCTCGTCGACGGCGACACAGGCGACCGACATCTCACGCAGTCGCCGCCGCGTGTCGGGTCGAGACGCCGATTCCGGAGTGAGATAGAGCATCGTCGCGTCGCCGGTCTCCAGCGAGCGCCACGCGTCGTCGTTCTGCGACGTCGTCTGCTCCGAATGCACTGCGACGGCGCGCATCTCGCCGGTCCGACGGCGCAGGCTCTCGACCTGGTCGCGTTGCAGAGCGATCAGCGGAGTCACCACGACGGTAGGACCGTCGAGGATCGAGGCGGCGATCTGATAGATCGCAGACTTGCCGTAACCACTGGCGAGCAGTGCCAGGACGTCCCGGCCCCCGGCGAGGGCCGCTACCGAATCACGTTGCGCAGGATGAAGTTCCGTGTACCCGAGTGCCGACCCTGCGGTGTCGACGCGGTGCGCGGTGTCGCTCGAAGGACTCACGAGAGCCCTGATACCCCGGACTGGACGGGCCAATCCGATCGTGCGTCAGAAGCGACGCGTGAGTCTCAATCGCAGGGGGCGTCCGTCCGGATCGACCACCAGTCGGTACAGCACCGAGAACACGCGTTGCTTCCACACGGGTGGGACCTCGATGGCGTGCGTGCGCAGGCGCCCGACCGGCCGGTCACCGTCTCGACCGCCGTCGTGCCACGCATCGAGCCTGGCCACGTGATCGGACACCGCGTCGAAGCACTCGTCGGGGTCGAGTAGGTCGTCCACGTCGGCCGGGTCGCGGGAGAGGTGCTCGGTGAGCAGTTCCAAGCGGAGGTCGCGGGCGAAGACTCGCGCCCCGTCGCCGAGTCCGGACGGGTCCACGGGGGACCGCTCGTCCCGGGTCTCGTCCACCACCGCGGCCGTCAGCTCCGAATCGTGCGTCCACGACCGCCGGTTGAAGTTGTCGCTGCCGACGGCTGCCCAGATGTCGTCGACGATGCAGACCTTCGAGTGGACGTAGACCGGCACGCTGTCGTCGTTCTCGACGTCCAGAACCAGAACCCTGTCGGCTCCCGCGTCGCGAAGCAGGTCGAGGGCGGCGGCATGGCCGAGGAGCGCCGGAGGAATGGTCATCGCGCTGTCGTCGTCGAGATGGCGCGGCACCACGACGATCATGCGCAGACGTGGTGAGCGCCGGAGGGCGCGCGCGAAGACACGTGCCACGTCCACGGACCAGAGGTACTGGTCCTCGATGTAGATGAGGCGTTCCGCGCGTCCCAGTGCTTTCGCGTACGCCCGAGCCGCACTGCGTTCTCCGTCGCGGGCGAACGGGTAGGCGGGACGTCGCCGAGGATAGGTGCGCAGGAGCTGTACCGAGCACGTGCCGGCGGTCGGTGGATCCGGCAGGGGCGCGGGCAGCTCCGACGGCTCGCGTCGGTGTCGCCGGACGATATCGGAGACGACGTGCCACGGAAGCCGGGACAACGCTGCCGGGTCTTCCCACCGCTCGCGGAAGGTGTCCTCCACGTCCCGGACGGCCGGTCCACGCACCTCGAGCTGGAGGTCGTGCCAGGCAGGGGTTTCCCCGTACTCCGGCGGGAACGGACGACTGAGTGCGTCGCCGTGGTGATGGATGTCGTCGCGTCGGGCACGCGCCAGATCGATGCCGCCGACGAATGCCACGTTCTGGTCGGATCGCTCGGCCGAACGGATCACCACGAGTTTCTGGTGATGCGACCCGAAGCTCAGGACGCGCTGGTCCAGGACGCATTCACCTCCGGCTTCCTCCAGAGCGGAGGCCAACGCGCTGTTCTTGCCGCCGGTGTAGCCGATCGATTCCGCGTGCGAACGCCACAGCAGTCCTCGAACGACGACGCCGCGCGAGGCTGCCTGCGTCAGCGCACCCTCGACCGTCGGACCGTGATCGGTGAGTACCTGCTCCGGGTCGCCACGCCAATCGGTGAACAGCACCAGATCGTCCACGTCCGCTGCTGCGACGTGCTCGTCGAGCACACGGAAGTACGTGTCGCCGTGCACGAGTGCGCGGCAGAGGTTTCCGTCGGTCCACGGCCGGATGCGGGTGTCGGCGTTGGCACGCTCCTCGCCCGTCAGGAACCAGGGATGGGTGTCGTCGAAATCGATGTCGTCGAAGATCGAGGACCGCCCCAGGGCGCTGGACACCCGGTCGATCGCCCTCATCGCGACATTGTCGCGACGCTGACGCGCGCCGTCGCCGGAGGTGCTCACGCCACCTGCGCAGCGGGCGGCAACGACGCCGTGCCGCCGGTGGGCCACGCCAGCGGATCGCTCCCCAGCGCGTGCAGTTGGCGCACCTGGTCCTGGCACCACGGCGAGAGGTCGCTGCGGCCCTCGAACACGGCCGCGACGAAGTCGGACCAGGGCTCCCACCGGAAGTCTGCGACCTCGTCCGGACGTGGATCCACCGACCGATCGTCGTGCAGAACGAGGAAGACCGGGCAGATCTCGTACTCGACGACGCCGTTGCTCATCACCGCGCGGTAGCGGAAACGGGGGAGTACGGGCTCCGCGTTCGAGGCGGAGATACCGAGCTCGTGGTCCAGGCGCCGCAGAACGGCCGAGTCCAGGCGTTCACCGGGCGCGGGATGCCCACAGCACGTGTTCGTCCAGATGCCCGGCCACGTGCGCTTCTCGTGAGCACGACGAGTGACCAGAACCTCGCGGTCCCGGTTCACGACGTAACTCGAGAACGCGAGGTGGAGCGGCGTGGCGTCGTGGTGGACGGTGGCCTTGTCGTGGGTCCCGATGGCCCGGCCGTCCTCGTCGAGAAGTACTACCAGCTCCACGTCGCGTTCTCTTTCCCCAACAGTGCTTCGTCGGACCCGGTCCGAATATGCCTTCGTCGACTCTAGTCGGTCGGTGGGACAGGGCTCGATCGCGGAACCACGATGCCCTCGCGCAGCAGCCGCCGGACCACGACGAGAGCGTCGTCGGTGTCCAGTCCGCTCAGCTCTCCCACGACGCAGTCCTTGCCGGAATGCAGCTGGTGAACGGCGGAGGCGCACACCGCAGGCAGCCGCACCGACTTCGTCCGGGTCGTGACGGTGACCGCGTCGTCGGCGTCGACGATCCGCGCGTGCAGACCCGGACGCCATCCCACGACCGAGTTCGCGGACAGCGCGGCCATCGACCCGATCGTCGCGAGCGGGCGCACGGGAGCGGGGCGCGTGACCTCGGTGAAGCGCCGTCCGACCCGATCGGCGACCGCATGCTCGCGATTCACGGGAGCGTCGTTCTCGTCCAGTGCGGAGACCAGATCGGTGAGCAGCGCGCGCACATGGGGTGCTACCGCATCCGCGTCGGTGAGATCGATCCCGACGGGGAGTGGGCTGCGGAACCGTGCGTCCTCGGCGAATGTCGACACGAGGTGGTGGAGCAGGTCGTATCGGGTGAACGCCGACATTCCGACGGTCAGATGGATCGACGTGTCGCCCAGTGCCTGTGCCGAGTGGATCCACCCGCGCGGCACGTACAGCGAATCGCCTTCGCGCAGAACGGTGTCGATGGTCGGCGTGGTTCGCGCCATCGCTGCGACATCGTCCTTGCGGTCGGACCACGGCTGGTGCGACAGGGGGTGCTGATGCACGGGCGGGTGCAGGATCCACCGTTTCTCGCCGGAGATCTGGAGGACGAACACATCGTGCACGTCGTAGTGCGGATCGAACCCGCGGGACGACGCCGGTGTGATGTAGGAGTTCACCTGGACCGGGTGGCCGAGGTCGCGCACCAACTCGCCGGCGAAGTGGATCAGCGGCGGCCACAGTCGATGTAGACCCTGCAGAACCAACGTGTGACCGTCGGCGAAGGCCGCGAGTATCCCCGCGGAATCGAGCTGGTCGGTCACCTCGGCGCCGAAACCGCCGGAGTCGGTGAAGTTCTCGCGCGCGGTGAGCGACCCGTTCTTCGCCATGCGCGCGAACGGGGTCCGCACCCCGCGCTCGGAGACGAGTTCGTCGACGGCGTCCACCGACAGCAGGTCCTCGAACGTCGACGACAGGTCCTCTCGCCGCGTCAGCAGCGGAGCGATACCCCAGTGCTCGTCCGCGAACGTTCGAGCCTCGATGCTCATGAGACGACGCAACGCGGACCGGTTTCCCGATCCGCGTTGCTCGTCGAACTGTCGGCTCAAGCCGTACCGTCCGCACCGCCGTCGTGGCCGGCGGGGTTGGAGCCGCCGTCGGCGGGCCCTTCTCCTCCTGCGGAACCGTCGGCGCCGCCGTCGTGTCCGTCAGGGTTGGAGCCGCCGTCGGCGGGCCCTTCACCGCTGCTCGCGGAACCGTCCGCGCCGCCGTCGTGGCCGCCGGGGTTGGAGCCGCCGTCGGCGGGGCCTTCTCCGCCTGCTGCTCCGGAGGTGGTGATGTCGTCGTCGTTGATAGCCATCGACTGCCTTTCACTCGTCACGACCGGACGCCGGTAGCCCGGCGTCGGACACACATCGAACTCTCCCGTTCTACAGGAGACGGATCACGAGTTGACGATTTCCGGACTTCTCAAACTCCGTGTCCATCTCATCGCCGCATACAGGACCACACCCACCAGAAGGAGCACCGCGGCCCGGAGCCAGGTCCCGGCACTCTGCTGGGTGGCCAGGACGACACAGCTGACGAGGGCGAGCACCGGAAGTACTGCCGGGGTGCGGAAGTGCGGGTGTTCGACCGTGTCGCGGCGCAGCACGAGCACGGCGAGATTGGTGCTGACGAACACGATCAGCAGCAGGAGCACGACCGTCTCCGCGAGCGCGGCGACCGTCCCGGTGGCGGCGAGGATCATGGCGACGATGGTCGTGGCCAGGATGGCGACCCACGGCGTACGACGGCGCGGCAGAACCCGTCCCGCGGCGGAGGGAAGCAGGCCCTGATTGGACATGCCGTAGGTGAGTCGGCTGGCCATGATCATGGTCAACAGCGCGCCGTTCGCCACGGCGATCAAGGCGATGGCGCCGAAGAGCTTGTCGGGGATCCCGACGTCCGCTGCCGACACGACTGCCAGGAGAGGCGCCGACGTGTCCGCGAGATCAGTCGCCGGAACGACGGCGCTGACCGCGAGCCCCACGGCGACGTAGACCGCGCCTGCCACGGTCAGGGACAGGAACAGGGCGCGCGGATAGACGCGGTGCACGTCATGGACCTCCTCGGCCATGTTGGCCGACGTCTCGAACCCGACGAAGGAGTAGAACGCCAACAACGCTGCCGCGAGGATCGCCACCGCCGGATTCACGCCGTCCGCGAAGTCCATCGTGCGGCCGATGTCTCCGTCGCCTCGACCGAGAACGATGCCTGCGAGCACGACCACCAGAACGAGGCCGCTGACCTCGATGATCGTCATCACGACGTTGGCGCGCATCGACTCCTTGATGCCTCGGGCGTTGAGGAGCGCGACCACGGCGAGGAAGACGAGTGCCGCGGGGACGGTGGGGACGTCCAGGAACGCTCCGAGGTAGTCGCCGGCGAAGGCGACGGACAGTCCCGCGGCGCTGGTCACTCCGGCGGCCAGCATCGAGAACCCCACCAGGAACGACACCACGGGCCGACGGAAGGCGCGCTCGGCGAAGACTGCGGCGCCCCCGGCGCGGGGGTATTTGGTCACCAACTCCGCGTAGGAGGACGCCGTCAGCATCGCCATCGCCAAGGCGACGAGCAACGGAACCCAGACGGCGCCTCCGACCTCGCCGGCGATCTCCCCGACGAGGGCGTAGATGCCCGCCCCCAGGACGTCTCCGAGGATGAACACGAACAGCAACTTCCCCGAGATCGCCGTGCGGAGGCCGTTCCCCTGCTCGCTCACCGGCGCTTTGTCGACTTCAGTCATGGGCGGGGGCATACCCGTTTCCCCTGCGAACGAACGCGCCCGGAACAAAGAGAAACCCCGGTGCCTGGGAAAGGCACCGGGGTTGTCGGACAATTATGATGCGGGCGCGATCACGGACAGTGACGGCCTCGCGATGGAAGGAACACGTAGTTTCGCTTCACCTCGTTGATACGCACCACCTGCCTTACGTTCGTCTACCGATCCGTGTGGCTTGCAGAATCGACGATAACCCCGCCGTCACCTGTTGTCCAGAGGAAGTCGACCTGCGCGTCAGCCGGCCTTCACGTCACGCTCATTCGGGACGCAGTGCGTCATCTCCAGGCCGGTCACGTCTCGGGGGCCGTTCTTGCCCAGATTCGCTCGACGCTCGTTCTCCTCGTCCGAGAGTGTCTGCGAGGCAAGCGGTTCGAGTCCGCGGACGTCGTCGGCGGTGATCGACAGACCGTCACCGACCCGCGCGCCCAGTTCGTCGTCGGCCATCAGGAAGTGCCACACCATGCGCTCCTGGACCTCACGGGTCGCCTCGGAGATATTGGCGACCAGGTTCGCCACCAGATCGTCCTTCTCCCACTGATCCATCAGCTGGTAACGCTGACCCGCCTGCTCGTAGTCGTTCGTGCGATCGATCCGCTTGCGGGTGAGGCGACCCGAGATCTCCGGACCCTGCTCGTCGTGCGTCGGGTACTGCGCTTCACGCAGCCCGCCGGTGATGGACGGCTCGTAGTTGACATGGGGATTGCCCCCGTGACGGTCCACCGCGTACTGCATCTGGCCGCCCTGCTGATTGGTGGCGACGGACGCGTTCTTCGGCTGGTTCACCGGAAGCTGCAGGTAGTTCGGCCCCACCCGGTAGCGCTGGGTGTCGGAGTAGGAGAACGTACGACCCACGAGCATCTTGTCGTCGGAGAAATCGAGCCCGTCCACCAGAACGCCGGTGCCGAAGGAGATCTGCTCGTTCTCGGTGAATGGTTCGAGACGTTGCGGTCGAGAACCATGCGGCCGACGACCTTCGGCGGGAACTCGTTCTCCGGCCAGACCTTGGTGTCGTCCAACGGGTCGAAGTTCAGCTCCGGGTGCTCGTCGTCGCTCATGAGCTGAACGCGCAATTCCCATTCCGGGTAGTCGCCGTTCTCGATGTGGTCGTACAGATCCTTGCTCGCGTGGCCCAGATCCTGACCCCGGACGACGGCAGCGTCGGCCTCGGTGAGGGACGAGACACCGGCCTTCAGGATCCAGTGGTACTTCACCAGGTGGGTCTTGCCCTCGGCGTTGACCCACTTGTAGGTGTTGACGCCGAAGCCCTGCTGGGTGCGGTAGTTCGCCGGAATCCCGCGGGGCGAGAACAGGTTCACGAGCATGTGCATCGCTTCCGGCGTCTGCGACATGTAGTCGAAGATGCGCGCGGGTTCCTGGCGGAACGTCACAGGATCCGGCTTGAGTGCGTGGATGACGTCCGGGAACTTGATGGCATCGCGGATGAAGAAGACGCCGAGGTTGTTGCCGACGAGGTCCCAGTTGCCGTCCTCGGTGTAGAACTTGATCGCGAAACCGCGCGGGTCCCGTGCGGCTTCCGACGAATCGCGTCCGCCGATCACGGTCGAGAACCTGATGGCGAGATCGGTTCGTTTACCGGCTTCTGCGAAGAGTTTGGCGCGGGTGTACCGCTCGATGGGCTCGTCACCCCAGGTGCCCGTCGCCTCGAAGTAGCCGTAGGCGACGGCGCCGCGGGCGTGGACGACGCGTTCGGGGATGCGCTCGCGATCGAAATGGCTGATCTTTTCGAGGAAATGATAATTCTCGAGTGTCGCCGGGCCTCGCGAGCCCACGGTGCGTTGGTTCTGGTTGTCGTAGACGGGGTGCCCCTGACGATCGGTCAGGATGTCCCGGTCGTCGTCGGGTGTAGATCCCTGCGACGCAACATCTGTTATGTGCTCGACTCCCTCGTGACTCTGTCGTGTTCGTTCGGGGCAACGGACCGCGTACCCGCCCTCCGGGCGGAAAAACGTCGTCACGAACAATGGGCAGGATGAAGACGAGCGCCGGAATTCTGCTCTTCCGCGGCGAGCCGACGAACCTGGAAGTTCTGCTGGCGCACCCCGGTGGTCCGTTCTGGGCTCGGAAGGACGCCGGTGCCTGGTCGGTTCCCAAGGGCGAGTACGACGCGGAGACCGAGGATGCTCGATCGGCGGCCGCCCGCGAGTTCGAGGAAGAGTTGGGGTCGCCGGTGCCGAGCGGGGAGTGGATCGACCTGGGCACGGTCACACAGTCGCGCGCGAAGACCGTCCGCGCGTTCGCCGTAGGCGGCGATTTCGATCCGTCGACCGCCGTCAGCAACGAGGTGGAGATGCAATGGCCCCCGACATCGGGGCGTCTGATGGTGTTCCCCGAGGTCGATCGTGTGGAGTGGTGCGATTCCGAGTCGGCTCGGGTGCGCATCCTGGCGGGCCAGCGTCCGTTGCTCGACACACTGGATAGGCACCTCCGCGGGGCCTGAGACGCAGGTCACGCGTTTGCGCGGTCCCTCGGTGGGCATCGCTCGGCGCATGAACGTACCTACGGTGGGGGCGGAGGAGGAGTTCCTGCTCCTCGACCCCCGGACAGCGTCGCCTCTGGACTGCAACCGCGAGGTGGCCGCGACGAGCGAGTCGCGTTCGGGCATCGCGCTGGACCTCGAGCTGACCGCATGCCAGGTGGAGACCACCAGCCCGGTGGTGACGGACCTGGACGACTTGGCCGAGGCATTGGCCACCTCTCGCGCCGCAGTCGGGGACGCGTCGGCGAGACACGGCGCGCTGGCCGTACCGATGGGAGTCGCCCCCGTACATCGGCCGGGGGAGGTTCGGACGACCGTGGCCGACGACTCGCGGTATCGCCGCATCGCCGAGCGTTTCGGGCCGATCGCCGACCAAGCAGCGGTCTGCGGATGCCATGTGCATGTGGCCGTGCAGTCCCGAGCCCACGCGGTGGCTGTCGCTACGGCTGTCCGACCGTGGTTGCCGACACTGCTCGCGGTATCCGCGAACTCCCCGATCTACGACGGAGTCGACACGGGGTACGCCAGTTGGCGATCGGTGCAATGGTCGCGATGGCCCAGCGCGGGCCCGCCTCCACACCTGCGGTCCGAGGCGGAGTACGACCGCGAGGTCTCCGAGATGATCCGCGCGGGAACGATTCTCGACGACGGGATGGTCTACTGGGATGTCCGACCGTCGCGGCGACTACCGACCGTCGAGATACGCGTCGCGGATGTTCCTGCCGACAGTGCCGACACCCTTCTTCTCGCACGTCTGTGTCGCGCTCTGGTCATGAGTGTCGATCCGGAAGTCGATGCACCGGCCGTTCCCGACAGCAGATTGCGCCGTGCGTACTGGCTCGCCGCTCACGACGGACTGGACGGGGACGCTGTGGACCCGGCGACAGGCACTGTCCTACCCGCCGCGTCTCGTCTCGCCGATCTGGTGGCGCATGTACGAGGCGCCTTGACCGTGACCGGTGACCTCGAGCCGGTGGAGACCCACATCGACGCGCTCCTGGCTCGGGGGACCGGTGCGCGCCGACAGCGAGAGATGCTCGCTGCGGGATCGAGCGTGCCACGAGGTGGTGACATCTCTCGCCCTGCCGCGCTCGGTCGGTGTTCAGGCGGCTCCCTGACCTCCGCCGCCGCCCTCGGTCATCCCTTCGTCGCGCTCACCGTCGGAATTGCGGAACTCGTCGAGCGTCGCCTCGGCCGCATCGCCCGTCTGCTCGCCGGCGCCGTCCGGGGTGTGGTGCAGGTCGTCCTGGTCGGCTCCGCCGTCACGTCGTTCCGGAATGTCGCCCGCGGCCTGCTTCGCCTCGTCGATCTTCTCCTGTACGGAGTCGAGCTTCGCGTCCAGTTCGTCTGCCATGAGATCTCCTTCGATCGTGGGGCATGTGCCCCGTCACACGTTTTCCCCGTTGTACCGACGGGTAACCGCCATATGTCACCGAATGACGCGGGGCGGTCGTTCAGGCTGCTCTAGCACCGAACACTCACCACCACTCACAGGGGGACAACAGATGGTCAGCACCACCGCACACACCGATCGGGCGACGCTCGTCGCCCAGCTGCGCGCGCTTCTCGCACTCACCAACACCGAGGTGCAGGTCGCAGAGACTCGCGTCGCGCAGGCTCGGACCGAAGCGGTCCGCGACGAGCTGCTGCAGAACGCGTCCAACGGTCGCGATCGCGCTGCTCGCATCGACACCACCATCCGCGACCTCGGCGGTTTTCCCGGAGTCGTCGCACCCGTCGTCGGACGCCTCACCGCACTGCTGAAGTCGATCGGTGAGCAGGCACAGCCGTTCGACGAGGCACTTCTCGGAGACCTCGCTCTCGAACACCAGCTCCTCGACCGCTCGCGCTACGTGAAGGCGCTCGCCACGACTGCCTCCGTGCCCGCGGTGGTCTCGTTGGCCGACGACCTCGTCACCGCCCACTCGGCAACTGTCGAGTGGCTCACTACAGTCCTCGCGGAAGATGCGCTGGGTGGCCCCGCCGCCCTGCGCCGCACGCCCATCCAGGCAGCGACAGGTGCTGCAGTGCGTCTGATCAACACTCCCGTCACCTGGTCGAGCCGGGGCGTCGACCGCGTGGTCGGCACGGCCAAGGACGTCCCCGCCAAGGTGTCGACTCTCATCGGTCGAGGCCAGCGTGCCACCGAGCTCGCCGTCGACACTGTCACCGCGAGCCGCGACGCTGCTCTCGAGACGGCCGAGGACGTGACACGTGAGGGCGGCGCCACCGGTGTCGCCGACGCCATCCACCGCACCCGTGCGGCCGGCGGCACGCTCGACGAGCAGGAACTGCCGATCGACGACTACGACTCCCTGAACGTCTCCGCTGCAGTCGCGGAGATCAAAGAACTGACCGACCCGTCGGACCTGCGCACCGTGGTCGCCTACGAGGAGCGCAACAAGAACCGCCACTCGGTGGTCTCGGCAGCGCAGACGCGTCTGGCTGCCCTGGCGAAGGACATCGTCGGCATCTCCTGATCGACCCCGAACGTGAGAAGTGCCCCCGAGGACGAATCCTCGGGGGCACTTCTCATCGGTGCTACCTAGTTGCGTGTCACCGTGGTGCGAGGTCCGGTGTCGCGGGGCGCAGGTTCGCGCCCCGATCGGTCGGAGACGCTACCGGTTGCGCACCGGGCCATGACTGCTTCCCACCATTCCTGCCGCGGACTCGGATCGATCCAGACGACTGTCTCGGTATCCATCTTCCCACTCCTGTCGAAACACCTCGATGTGTCGACGCCTCACTTCTCGAGCGCTGTGACAGGGGTTACCCGATCGCGACAGGTTCACACAGTCGTCATCGCCACCAGGTCTCGCTGGGGGTGACCGGAGTGGTCCTCTTGTGCCGCGTCTTCAGGAACCAGTTCTCGATGGTGGCAGCGGCGTCGTCCGGAACATCCTCGCCCTCGAGATAGGCGTCGATCTGGGCGTAGGTCACGCCCAGGGCTTCCTCGTCCGGAAGCGCCGGCCGGTCGTCCTCGAGGTCGGCGGTGGGGACCTTCTTCCACGTGCTCTCGGGCGCTCCCAGCTCACGCAGCAATGCAGCGCCCTGCCTCTTGGTCAGTCCGGTGACCGGGGTGAGGTCGACTCCGCCGTCGCCGTACTTGGTGAAGAAGCCGGTGACGGCCTCGGCCGCATGGTCGGTGCCGACGACCAGCAGATTGCGCTCTCCTGCCAGTGCGTACTGGGCGACCATGCGTTCCCGCGCCTTGATGTTGCCGCGGACGAAGTCGCGCAGCCGATCGACTCCCAGGGCTGCGGCCGCGGCACCGGCGGCGCCGTCCACCGAGGCTTTGATGTCGACCGTCACCGTGGTGTCGGGCTGGATGAAGTCGAGTGCGATGGTCGCATCGTCCTCGTCCGCCTGGGTGCCGTAGGGGAGCCGTACGGCGACGAACTCCGCCTTTCCTCCGCTCGCGCGGACACGTTCCGCCGCGAGTTGGCACAGGCGTCCGACGAGCGTGCTGTCCTGTCCGCCGCTGATACCGAGCACGAAGCCCGCGGTGCCGGTGGCGACGGCGTAATCGGCGAGAAAGCCCACACGCGTGTCGATCTCCGCTGCGGGATCGATGGTCGGGCGGACCTCGAGTTCGGTTCGGATGGTGTCGCGAAGAGTCGGCATGAGACCAACGCTAGCGCCGATCCGCCCGATGTGACACTGCGGGAACGAAGTGTTTGCCGCCGACGAGACCGGGAATGTCCGGAGGTCCACAAATTCTCCAGAGGGGATCGACCAGAGATGTCGCAACACACCGAGAGCGACGAGCTCATCGAGGCAGACGCGGCCGAACCGGAACAGCGAGTCGACACCGACGACGATCTCGCCGAGATCTGTTCCGAGATAGCGGACCTCGCACTCTCGCGCGACCTTCGTATCGCCACCGCCGAATCACTGACCGCCGGGAACATCGCCGCCAACCTGGGTCGCGCCCCGTCGTCGGGCACCTGGTTCCGCGGCTCGGTCGTCGCCTACGCGAGCGAGGTCAAGTACACGCTCCTGCAGGTTCCGCGGGGCCCCGTCGTGAGCGAGGAGGCAGCGACCGCCATGGCCAGCGGGGTGGCATCGGCGACCGACGCGAACCTCACCGTGGCCGTCACCGGTGAGGCGGGACCCGAGACGATGGAGGACGTGCCCCCCGGCACCGTCTGGTTCGGGGTCGACGACCACGGGACCGTCAGCGCGGAACGCGTCGTTTTCGAGGGCGACCCGAAGGACGTCCTCGCGGCGACCATCGAACGTGCGCTACGCCTGCTGCGCGACCACGCCCGGTCAGGCTCCGAGAGCCAGTAGCGCGATGTCGTCGATCGGGGAGAGGTCGGGGATCAGGGCGACCAGATCCTCGACCACCTTCGCCGTGGACAAGCCGAGGCGGGCCTGCGTGAACTGTGCGAGTCCGTCCTCGCCGAACATCGTCCGGCCGTCGGGGCGCGCCTCGGTGATGCCGTCCGTGTAGAGGAGCAGGGTCTGCCCCTCCTCGAGCCGGAAACTGCACGAGCTGAACGTGGCGTTCTCGAGAGCGCCGACGAACATGCCCGTGCTGGAACGGATCTCGTGCACTTCTCCGCGCGCAGGGTCGAGCAGTAAGGCGGGCGGATGCCCTCCCGTTGCGAGAGTGACGCGGAACCCGCCGCGGGGGTCCGGAGTGATGAAGCCGAACAGCACCGTGCAGAAGCGCTGGTGCGAGGTGTCCATCAGGAGCAGGCGGTTGAGCTCCGCGAGTCCCTCGGTGGGGTCCTCGTGGTGCAGTGCCGCCGCGCGCAGGGTGTAGCGCACCAACGACGTGACCGCCGCAGCGCCGGCGCCGTGACCCTGCACGTCGCCGAGGAAGAACGCCCACCGGTCGTTGCCCAACGCGAAGACGTCGTAGAAGTCACCACCGACCTGCAACGGCGACGACGCGTGATAGTGCGACGCCAGCGTGAGGCCCTCGATCGTGGGGAGCGACGGCGGCAACAGCGTGCGCTGGAGTACCGCGGCGTAGTCACCGATGATCGCCGCATCCGATTCGGCTCTGGTCCGCAACTCGCGCTCGGCGCGGACCTTCGTCGCCGCGGACAGGCGCAGCTCGAACTCGTCCATGGCAATGTCGGCGAGCTCCATGAGGATATCCGCACGATCGTCGGACACGCTACGTGGAGTGACGTCGTACACGTTGACGGTGCCGAGACGGAATCCGTCGGCCGTGACGATCGGTGCGCCCGCATAGAAGCGGATGCCCAGCTCACCACGGACGAAGGCGCTGCCGGCGGTGGACGGATCAGCCAGCGTGTCCGCTGCGACGAAGGGGCCGTCGTGCGTCATGGCCATCGTGCAGAGGGCGTCGTGACGCTCCGTGTGGTCGGGCAGTCCGTCGCCGTAGGTGGCGGTGAAGCGCACCAGATCGGCGTCGATGATGGACACCGAGGCGTACGGAGCGTCGAACCACCGAGCGGCGAGGCGAGCGATGCGAGCGAAGGCGCCGTCCGCGGCGGTGTGCTCGACGTCGTAGCGTGCCAGTGCTGCGAGACGTGCCAGCTCGGCGGCATGCGCTGGATCGGGACCGAGGTCGATCGGTTCCATCGCGGTTCGCGACGATGCACGCCTCGGGGAGTCGAAGACATGGGCGGCGTCGATCGGATGCGAGGCGTAGATCGGCCTCGACGACGGTGCGTTATCGGCCGGGACGACCTGACGGGGATGAAGTGCAGTCATGGGGCCTCCGGAAGAACGAGAGCGAGGGTGCTCTCCCCGGGGCTGGAGGAGACAAGGCTCCGTATAGGGCCTCAGCAGTTACGGGAAGTCTACGAGACGAGGCCGCCGGTGTCGATCTCCCACCCGGTGTTCATCTCCCGGGTGCCGCGTCGACATCCCACGCCATCGTCACGGTGGTTCCCGAATCCGCGGAAGACAACGTCACGTCGTCGGACAGCGTCTCGATGAGAGGCAGACCCCGGCCGCGCAGCGGGCCCGGCGACGACTCGGACCAGGTGCCGTGGTCGCGCACAGCGACCTCCAGACGAGGGGCATCGAAGGTGGCCTGGAGATCGAAGACGCGTCGACCGCGGCCCGTGGCCGCCGGTCCGTACGCGTGTTCGACGACGTTGGCCATCGCCTCGTACACGGCCAGGACGATGTCGTAGGCCCGTGTCGAATCGAACGGCGTGTGCCGGAGCCAGGCGCCGAACCGCACCCGAGCATCGGTGATGCGCTGGGGCTCGGCGTCCAGATCGGTCAACGACAACTGGGTGGGCGGATGGCGGTGCTCGGTCGTCGCGTCGTCGATCACAGGTGCAGGAGTACCCCACGCGTGACCAGTCCTCACACCGGGAGCACCGCTCATGCGGGATCGGTCGCGCGCGACCCGGACGAACGGACGGCCGCCAAGGCCGCCTCGCGGGTGTCGAGAACCGGGAAGGTCTCGTCGAGACCGACCAACTGCAGAGGTCGAGCCGTCGCCGCACCGCGGGCGACGACCGCGAAAGCGACGTTGTCGCCGACCGCCTGATGAGAGGTGACCAACACGGTCATCCCTGCGGACGCGAGGAAGTCGACGCCCGTGAGATCGATGACGAGAGCACCCGACGCTGTGGTGCGCACGGCATCGACCGCGTCCTGAAGTATCGGCGCGGTGGCCAGATCGAGTTCGCCCACGACAGTCAGAACGGCTGCGTCGTCGTGCCATTCGGTGTCGACACGGAATGCGTCCGTGGTGTTCTCGGCGATCGACATCGGATGCCTGCCTTTCGGTGTTCGGTCCAGAAAGGCCATTCAAGCAGCCGAGTCCGACCGATGCCACACCGGCTCGAACTCTCGCACGTCCGGTTTGACGGGCCGTCACGGGGGTAACGGCGTGCGATGAACTGTCCCCCACGGACCCGGTCACCCCGTGGACATCGCCTGGAGCACCGTCCTGTCGACCGGCTCCCTGCCCGCGACTGCGGGCCACCACCGAGCGACGAGGCCCGAGCATGACCGAGGAGGTCCGCGCATGACCGAGGTTGCTGATCGCGTCACCGTCGTAATGATCACGCACAACCGTCGAGCGGAGCTGGAACGGACACTGAAACACATGACCTCGCTGTCCGACGAGGCTCCGATCGTGTTGGTGGACAACGCCTCCACGGACGGCACGGTCGAGATGGTCCGGGACCTGTTCCCCGAGGTGCGGCTCCTGGCGCTGTCGGAGAACCTCGGCGGGGTCGCACGCAACCGCGCCGTCGACATCGTCACGACGCCCTACGTGGCGTTCTGCGACGACGACACGCGATGGCAGGAGGGTGCGCTGTCCCTGGGGGCAGCGCGTCTCGACACCTACCCGGCCGTCGCCACGGTCACGGGAAAATGTCTGGTCGCCCCGTCGCTGGTCGAGGATCCGATCACGGCCGAGTTCCGGGACAGTCCGATCGAGGGACCCTCCTGGCTGCCGGGGCCGGCGCTGCTCGGAATCATGGCGGGGCTGACGATGATTCGCGTCTCGGCGTTCCGGCGGGTGGGTGGATTCTGCGAGAGGATGTGGCTCGGCGGCGAGGAAGAACTGCTCGCGCTCGATCTCGCTGCCGCCGGGTGGTGGATGGTGTGGGAAGAACACTGGTCATCGAGCACGAGCCGTCGGTCAGCCGGGATGCGACCCGTCGCCGCCAACTCGGCATCCGGAACACGCTGTGGACGTTGTGGTTGCGGCGGCCCGTCCGCAGCGCTGTCCGTCGAACCGTGGCAGTGCTCCGATCCGCTCCGCGGGACCGCGCGACGGCATCGGCAGTGTGGGAGGCGATGATGTCGGCCGGGTGGGTCATTCGTCATCGCAAGCCCGTACCGCCGGCCGTGGAACGGGGTCTCGTCCTCCTCGAGGAACCCCAGTCCCGATCCGCGGCCCGTCGCTACGTGGGATAGCAGCACGGCCTCACACGAGGTCCAGGCGACCGTCTCTCGTTCCGTCCTCGGCCATCTCGGCGTGCTGCGCGACAACCGGTTCCGGCAACAGTGATCGAAGGACACGTTCGGTGTCCACGGCGATCTGCTCCCACGAGTAGCGCGCGTGGGCGCGGTCGGCGGCCGACATGCCGTACCCGGTGCGGCGACCCTCGTCGGCGAGTAGTCGACGCACGGCGTCGGCCACTGCGGCGGGTGTCCGGCGGTGCACTAGGACACCGGTGACACCGTCGATCACGGTATCGAGGAATCCTCCGACCGCTGTGGCGACCACCGGGATGCCGCACGCCATCGCTTCGAGCGGAACGAGGCCGAACGGCTCGTAGGTGGGTGTGCAGAGAACCACGTCCGCCGACCGGAGAAGATCGGGCATCGACTCGTGCGACACCTGCCCGACGAGGCGGACTCGATCGGCCACCCCGTGAGCGACGGCGATCTGCCTGAGGCGTTTCGCCTCGGCATCGTCGGAGACGTCGCTGCGCTCGCCGCCGGCGATGATCAGTTCGGTGTCGGGGACCGACGCGAGCGCGGCGATCGCCAGGTCGAAGCCCTTGCGCGGCACCAGTCTGCCCACCGCGACGAGGCGTCCTCGGCGAGTCGGGTCGGCCGATGCTATCGCTGCGGGTTGGAACTGTTCGAGGTCGACACCGCACGGCACCACCGAAATTCGGCGTCGCGGGATGCCCATCCGGACGAGTTCCGTCACCTCGTCGGAGCAGGTGGCAATTACGTGGTCCGCGCTGCGTGCGATGAGCCTTTCGATCTTCGTGCGGCTCGGGGGAGATGTGTCCCGAGTGCCTTGGTGCCGCTTCTTGACTACACCGAGCGCACGGAAGGTCACGACGGTCGGGATGGCGAGGGGGCCGGCGGCGAGTTGGGTCGCGAGACCCGACATCCAGAAGTGTGCGTGCACCACGTCCGGACGATCCGCCGTCCAGTGCTCGGACAGACCGGCGGCGAAATCGCCCATGAACGGCAGCAACTCGTCCTTGGCCATCGGTGCGGGTGGACCGGCCGGCACGTGGACGACCCGGTAGCCGTCGGGGACGGTGACGTCGTCGGGGAGGTCGGTCGAGTCTCGTCGAGTGAAGACGGAGACGTCGTGGCCCCGGTCGACGAGAGCGGCAGCCAATGCCGCGACGTGGACGTTCTGGCCTCCCGCGTCGATGCCGCCGAGCGCGGCGAGCGGGCTTGCGTGTTCAGACACCATGGCGATACGCATGAGGAATCCGTCCCTCGGAACAACGGTTGCGAGACGTCGCTGGTGACTGAACGACGTCCCTTTCTGTCGGTGGTGCGGGTCGAGCGGTCGGAAAGTCGTGTCGTCGGCGTCAGCGAAGGACGCGCACGCCCACTAGCCGTGAACGTGCCACAGCAGCACCGACATGGATTCGGACATCTCCGAGGTATAACCCGGATCGTGTGAAGAAAACATCCGACCGGACTACCTGCTCCGAATACCTGCCCCCTACTTCAGGGGATCGTTACCCCAGTTCATCAAGGAGTAGCGCCAGCGCGAGTGCTCCACGTCCTTCGACGGCCCCTGCGCGCGGTGCCGATGGACGTAGCCGACGACCTTGTGCATCGCCTTGACGTCGTCGTCGGTCAGATCCGATTTCTTCGTGTCCAGGATGTCGGTGATCCGTCGACCCATCTCGTGTCCTGTCGACTCGCCGTCCTTCGAGTCACCGACCGACTTGGATTCGTCCGTTGCCAACCAGTCCGAGAGTTCCTTCCTGGTCATGTTCACCGCGTCGTTCCAGTCGTCCCAGATGTCGTCCAGGCCGTCGGGGGTTCCGCTCTTCTTCGTATCCGTCATCGACCGGACGTTCCCCGCACCGGAGGGTCGCAATCCTGGCCCGGGAGCAGTGCCGCCGTTTGACTCGTTGCGTGACGGGCAGCCATGCGGCCGAGACCATTCGACCGTAGGAGGCACCGATGCATCCGAATTCATTGCGTACGTTGACCGAGTCGAGCGAACCGTTCGTGTCCGTCTACTTCGAGGACTCCCACGACACCGAGGACGGCCGGACCCGCCTCGAACTGTCGTGGCGGGGGATCGAGGAGGAGCTCCGACGGAACTCCTCGTCGGAGGAGACGGTGGACGCTCTCCGCGCTGCGGTGCTGGACGCGCCGCCGGCCGTCGGGCGGAGCGGTCGCGGATTGATCGCCGCGGGATCGACGGTGCTGATCGACGAGCGACTGATCGGCCCGCCGGTCCGAACCGAGGTCCGGGTCTCCGAGTTGCCGTACCTCGTGCCGCTGTTCGATCACGGGCCGGCAAACCTGAGCTACTGCCTCGCATGGGTGGACCATGCAGGGGCCGACATCACCGTGCAGAGCAGCGGCGGAACCCACCAGGAGACGGTCGACGCGGTGTCCGGACCGATCCACCAGTCCGCCGGGGCGGAGTCCGCCGGGTACGGCACCCCGCAGCGTCGGACCGACGACGCGGCGAGACGCAACGTGGGCGCGGTGGCGGACGGGTGACCGAGCTGGTGGATCAGCGGGCACTCGATGTCGTGTTCGTCGCCGGTGAGGTCCGCTCGCGGTCCGATCTCCGTGCCGCACTCCCGGAGCGGACGGCCGACGTCGTCGTCGACCTGGACATCGGGGCGCGCGGGAGCGGTGACCACAGCGAGGAGCTCGGCCGCGCGATCGACGAGGAGATCGAGCGTCGACGTCTCGCCGCGATGGACGACGCCGCGCAGACGTGGTCCGCGGAGCTCGGTCGTGGGTCGGGTCTGGCGATCGACGGGGTGGACGACGTCTGCGCGGCGGTCCGCGGCGGCAGCCTCGCGACGGTTCTGATCGGTGATCTTCCCGACGTCACCGTGGTCTCGGACGAGTCACCCACCATGATCGCCCCGGACGCCGATGCGCTGTCGGCATTCGGAGTGCACCGACCCGCACTCTGCGAGCCGACGAGGCCGTTCCGTACGGCGCGCTGCACATCGACGCCGAGGTGATCCGGGTCGACGAGAGGATCAGTAAGCGCGACGGCATCGCAGGGCTGCGCCGATACGCCGTCTGATCGCGGGCCGCAGCGCGCTCCGTGCGACGATCTGGCGATGAGTGTGTTGGTGTGCTTCCATGCCCATCCCGACGACGAGGTGTTCGGCACCGGCGGAATCATGCGTGCAGCGGCCGATGCCGGCCACCGCGTCGTTCTGGTGACCGCCACGGACGGTGCGCTGGGAGAGTTCCCGGAGGGACTGCTCGCGGACGGTGAATCGCTGCACGATCGGCGCCGACTCGAGCTCGAGCGGTCCGCCGAGATACTTGGTGCCGCGCGCGTGGTCATGCTCGGATACGCGGACTCCGGAATGGCGGGAACCGAGGGCAACGACAACCCGATCGCCTTCGCCAACGCGCCGGTGGAGGAGGCTGCTCGTCGTCTTGCCGACGTCCTCGACGAGGAGCAGGCCCGCGTGCTGACGGTGTACGACCCCAACGGCGGCTACGGCCATCCCGACCATGTCCAGGTGCATCACGTCGGAGTTCGTGCGGCGGAGCTCGCCTCGGTGCCGTTCGTCTACGAGGGGACGATGAACCGCGACCGCATGCGCGAGATGATGGCGGCCAATCCCAACTGGGACCCGTCCGAGAACGACGAGGCGCCCCAGCTCGACATCGAATCCTTCGGACTCCCGGAGTCGGAGCTGACCACGGCCGTCGACGTGACGGGCGTGCTAGTTGCCAAGCGCGCGGCGATGGTGGTGCACGAATCGCAGATCGGCGACTTCGGCCCCTTCATCCCGATGTCCGACGCGGATCTCGCGTCGGCCTTCGGGACCGAGTGGTTCCGCCGGATCGTGCCCGCTGTCGATGCGCCGCCGACGGTGAAGGAGACCGCGCTGCCCTTGTGAGACGGTTTGGCCTCGGGTCCGCCGGGTAGACCGGAGGCTATGAGCCAGGTCACTCGCGACATCAGCGTCACCCTCACCGTCAACGGCGAGGAGCATCGGGTCGAGTGCGACGTCCGCACGACACTCCTCGACGCACTTCGCGAGAGGCTCGGCCTGACGGGCTCCAAGAAGGGTTGCGATCGCGGACAGTGCGGATCCTGCACGGTGCTGTCCGGGGGCCGCCGCATCACCAGTTGTCTCACCCTGGCCGTCGCGGCGCAGGGTGACGACATCACGACCGTCGAGGGTCTCGCGGACGGCGACGACCTGCATCCGATGCAGGCGTCCTTCCTCGACAACGACGCGTTCCAGTGCGGCTACTGCACGCCCGGTCAGATCTGCTCCGCGGTCGCCGTGGTGGACGAGATGAAGGGCGGGTGGCCGAGCGCGGTCACCGACGACCTCGACAGCGCGGCGGTCTCGACCGACGACGAGATACGAGAGCGCATGAGCGGCAACATCTGTCGCTGCGGCGCGTACGCCAACATCGTCGCCGCGGTGCGGGAGAACATGCCGCCCCGCGACGCCACCACCGTGGGGGTCGAGGCGTGAAGACATTCGCCTACGACAGGGCCGAGGACGCGGCGTCCGTGGCGCCGGCACTGGCACAGGGAGCGACGCGTGTGCTGGCCGGTGGCACTAATCTGGTCGATCTGATGAAGCTGGGCGTCGAGACACCGGATCGACTGATCGACATCACGGGCCTCGCCCTGGCCGACACGCAGTGGAACGCGGACAGTGGTCTGCGCGTCGGAGCGCTGGTGCGCAACAGTGATCTGGCCGCCGATCCGGTCGTGCGCTCGCAGTATCCGGTGCTCTCGCGCGCTCTGTTGTCGGGCGCGTCGGGCCAGCTCCGGAACATGGCGACCACCGGTGGCAACCTGTTCCAGCGCACCCGCTGCCCGTACTTCATGAACGTCGACACGGCGTGCAACAAGCGCGAACCGGGGTCGGGATGCTCCGCTCTCGAAGGCGATCGCCGCAACGCCGCGGTGCTGGGCGCGTCGCAGTACTGCATCGCCACCCACCCGTCGGACATGGCAGTGGGCCTCGCGGCCCTCGACCCCACCGTCGGTGTTGTCGGAACGGACGGGATCCGAGAGATCCGATTCGCCGATCTGCATCGTCTACCCGAATCCACCCCGGAACGGGACTCGACACTGCGGGACGGGGAGTGGGTCACCCACCTCGACATTCCGCCGCTCCCGTCCGGTGCGCGCTCGACCTACCGCAAGGTGCGCGACCGCGCGTCGTACGCCTTCGCCGTGGTGTCCGTCGCCGCTGTGGTGGTGGTGGAGAACGGTGTGTTCACGACCGTGCGGATCGCGTTGGGCGGTGTGGCGCACAAACCGTGGCGGGCGACGATCGCCGAGAACGATCTGCTCGGTTCGATTCCGTCCCGCGCCGCGGTGGTGGCGGCGATGGAACACGAGCTCGGTGCCGCGCATACGTTCCCGGACAACAACTACAAGATGTCGCTCGTCGCATCGACCGCGGCGTCGACCGTGATGTCCCTGTCCGACGTCGCTGCCGACGAGGCCCGTCGATGACCGTCATGGGAACGCCTGTCGTGAGGCTCGAGGGCCGCGAGAAAGTCACCGGCGCAGCACGATACGCGGCGGAATACAAGGATGTCGGTGGATCTCTTGCCTACGCGGTCATCGTCGGGGCGACTGTTCCTGCCGGGAGGGTGGTCGACGTCGATCGTGCATCAGCATTGGCGCTTCCGGGTGTTCTGGACGTGCTCTGGCACGGCAACGCCCCGACGCTGGGTGACCCCGGGGACGGCGAACTCCAGGTCCTGCAGTCCGACGCAGTCTCCTACCGCGGGCAGATCGTCGCCGTCGTCGTGGCGGACACGCTGGAGCAGGCCCAGGACGCGGCGTCGGCAGTCGACGTCACGTACGAGAGCAGGCAGTGCGACAACGAGTTACGAGAACATCACCCCGGAATCTACGCCCCCGAACAAGTCAACGCGGGCTTCGACACCGACGTCGTCAAGGGGGAGCCGGAGGCACGATTCGACGCGTCCCCGGTGCGCGTCGACGTCCGATACACGACGCCGGCCGAGCACAACGCGCCGATGGAGCCGCACGCCTCGATCGCGTCCTGGAGCGAGGACAGGTCCACGCTGACGGTGTGGGATTCCACCCAGGCGCCGTCGGGAGTGGCTGGAGATCTGGCCGAACTCTTCCACCTGGAGCCTGGCCGAGTTCGCGTCGTCGCCGAACATGTCGGGGGAGGATTCGGGTCGAAGGGAAGCACACGGCCGAACGCGGTGGTGGCGGTGATGGCGTCGTCCGTGGTGGGTCGGCCCGTGTCGTTCCCCGTGCCGCGCCGGTCGACCTTCGACTTCGTCGGCTATCGCACTCCGACCATCCAGCGCATCCGACTCTCGGCGGACCACGACGGCTCGATGACAGCGCTTCTGCACGACTCCCTTCAGCAGACGTCGACGGTCATGGAGTTCGTCGAGCAGACCTCGGAGGGCAGCCGGCACGTGTACGACGTCGCCGACGTGTCCACGACCCACCGCGCCGTCGCGCTCGACGTCGGCACGCCGCGGTGGATGCGGGCTCCCGGTGAGTGCCCCGGCATGTTCGGGCTCGAGTGCGCGGTCGACGAACTCGCCTATGCCCTCGGCATGGATCCCATCGAGCTGCGACTACGCAACGAGCCGTCGGTCGACCCGGCAGACGGGCAGGCGTACACCTCCCGGACCGTCCGCCGGGTGTTCGATGAGGGAGCCCGCAGATTCGGGTGGGCCGAGCGCGATCCGCGTCCAGGAATCCGACGGGTGGGGCGGACGCTGGTCGGCACCGGGGTGGCGATGGCGACCTACCCGGCCATGACGTCTCCGAGCACCGCGCGCGCGACCGCTCGCGACGACGGCACGGTCGACGTGGCCATCGCCGCGTCCGACATCGGGACGGGCGCTCGCACCGTTCTGGCGCAGATCGCCGCCGATGCCGCCGGTGTCTCCCTGGACCGCGTACACATCCACGTCGGCGACAGTTCGCTGCCGACAGCGCCCGGTGCCGGCGGATCGTCGGGCACGTCGTCGTGGGGATGGGCAGTGACCAAGGCCTGCCGGGCACTGGTCGCCGACGGTGACCCGGCCGCCGGTGCGAGCGTCCTGGCGGACACCGCCGACGATCTCGAGGAGCGTGCGGAAAGGGCTCGTCAAGCCTTCGGCGCCCATTTCGCCGAGGTGCACGTCGACGTGGACACCGGCGAGGTGCGGGTGAACCGGATGCTCGGTGTCTTCTCCGTGGGCCGCGTGCTCAATCCCCGGTTGGCGAGGTCGCAGTTCATGGGCGGCATGATCTTCGGGTTGGGAATGGCTGTGATGGAGGAGGGCATCGTGGACCGCCGACACGGCGGATTCCTCAATGCGGACCTCGCGGAATACCACGTGCCGGTGGACGCCGACGTCCGCGACATCGAGGCGATCTGGGTCGACGAGGACGACGACGATCTCAATCCCATGGGCAGCAAGGGAATCGGCGAGATCGGCAACGTCGGATCGGCAGCCGCCATCGCCAACGCCGTGTATCACGCGTGCGGCGTGCGGGTGCGGGACCTTCCCATCCGTCTCGACACCCTCGTCGAGAAGATGGATCCCGCGCTGCGCCAGTGAGTGACGAGCCGATCAGACGAGGAGGAGATCGAGCCGTTCGTACCCTTCGCGCATGCCCTTCTCCATTCCGCTCGCCGCCATCCCGTCGCGCGCGTCGAGGGACGGGTAGACCGAATGTCCCTCGAGCCGACACCGGTCACCGAGATCGACGAAGGTGAGGAACTCGATGCTCACCACATCGGGAAAGCCCTCGTACTCGAACGTCTGCACGGCGAACTCGTCCGTGCGCACGGTGTGGAACACGCCGTGGAAGGCGTACTCGGCGCCACCGGGATCACGATGGATGTAGCGATAGCGCCCGCCGCTGCGGAAGTCGTACTCCTCGACCGACATCTCGTACCCCGCCGGGCCGAGCCAGCGGGCGACCAGTTCGGGTTCGGCGTGGGCTCGGAACACTGCGGAGACCGGTGCGTCGAACTCACGCCGAACATCGATGAGCGGCACGCCTTCCGGCAGGTGGATGTGCAGGGCCCTGTCCGCAGTTCCCGTCATGTCGTCCAGTCTGGACCACCGCCCGCCGCCGCGGAAGCGCTACCGGACGGTCACGCGGATTCGAGGAACCGCGGAGGTGGTAGACACATCGGGTCATCATTTGCCGCGACAGCTCGGGGGACCCACGTGCGCATTGCTTTGCTGTCCTACCGCAGCAAGCCCCACGTCGGCGGCCAGGGCGTATACGTCTCGCGTCTGAGCAGGGCCCTGGTCGACCAGGGACACAGCGTGGAGGTCTTCTCCGGTCAGCCGTACCCCGACCTCGACCCACGAGTGGGCCTCACCCGCGTCCCGAGTCTGGACCTGTACCGGGACGACGATCCGTTCCGCACCCCGAAACCGTCCGAGATCAGAGACCTCGTGGACGTGTCCGAGGTGCTCACGATGTGGACCGCGGGTTTCCCCGAACCCCGCACGTTCGGCGCTCGGGTCGCACGACTGCTTCGCGCGCGGGCCGACGAGTTCGACGTCGTGCACGACAACCAGTCGCTGAGCTACGGGCTGCTGCGAGTTCCGCTGCCCCTCGTGGCCACCATCCATCACCCGATCACGCGGGATCGCGCGCTCGACCTCGCGGCCGCACCGTGGCGTCGGCAGATCACCGTCCGTCGCTGGTATGGCTTCCTGACCATGCAGAGGCGGGTGGCGCGCCGCATCGCGCGCCTGCTGACCGTGTCGCACTCGTCCGCCGTCGACATCGTCGAAGCCTTCGGCGTCGATCCCGCGGCGGTCACCGTGGTCCCTCTCGGTGTCGACACGACGGTGTTCGCACCGGGAGTCGCGCCGCGAGTTCCCGGGCGGATCGTGGCGGTCGCCAGCGCCGACGTCGCACTCAAGGGAGTGCGGCATCTTCTCGAGGCGGTGGCGAAGATCCGCACCGAGCGCGACGTGGAGCTCGAGCTGGTGTCGAAGGTCGACCCGGCCGGACCGACACGGGTTCTGATCGACGCACTCGGGATCGGCGACATCGTGCGGACCCGCAGCGGCCTCGACGACGCCGAACTGGCGCGCGTCCTGGCCTCGGCGGACGTCGCCTGCGTGCCGTCGTTGTACGAAGGCTTCTCGCTCCCGACGATCGAGGCGATGGCGTGCGCGACGCCCTTGGTGGTGAGCCGCACCGGGGCGATCCCCGAAGTGGTGGGGCCCGACGGGCTCTGCGCCGATCTGGTGCCTCCCGGAGACAGCGACGCACTCGCCCTCGCACTGACTCGCGCGCTCGACGACGAGCCGCGCCGGCGCGCCATGGGTGAACGCGGACGCGAACGTGCCACCTCCACCTACGGCTGGGCGGCAGTGGCCGCAGCGACGGTCGAGCAGTACGAGAAGGCGATCGACGACGGTCGCCGACCACGACGGAATCGAGTGAGAACATGCTGACCATGGACTTCGACCGACTCGGGTTCGGCGAGGGTGATCGCGTCATCGACATCGGCTGCGGCCAGGGACGTCACTCCTACGAGTTGTACCGCCGCGGAGCGCATGTCACGGCGTTCGACCAGAACGCGGAAGAACTCGACGAGGTCAAGGTCATGTTCGGCGCGATGGCCGAGGAAAAGCAGGTTCCGGAGTCCGCGACCGCGGAGACCGTCGTCGGCGACGCGTTGTCGCTGCCCTTCCCCGACGAGTGGTTCGACGGGGTGATCGTCTCCGAGATGCTCGAGCACATCCCGCAGGACGCGCGGGCCATCGCCGAGATCGCCCGCGTCGTGCGGCCCGGCGGCACCGTGGCGGTGAGTGTCCCGCGGTGGTTGCCCGAGCGTGTGTGCTGGGCGCTCTCGGACGAGTACCACGCCAACGAGGGCGGGCACGTGCGGATCTATCGCGCCGGCGAGTTGGCGGCATCGCTGACCGATGCGGGCCTCGAGGTCACCCACACTCACCATGCGCACGCGCTCCACGCGCCGTACTGGTGGCTCAAATGCGCCGTGGGGGTGCGCAACAACGACCACCCACTGGTGCGCGGGTATCACTCGATGCTGGTGTGGGACATGATGAAAGCCCCTCGGACGACCCGCATCCTCGAGAAGGTGCTGAACCCGGCCATCGGCAAGTCCGTCGTGATCTACCTGCGCAAGCCGGAGGCCCGTCGCGATCGACCGGAGGTCGAGCGTGGCGCTCACTGAGCATGCGGTCCCGTCCGTCCCCGACGTCCTGACGGCCGAGCAGTGTCTGGAGAGCGCCCGGAGCATCGCGGCGGTCCAGTTACGGTCCGGTGCCGTGCCGTGGTCGGACGGCGGACATCTGGATCCGTGGGACCACGTCGAAGCAGCGATGGCTCTGAGCGCGGCCGGCCTGGTCGAGGAGGCCGACGCCGCCTACGAATGGTCGCGGCGCACCCAGCGCGACGACGGTACGTGGCCCATCCGGATGCGCGGGTCGGTCGTCGAGGACGCCGGATCCGACACCAACTTCTGCGCCTACATCGCGGTGGGGGTGTGGCACCACTTCCTCGTCACCGGCGACGACAACTTCGCGCTCGCACTGTGGCCGACCGTGCGCCGCGCCGTCGACTTCGTCCTCTCCCTGCAGTCCGATCGCGGCGAGATCGCCTGGGCGGCCGGACCGAACGGCTCGCGTGCGGAAGCGCTGCTCACCGGGAACGCGAGCATTCATCACAGCTTGCGCTGCGCGTTGGCACTCGCGGCGTACATCGGCGACCCCCAGCCCGACTGGGAGGTGGCGGTCGGCCGACTCGGACACGTTCTCCGGCACCATGATTCGGCCTTCACGCCGAAGCCGTCCTACTCGATGGACTGGTACTACCCGATCCTGGGCGGCGCGGTGCGCGGCCCCGCGGCTCTGCGGCGTATCGACGAGCGGTGGACGGACTTCGTGGTGGACGGGCTCGGTATCCGCTGCGTCGACGACCGCCCCTGGGTCACCGGAGCGGAGACCTGCGAACTGGTACTGACGCTCGACGCGATGGACCGTCGCGACGCGGCGGTCGCCTTGCTCGCGAACATGCAGCATCTGCGGGAGAGCGACGGGTCCTACTGGACCGGCCTCGTCTACGCGGACGGTAAGCGGTGGCCGGTCGAACGGACCACGTGGACCACGGGTGCGATGATCCTCGCGGCCGACGCGCTGTCTCGCTCGAGCGCTGGTTCCGGAATCTTCCGCGGGGACGACCTGCCCGTCGGACTGTCCGGCGCGCACCGATTGTGCGGTTGCGCGGGGGAGTCCTATTCGGCGAGCGTTCCCGGCTGACCGGAGGTACGCGTCAGCACTCGCAGTGACCCCGCAGCTCGCACCTCGGTGAACTGGCCGGTGTCGAGTGCCCGCCGGTAGATGCGGTACGGCGCCTGACCACCGTCGGCCGGATCCGGGAACACGTCGTGGATCAACAGGGCGCCCCCGACGGTGATCCAGGGGGCCCAGCCCTCGTAATCGGCCGCGGCCGCCTCGTCCGTGTGACCACCGTCGACGAACAGGACGGTGACCGGTTGCCGCCAGATCGCCGCGACCTCGCTGGAGCGTCCGACGACCGCGATGATCACGTCGTCGAGGCCCGCCCCGCCGATGGTGCGCCGGAACCGGGACAACGTGTCGAGCGATCCGGTGGACGGATCGACCAACGACTCGTCGTGGTACTCCCACCCCTGCTGGTGTTCCTCGGACCCGTGGTGGTGATCGATGGTGACGACGCGTCCACCGGTGGCACGCGCGGCGGCGCCGAGATAGACGGTGGACTTGCCGCAGTAGCTGCCGATCTCGACCGCGACCCCGTCGCCGAGGAACTCGGCGGCCGCGTCGAACAGTGCGAGACCCTCGTCGGCGGGCATGAAACCCGTTGCTGCCTCGGCGAACTCGCGGAGGTCGTCGGGCATGACGGGCGGTGCGGGAGTGTCGGTCACGCGCCGAGCCTAGTCGAACACCTTGCCGGGATTGAGGATGCCCCGCGGGTCGAGAGCTGCCTTCACTGCACGGTGCATGGTCAGCACCACCGGATCGAGCTCCTGCACCAGTCCGTGCATCTTCAGCAGTCCGACACCGTGTTCTCCGGTCACGGTACCGCCGAGTTCCAGTGCGGCGTCGATGATCTCGGCGAACGCCGCCTGTGCTCGCGCGCGCGCCGCATCGTCGTCCCGCGGAGTGATCAGCAGAGGATGCAGATTGCCGTCGCCGGCGTGGGCGATGTTGGCGATGACGACGTCGTGGGCGATGCCGATCTTCTCGATGCGCGAGAGCATCTCCGGCACGTGCCGCTTGGGGACGCACACGTCCTCGGTCAGCACCGGCCCCAGGCGTTCCATCGCGGGATACGCCAAACGCCGGGCCGCGAACAACGCGTCGGCTTCCTCCTGGTCGGTGGACAGTGCCGACCACGTGGCGCCGCCCTCGTCGAAGCACGCCAGCATCGTCTCCGCTTCCTGGTCGCCGACCTGTCCGGGAGTGTCGACCCGGCCGAGCAGCACCACCTCGGCGTCGACGGCGAGACCCATGTTCTTCCAGGCGTCCACCGCGAGCAGGCACTGCTTGTCGACCAGTTCCAGAGCCGACGGCGTCAGGCCCGCGGCGGCGACGGCGGCGACGGCTCGCCCGGCATCGACGATCGAGTCGAAGTATCCGGCGACGGTGCGTTGCGGATCCTGGAGCGGACGGAGTTTGACGGTGATCTCGGTGACGATGCCCAGCGTCCCCTCGGAGCCGACCATCAGACCTGCGAGGTCGTACCCCGCGACCCCCTTCGCGGTCTTGCGACCCAGTCGCACCAGATCGCCTGTCCCGGTGACGATCTGCAGCCCCATGACGTAATCGCGGGTGACCCCGTACTTCACGCAGCAGAGTCCGCCGGCATTGGTGGCGACGTTCCCACCGATCGTCGACCACGGTGAGCTGGCGGGATCGGGCGGGTACCACAACCCGACCTCGGCGGCGGCCGCGCGCAGGTGATCGTTCACGACGCCCGGTTCGACGACGGCATAGCGCTCGAGCGGGTCGATCTCGAGGATCGTGGTCATCCGATCGAGGGCGAGAACGATGCATCCCTCGCTCGCGTTCGCTCCGCCGGACAACCCGGTACCTGCGCCGCGAGTCACCACCGCTGTACCGGTCGCGAGACAGGCGCGCACGGTCGCCTGGACCTCCTCGGCGGTGGTGGGCCGTACGACGGCAAGCGGAGCGGTGGAATACGCCCACTCCGCCTCGTCGTGCTGGTACGACGCCATGACGTCGGGGTCCAGGACGATCCGATCGGCGGGGAGTTCGGCGAGCAGTGCATCGACGATCATCAGTCGAGGGTAGCTGTGAGCGGCATCTCGCCCGCTGGCGCCGACCCCCTCTTCGGAGGGTAGTGGGAGTGGTTCAGGTCACATACGGTTCCTCGCAAGTCCGACCATTCGGACGTTCCTCACCTCGGATGGAGAACCATGACCACAGTTTCGCCCGACGACGCGACCGCGCGCGTCGCAGCACCACCCACCACCCCGCGGACGAGCGTGCGCAAGGTGGCGGTTGCCAGCGGTATCGGCACCACGATCGAGTTCTACGACTTCTTCATCTACGGAACCGCTGCCGCCCTGGTGTTCCCGACGGTGTTCTTCCCCGCGCTCGGGGCGACGGCGGGGACCGTGGCCTCGTTCGCGACCTTCGCCGTCGCGTTCATCGCACGTCCGGCAGGTGCCGTGCTGTTCGGACACTTCGGTGACCGCATCGGGCGCAAGAAGACCCTCATCTCGACACTGCTGCTGATGGGTGTGTCGACGTTCGTCATCGGTCTGCTGCCCGGCGCCGACACCATCGGTGTCGCGGCCCCGATCATCCTGGTCGTCCTGCGGTTCGGCCAAGGCTTCGCTGTCGGCGGCGAATGGGCGGGGGCGACGCTGCTGACGGCCGAGTACGCGCCGGCGAAGCGGCGCGGCTTCTACGGAATGTTCCCGCAGTTGGGACCGTCGGCGGCATTCATCCTGTCCAGCGCGACGTTCCTGGTCACCGGCGCCGTCTTCGGCGACACCAACGAGACGTTCCTGAACTACGGGTGGCGCATCCCGTTCCTGTTCAGCGCCGTGCTGGTGCTGATCGGCCTCTATATGCGGCTCGCGATCGAGGAGACGCCGATCTTCCGAGCGGACCAGGCGGCGGCTGCGCAGAAGGTGCCTGGCAAGCTGCCGGTCCTCGAGGCGTGGCACGTGCAGAAGCGGGAAGTGCTGCTCGCGGCGGGCGCACTCGCCTCGCTGTTCTCGCTGTTCTACATGGGCACTGCGTATCTCACGAGTTACGGCACCAAGACCCTCGGATTCGACCGGCCGTTCGTACTCTGGACCGGCATCGTCGGCGCCGTCATCTTCGGCATCACCATCGCGCTGTCCGCGACGTTCTCGGATCGGGTCGGCCGGCGGCGCGTCATCATGGTCTCCTGCGCGGTGGCCGTCCCGTGGTCACTGGTGCTGTTCCCGTTGCTGGACACCGGGTCCAGCACGGCCTACGTCGTCGCCATGTGCGTCACGTTGTCCATCTTCGGCATCGCGTACGGCCCCACCGGAGCGATGCTGCCGGAGCTGTTCCAGACCCGATTCCGATACACGGGCGCCGGTCTCGGCTACAACCTCGCGGGAGTCCTCGGTGGCGCGATCCCGCCGCTGCTCGCCGCCCCGCTGACCGCCGAGTTCGGCAGCATCGCCGTGGGCGTCATGCTCGCCCTGCTGTCGGTGCTGAGCCTGTTCTGTACCCGGGCGCTGGTGGAGACCCGGAACGTGAACATGGCCTGACGGCCCGAGACACGAGAAATCCGGTGCGGAAATGCTCGCTCAGCGAACATTTCCGCACCGGATTCGTGTGCGTGACGGGACTAGCGGGTGCCGCCCTTGGCGTATTCCGCGATCGCGTCGATGTTGGTCGAATCGATGAACGCGGGTCCGGTCAGAACCGGGGTGCCTCCACCGATGGTGTTGCCGTTGTTGAGGTACAGCCAGAGCGAGTCGACTGCCAGGTAGCCCTGCAGGTACGGCTGCTGATCCACGGCCCACGCCACGTCGCCACCCTGGATGGCCTCCACGAGTGCGGCATTGGTGTCGAACGTGACGACGGTTGCCTCGGAGCCGGCGTTCGCCTTCGACTGCACCGCGGTCAGCGCGATGGGGGCGCCCAGAGCGACGATGTGGTCGATCGACGGATCCTGCTGCAGTTTGGCCGTGATGGTGGCCTCGACGGACGGCATGTCCTTGCTGTTGACGTTCAGGATCTCGGTGGAACCACCGGTGAATCCCTGTGTCACACCGGCACAGCGGGATTCGAGGGCGACCTGACCCTGCTCCTGGATGATGCAGAGCGTCTTCTTCGCACCCTCGGTGGTCAGGCGCTCACCGACTGCCTGGCCGGCGATGGTCTCGTCCTGGCCGAAGTACTGCTGGACGCCCTGATCCTTCCAGGCGTCGTACCCGGAGTTGAACGCGACGACGGGGATGCCCGCTGCGGTCGCGGCCTCGACGGCCGGCGCCATGGCGTCCGGCTTGGCCAGCGTGACCGCGATGCCGTCGACCTTGGAGTCGATGGCGCTCTGGACCAGGTTGGCCTGGTTGGGTGCCTCGGGGTCGGAGGAGTAACGCAGCTCGATGTTGTCCTTCGCGGCTGCCGCCTCGGCACCCTTGCGGATGAGGTCCCAGAACGTGTCTCCGGGAACCTCGTGCGTGATCATCGCGATGGTCGCCTTGGGAGTGTCGGCCGTGCCGGCGTTGCCGCCGCCGTCACCGGAGGACTCCGGAGCCCCGCCGGAACTCGAGCAGCCCGCTGCCAGGGTGACGCTCAATGCGACGCCGAGAGCCACAGCGGTGCCCCGACGGGTGAGATGACGTGTCATTCGGTCTCTTTCTCGAACGCCGACTAGTCGGTGTGCTGGATACGAGGTCGTGATCATGAGGTCGCGACCCGGAGATATGTGTAATCCACATCACAAGCATTGTCAATAGTTTGTCCAGACAATACGTCCGCAGCGGTGCGGGTGCGTCAGGTGCGCGCCTCGGCCTGCACTGCGGCGAGAACGGCAGTGCGGTCGAGCTTTCCACGCGGAGTGCGGGGGAGCGAGCTCACCGTGACCACGGCGGCGGGGAGCGCGGGGGCCTCCAGGCGGCGCCGGAGATGGCGTCGCAACGCAGCGGGATCGACCGGGTCGTCGACGACGATTGCCGCCACCGGCACGTGCCCCATCCGCACGTGCGGAGCTCCGACACACGCGGCGTCGACGATGCCGGGAAACTCCCGCAGCGCTCGCTCCACGTCGATCGGTTCGACCTTCAGGCCGCCGCGCACGATGGTGTCGCTGCTGCGACCGGTGAGGAACAACCACCCGTCGTGCACCTCGCCCCGATCGCCGACACCCATCCATCCGTCGACCGGACCACCCGTCGGTACCGCGTCGTCCGGCGAGGTCAGATAGCCGTCGAAGTTCATGTCGCTGTGTACCTCGACCAGACCGTCGACCACCCGCGCCTGCACCCCGGACACCAGTCGCCCGGCGGAGCCCGGCGGAACCGGTTCGGCGGAGGACGACACGGCGACGAGGCTCAGTTCCGACGCCCCGTAGAAGTGCACGAGGGTGGCCCCGGGTAGGCGTTCCGACAGGGCGCGTCTCCCGGATTCGGGCCAGAAGGCACCGGAGGACAACACTTCTCGGATACTTCCCGGGGTGAGGTCGACGCGTCGAGCGATGTCGTGCGCGATGGTGGGAACGGTGTAGACGTGCGTCGGATCGGCGCCGCTCGCGGCCCACGAGTCGACCGGTCGCAGGTCCACCGAGGCACCTCGCGTCAGAGCATGCACCAGTCCGTACAGGAAATGGGTGTGGTCCAGGACGCCCGGCGCGGCGACGCGGGAGTGCTCGTCGACGGTGAATTCCTCGTCCGAGCGATCGAGAGTTCGAGTCCAGGATCGGCGGGACCGCACGAACAGCTTGGGCTTCCCCGACGTTCCGGAGGTCAGCCCCGCCAACAGTTCGGCGGACTCGTCGGGATCGCCGACAGGCGTCGCCGGCGTTGCCGTGAGATCCGTCGGCGACTCGAGGGGCCCGTCGTAGCCGAGTCGCCGAAGACGCTCCCTGCCGCGTGTCGACGCGACGACAGCCCCCGGTCGGCTGATGTCGAGCACGGATGCGAGATGGTCGGGTAGGAGATGGCGATGCAGCAGGACCAGCGAGGAACCCGCGCGTATCGCGCCGATCAGAGTGACCACCGAGCCGAGATCGGACGCAGGAAGCACTGCGACACGAGGCATTCCGGCGACGCGCGCGGCGACGCGACCCGAGTGATCCCACAGCTCCCGATAGGTCAGCGACCCGTCCGCCGCGGTCACCGCGCGGGAGTCCGGGGTGCCCCGCGCCCACCGTTCGATCCGCGCCGCTATCACGACTCGTCCTGATCTGTCGCCGGATCATCGACGCCTCGCGCGACGAGGCTGTCTCCCAGCGCGTCAGCGGTACGGAGTGCACGGACGACGACGGGTGTCGCCAGCGCGGTCATCGACCATTGCAGCCCGCGGGCTTTGCGTGCGTCCGACACCTCGTGAACGATTCCCGTCAGGACCGGAACGAGCCGGATGGTCAGTGCCAGAAGCAGACCGACCCGGTCGGGATCCACACCGAATCTCCGGAAAGGCTGCAGGAGGCGGTCGCAGACGTCCAGCATCTCGGTGACGCGGGTGGTCAGAGTGACCAGGCTCGCGGCCGCGACGGTGACCACCAGGACGCCGCACACCACCACTGCTCGGGCCGGGGTGGTGAAGACGACCTGGAACACCGCGATGAGAGCGACCATCCAGAACAGTGGGCGGATCTGTGCGAGAGCGACACGGGGACCGATGCCTCCCACCGCGAACGCTCCGCACACCAGGGCGGCGGCCACGGCGACATCGACGGGTCTGCGCACCAGGGCGATCACGGCGACGACCGCAACCATCAGCAGCAGAAGCTTGGTGCCGGCCGGAAGTCGGTGCAGCAGTGATCGACCCGGTTGATAGAGGCCGATCATTCGAGCAACGCCTCGTAGGCGGGCAAGGCGTCCGCGGGACGTCCGTCGTAGGCCACGCGCGCGTCGTGGATGACGATGACGCGGTCGAAGTTCGTCAACAGATCGAGATGGTGCGTGACGACGACGACCTGCTGATCGAGGGTGTCGAAGACGCGTCCCACCTTGCGGGCGTTGCGCAGGTCGAGGAGCGTGGTCGGCTCGTCCGCCACGAGGACCTCGGGTCGGCGGATCAGCACCGCACCGATCGCCAGCATCTGCTTCTGGCCACCGGAGAGCAGGTGGGCGGGGTGGTCGGCGTGGCCGGCCAGGCCGAACTTGTCGAGCATCTCCGACACACGGTTGCGCACGTCGTCCTTGCCGGCGCCGGTCCGTCGCAACGAGAACGCGAGATCCTCGGCGACGGTGGGCATGACGATCTGGTTGTCGGGGTCGGTGAAGACGAAGCCGACCTTGCGCCGGACCTGTCCACCCTTGCGGGCGACGTTCAGACCGTCGACCGTGACGGTGCCCTCGTTCGGGGAGACGAGGCCGTTGATCATGCGCGCCAGAGTGGACTTCCCCGACCCGTTCGAGCCGACGATGCCGATGCGCGACTCGGTCAGTTCGAGGTCGATGTCCTGCAGCACGCTTCGCCGACCGTAGCCGTGCGAGACGTGCTCGAAGCGGATGACGCTCACCGGTCGACCCGCTCGACGAGCATCGCGATTCCCTGACCGCCTCCGATAGCGCATGCGGCGAGGCCCAGCGCGGGCGAGGTTGTCGATGCCATCTGTGTAGCCAACCGGACGAGCAGAAGGGCACCGGAGGCGCCCCACGGGTGGCCCAGAGCGATGGCGCCGCCGCCCGGACAGACGATGTCCGGATCGAAGCCGAGGCGATCGACGACTGCGAGCGCGACGGTCGCGAACGCCTCGGTGATCTCGACGATGCCGACGTCCGTCGGTGCGACCCCGCAGCGCGACAACACGGCCTCGATCGCGGGGATCGGCGCAAGTCCCGGTAGCGCCGGGTCGGTTCCGGCGACCGACCATCCGAGGATGCGGAGCGCCGGCCCGTCGGCGCGGTCGGCAGTGGTGACGGCGACGACCGCCGCTCCGTCCGAGATGCCGCACGAGTTCCCGGCCGTCGCGGTGCCGTCGGCGGAGAAGGCCGGCCGCAACCGTCCGAGCCGCGCCGCGTTGAGGCCGGAACGAACGCGTTCGTCCGCGGTGACCCCGGCGACGGGCACGATCTCGCCCGAGAAGTCGGTGATCGATGCCAGCTTGTGCGACCGCTCGGCGTACAGGTCCTGGCGGACTCTGTCGATACCGAGGTGACGCGCCAGGTCGTCCGCCGCGACGCCCATGTCGGGGTCCGGTGTTCCTGCTGGGGTGAACGGCGCGCGGGTGTAGCGAACCGGGTCCTGTCCGCCGGTCGGGGGGAAGTAGCGCCACGGCGCGGTGCTCGCGGACTCGACGCCCCCCGCGAGCAGCAGGGTGTCGTCGCCCGCCCGGATACGTGACGACGCCAGGGCGACCGCGTCGAGTCCCGATCCGCACTGGCGATCGACGGTCACGCCGGGTACGCCGTGACCGAGTCCCGCCTGCAGTGCGCTGACGCGGGCGATGTCGCCGCCGGGGCCGAGGCAGTTGCCGAGGACGACGTCGTCGACCGGTCCGAGGTGGGCGATCCGCCGGGCGACGTCGGCCAGCACGGGCGCGGCCAGGTCGGCGGCCGTGCAGGTGGCGAAGGCGTGGCCGGCGGTTCCCACCGCGGTGCGTCGGGCGACGACGATGACGGGCTGCGCGACCATCACACGGTGGACGTCCGAGCCGCCACTCGGCGACGCGGTGCGATCAGACCCGGGTATGCCCGGTGGACGCCCTTCGCGACGATGGTGGCCACGACGACCTTGAGTGCATCTCCGGGAACGTAGGCGCCGGTGGAGGCGATGGCCGCGCCGATTCCGAGGTCGGTGCGCACGAGTAGTCCGAGGATGCCGAACACGTAGATCACGGCGATCCCGCCCACGGCGTTGACCAGCAGACCGGCCCACAGCGGGTACGCGGGCACGATGAGGCGGGTGAGCGCGCCGATCACGAAGGCGCCCACGACCCAGCCGACGAGGTATCCGACGCTGGGCGCCGCGAAGACTCCGAGACCGCCGCGACCGCCCGCGAGAAGCGGCAGGCCGATGGCCACGAGCGCGAGCAGGACGAGCACCGCGGCAGCGCCTTTACG
Organism: Rhodococcus sp. AC861; assembly: GCF_979256035.1. Lineage (NCBI taxonomy): Bacteria > Bacillati > Actinomycetota > Actinomycetes > Mycobacteriales > Nocardiaceae > Rhodococcus > Rhodococcus sp. AC861. Next base: position 470,224 of record NZ_CEEDMW010000004.1, read on the forward strand.
TGCTCCGAGAACGGCGCCGGCCGCGATGACGCCGAGAGTCTGCAGGGTAATGGGCACGCCGCTGATCCCGACGGTGATCGATCCGGGAAGCCCGAGGGCGGCGATGAGCGCGGCGAAGACGGCGACCTGCGCGAGGTCTCGAGCCGAGAAACGTGTGGTGGACACCGTGCGAACTCCTGAGGCCGGGGACGAGACTTGAACGGTGTTCAAGTGCGATGGTCAAGCTAGCCTCGCGCCTGCTTCTCGTGCAAGTCCCGCCCGGTCAGGACAGTGACGACACGAGTGCGTCGAGTGTGGCGGCACTGCTGTATCTCGGGTGCCATCCCAGTTCGCGCTTGGCCTTGGAGGTGTCCATGACCACCGAGGTCCGGCCGACATGCACCCACTCGACCATCGACGGCACGACGGGCAGCGTCCGGATGACCGCCGACGCTGCCGATCCGAGAATTGACGGCACCCGGATCGGCTGCGCGCCGAGGGCGGAGGCGACCTCGGACAGCGACACGACGCCGTCCCCGGCGATGTTGAACGCCCCCGGTGCGGCGTCCGTCGTGACGGCGGCCGCGATCGCCGCGGCGACGTCGTCGTGGTGCACGAGCTGCAGCGGGTGTCCTGGATCGGGGAACAGCGGTCGGATCAGAGGCACCGAGCCGAGGGCAGCGGCCACCGGCTGGGGAAGCTTGGAGGCGAACGACCTCCACGGCATCGAGTCGGCCAGCGCCGGCGCCTTCGGGCCCGCGACGATGCAGGGCCGCAGGACGAAGACGTCGAGGTCCGAGCCCGACGTGACCTCCGTCAGCACCGACTCGAGTTCTGCCTTCTGCTCGGAGTAGTAGTGCTCCTTCGAGCCCCTGGTCGGTGTGTCCTCGGTGATCGGCACCCGGTTGTCCGAGTGATACCCGTACGCGGCGACGGACGACGTGTAGACCAACCGGTTCGGCTTCGCTGCCGCGACGGTCGCCTCGAACACGTTCCGGGTACCGGCGAGGTTGATGCGCGAACTCTCGGCCCGCGAGCCCATGATCAGGAATGCCAGGTGGACCACGACGTCGGCGTCGGCGACGAACGCCTCCACCGCATCACGGTCGAGGATGTCGCCCTGCCGATACTCCGTCTTCGTCCACCCGTGTGCCGAGGTGTCGAAGGGCCGCCGCGCCATACCCAGGATGCGGTCGACCGCCGGATCCTTCTCGAGTGCATCGACTGTAGACATCCCGATCTCGCCTGTCGGTCCGGTCACCGCCACTGTGATTCCCATGTGCCGAGGATGCCCGCAGAGGCGGTGATCCATGCACGGAACGGATTCCGCGGTCGATCCTCACGGGTGACAGACTGCAGCGATGCAGGATCTCGCGGACGTTCTGGACTCACTCGGCAGGGCGCCCGACGTGGAGGCGCCCAACCTCACCGCCGTCGACGCTTCCGACAGACTCGTCCTGTCCGAGGCCGCCGACGCGCTGTCGGCCGCGACGCCGGGCGCGGTCGTCGTGATAGGCGACCGGTACGGAGCGCTGACGCTGGGCGCGGCAGCGGCCCACGGCCTGACCGGCATCCGCGTGCACCAGGACCCTCTGACATCCGAACTGGCGTTGGCCCGCAATGCCGATGCGCTGGGAATGGCTGCCGTCTACACGAACCACGCACTCGACCGACGACTGCTGGACGGCGCCTCCGTGGTCTTGATGCAGCTTCCTCGCGCGCTGGCCGAGCTCACCGAGATCGCGGAGGCGATCGCGCGGTGGGCGGATCCGTCGGTGCGGGTCTTCTCCGCGGGCCGACTCAAGCACATGAGCCGCTCGATGAACGACGTCCTGGCGGCGAGCTTCGGCACCGTCACCGCGACACGCGCGTCGCAGAAGTCCCGCGGCCTCGTCGCCTCCGACCCGACGCCCGCCGAGTCGTTCACCTATCCGGTGCGAACCACCGTTGCCGATCTCGACATGACCGTGGTTGCACACGGGGCCGTGTTCTCCGGGGATCGCCTGGACATCGGCACTCGGTTCCTGTGTTCTTTCCTCGACCGGACCGCACCCGACGCTCGCCGTATCGTCGATCTCGGTTGCGGCACAGGAATTCTCGCCGTTCTCGCCGCTCGGCTGCGTCCCGACGCGGAGATCGTCGCCACGGACAGGTCGGCCGCAGCGGTGGCGTCCGCTCTCGCGACCGCAGAGGCATCGGGAGTCTCCCTGACCGTCCGGCGTGACGACGCGATGGCGTCGGAACCCGCCGCGAGCGCCGACGTCGTGCTGTGCAATCCGCCGTTCCACGAGAACGCCGCCGTGCACACCGGAGGTGCGGAGAAGTTGTTCGCTGCCGCACGCAGGGTTCTGCGTCCCGGCGGAGAACTGTGGACCGTGCACAACTCCCACCTGCGCTTCACCCCCATGCTCGGGCGCATGGTGGGACCGACCGAGGTCATGGGACGGAATGCAAAATTCACCGTCACCCGGTCGATCCGGTGAGGGTGAATTCAGCTGTTCGGTTGCTCGGAGCTCACTCGTAGAACGAGGCGGTGTCCTCCGGTGAGCCGTCGACCTGTCCGCGATGGGTCGCCGAATTCTCGACGACGACGCCCTCGACGACGTCCGCGTCCTTCATGGCGGACGAGTCGCCGCTGTCCTCGATCTCGGGGATGTAGTCGTCCTCGTCGTCACTGTCGATGACGCGGTCGACCAGTTCCTCCGTGAGGTCGTCGTCGGGAGTGGCCGCGACGGGCACGTCGAGTTCTTCCTCGAGAGGAACGTCGGGCTCCTCCTCGGCGAGCTTCTGATCGAGGCTCTCGCCGTCGTGCTCCTCGCGTTCGGTGGTCCCGAACTTGTCCGCTCCGCTCCAGGAGTCGGGCGGGGTGACGACGTCGTCGCCGTCGCTCGTCCCGCCGATCTCCTCGGAGTCGAGGCTTTCACTCTGGTCGAGTGTGTCTCCGGGTCCGTCTTCGATGCTCATGCTGTCCATGGTGCCCGTAACGCTGCGGCCACAAACGTGTGGCAGCGGTCGCGGGCCGCAACCCGGTGGTGTGTACTCCAGGTGTTCGTCCGCGCACGACCTCCGTCTCGTCCGGTCCCGATCACGGCCGGTAGAGTCCGTTTTGTCCGATGGGAACTTTTCCGTCGTCGCCGAACGTTGTTCTGTTCACAGGCTCCACCACACGAAAGGGATGAGACACGGTGCGCACTTCCAGCAACCCGGTGTTCCGCAATCTGCCCAAGCAGTCGGGGGGCGGATACGCGTCGTTCGGTTCGGCCGCCGCCGGCGCCGGTGCGGTCACCCAGCAGTACGGATCTCCGCAGGGCCAGCCGCAGCCGTACCAGACCGGTCCGCAGCAGCGTGCGATGACAATCGACGACGTCGTCACCAAGACGGCCACGACTCTCGGTGTCCTCACCGTCGCCGCGATCGTCAGCTACGTCCTCGCGAGCAACAACCCGGACCTGGCTCCGATGTTCGTCATCGGCGGTGGACTCATCGGCTTCGTCCTCGTCATGGTGGCCACCTTCGGCCGCAAGATGGACAGCGCGCCGCTGGTCCTCGCGTACGCGGCCTTCGAGGGCGTGTTCCTCGGAGCCCTGTCGCTCATGTTCACGTCCATCGAATTCGGTGGTGTCGGCGGTAGCGCCCTCATCGCGCAGGCCGTGCTCGGTACGTTCGGTGTCTTCTTCGGCATGCTGGTCGTCTACAAGACGGGCGCCATCCGCGTCACCCCGCGATTGACCCGCATGGTCGTCGGCGCCCTCATCGGCGTCGTGGTGCTGATGCTCGGCAACCTGGTCGCCAGCTTCTTCACCCCCGGCGGACTGGGCCTGCGTGACGGCGGAACCGTCGCCATCATCTTCAGCCTCGTCTGCATCGGCATCGCCGCGTTCAGCTTCCTGCTCGACTTCGACGCCGCCGATCAGCTCATCCGGGCTCAGGCTCCGGAGAAGGCAGCCTGGGGCGTGGCCCTCGGACTGACCATCACCCTGGTCTGGCTGTACGTCGAGATCCTGCGACTGCTGAGCTACTTCAACAACGACTAGTTTCACCGGTCGTCATCACTGCCGACAGCCCCCGTCCTCCGAAAGAGGACGGGGGCTGTCCGCTGTTCCGGGCGAGGTGCCGGTGAGACACCGGACGCCGCGATAGCGTGAGCCGTGGCAATCGAGAAGCAGGAACGTGCGCGCCGGGAGGGGCGTGCGGACGACATCCTGGCTGCCTTCACCCGACGCGTTGCTCGCTACGGCTACGACGGAACGAATTTCAGCGACATCGCCGCCGAGCTGTCGATCTCCAAGGGCACGATCGTTCACCATTTCGGTACCAAGGAGCGGCTGCTCGGCGCCCTCCACGAGCAGTACATGGTGCGGCGGAACGCAGAGATGACACGTCTGGTGGGGTGGTCGCCGCGACCGGATCATCAACTCGCGGCGGTGCTGTTCGCGCTGATGCTCTACCAGGAGCACGACAGGGACGCGACGGTGGCGTTCCAGCGTGAGGTGATGCGACTCCCCGCTCTGGGTGAGCGGGGACTTCGTCTGCGAGCCGACCATCTCGAGTCGGTGCGGGAGGTCCTGCGCTCCGGGGTGGCCCAGGGACTGTTCCGTGACGTCGACATCGATCTGCAGTCGCTACTGCTGTTCGGTTCCGCGCACTGGGCGTACACGTGGTTCGAGCCGACGGGTCGCTTCAGCGCGACGCAGATGGGCTCGGCCCTCGTGCAGTCCGTGCTGGGTGGTCTGCTGGTCGACCGCGGGAATCTGGACGCCCTCGCGGCACCGGACGGCGCCGCGGCGGCAGCAGCCGGAATCGCCCTCTCCTGAGCCTTGTGGCGCTCGTCACAACCTGGTTGACTGACCGTGCGTACGGTCAATGGGTGCCCGACGCCGTGTCGAAGGGACGCCGAGCATGGACGACGATCTGCCGCGGTGGCACACGATGGCCGCGATCAGGGCCCGCGCGAGGCGCGATCCCGACAGCGTCGCGCTGACCTACGAGGGTGTGACCCACAGGTGGTCGGACCTCGACGAGCGGGTCCGACGGAACGCCGCCGCCCAGATCGACGCAGGTCTGCGGCCGGGAGATCGGATCGCCGTTCTCGACAAGAATCATCTCGCGTGTCTCGAGACGACCCTCGGGAGTTCACTGGCCGGCACGGCGAACGCTGTCGTCAACTTCCGGCTCGCGGCGTCCGAACTCGTGCACGTCCTCAACGACAGCGAGGCCCGAATCGTCCTCGTAGGCCACGAGTTCCGGGACCTGATCGACTCGATCGCGGGGGAGTTGATCCACACCCCGGCAACCATCGTGATCGGCGGTGTCAGCGACGAGTACGAGCAGTGGCTGACCTCGTCGGAGCCGCTGTCCACCGTCCTCGGCAGCAGTGCGGACGACGGGTTCCTACAGCTCTATACCTCGGGAACGACGGGCCGACCCAAGGGCGCTGTGCTGACTCATCGCTCCGTCGGAGCGCACAGCGTGGGGGCGATCGCCGGGTTCGGATTCGACGAACAGAGCGTGAACTTGGTGGCGATGCCGCTGTTCCACGTCGGCGGCACGTGTTGGGCACTGGCCGGTTTGGCGGCCGGGAGCCGAACCGTGCTGGTGCGTGCCATCGATCCTCCAGTCGTGCTGGACACGATGGCCGCCGAGCACGTCACCCACGCCTTCTTCGTGCCCGCGGCGATCGCGATGCTGGCGGCCGTACCCGGAGCCGCCGACCGCGACCTCACGGCGATGCGCTGCCTCGGCTACGGCGGGTCGCCCATGCCGTCGGCACTGCTCGCCACAGCGATGGCGACCTTCGGCGTCGACTTCTTCCAGGTGTACGGCATGACCGAGGCGTCGGGAGTCTTCTGCATCCTCGACGGGGACGACCATCGAGACGTGGCCAGACCCGATCGGCTCCACTCGGTGGGGCGTCCTGTGCTCGGAACCGAGGTGCGCGTTGTCGATCCGGTGACCGGTGAGCCGCTCCCCGCGGGGTCGATCGGTGAGTTCCAGGTACGCGGCGCGCAGGTGATGGCCGGCTACTGGCGGCGCGAGGCCGACACCGCGGCAGCTCTGGACGGGGAGTGGTTCCGGACGGGCGATGCCGGAACCGTCGACGACGGTGGCTATTTCACGATCCGCGATCGTGTGAAGGACATCGTCATCTCCGGAGGAGAGAACATCTACCCGGCCGAGGTGGAACGCGTCGTGGCCGACTTCCCCGGGGTCGCGGAGGTCGCCGTCATCGGCGTACCCGACGAGCGTTGGGGCGAAAGCGTTCTGGCGGTGGTCGTTCCGTCCCGTGACGTTGCACTCGATCTGGACGGCCTGGCCGCACACTGCACGGAGCACCTTGCCGCGTACAAGAGGCCGCGCCGCGTCGAGGTGCTGGATGCGTTGCCGCGCAACGCGACCGGGAAGATTCTCAAGCGCGATCTGCGCGCACCCTTCTGGGTGGGCCGGGAACGAGCCTTCTGACGCACGGGAAAGGGCGCTCCCCGGGGAACACCCGGGAAGCGCCCTCTCCGAGGCACTCGCGACTCAGCTGAGGCGCTCGAGCACCATGGCCATGCCCTGTCCGCCGCCGACGCACATGGTCTCGAGACCGAACTGCTTGTCGTGGGCGCGCAGGTTGTTGAGCAGGGTGGCGGTGATGCGGGCACCGGTCATGCCGAAGGGGTGCCCGAGGGCGATGGCGCCGCCGGAGACGTTCAGCTTGTCCTCGGGGATGTTCAACTCGCGGGCGGAGCCGATGACCTGGACGGCGAAGGCCTCGTTGATCTCGACGAGGTCGATGTCGCCGATGGTCTTCCCGGCGAGCGCGAGTGCCTTCTTCGATGCCTCGATGGGGCCGAGGCCCATGATCTCGGGCGAGAGGCCCGAGACGCCGGTGGACACGACGCGGGCGAGCGGGGTCAGACCGAGCTCCTTGGCCTTGGTGTCGGACATGATCACCAGGGCCGCGGCGCCGTCGTTCAGCGGGCAGGCGTTGCCGGCGGTGATGGTGCCGTCGGGGCGGAAGACCGGCTTGAGCTGCGAGATCTTCTCGTAGGTGGTGCCGGCGCGGGGGCCGTCGTCGGTGCTGACGACGGTGCCGTCGGGCAGGGTGACAGGGGTGATCTCGTTCTCGAAGTGGCCCTTGGCGATGGCTTCCTCGGCGCGGTTCTGGCTGCGGACGCCCCAGTGGTCCTGCTCCTCGCGGCTGATGCCGGTGAGCTGGGCCACGTTCTCCGCGGTCTGGCCCATCGCGATGTAGGCGTCGGGGAGGTTGCCCTCTTCGCGGGGGTCGACCCAGGTCTGACCGCCCTGGGCGATCTTCTCGGTGCGGGCCTGCGCGTCGGCGTAGATGGGGTTCTGGGTGTCCGGGTAGGAGTCGGAGTTGCCCTTGACGAAGCGGGAGACGGTCTCGACGCCGGCGGAAATGAACACGTCGCCTTCGCCGGCCTTGATGGCGTGCAGCGCCATGCGGGTGGTCTGCAGCGACGAGGAACAGTAGCGGGTGATGGTGGTGCCGGGCAGGAAGTCGTAGCCGAGCTGGATGGCGACGTTTCGGCCGATGTTGAAGCCCTGTTCGCCGCCGGGCAGTCCGCAGCCCATGAGGAGGTCGTCGATCATGGTGGGGTCGAGGGCGGGCACCTTGTCCAGGGCGGCCTTGACCATCTGCGCGGCGAGGTCGTCGGGGCGCATGCTGACGAGCGAGCCCTTCATGGCGCGTCCGATGGGCGAACGGGCGACGGAAACGATCACTGCCTCTGGCATGGAATGACTCCTCGAATAGTGGGGCGAAGATGTGACTGGAGAGTAACCCCGGGCCCGGGGACCTCCGACCTACGGGACTAGGACGTACGCGATCTCAGGCGCGAGACATGCCTGTTCGCCGACGCCGTGAGCCGCGCGACCAGCCTGCGCTGCTCGGCTACGTCCGAGACGGTGGGCAGCGTCGGTAGCGGCCCGCCCGACCACTCGCCCAGTGCCGCGGCGAGGACCGGAAGGATCTGCCGGGCCGCCAGCTCGTACCCGGCGGCCGACGGGTGGAAGCGGTCCGCGGAGAACATGCGCTCCGGTGCCGCGAGGAATTCCGGGGCGAGCAGGTCGGCGAGTGCGACGGGATGTCCGCCCGCGGCGAGCGTCGCCGACGTCTGAGCCTTGGCCAGGCGGTGTCCCCAGGTCCGGACGACGGCGCGCAGGGGTTGAGGTATCGCGGTGACCACCCCGAGGTCGGGACACGTACCGACCACGACGACGGTGCCCTCCGCGCGCAGTCGCCGCACCGCGGTGCCCAATCGTTGCGCGGACGCGGCGACGGCGTGCTTCTTGGTCACGTCGTTCGCGCCGATGAAGATGACGGCAGCATCCGGACGTGTGCGGCCGGCGACGAGCATCGCGTCGACCTGACCTTCGAGGCCCTTCGACGTCGCACCGGGAATGGCCTTGGTGCTCAACCGGATCCGCTTGCCGGTCTCGTCGGCGAGTCCTCGAGCGACGAGCACGCCCGGCACCTCGTCCGCGACGACGCACCCCATCCCCGCGGCCGTGGAGTCGCCGAAGATCATCAGGTGGAGGTCGAACTCGACGCCCGGACGCCATCGCAGAGGAGTTCGTGCGCCGGGCGCGTAGACGCCGTCGGCCTCGGGTGGCCGATCGGTACTGCGGCCGATGACCGTGCGGGCGGCGGCAGCTTGGGACAGCAGATGCTTGTACGCCGCCCAGGACAGCGTTCCCGCCCCGGACCCCGCCACGACCGTGGCAGCGCCCGCGACGGCTGCCTGACGCCATCCGCCGTGGCCACCGCCGGTCTGCTGCAACTCCCGCCCGTTCACCTGTCCGATTCTAGGTGCGTGAGACAGGGTGCGGTCGAACTGATGGGGGTGCCGAGGCGATCGTCTGGGAGGATGGGAGCATGCGCATTGCAAACAGCGTCGTCGACCTGATCGGCAACACCCCGCTGGTGAAGCTGAACACCGTCGTGGCCCCCGGATCTGCCCTGCTCGCCGCCAAGGTGGAGTACTTCAATCCCGGTGGAAGCTCCAAGGACCGCATCGCCGTCAAGATGATCGACGCCGCGGAAGCATCCGGTGAGTTGAAGCCCGGCGGCACGATCGTCGAGCCCACGTCGGGCAACACGGGCGTCGGTCTCGCTCTCGTCGCACAGCAGCGCGGGTACAAGTGTGTCTTCGTCTGCCCCGACAAGGTGGGCGAGGACAAGCGCAACGTGCTCCGCGCGTACGGCGCCCAGGTCGTCGTGTGCCCCACCGCGGTCGCACCGGAAGATCCGGACAGCTACTACAGCGTCTCCGACCGCCTCGTGCGCGAGATCGACGGGGCGTGGAAGCCCAACCAGTACGCCAACCCGGGCGGCCCGCAGAGCCACTACGAGACCACGGGCCCCGAGATCTGGAACGACACCGACGGCAAGATCACGCACTTCGTCGCCGGCGTCGGCACCGGCGGCACCATCACCGGCACCGGCCGCTATCTCAAGGAGATGTCGGGCGGAAAGGTCAAGATCATCGGCGCCGACCCCGAGGGTTCGGTGTACTCCGGCGGAACCGGGCGTCCGTACCTCGTCGAGGGCGTCGGTGAGGACTTCTGGCCGAGCGCGTACGACCCGTCCATCCCGGACGAGATCATCGCGGTGTCCGACGCCGACTCGTTCGAGATGACGCGCCGCCTCGCCCGCGAGGAGGGCCTCCTCGTCGGCGGATCCTGCGGCATGGCAATGGTGGCCGCACTCGAAGTCGCCGAGCGCGAAGGACCCGACGCCCTGGTCGTCGTTCTGCTTCCCGACGGTGGTCGCGGCTACCTCGGCAAGATCTTCAACGACAAGTGGATGAGCTCGTACGGCTTCCTGCGCACCCGCCTCGACGGAGCGACCGCCGAGCCCACCGTCGGCGACGTGCTGCGCGGCAAGTCCGGCGCCCTGCCCGACCTGGTGCACACGCATCCGTCCGAGACGCTGCGCGACGCCATCGAGATCCTGCGGGAGTACGGCGTCTCGCAGATGCCGGTCGTCGGCGCGGAGCCTCCGGTCATGGCGGGCGAGGTCGCCGGCAGCGTCAGCGAGCGCGATCTGCTCAGCGCGGTCTTCGAGGGCCGCGCCAACCTGTCCGACGCAGTGAAGACGCACATGAGTGCGCCGTTCCCGCTCATCGGCGCAGGCGAGCCGGTCTCGGCGGCGACGAAGTCGCTCGGGGACACGGACGCGGTGATGGTCGTCGACGACGGTAAGCCGGTCGGTGTCATCACCCGCCACGATCTCCTCGGGTTCGTCACCACCGCTTCCTGACACACGGAACTACTGACCCAGCCCGACCGGCCTCCGGCCTGCCCGCTCGTTAGGCTGGTGTGCATGAGTGAGCAGCGCAGCAAGTCCGACACGACGTCCTGGCAGGGGTTCTCCACTCGCGCGGTGCACGCCGGGTACGAGCCCGATCCGCTCACGGGTGCGGTCAACGTTCCGATCTACGCGAGTTCGACCTTCGCGCAGGACGGCGTCGGCGGCATGCGCAGCGGCTTCGAGTACGCGCGCACCGGCAACCCGACGCGTCGTCCCCTCGAGGCCAACCTGGCGGCACTCGAGCAGGGCCACTACGGACGCGCGTTCTCCTCGGGCATGGCGGCGACCGACTGCCTGCTGCGCTCCGCGCTGCGCCCGGGTGACCACCTGGTCATCCCGAACGACGCGTACGGCGGCACGTTCAGGCTGATCGACAAGGTGTTCACACAGTGGGGCATCGAGTACTCGGTCGCCGCGGTGTCGGACGTCGACGCCGTGCGCGATGCGATGCGCCCGAACACGAAGCTGGTGTGGGTCGAGACCCCGACCAACCCGCTTCTCAATGTCGGTGACATCGAGGCACTGTCGGCCGTCGCGCACGAGGGCGGCGCCAAGATCGTCGTCGACAACACGTTCGCGTCGCCCTACCTGCAGCAGCCGCTGACTCTCGGTGCCGACGTCGTCCTGCACTCGACCACGAAGTACATCGGCGGACACTCGGACGTCGTCGGTGGCGCGCTGGTGTGCAACGACGAGGAGCTCGACGCGGCGTTCGCGTTCCTGCAGAACGGTGCGGGTGGTGTGCCGGGACCGTTCGACGCGTTCCTCACCTTGCGCGGCATCAAGACCCTCGCCCTGCGGATGGAGCGTCACAGCGACAACGCGGAGAAGATCGTCGAGCTGCTGACGGGCCACGCGGCCGTCTCGTCGGTCATCTACCCCGGGTCCGAGAGCCACCCGTCGCATGCCGTCGCGGCCAAGCAGATGCGGCGCTTCGGCGGCATGGTGTCGGTGCGGTTGAAGGGCGGCCGTCAGGCTGCGCTCGACCTGTGCGCGCGGACCGAGATCTTCACTCTCGCCGAGTCGTTGGGCGGAGTCGAGTCGTTGATCGAGCATCCCGGCGCCATGACTCACGCGTCCACCGCCGGATCGCTTCTCGAGGTGCCGGACGACCTGGTGCGTCTGTCGGTCGGTATCGAGGATGCCGCAGACCTGGTCGGCGACATCGAACAGGCGCTCGCCTAGGAGCATTCGGGTTTAGGGTTCCAGCCATGGATCTCCTCACCGCCGACCGGCTGGACCGCGCCACCGCGCTGCTGGCCCCCGTCATGCGCCGCACACCCCTCGTGGCGTCCCGTGTCCTGTCCGACCGCACCGGCCGCCAGGTGTGGCTCAAGTGCGAGAACCTCCAGCGCACAGGATCGTTCAAGCCCCGCGGTGCGTACAACCGCATCGCGGGGTTGACGGACGAGGAACGTGCGCGCGGTGTCGTCGCGGCCAGTGCGGGCAATCATGCGCAGGGTGTGGCATGGGCCGCGTCCGAGCTGGGTGCCACGTCGACGGTGTTCATGCCCACCGGTGCGCCGCTGCCGAAGTTGGTGGCCACCAAGGCGTACGGGGCCACCATCCATCAGGTGGGCAGCACCATCGACGAGGCGTTGATCGCCGCGATGGCATACGCCGAGGAGACGGGCGCTATCCTGATCCACCCCTTCGATCACATCGACGTGGTGGCGGGGCAGGCGACGGTGGGAGTCGAGATCCTCGACCAGATGCCGGACGTGGGCACCATCGTGGTGCCGACCGGCGGAGGCGGGTTGGTCGCCGGCGTCGCAGCCGCGGTGGCGTTGAGCGGCAAGGATATTCGCATCGTGGGCGTGCAGGCCGAACAGGCCGCCGCGTGGCCGGGTTCGCTGGAGGCGGGCATGCCGATATCCGCCGAACGGATGACGACCATGGCCGACGGCATCGCGGTGGGGCGTCCCGGTGCAGTGCCGTTCGCTCATGTGACCGAGATGGTGGACAGCGTCATCACCGTCAGCGAAGATGCGCTGTCACGGGCACTGCTGCTGTGCATGGAGCGCGCGAAACTCATCGTCGAAGCTGCGGGCGCCGCTGCCGTCGCCGCCTTGATGGACTACCCGGAGAAATTCGCCGGCGACGGACCCGTCGTGGCCGTGCTGTCGGGTGGCAACATCGACCCGCTACTGCTCACGCACGTCGTCGCGCACGGACTCCGCGCGGCGGGACGGTACCTGACCGTGCGCATCGTCATCCCCGACCGTCCGGGTGGTCTGGTGGGCGTGCTCGGCGTCGCCCGGGATTCCGCGGCAAGCGTCGTCGACGTGGTCCACGCGCGGACGGCCGGACGCCTGGCGATGGACGAGGTCGAGATTCTCATGACTCTCGAGACCCGTGGCCCGGATCATCGCGCGGCCGTGCTGTCCGCGCTGGCCGCAGCAGGTTACGAGGCCGAGATCCAGGAGTGACGCGGGCTGCGGCCGTCGTCGCGTCGGGCGCCGGACACGGTGATCACGACGTCGCACCCGAAGCGCCTCGCGATCGACGCTTCGACGCGCCGCGCGGCGGCTTCCGGGGCGGTGCCGTCGAGGTCGAGAGTGCCCCACTGCGGGAGTCGCACGGACGTCCCGTCGAAGTCGATGTCCTGGTAGGAGCCTGATCCGGCGCCCAGCGGATCGACGGCGCCGCCGGAGCTCTCGGCCGCGGCGAGGGCGCGGCGCAGGTGCTCGGCCATCGCCGGCGAGACCCGCATCGTGCGTCCGAACGAACGGTTGAGCTTCTGCAGTTCGGACTGCAGCCGCGTCGCGGAGAAGACGTCGAAGGCCGAGTCGAGTTCACGCCGGGCGAGTGCGGTGGCCTCGACGATGCGTGCCGCGTCGGTGATCACGATGCGGATGTGCCGACCGTCGACGTCGAAACCGGCGAACGCTTTCGAGGCAAGACTCATGCCGGGAACATCGCACACGGGCGACACCTGTTACACAACGCAGTTCGGCCCCGCACCGGGTGCGGGGCCGATCTGTGACATCGTGCGGGAAATCAGTTGTGGTAAGGCTCCGCGCTGACGAGCGTGACCTTCATGGTCTTGTCGTTGGGCAGCCGGTACTCGCGGGTGTCGCCGACCTTCGCGTCGATCAGGGCACCGCCGAGCGGCGAGTTGGGGGAGTAGACCTCGAGCTTGCCGTCGCGAGCGCCTTCCTCACGAGTGGCGATCAGGAAGGTCTCGGTGTCGGACTCGTCGCCGTCGTAGTAGACCTTGACGACGGATCCGGGAAGCGCGACGCCCGACTGCGTGGGGGCTTCGCCGACCTTCGCGTTGTTCAGCAGTTCCTGGAGCTGGCGGATGCGAGCTTCCTGCTGGCCCTGCTCCTCGCGCGCTGCGTGGTAGCCGCCGTTCTCCTTGAGGTCGCCCTCTTCGCGTCGCTCGTTGATCTCGGCCGCGATGACAGGCCGGTTGGCGATGAGTTGGTCGAGTTCGCCCTTGAGTCTGTCGTGCGACTCCTGGGTCAGCCAGGTCACCTGGGTCTCGGTCATCTCGATCACTCCCTCGTGTTCTTCAGAGCCGTTCGGCTCCGGTATTCGTAGTCGCTTGCCGTGTGACAGAGGAGCCCGCACGTGAAATAAGCCCGCGCTGGGCGCGAGCTCGGTCACGAGTAGGGCAACTCGTCGACATGAGATGCGGTCGATGCGAACAGCCCTTGGCTCGAGTGTCCGCGTCTCGCCCGTCGACAGCAGCGATACCTCAATGCAGCAATACACGGCCCCACTGGGTGAGCCGTGTACGAAAAGATTTTACCACGGAACGACTTCCTGGTTCCCTGCCTTGCACGTGCCGGTCACCGGGACATGAGATGTGCCGGCACGTTCAGACTGCATCCGTACAGGTCGGCGAGCCCCGGATCGGCCGAGGTGACGATGAAGCTCCGCACGTCCTCGGTGCCGTTGTCGGAGGCAGGAATGACCACTTCGCGGCGGCCCGTCTCGGATCCGTCCCGTGAGCGGGAGCGCACGATGCACACGGCGGGCTCCGACGGATCGTCGCGGGTGACGTTCAGGCGGACGTCGACACGGTCCGGCCCGACGATGTCGAACGAGACGAGCGTGCCGTCGACGTCCGGTGTCGTGAACTTGGTGTACCCGAGATACGCGACGCCGACGCCGAGTGCGACGACCATCAGTCCGAGCACCACGGCGAGAATCCGGGACGGGGCGATCCCGCGACTGGTGGGATACCGACCCTCGGGGAGGTTCTGCGCTGTGGTGGACATCGGCATCGAACTTACCCGCGGACGCGGTCCCGCTTCGCCGGGGCACTCGGTGAAGTGGGATCATGGAGTCCTGGCACGGGAATCGACGTGTCCGAGTACTGAGCGAGTTTCGAGAAGTGAGGCACACGTGAGCGGACTGCGACTGATGGCAGTGCACGCCCATCCCGACGACGAATCCTCCAAGGGCGCCGCGACGATGGCCCGGTACGCCTCCGAGGGTCACGAGGTGCTGGTGGTGACCCTCACCGGCGGTGAACGCGGCGACATCCTCAACCCGGCCATGGACATCCCCGGAATCCGGGAGCGCATGTCGGACGTCCGCAAGGAAGAGATGGCCGCGGCGGCCGCCATTCTCGGAGTGCAGCAGACGTGGCTCGGCTTCGTCGACTCGGGTCTGCCGGAGGGCGATCCGCTCCCACCGCTTCCCGAGGGCTGCTTCGCCCTGGTTCCCCTCGAAGAGTCCACCGAGGCGCTGGTGAAGGTGATCCGCGACTTCCGCCCCCACGTGATGACGACGTACGACGAGAAGGGTGGCTACCCGCACCCCGATCACATCCGCTGCCACGAGGTGTCGGTCGCGGCATACGAGGCAGCCGGCGATCCCGAGCAGTTCCCCGGCACCGGCGAGGCGTGGGAGGTGTCCAAGCTCTACTACTCGCACGGTTTCATCCGCCAGCGCATGCAGTTGTTCGACGACGAGATGATCGCCGCCGGCAAGGAAGGCCCGTACTCCGAGTGGCTCGCGCAGTGGCCGAAGGACCGCGGCGAGATCATGGAGCGGGTGACGACGCAGGTCGAGTGCGCAGAGTTCTTCCAGGCACGTGACGACGCGCTCCGTGCGCACCGCACGCAGATCGATCCCAACGGCCGCTTCTTCGCCGTCCCGGTCGACGTGCAGAAGAAGCTGTGGCCCACCGAGGAATACGAGCTGGCCAGGACGAGGGTGCGGACGTCGCTTCCCGAGACCGACCTCTTCGCCGGAATCGGTGAGTAGATGATCTCGGTGAACACCGCGCTCCTGCTGGCACAGAACAGCACGGGCCCCGAGTTCGGCAAGGCGTCGCCGCTCGGCCTGGTCATCGTCGTGCTGCTCCTGATCGGCACCGCGCTGCTGGTCCGTTCGATGAACGGGCACTTCAAGAAGCTTCCCGCATCCTTCGAACCCACGGATCCGACGCCGGATCAAGCGGTCGACGAGGGCACCGACCGCGGAGGTATCCGCCCCGACGCGTGATTGCGTACCGGGGAACGGGGGACACTGGGACTGTGGATCCCCGTGAACGCAACACCCTGTCGGAGTCGACGAGCCCGTACCTGAGGCAGCACGCGGACAACCCCGTGCACTGGCAGCAGTGGGGTGACGACGCCGCGGCGTGGGCACGCGAGCGCGACGTGCCGATTCTGCTCTCCGTCGGCTACTCGGCCTGCCACTGGTGCCATGTCATGGCGCACGAGTCGTTCGAGAGCGACGCGGTGGCCGAACTGATGAATCGGGACTTCGTCTGCATCAAGGTCGACCGCGAGGAGCGGCCCGACATCGACGCGGTCTACATGAACGCCACGGTCGCGATGACGGGTCAGGGTGGGTGGCCGATGACGGCGTTCCTCACCCCGGACGGTGAACCGTTCTACTGCGGAACGTACTTCCCGCCGTCGCCGCGCCAGGGCATGCCGTCGTTCACGCAGTTGCTCGAGGCCATCGCGAACACCTGGTCCACCCGCCGCGACGAGGTGGAGCAGGCGTCGGCGTCCGTGGTGGCGGAGCTCCGACGCGGAGCCGCCGGCATTCCGGAAGGTGACCGCGCAGTGGACGCCGCGCTTCTGGACGACGCGGTGGCGGCCGTTCTGCAGAGCGAGGACACGGCGCGGGGCGGCTTCGGCGGCGCACCCAAGTTCCCGCCGTCTTCCCTGGTCGAAGGCTTGCTGCGGCACGTCGAGCGCACCGGCTCCGACGCTGCTCGTGCGGCGGTGGCGCGGACAGCGGATGCGATGGCGCGCGGCGGCATGTACGACCAGCTCGCGGGTGGATTCGCGCGGTACTCGGTGGATGCGGACTGGATCGTCCCGCACTTCGAGAAGATGTTGTACGACAACGCACTTCTGCTGCGCTTCTACGCGCACCTCGCTCGCCGCGGCGACGCCGTGGCGCGCCGCGTCGCGACGGACACCGCGCGGTTCCTGATGGAGGACCTGGGTACCGAGGACGGGTGTTTCGCCGCGGCCCTGGACGCGGACACCGAGGGCGAGGAAGGCCTGACGTACGCCTGGACTCCGGGTCAGCTGGTGGACGTTCTGGGCGCCGAGGACGGCGAGTGGGCGGCCGAGTTGTTCGGGGTGACCGCCGCCGGAACGTTCGAAGGCGGTACCTCTGTCCTGCAGCTGCGGGCGGAGCCGACCGATCAGGCACGGTTCGAGAGCGTGCGATCCCGGCTCGCCGCCGCACGCGCCGGCCGTCCACAACCAGGGCGTGACGACAAGGTGGTGACCGCCTGGAACGCGTTCGCCGTCACCGCCCTGGCGGAAGGTGGTGCGGCGCTGGGGGAGACCTCGTGGGTCGATGCCGCTGCGCGCTGCGCCGACCGCCTTCTCGACGCGCACCTGATCGACGGACGGCTGCGTCGAGCGTCGCTGGGTGGAGTGGTCGGCGACGCTGCCGGCATCCTCGAGGACCACGGCGCGCTGGCTGTCGCGCTTGCGGCCTTGCACCAGGCGACCGGGGAACTCAGGTGGGCCACGGCCGCCGCGGGAATCCTCGAGGTGGCCCTCGATCATTTCGCCGACCCGGAGCAGCCCGGAGGGTGGTTCGACACCGCGGACGATGCGGAGACTCTGGTGACTCGGCCGAGGGATCCGCTGGACAACGCGACGCCGTCGGGTGCCTCCCTGGTCACCGAGGCGGCCCTGACTCTGGGGGCGGTGGCAGGAGTTGAGGCGACGCGGTACGCGGACATCGCTGCGCGATCATTGGCGCGCGCCTCGATCCTCCTCGATCGCGCCCCACGCTCGGCGGGCCACTGGTTGGTGGTGGCGGAAGCCGCGGTGGCCGGGCCGGTGCAGGTGGCCGTCGCGTCGGAGCACGCCGACGACGAGCTGGTCCGACTCGCCCGACGTGTGGCAGCAGGCGGAACGATCGTGGTGTCCGGTGCACCGGACTCGACGCCGTTGTTGGCCGACCGTCCTCTGGTCGACGGGCGTTCCGCGGCGTACGTGTGCCGGGGTTACGTGTGCGATCGGCCGGTCACGACGGCCGACGAGTTGACCGACCTGCTCACGACTGGCTGAAGAGCACCAGCCACACTGCGATGTAGTGGCACAGGGCGGCGATGACCGTCGCGGCGTGGAAGAACTCGTGATGGCCGAACGTGGTCGGCCACGGGTTCGGCCACTTGGTCGCGTAGAGGATCGCGCCGACGCTGTAGAAGACACCGCCGGCGACGAGAAGCACCATGGGCGCGACGCCGACGGTGCGCATCAACTCGCCGGCGACGGGCACGACTGCCCATCCCAGGATGAGGTAGAGGGGCACGCCCAGCCAACGAGGAGCCGTGGGCCACAACATCTTCAGTGTCACGCCGGCAAGTGCGCCGATCCAGACGACCACGAGGATCACCGTGCCGCTCGGAATGCCGAGCACGGCGAAGGGTGTGTAACTGCCGGCGATGAACAGGAAGATCATCGAGTGATCCGCCCGTTTCATCCACGTCCGACTCTGCACGGTGTTCCAGTGCACGCGGTGATACGTGGCGCTGACCCCGAAGAGCCCGCACGTCGCGACGGCGTAGACGGTGACGGCGAGACCCGCTTTCGCGGACACCAGGGAGTACGCCGACGCGACCAGGACGATGCCGCAGACCACGGACACGTAGAAGGCGTAGAGGTGGATCCACCCGCGCATGCGCGGCTTGACCGGTAGTTCGCCGAGTCCGAATACAGTCACGAACCTACGGTACCGTAACTAGGTCATCGGTCGCCGAGTGTGAGATCCATCAGCGCGCTGATCGCCTTGCGGCGCAGCCACCCCGTCGGACCGTCGCCGGCCAGCGCTGCCCGTGCCGCCGTCAGCCCGGGTGCGCCGTGCACGCCTCCGCCGGGGTGAGCCGACGCGCTGCCGAGGTACAGCCTGCCCACCGGCGTCTCCGCGCGGCCGAGCCCCGGGGTCGGCCGGAAGATCAACTGCTGCTGCAGCTGCGACGTGCCGCCGTTCACCGCTCCGCCGAACAGATTGGCGTCGTCCGCTGTCAGGTCACTCGGACGCTGGACGTGCTTGCCGACGATCGACGAGGCGAATCCGGGTGCATGCTCCTCGAGGACGGTGTCGACACGCTCGGCGAGGAGGTCCGCGGACTCGTCGTCGGTGACACCTCGCGGCAGGTGCGTGTACGCCCAGGCACTCTCCGTACCTGCCGGAGACCGCGTCGGGTCGGCCGTCGTCATCTGGCCGAACAGCATGAAGGGGCGCTCGGGAATGGTGCCGGTCACCAGATCGGCGTTCCACCGCACGAGGCCGTCGTCGTCGGCACCGAGGTGCACCGTGCCGGCGTCCGTCAAGCTCTTCGACCGCCACGGGATCGGCGCGTCGAGCGCGTAGTTGACCTTGACCACCGGGGTGTCCCACTCGAACTTCTCCAGATCGCTGTGGACCCGGGCGGGCACGGCGTCCCGCGGCAGAAGCGATCCGTACAGGGCCGGCGCCGAGACGTCGGCGACCACGGCGCGCCGGGCGATGTAGGTGTCGCCTCCGGCTGTGCGGACGCCTCGTGCGACACCGCCCGACACGTCGATGGACGTGACCTTCGTGCCGCACACCACGCGGGCGCCGGCACTCTCGGCGCGGCGTACGAGCGAGGCGGTGAGCTCCGATGCGCCGCCGACCGGAACGGGGAAGCCGACGTCCTGGGCCAGCATCATCAACAGATAGCCCATCACGCCGCTGGCGGGCGCGTCGGTCGGCACGTCCGCATGCATGGCATTGCCGAGCAGCAGACAGCGCGCGGCCTCGCTCCGGAACAACTCGTGCGCCATCACCCGCGCAGGGAGCACGGCGAACCGCAGGAAGCGGATCGTCTCCGCCGTCCCGAGACGTCGGAACAATGTCGCGGCGCCCTTCACCGGCGGGAACGAGCTGCCGAAGAGCGACTGCAACAATGGATCACGGATCCGGTTCCACTGATCGACGACGTACATCCACGCATCGCCGTCGCGCGGGTCGTGCTCCGCGAGCATCGCCGCGGTATCCGCGGGATCGTGGTGCACCACCGGCGCGTCCTCGTCCAGCGGCGAGCGGGCATGGCCGTAGACGACGGGAGAGTGGGTCCAGCGCAGGCCATGCCGGTCCAGTTCCAGCGCCGTGAACGCCGGGGACGAGATGCCGAGAGGGTAGAAGGCGCTGAACAGGTCGCTGACGTATCCGGGCGTCAGTTCCGCGCTGCGAACTGCGCCACCGGGTTCGGGTGCGGACTCGAGAACCACCACGTCCCACCCGGCGTCGGCGAGGGCGGACGCGGCGACGAGGCCGTTGTGGCCCGCGCCGATCACGACGGCGTCGACGGTCGTCGTGGTCACTGGGGCACCGCGGCACGCTCGGCGAGGAGAGCCAGACGTCGCGTGGCTTCACGGTTGCGGGGATAGACCATGGCGTGCTGGACGGTCTCGGGAACCAGCGAGAAGGGCAGGGTCCGCGCATGCTCGATCATCTCGATGCGGCTGCCGGTACCCCGCGGCGTGACGCGCAGGACGATCGTCGCCTTCCCTGCGGGCATCCCGCGCGCTTCGAGGACCAGCTCGCGTCCCTCCGTCATCGCCAGGACACGGGTCACGTCGTTCAGGACGGCGGGCCACAGGCCGACGGAATGGTGGATCTCGGATCCGGGGGCGGGAAAGTGAGGATCGACCGCGCGAATGCGCGACGCACCCACGACCCAGGTGGCGTAGCTCCAGCCGTCGGACAGGACGTTCCACACGTCCGCAGCTCCGGCCGTGGTGTCTCGGACAACGGTCATGGTGCGTCCTTTCCTCTCGGTGGTGCGTATTGCCATTGTCTGTACCCCGTCCGGGCGGAGAACATCGGCATGGCGTGTGACGAGTAGGTCACGCCGTGCGGCGTAGGGTGATTGCCTGCCGAGAAACAATGTCGATGTGGGGAGCTGAGTGAAGGCTCGAGGTCTGCTGTACACGCTGTACGAGAGGCGTTTGTTGCGGGAGCTCGACGGCGCCCAGCGTCCACGACACGTCGCGGTCATGTGCGACGGGAACCGCCGCTGGGCCCGTGAGAACGGTTTCACCGACGTCAGTCACGGCCACCGCATGGGCGCCCTCAAGATCGCCGAACTGCTCACGTGGTGCGACATGGCGGAGGTCGAGATGGCGACGATCTACCTGCTGTCCACCGAGAACCTCCGCCGCGAACACGACGAGCTCGAGTCGCTGCTCGAGATCATCACCGACGTCGTGGAGGAGATCAGCGGTCCGGGCAAGAACTGGAGCGTCAAGATCGTCGGGACGATGGATCTGCTTCCCGCCGAGTCGGCTCGGCGTCTGGAACAGGCTGCTGCCGGTACCGCGGGACGGTCGGGGACGCATGTCAACGTCGCGGTCGGATACGGCGGTCGCCAGGAGATCGCCGACGCCGTGCAGTCGCTGCTCAAGGATCGGCTGGCCGAGGGTACGGCCGGGAACGACCTGGTCCGTGCCGTCACCGTGGACGCGATCGACGCCCACCTCTATACGTCCGGTCAGCCGGACCCCGACCTCGTCATCCGCACGTCGGGTGAGCAGCGGTTGTCCGGGTTCCTGCTGTGGCAGAGCGCCTACTCGGAGATCTGGTTCACCGAGGCCTACTGGCCCGAGTTCCGCCGCGTCGACTTCCTGCGCGCGCTCCGTGACTTCGCAGCGCGACACCGGAGATTCGGTACCTGAGCGAGAGCTACAGCTTGCGCAGTCGTAGCCGGTTGATGGTGTGGTCGGCGTCCTTGCGCAGCACCAGCGTCGCGCGCGGCCGGCTCGGGAGGATGTTCTCCACCAGGTTCGGGCGGTTGATCGACTGCCAGATATCCGCCGCGGCGATGCGGGCGTGCTCGTCGGACAGCCCCGAGTAGTGGTGGAAGTGTGACGCGGGATCGGCGAACGATGTCGACCGCAGCGCGAGGAACCGGTCCACGTACCACTTCTCGATGTCCTCGATGCGGGCGTCGACGTAGATGGAGAAGTCGAACAGGTCCGAGACCATGAGTCGCGGACCGGTCTGCAGGACGTTGAGGCCTTCGATGATCAGGATGTCGGGTTGGTTCACCTCGGTGTACTTGCCCGGCACGATGTCGTAGGAGACGTGGGAGTACACCGGCGCGCGTACGGATTCGGATCCGGACTTGACCTCGGTGACGAAGCGGAGAAGTTTGCGTCGGTCGTAGCTCTCGGGAAAACCCTTGCGATGCATGATGTTCCGGCGCACCAGCTCGGCCGAGGGGTAGAGGAAGCCGTCGGTCGTCACGAGGTCGACGCGTGGGTGATGTTCCCACCGGGCGAGCAGGGCCTGCAGCACACGCGCCGTCGTCGACTTCCCGACGGCCACGCTGCCGGCGATCCCGATGACGAACGGCACCTGCCGGTCGGGGGTCTTCTCCCCGAGGAATGTCGCGGTGGCGGCGAACAGACGCTGCCGCGCGGCCACCTGGAGATGGATGAGTCGGGCGAGGGGGAGGTACACCTCGGCGACCTCGTCGAGGTCGATCTGCTCACCCAGGCCGCGGAGGCCGCGGAGCTCGTCCTCGGTGAGCACCAACGGCGTCGCGTTGCGGAGAGTGCGCCACTGTCGACGGTCGAATTCGACGTACGGACTCGACTCGTTCACTCGGGACACGCTGCCTCCATGCCTGAATTGTGCTGGGTGGCTCCGACGAACCGCCACCCGGGGCGGACGTGGCTAGAGTCGTGGGTCATGCACGCCGACACGTTGGTCCACGACTACCTGCTGCTGGGCTTGTCCTTCGATCGTCTCGAAGAGGGGTTCGTCGACGCCTACACGGGCGACCCCGAGCTGCGACGACAGGTGGAGAATGCACCGCCTCCGGACCCCCGCGAGCTGGCCCGGCGGGCGGGGAACCTGCGCACGGAGCTTCCGTCGTCCGGTCTGGACACCGAGCGCTCGGCGTTCCTGGACGTGCACCTGCGCGCGCTCGAGACGTCGGCGCGCAGGCTGGCCGGCGACGAGATCGGCTTCGTCGACGAGGTCGCGGCCTACTTCGACGTGTCCATCGAGCCGGGCGATCCGGACGACTACCGCGAGGCGCACCGGCTCATGGATCAGGTGCTCGCGGGCGCCGGCCCCCTGGCGGACCGCGTGCGCGCGCACCGCGCCACCGACGAGATCCCGCCCGAACGACTCGCCGACTGCGTCGACGCGTTCTCCAGTGCCCTGCGGGACAAGGTCCGCGCCCGCTACCCCCTCCCCGATACCGAACAGGTGACCTACGAGGTGGTGGGCGACAAGCCGTGGTCCGGCTTCAACTACTACCTCGGTGACTACCGCTCGACGGTCGCGATCAACTCGGACCTCAAGCAGCACATGGCGCATCTTCCGCACCTGATCGCGCACGAGTCCTACCCGGGCCACCACACCGAGCACTGCCGCAAGGAGGCCGGTCTGGTGCGGGGCGCCGGTCAGGCCGAGCAGACTCTGTTCGTCGTCAACACCCCTCAGTGCCTCATGGCCGAGGGGCTGGCGGACCTGGCCCTAGAATCCGTCGTCGGACCGGGCTGGGGCGTGTGGGCGCAGGAGATCTACGCGGACCTCGGGCTGCGTTTCGACGGCGAGCGCGCGGAAGCGTTGCAGACGGCGTCGGCAAAGCTCCTGGGGGTGCGGCAGGACGCCGCCCTGATGTTGCACGACGGTCACCGCAGCCAGGACGACGTCGCGGCGTTCCTGTCGCAGTGGTCCCTGGCGACCCCGGCGCGCGCGCGGCAGATGCTGCGGTTCCTGTCCTCGCCGCTGTGGCGCGCGTACACGAGCACCTACGTCGAGGGCTATCGGCTCCTGCACGGATGGCTGCATCAGGCGGACTCCGACGATGCGCGCAGTGACCGGTTCCAGCGTCTGCTGGACGAACCGCTCATCCCGTCACGACTGCGCTGACCACGAGCATTAGACTCGTGGCCATGACTGCTGCGCCTGTCTCCGCCACCAACATCGACACCGCCTCGCTGGCCGAGGTGGACCCCGAGGTCGCTGCGGCCATGGCGGGAGAGCTGGGTCGCCAGCGCGACACCCTCGAGATGATCGCGTCGGAGAACTTCGTGCCCCGCGCGGTGCTCCAGGCCCAGGGCAGTGTGCTCACCAACAAGTACGCCGAGGGATACCCCGGCCGCCGCTACTACGGCGGCTGCGAGCACGTCGACGTCGTGGAGGACCTGGCGCGCACCCGTGCGAAGGAACTGTTCGGTGCGGAGTTCGCCAACGTGCAGCCGCACGCCGGTGCGCAGGCCAACGCCGCGGTCCTGATGGCTCTGATCAACCCGGGCGACAAGATCATGGGCCTGGACCTGGCGCACGGCGGGCACCTCACGCACGGGATGAAGCTCAATTTCTCGGGCAAGCTGTACGAGGTCGAGTCCTACGGCGTCAGCAAGGAAGACCATCGCATCGACATGGACGAGGTGCGCAAGCAGGCACTCCATGCCCGTCCTCAGGTGCTCATCGCCGGGTGGTCCGCGTACCCCCGCCACCAGGACTTCGCCGCGTTCCGGTCCATCGCCGACGAGGTCGGTGCGCTGCTGTGGGTCGACATGGCGCACTTCGCCGGACTGGTCGCCGCCGGCGTGCACCCGTCGCCCGTGCCGTACGCGGACGTCGTGTCCTCGACCGTCCACAAGACTCTCGGCGGACCCCGCTCCGGCATCATCCTGGCGAAGAAGGAGTGGGCGAAGAAGCTCAACTCCGCCGTGTTCCCCGGCCAGCAGGGCGGGCCGTTGATGCACGCCATCGCAGCGAAGGCCGTGGCGTTCAAGATCGCCGGTACTCCCGAGTTCCGTGAGCGACAGGAGCGCACACTGCTCGGTGCCTCGCTGCTCGCCGAGCGCCTCACCGGCGCAGACGTCGCCGACAAGGGTGTCTCCGTGCTGACCGGCGGTACCGACGTGCACCTCGCGCTCGTCGATCTGCGCAACTCCCAGCTCGACGGCCAGCAGGCCGAGGACCTCCTCCACGAGGTCGGCATCACGGTCAACCGCAACGCCGTGCCGTTCGATCCTCGCCCGCCCATGGTGACGTCGGGCCTGCGTATCGGTACCGCCGCCCTCGCGACCCGCGGCTTCGGCGAGACCGAGTTCACCGAGGTCGCCGACATCATCGCGACCGCGCTCGCGACGGGCGAGGCAACCGACGCCCTGCGGTCACGCGTGTCGACCCTGGCCCAGAACTTCCCGCTGTACGAGGGTCTCGAAGGATGGGGACTGCTGGGGTGAGACTGACCGTCGCGGGTCTGCAGACGGTCGGTACGCCCGGGGACGTCGCCGCCAACCTCGCCGAGCTCGACGAGGCTGCCGGTGACGCGCTCAGACGCGGTGCCGACCTGCTGATCACGCCCGAGATGTTCCTCACCGGATACGACATCGGTGAGCAGTTGCACCAGCTGTCGCCGCAGGATCTCGTGTCCGAGGCGGCCGCAGTGGCACGCCGCCGCGGCATCGCGCTGCTCGTCGGGCTCCCCGAACAGGTGGGGGAGGCCGTCTACAACACCGTCGCTCTGATCGATGCCGACGGCACCGTCGTCGCGCAGCACCGCAAGTCGCATCTCTACGGCGACCTGGACCGTGCCTACTACACCGAGGGTGACGACGCGGTGACCGTGGTGGACTTCCGCGGAGTACGACTGGGCCTTATGATTTGTTACGACATCGAGTTTCCCGAGAACGTCCGCGCCGCAGCACTTCTCGGGGCGCATGCGCTCCTGGTGCCGACCGCTCAGATGGTCCCGTTCACGTTCGTCGCCGACGTGGTGATCCGCACGCGCGCCTGGGAGAACCAGATGTTCGTCGCGTACATCAACCATGTGGGCACCGAACGTGGGACCACCTACGTGGGACGCAGCAGCATCGTCGGTCCCGACGCCGAGGTGATCGACCGGCTCGAGGACGGGACCGGACTGGTGCTCGGGGTCGTCGACACCGACGTGGTGGAGGCGGCGCACCGGAACAATCCCTACCTCGTCGACCGGCGCCCCGACCTCTATGCGGGCATCGCCCGCGTCGTCAGTCCTGAGTGACCGGTACGGCCGTCGCCAGGAACTCGACGATGTCCGACTCGACCTCGTCCCGGTTCGTCTCGTTCAGGATCTCGTGCCGCGCACCGGGATACACCTTCTCGCCGAAGTTCGGTCCGCGGAGCGTGCGCATCGCCTCGGTGGTGGGGTCGAGCGGCACCAGCTGATCGTCGCCGCCGTGCAACCACAGAGTCGGCTGATCCCCGAGGGTGCCCGACGCCGACACCTTCTCGACGGCGGCGGTGAAGGTCTCGAGCGTGGTGCGCGCGAACGGACCGTGGTAGACCAGCGGGTCGCTCCCGTAGGCCTCACCCACGGCCGGATCGCGGGACAGCACCGACGGGTCGATCGGAATCTCGGGGATCTCGTCCATCGACAGGAGCATCGCGAACGCGGGGTTCTCGCCGACCAGCGGGCCCGACAGGACGAGGGCGGCCAGTTCGCCGGGGTACGTCTGTGCGAAGCGAGTGGCGATCAGACCGCCCATCGAGTGGCCGATCAGGACGACGGGCAGCCCCGGGTGGTCGGTGCGGGCGGTGTCCGCGATGGTGTGCAGGTCGGCGACGATGCCGTCGACGTCGGACACCTCGGCCGGTTCGCCGTCGGATCGGCCGTGACCGTGGTGGTCGGGCGCGTACACCGCACCGCCGGCAGCGGTCAGTGTCGACGCCAGGTGGCCGTACCGGCCCGAGTGCTCTCCGTATCCGTGAGCGACGAGGGCGATGAATCCCGGAGTGGTGGACGGCCAGGAACGGTAGGCGACGGTGCCGTGGGTTCCCCTGAGCTGCTGCATTTCCTGCGCATTCTGCATCGGCCGAAGTTAACACTGTGGCGCGCATGTAACAGGCTGTTCACCGACACGCCCACTCGTGTCGGCAGGCCGCGGAGCGTCTTTCGGTCTAGCGTCAGCAGTGCGGGTGGCGGGGAAGCCGTCCGTACGGGAGGTCCTCACACATGACTGATTCATTCGGTCGGGAGGGGCCGGCCCCGGTCCCTGCAGTGTCGGGATCGACCGGTCCAGCGATCGACGGATGCGCGGTGACCGCGCGTTCCTAGGAGCCCCTCGTGACTGCAGCTCGCTCAGGTTCCCCCGTCCGCACCTACGTGCTGGACACCTCGGTTCTGCTCTCGGATCCGTGGGCGGTGTCTCGGTTCGCCGAGCACGCGATCGTCCTTCCGCTCGTCGTCATCAGCGAGCTGGAGGGCAAGCGTCATCATCACGAACTCGGCTGGTTCGCCCGCGAATCGTTGCGGATGCTCGACGACCTGCGGGTGCAGTACGGGCGGCTCGATCAGCCCGTGCCCATCGGAACCGAGAACGGAACCTTGCAGGTCGAGCTCAATCACACGGACCCGGCCGTTCTTCCGGTCGGCTTCCGGACGGACACCAACGACTCGCGGATCCTGGCGTGCGCCCTGAACCTCGCCGCCGAGGGCAAGGACGTCGTCCTGGTCAGCAAGGACATTCCGCTGCGCGTCAAGGCCGGCGCCGTCGGGCTGCCCGCCGACGAGTACAAGGCTCACGACGTCGTCCCGTCCGGCTGGACCGGCATGACCGAGCTCGAGGCGTCGCGCGCGACCATCGACAAGTTGTTCGCCGAGGGTGTGATCGACCTCGACGAGGCACGGGAACTGCCGTGCCACACCGGTGTCCGGCTCCTCGGCGGAACATCGAGCGCGCTGGGACGGGTCACCGCGGACAAGCAGATCCAGGTGGTGCGCGGCGAACGGGAAGCCTTCGGCCTGCACGGACGCTCCGCCGAACAGCGCGTCGCACTCGATCTGTTGCTCGACGAGAGCATCGGCATCGTGTCGCTGGGCGGCAAGGCGGGGACGGGCAAGTCCGCACTCGCGTTGACGGCCGGCCTCGACGCAGTCCTGGAACGCCGCACCCACCGCAAGGTCGTTGTGTTCCGGCCGCTGTACGCGGTGGGTGGTCAGGAACTGGGATACCTGCCCGGCAGCGAGAGCGACAAGATGGGCCCGTGGGCGCAGGCGGTGTTCGACACCCTCGACGGTCTGGCGAGCCCCGAGGTCATCGAGGAGGTCACTGCACGCGGCATGCTCGAGGTGCTCCCGTTGACGCACATCCGCGGACGGTCGCTGCACGACTCGTTCGTGATCGTCGACGAGGCGCAGTCGCTGGAACGGAACGTGCTGCTCACGGTGCTCTCCCGCCTGGGTACGGGTTCTCGCGTGGTGCTGACTCACGACGTGGCGCAGCGCGACAACCTGCGGGTGGGTCGCCACGACGGTGTCGCCGCCGTGATCGAGAAGCTCAAGGGCCACCCCCTGTTCGCCCACATCACGCTCACACGATCCGAGCGTTCGCCCATCGCTGCACTGGTCACGGAGATGTTGGAGGAATTCGGGCCCGCCTGAGTCCGGGGTAGGTAGTCGAGGTAAGTGACGGGGGAGCTCATGTGACGCGTCCCTGATTCCGCGCGGGACTGTCGGGACGATCACTGGAATCGGTCCCGAGCAGGTCGGATCGTTCGGTGACCCCGTCACGTGCCGTTATGCTGCTGTGATGCCGAAGAGTGACCAGGACCTGTTGAGTGAGCTCGAAGTCGACGCCGCGCAGGCGCTGCAGAAGCACATCGACGCCGCGCAGGACTGGCAGCCTCACGAGTACGTGCCGTGGGACTCGGGCAGGAACTTCGCGTTCCTCGGCGGCGAGGACTGGTCCGCGGACCAGGTCACCCTGGGCGACGTCGACGTGCTCGGCGCCACCGTCGGGGTGTTGCTCGCGGACAACCTGCCCGAGTACCACCGCGACCTCGCGTTCGCGCTGCGCAGCAACGACACGTGGTGGAAGCTCCTCGGACGCTGGACCGCCGAGGAGTTCCGGCACGCCATCGTCCTGCGGAACTACCTGATGACGACGCGTGCGGTGGACCCCGTCGAACTCGAGCGCGTGCGCATCGAGCACATGACGTCCGGATACTCGGCACCGTCGCTGCACGTCCTGCACATCCTGGCCAAGTTCGCCCTGGACGAGCGTGCTGCGACCGTCCGCCATCGCATGTCGGCGTCGGTGGCGCAGGATCCGCTGCTCGCGAGCATCTTCGATCGCATCGCCCAGGACGACGACCTGCAGACCACGCTGTTCGTCGACCTGGTGAATGCCGCCATCCGCGTCGACGCCGACGGCGCGATCCGAGCCATCGCCGACACCGTCGCGTCGTTCGCACTGCCGTCCGTCGAACTTCCCGGCCGTGGCAACAGCACGGAGTTGCTCGCCGAGGCAGGGCTGTACGACAGCACGGTGCAGCGCGACCAGGTCGTCGCTCCTCTGCTCGAGGCATGGAACGTCTTCGGACTCGAAGGCCTGGGTGAGGACGGACTCGCTGCCCGCGCCGAGCTGAACGCGGCGCTCAGCACAGCATCCTGATCACCGGGTGATGGCGAAAGCCCCCACCTCGATGGGCTGACCGGCACCGACGAAGTACACGGTGCCGTTCCACCGGTTCGGGTTCACCGCGTCCTGCGTCATTTCGTCGTGGAACACGGCGCCGAAGGCGGGGGACAGCCGGGAGTAGTCGACGTGGACCACGTCGCCCCCGCCCGCGATGCTCGGCGCGCGGTAGACGTCACCCGGAATCGCGTTCACGCCCAGCAACCGGTTCACGGTGGTGTCGCCGGTGATGGTCTTGCCGTCCCAGAGCGGAACGGGCGCGCCCTGCGGTGTCGTGCCGATGTAGACACCGTCCGGAACGGGCCCGGCCGACGCGAGGGCCGGTGCGGCCAGTGCTGCGCCGACCGCAGCGGTGGCGCCGATTATTGCTACTGCAGTTCGTCTCATGAGCCGAGACGATCCCCCTCCGAACCCCCTACCACGTGCGTTTCGCACGCAGTAGGGGGAAATCGGGGGAGTCGGATCAGTCCTGGACCTTCGCCATGGCGAGAACGTCGAGCCGCTTGTCCAGCTCGGCCTCGGACAACTTCTCGGGAACCAGACCACGCTCGAGGACGACCTCGCGGATGGTCTTCTTGTCCTTGAGTGCCTGCTTGGCGACGGCTGCCGCCTCCTCGTACCCGATCGCACTGTTGAGCGGGGTGACGATGGACGGCGAGGACTCCGCCAACTGCTTGAGGTGCTCCTCGTTGGCGACCAGACCGTCGACGCACTTGTCGACGAACAGACGCGAGACGTTGGCGAGGAGCGTGTACGACTCGAGCAGGTTGCGCGCCATCATCGGGATGTAGACGTTGAGCTCGAAGGCACCGGCTGCACCGCCCCAGGCGATGGCGGCGTCGTTGCCGATGATCTGCGCGGCAACCTGCGTGGCGGCTTCCGGCAGCACCGGGTTGACCTTGCCGGGCATGATCGAACTGCCGGGCTGCAGGTCGGGGAGACTGATCTCGCCGAGACCGGTCAGCGGGCCCGATCCCATCCAGCGGATGTCGTTGGCGATCTTGGTCAGCGACACGGCGATGGTGCGCAGTGAACCGGACGCCTCGACCAGGCCGTCACGTGCGGCCTGTGCCTCGAACGAGTTCTTGGCGGGTGTCAGGGCATCGACACCGGTCGACTTGACCAGCTCGGCCACGACCTTCGGTCCGAAACCGTCGGGTGCGTTCAGACCGGTACCGACAGCGGTGCCGCCGATGGGCAGCTCACCGAGACGGGGCAGGGTGGCCTCGACGCGCTCGATGCCGGCTTCGATCTGCCGCGCGTAACCGCCGAACTCCTGTCCGAGGGTGACGGGTACCGCGTCCATGAGGTGGGTGCGACCGGACTTGACGACGGTCTTCCACTCGGTGGCCTTGGCCGCGAGTGCAGCGTGCAGGTACTCCAGCGCGGGGATCAGGCTGGTGACGGCGGCTTCGGTGGCGGCCACGTGCGTCGCGGTGGGGAACGTGTCGTTGGACGACTGCGACATGTTGACGTGGTCGTTGGGGTGTACGTCGACGCCGGCGTTCTTCGCGATGCTCGCGATGACCTCGTTGGCGTTCATGTTCGAGCTGGTGCCCGACCCGGTCTGGAACACGTCGATCGGGAACTGGTCGTCGTGCTTGCCGTCGGCGATCTCGCCGGCCGCCGCGATGATGGCGTCGGCCTTGTCCGCGTCGAGGAGCCCGAGGTCCTTGTTCACCTGGGCGCACGCTGCCTTGAGCAGGCCCATCGCACGGATCTGGGTGCGCTCGAGCGGGCGGCCCGAGATGGGGAAGTTCTCCACCGCGCGCTGGGTCTGCGCACGCCAGAGCGCGTCGATCGGGACGCGGACCTCACCCATGGTGTCATGCTCGATGCGGAACTGCTGATCGTTGTCTGTCATGTACCTCGTGCCTCGAGTCGGTGGTGGGAAATTCGGGAGTGCGCGCGTCAGAAGGACGGGACGGCGCCGGAGGTGTCGCCGTCGAAGTCCACGGAGGAATACTCCCGCAACTTGTTCAGCTGGTGGTACGCGTCGATCATGCGCACGGTGCCGGACTTGGAGCGCATGACGATGGACTGCGTGTACGCGCCGCCGCCGGAGTAGCGGACTCCGCGCAGCAGGTCGCCGTCGGTGACGCCCGTCGCGGTGAAGAAGACGTTCTCGCCCGACACGAGGTCGGTGGTGTTGAGGATGCGATCGAGGTCGTGGCCGGCATCGACGGCCTTCTGGCGTTCCGCGTCGTCGGTGGGGGCGAGGCGGCCCTGAAGTGCTCCACCCATGCAGCGCATGGCTGCCGCGGCGATGATGCCCTCGGGGGTGCCACCGGTACCGATCAGGATGTCGGTGCCCGAATCGGGACGAGCGGCCGCGATGGCGCCGGCGACGTCACCGTCGGAGATGAGGCGGATGCGTGCACCCGTGTCGCGGATCTGCTGCATCAGCTCGAGGTGGCGGGGCCGATCGAGCACACACACGGTGACGTCCGAGGACGACCCCTTCTTGATCTTGGCGATGCGCGCGATGTTCTCGGCCACGGGAGCGGTGATGTCGATGGCGTCGGCGTAGTCGGGGCCGACGGCGATCTTCTCCATGTAGAACACGGCGGACGGGTCGAACATGGCGCCGCGCTCGGCCACTGCCAGAACGGAGATGGCATTGGGCATGCCCTTGGCCATCAGCGTGGTGCCGTCCACGGGATCGACGGCGAAGTCGACCTCCGGACCGTTGCCGTTGCCCACCTGCTCGCCGTTGTAGAGCATGGGCGCTTCGTCCTTCTCGCCCTCACCGATGACGACGACTCCGCGCATGGAGACCGAGCTGACCAGCTGACGCATCGCGTCGACCGCAGCGCCGTCGCCGCCTTCCTTGTCGCCGCGACCCACCCAGCGACCGGACGCGAGCGCCCCGGCCTCGGTGACGCGGACGAGCTCGAGAGCCAGGTTGCGATCTGGCGCCATGTGCGTGGGACTGTCTGTGCTGGCCGTCATGTGACTGCTGCCTCCTGGCGCGTGGCGCGGTCCGCAGCCCGTGTCGGGGCGTCGTCCGCACCGGATGAACATCGACTCGGGCGAAAAGACTCGTCGTGATTGTCGCACTAGCGGCATGGCTGCGGACTCTCGGGTGAGCCGCCGAACTGCAGGGATGGCGGGCACCGCCGCGCACGGTGCGATACTGGAGTCGTGGCCGACAAGAAACCCAGGATTCTGCAGAACAACAAGGACATGGCTTGGTCCCTGATCCCGCTGCTTCTCGCGTGCCTGGTGATCGCGGCCATCGCCGGACAGTGTTCGCTGCGTGTCGGCGGCCCGGAAGCGGGTGAGGTTCCTCGCATCGACGTCGGTGCATCCCTGCAAGCCGACGCGAACGCGTTGCCGTTCCCCATCCGTCAACCGCAGGTACCCGCGGAGTGGATTCCGAACTCCGCGAGCAGGCCCCCCGTCACCGGGTCGGGGTCCGACGCCAGCACCGTCGGGTACGTCACCGGCGCGGGCAGCTACCTTTCGCTCACTCAGAGCGACGCCACGGAGGACGAGTTGGTGCGTTTCAAGGCCGACAGCTCGCAGGTGTCCGCCGGCGGCGCCGAGACCATCGCGAACGTCAACTGGGTCGTGTACGGAAACGACGCGACCGAGCCGTACTGGGTCGCGGATCTGGGCGATGCGCGCGTGCTGGTGACCGGATCGGGATCGCAGGACGAGTTCGTCGCGCTGGCCACAGCTGTCGCGTCGGCAAAGGTTCTCGCTCCCCGCTGAGCGCGGTCAGTCCTCGTCGCGCGCCAGCGCCTTCTCGATGCGGGTGCGCGCGCCGGCCAGGTGCTCCTCGCAGCGGGTCGCGAGCGCCTCGCCGCGCTCCCACAGCGCCAAGGACGCGTCGAGGTCGAGGCCGCCCTGCTCGAGCAACTTGACCACGTCGACCAGTTCGTCCCGCGCGTCTTCGTATCCCAGGTCGGTAACCGGCGTCGTCTCGCTCATGGAGCCCATTGTTCCCGACTGCTCCGACAGACTCGTCAGGTGGAGCCGCTGCGACCCATGGCGACGGCGGTGACGGCGCCGTCCGCGACACGGATGCGCAGTTGAGTGCCCGGCGCCACCTCCTCGACGGACCGCACCACCTCGGGATCCGATCCGGCGACGACCCGCTGCACGACCGAGTACCCGCGAGCCAACGTCGCGGCCGGTCCGAGCGTCGTCAGCCGGGCCCGCATGTGTCCGACGGCCGTGCTCTCCCCGGCCACCGCCCGATCGACGTCCCGGCGGACGACGCGGCGCATCTCGGAGATCTCCGCGTGCCTACGGTCGATCGCGGACAGGGGATCGGCGAGGACGGGACGTTGCCGCATCTCGTCGAGTGCCCGCGTCTCGCGTTGCACCCAACTCCGTAGCGCGGCGGCGCTGCGACTCCGCAGTTCGCCGATCAGCTCCAGTTCCGCGACGGCGTCGGGAACCACCAGCTTGGCGGCGTCGGTGGGAGTCGCGGCGCGCAGATCGGCGACGTAGTCGCTGAGGGGTCTGTCCGGCTCGTGTCCCACGGCGCTCACCACGGGTGTGGTCGCCACGGAGATGGCCCGACACAGAGCCTCGTCGGAGAACGGCAGGAGGTCCTCGACGCTGCCGCCGCCGCGGGCGAGCACGATGACGTCGACCGCGGGGTCCTTGTCCAGTTCGGCCAGCGCTCGCACGATGCCGGGCACCGCGGACGGCCCCTGCACAGGCGTGTTGCGAACCTCGAACGTCACGGCGGGCCATCGGCGCTGCGCCACGCTCAGCACGTCGCGTTCGGCTGCGCTCGCCCGTGCGGTGATGAGGCCGACGGTCCGGGGCAGGAAGGGGAGGGGGCGCTTCAGACGCGGATCGAAGAGGCCTTCGGCGGCGAGGAGGGCTCGGAGCCGTTCGATGCGTGCAAGCAGTTCACCGACGCCGACTGCGCGAATCTCCGTGGCGCGCAACGACAATGTCCCGCGACCGGTGAAGAACGACAGCTTGCCGTACATGATCACGCGCGCGCCCTCGACCAGCTGCACGGGGGAATTCTGGATCAGCATCGGCGAACAGGTGACCGACAGCGACATGTCCGCCGACGGATCCCGCAGAGTCAGGAACGCAGTTCGAGTCCCTTGGCGCACCGAGATCTGCGTGATCTGGCCCTCGACCCACACGCTTCCCAGCCGGTCGATCCATCCGGCGACCTTCGTGGCCACCGTGCGAACCGGTAGGGGGTTCTCGGCCGTACTCGAGGGGGCGGCGGACGGGGAAGAGGTCACTTGGCGCGGGCGGTGGTGATGCGATTCTCGAGCATCGTGCGGTACGGAGCGCGGTCGGCCGAGGAGACCTCGTAGTCGAGGAGCGACGACAGATCCTCCACGGACAACGTCCGCAGCCGGGCACGCAGCTGCGCCAGCGTCAGCGCGTCGTAGTCGAGGTATTCCACGATCTCGGGCGCCTTCGTCGGAGCTGTGGCCAGCACGGGACCCGGCCCGGCGTCGACGGACTCGATCTCGGACGGGGGAGTCGAGTACAGCGCGAAGCGTCCCGCGGGGGCACCGGGGTCGGGCACGTCGATCTCGCCCGTCATGTCTCCGACCGGCTCCGGTTCGGTCGAGAGCGGTTCGGACCTCAGCGGCACGTCGGTGTAGCGGCCGGGAAGCCCGTCGTCGTCCTCGTCGAACGTCGCCCAGGACGCCGTCTCCTCCGGGCGAGCTCCGATCAGCGAGAACACCTGGTCGCCCTTGATTGCCAGCTCGGTCACCGTCTGCTGGAGCCGCATCGCGGTCTGCAGGACTTCGCTGACCGCCGTCATGGGCAGGGAGATGGCCGTGGTGGGCAGACGTCGCGCTTCTTCGACGACGGTCACGGCGATCCCGAGCGCGACGCGGGCTGCGAACGGAGGACGAATCATGGTCCCAGAGTGCCCCACGGCGCGGCTTTTTCCCAGTCGACGTGCGCGGGAAGCGCCGGCGACTCCGCACCACGTATCCTCGTGATATGTCTTCGGCTGTTCCCTCGTCCTCTGCCACCGCGTCCTCGGCGATCCCCCTCGACCTGGGAATCGCGCGTCCGACCGTTCCCGGGAAGGCGTACGACGGCCCCAAGCGGGTCCTGCTCGCCGAGCCGCGCGGCTACTGCGCAGGCGTGGACCGCGCCGTCGAGACCGTGGAGAAGGCACTGGAGAAGCACGGTGCGCCGATCTACGTGCGCAAGGAGATCGTGCACAACCGCCACGTCGTCGACACGCTGTCCGACCAGGGAGTGATCTTCGTCGACGAGACCGACGAGGTGCCGGACGGCGCCCTTCTCGTATTCTCCGCGCACGGTGTCTCACCCGCGGTCCACGAATCCGCTGCCGCCAAGAACTTGCGCACCATCGACGCGACGTGCCCGCTGGTGACCAAGGTGCACCAGGAAGCGAAGCGGTTCGCCCGCGACGACTTCGACATCCTCCTCATCGGCCACGAGGGGCACGAGGAGGTCGAGGGCACTGCAGGTGAGGCACCCCAGCACGTGCAGGTAGTCGACGGTCCGGACTCCGTGGACGCCGTCACCGTGCGCGACGAGAACAAGGTCATCTGGCTCTCCCAGACCACGCTCAGCGTCGACGAGACCATGACCACCGTCGCGCGACTCCGGGAGAAGTTCCCCAACCTGCAGGATCCGCCCAGCGATGACATCTGCTACGCCACCCAGAACCGGCAGGTGGCGGTGAAGGCTATGGCGCCCGAGTGCGACCTGGTGATCGTCGTGGGTTCCACCAACTCCTCGAACTCGGTCCGCCTCGTCGAGGTCGCCCTGGCTGCCGGCGCGCGCGCGAGCTACCTGGTCGACTACGCGAAGGACGTCGACCTGTCGTGGCTCGACGGTGTCCGCACCGTCGGCATCACGTCCGGCGCGTCGGTTCCCGAGGTGCTGGTACGCGGTGTGCTGGACCTGCTGGAGAAGCACGAGTACACGGACGTGAAGTCGGTGACCACCGCCAACGAGACGTTGGTCTTCTCGCTGCCCCGCGAGCTGCGGTCCAGCAGCCGGGTCTAGAACTCAGTCCCGGTCGCGGTACCGCACCTGCGGCGCGGGGTACGGAGACAGATTCTCCGCACCCGTGCGTCGCGGTTCGTAGCCGGTCGGCCGGGTGTACCCGGGATCTTCACGGGGAGCCTGGGGCCGTTCGCGCCGAGTGCGATCGTGACGGGGTTCGCTCGCGGTGTCCCTGACCTCCGGGCGAGCCCTACGCCGTTCGCCGGATCGGGTGCGCGGGCTCTCGTTGCGCGGCGTTGCTGCGCGCTGATCGGTCGTGGGCCGAGCCTTGGCCGCGGACTTGGCCGCTGCCGGGCGGGACCGCGGTGCGGGCTTCGAGATGGGGCTCGGCCGACGATCGAGTGCGAGTCGCGCCCCGCCGACTCCCAGCACCAGCAGTGTGGTCAGCAGCATCAGCGGGAAACGGTCCACCAACGGGACCGCCACGTTCAGTACGACGTCCTTGATGGACGTTCCCGCATCCTCGGTGGTGAGCTGGTACGCGAGGGGTACGCCGAGGAACATGATGATCGGCGGTTGCACCATGGCCGTGAACAGGCCGCGATGGCGGACCACGACGACGGCGATGAGCGACCCGAGAACGTAGAGCACAGCGAAGGTGGACGAGAGTTCGCCGACGCGCATGGCGTCGACGAGGAAGCCGAGGACAACTGCTCCTACCGCGACCGCGACGGCGCCCCATGCGGGGATGCCGGGTACCGAGGGCAACGCGGAGCGTTGGTCGAGAGGCACTCCCGATCGTGCGCGTTGACTAGTGGACACACTGCGAGATTAGCGTTGATTCACGCCGTTGCGTCGTCGGCATGCCCGCGACACCACTACGGAGTGATCCCCGTCGCGGTCGTGGACATGGTGCGCGGACGCTGATCGACCGGGGTGACGTGCGGTGGTTCCCCCTCGAACAGCGACATCTCGTGCAGTTTGCGCGCGGTCACGAACACGCGGGTGTCCAGGGAACCGGCCGCCGCATTGAACGAGTCGACGGCCTTTCCCAACTGGGAACCGAGGCGATCGACGTGCGCTCCGACCGTTCCCAGTCGTTCGTAGAGTTCGCGTCCCAGCACGCGCACCCGCGCCGCGTCCTCCGCGAGGGCATCCTGTTTCCACGTGAAGGCGACGGTGCGCAGCAGGGCGATCAACGTGGTCGGCGTGGCCAGGACCACATTGCGGGAGAACGCGTGCTCGAGAAGCCCGCGGTCGCGGGTGAGCGCGGCATCGAGGAACGGATCGCCGGGGACGAAAAGGACGACGAACTCGGGAGACGGGTCGAAGGACCGCCAGTACCTCTTGTCGGCCAACTGATCGACGTGGGTCCGCAGGTGCTTCGCATGACGCTCGAGGTGTCGATCGATGGTCTCCGGGTCCTGTTCCGCGCTGGCGTCGAGGAACGCCACGAGCGGCACCTTCGCGTCGACCACGATGCTCTTGCCGCCGGCCAGCCTGACGACGAGGTCGGGACGGACACCGTCGGCGGACACCTGCGTGTCGAAGTCGCAGTGTCGTGTCATTCCTGCCAACTCGACCACCCGTTCGAGCTGGATCTCACCCCATCGACCGCGGATCTGCGGCGCACGCAGTGCGGTGACCAGCTGATCGGTCTGCGACGCCAACTGCCGCGAGGCGCGGTGCATGCCGGCCACCTGCTCGGACAGACCGGCATAGGCATGCACCCGATCGCGCTCGACGACCCTCACGTGCTCCTCCAGCGAGTCGACCGCATCGCGGAGAGGTTCCACCAGATGCGAGACCTGCTGGCCGATGGCGCCCGAGTGCCGACGCGCCGAGTCCTCGTTCAGCAGCGACAGGGAACGCCGCAACGTCTCCTCGTTGTCCGCGGAGACGGCGAGGCGCTCACCGGCGC
This sequence comes from Rhodococcus sp. AC861, assembly GCF_979256035.1. NCBI lineage: Bacteria > Bacillati > Actinomycetota > Actinomycetes > Mycobacteriales > Nocardiaceae > Rhodococcus > Rhodococcus sp. AC861. The sequence goes on from NZ_CEEDMW010000004.1 coordinate 508,271, forward strand.
GGGCGAGCTCCACCTCGCCCCGGGCGGCGCGTAGCCACCAGCCCAGCGCGATGCCGAGGAGAAGGGTGACGAGGACTGTCACGGCAGTGATGGCGGTCATGGGGCTCACTATGAACCGAGGCACCGACACACCTTCGCGCCGAGCAACTTTGTCGTAGGCCTCCGTTAGCGTCGGCGACATGAGAATCCTGCACACCTCGGACTGGCACATCGGGCGCACCTTCCACGGTGTCGACCTGCTGGCCGATCAGCGGCGTGCGCTCGAGGCCGTCGCCTCCATCGTCGCGGAGAATCAGGTGGACGTCGTCGTGATTCCCGGAGACATCTACGACCGTGCCGTTCCCAGCGCCGACGCCGTTCGGTTGTGCAACAGGGCGTTCGAGGCAATCCGTGACGCGGGCGCCGTTATCGTCGCGACGTCGGGCAACCACGATTCCCCTGCGCGCCTCGGGGCGGGCTCCGCGTTCGCCGCGGCCGGTGGACTGCATCTGTTCACCACCGTCGATGCCGTCGATCGGCCCGTCGTGCTCTCCGACGAGCACGGAGAGGTCGCGTTCTACGGAATTCCCTACCTGGAACCGGATGCCACGCGGACCCAGCTCGGAGTTCCCGACGCGCGTTCGCACGCCGCGGTTCTCGCGGCGGCCATGGGTCGCATCGATGCGGACCTCGCCACGCGTGACGCGGGAACTCGGTCGGTCGTGCTCGCCCATGCCTTCGTGATCGGCGGCGAGGGTACGGGTTCCGAGAGGTCGATCTCCGTCGGCGGCGTCGAGACGGTGCCGGCGTCCACCTTCTCCGGAGTCGACTACGTGGCGCTGGGCCACCTGCATTCCCCGCAGACCATCGACGACCACATCCGGTACTCGGGGTCTCCGCTGCCCTACTCGTTCGGGGAGCGCTCACATCGCAAGGCCGCGTGGATGATCGACATCGACGGGCAGGGACACCGCGTCGTCACGCGGATGGAGCTTCCGATCGTCCGCGGCCTCGCCGTCCTCGAGGGCACCCTCGACGAGCTGTGCGAATCGGAGGAGTTCGAATCGTACGTGGGCCAGTACATCTCGGCGGTGCTGACCGATGCGGTGCGCCCCGTGGACGCGATGCGTCGCCTCCAGGGCCGATTCCCCCATGCGGTACACCTGGAATGGAAGCGGCCCCCGGGAGTCGATTCCGGCCGGTACCGGGACAAGGTGGTGGGGCGTACGGACAGTGCCGTCCTGACCAGCTTCCTGTCCGATGTGCGCAGCGAGCCGACGCCGACCGAAGCGGTGCTCCTCGGCAGTGCCGTCGAATCGGTCTCTGCGCAGGATGATTCGTCGACCGCGGCGCCGGACGTCGAGTGGATGAGATCGGCATGAGACTGCACTCGTTGTCCGTCACCGCATTCGGTCCGTTCGGCGGCACCGTGGAGGTGGACTTCGACCAGCTCGGCGCCGACGGATTGTTCCTGCTGCACGGTCCCACGGGTGCGGGGAAGACGTCCGTTCTCGATGCCGTCGCGTTCGCGCTCTACGGCGTGCTTCCCGGTTCCCGACGCGAGAACAAGAGGTTGCTGTCCGACCACGCTGCACCCGGGGTAGCCCCGCGCGTGGAGCTCGAGGCCACCCTCGGGGGCCGCAGGCTCACCCTTGTCCGGCACCCGGAGTACCTGCGCCCCAAGCTCCGCGGAGTCGGGACGACGAAGCAGAACGCGAAGGCGACGCTGACGTGGCACGACGGCCGCAGCGAGAATCTGTCGCGAATCGACGAGATCGCCCTGGAAGTGGAGCGCCTCCTCGGCATGCGCGTGGATCAGTTCTTCCAGGTCGTCCTGTTGCCGCAGGGCGACTTCGCGCGGTTCCTGCGCGCGAAGAACGAGGACCGAGGGGCGCTGCTCGAGCAGTTGTTCGACACCGACCGCTTCCGAGACATCGAGACCTGGTTCCAGGAGCGACGACGCGAGAGTGCCGAACGTCTGGCGGGCAAGTCCGCGTCGTTGGACAGGATCGCTGCGCAGATTGCGAGTGCGGCGGGGGAGCCGTTGTTCGTCGGTACCGACGTCGTCGAGTGGGCGACGGACCTGCTCGACGTCGCCCGGAAGGACGCGTCGACACGGTCGGAGGAGTTACGGGAAGCCCGTGCCGATCACGAGGTACGTCGCCTGGCAGCGAGGGATGCGCATCGCCGTCGGGACGCACGGGATCGTGGGGTTACCGCGCAGGCTCGGCTGGCGGCCCTCGACGCCTCGGCGGCCGAGCGAGCGGCGATGGCGACTGAACTCGACCACGCTCGGCGCGCCGACGACGTGCGCCGGCACGCGGAAACGGCGGAGCGAGAGCGTCGCCGTGCCGATCTCGCGGCCACCGCTCTCACGCGAGCGGAAAGCGCTGCCTCTCGCACCGACGCCGCATCGTTGCTCCAGGTGTTGTCCTGGCCCCCGGCGCCGACGGACTCGGAGACGCTCGACGCCGCGGTCCACCGGTGGAGCGGCGAGTGCGCGGTACTCGACAGTGTCGCGGCGGACGAGGCTGATCGTGCTGCAGCGCAGCGTGATCGAGGCCGAGCCGTGGCGCTCGTCGATACCCTCACGGACGAGCTGGAACGCCTTCGTGCTCGCGTGGCCGCCGTACCGGCGGAGCGCCTGACCCTCGACGCCGAGCATCGGGACAGCGTCGCCGCCGCCGCGTCGCTGGAGAGCCTCGAGGCTCGTCATCGGAGCGCTGTCGACGCGGCGACCGCTCATGTCGAACTCGTGCGCTGCACGGAGCGTCTCGCGGCTGCGGTCACCGAGTTCGACCGCCTGCGCGAGAGCCACGCGGAGCTCAGAACTGCCTGGCTCGCCCTTCGCGAGCGTCGTCTCGACGGCATCGCCGCCGAGTTGGCCGGTGAGTTGGTGGACGGACAGCCGTGCGGGGTGTGCGGGGCGACAGAGCACCCGGCGCCCACCAGCAGCGGTCCGGACCAGGTCAGCAAGACCGACGAGGACCGTGCGCTCCGACGGGCCGACGAGGTCGAGGCGCACAGGGTCTTGGCCGAGACCGTCGTGCACCGGCTGCGGCGGGAGAAGGACGAGGTGGCGGCACGGTGTGCCGACAGGTCCGCGGCGGAGTTGACGGCGGATCTGGACGAGGCGACGACGGCCGTGGAATCAGCGCGTCGATCGGCGGGTCGTCTCGCGCGCCTCGATGCCGCGCGTGACGCCCTCGACGCGGAATTGCACGCGCTCCATGCGCGCATCGGAACGGCGTCGGCAGAACTGGCCGCGGCGGGGGAGCGGATCGCCTCGCTCGACCGCCGGATAGCGGAGACGACGGCGCGCATCGCATCGGCGGTGGGCGAGTCCGGCAGCGCGGTCGCACGACGCACGGCCGTCGACGCCGCGATCGCCGCGACGAAGACGCTCCGAGATGCTCGTCGAGACGCGGACGCCGCGCACCGCAGCGCCTCCTCCGCGGACGCGGACGTCGCGATCGTGGCGGAACGGCAAGGTTTCGGAAGCGCCGCCGAGGCGCTGGCCGCGGTACGTGACGCAGCGCGGTGCACTGCTCTCGAGAAGGCGTTGCAGGAGGCCGACCGGGAGAGGTCGGCTCAGGCCGCCGTTCTGCTCGAACCCGTCGTGGTCGAGGCGATGTCGGGGGATCCCGTCGATGTGGCACCCGTCGACCGCGCCGAGGAGGAGTCGCGTGCACGTGTCGATGCGGCCGTCGCGGCCGACAGTGACGCGGAAGGACGGCGCCGCACGCTGCAAGGCCTGGTCACCGAGCTGTGGGCGGCCTCCGACGTGCTCGGACCGTTGCGACTCGAGCATCGCGAACTGGAGAACCTGGCCGACGTGGTCGCCGGGCGAGGCCAGAACTCGCGGAAGATGTCGTTGCGGTCCTACGTCCTGGCCGCTCGACTCGAGGACGTCGCCACGGCGGCGTCGGTGAGGTTCCGGCGGATGTCGGAAGGCCGATACGAGTTCGTGCATTCCGACGAGGTGGGTCCGCGCGGTACGCGGGGCGGACTCGGGCTGGACGTTCGCGACGACTACACCGGCGTCGTGCGGTCGGCGGGCACGCTGTCCGGGGGTGAAGCGTTCTGCGCGTCACTGTCGTTGGCGCTCGGTCTCGCGGATGTCGTCGCCGCCGAGGCGGGCGGAGTCACCCTCGACACGATGTTCATCGACGAGGGATTCGGCAGCCTCGACGCGGGGTCGCTGGACGCGGTGATGGGAGTGCTCGACGAGCTGAGGTCCGGGGGTCGCACGGTGGGCATCGTCAGCCACGTCGACGAGATCCGCGACCGGGTGCCCTCTCGCCTCGAGGTCATCCGCGAACGTCACGGATCATCGGTGCGGGTGCACGCCGCGGTGTGACGGTCAGTCCTTCGTCGGTTCGGCCTTGTCGTCGTCGTGAGGTGTCGGGTCCGGGGCGTACCGGGTCGTCTCGTCGTGCACCACGACGGGAGGGTCGCCCTTGTCGGCGTCCAGGTCGTCGTGCACGAGTTTCGCGATGTCGTTGGCGCCGGGATCCTCGTCCGACCGCAGCTCGATCTGCTCGTTGATGTAGCGCAGCAGCACGGCGGTAGCGGCGGCGACCGGTACGGCGAGGAACGCCCCGATGATGCCGAAGATCGACCCACCGGCCGTGACGGCCAGCAGCACCACGGCGGCGTGCAGATTCATCGACTTGCTCTGCAGGATCGGTTGCAGCACATTGCCTTCGATCTGCTGCACCGCGAGGATGATGACCAGGACGATGATCGCAGTCGTCAGTCCGTTGGCGACCAGTGCGACGAGGACGGCCAGCGCGCCGGCGACGAACGCGCCGATGATCGGGATGAAGCCACCGATGAACGTCAGTGTCATCAAGACCGGCGCCAGCGGCACACCCAGGATCAGCAGGCCGATGCCGATGAAGACGGCGTCGATGGCGCTCACGATCGCCTGGGTACGGATGAAACCGCCCAGGGTGTCCCAGACGCGGCTGAGGACCTCGGCGATGTGACCGCCCGCCTTGCGGCCGGCCAGTCCGTGCAGCCAGGGGAGGAACCGCGGTCCGTCCTTGATGAAGAAGAAACTCAGAACCAGGACGAGGCCGAGGGTGACGAGGATGGACCCGGCTGTGGCGACTCCGGCGAACACACCCGACGCGATCGCGGTCCCGCTCTCCTGCAGTCGGGTTCCGATGGCTTGCACCGCGTTGTCGATCTGCTGATCGTCCAGATTGACCGGCGGACCCTCGAGCCAGTCCTGCACCTGGGCGACGCCTAGCGTGGCGCTGTCCGCCAATTCGGGCGCCTGACTGGCCACGGACGGAACGATGAAGGCGATGACGCCCGCGAGAACCGCGAGGAACCCCAGCAGCGACGTCGTCGCCGCGAGCGCCGGGGGGAAGCCCACGTGTCGCAGGAGCCGCGTGGGCGGCCACAGGACGGTGGCGACCACCAGGGCGAGCAGCACCGGGAGCACGATGACCCACAGCTGACCGACCACCCAGCCGCCGATCCACAACGCCCCGGCCAGGACCACGATCACGACCGACCATTTGGCCAGCCACATCCCGCCTGATCCGAACAGTGCGCTTCTGTCTCGCCCGGTTGCCGAGGTGGACGCGTTCTCGCTCACGTGAGTCCTCTCGTCATGGTGGTTACGCGACCGAAAGAGCCGTCACGCGCTGTGACTGTACCCGGGACGGTGCGTCGTCAAGCCGAGCGAGGGCCCCGGCTACCCGATGGTCAGTCCGCGCGCGAGCAATGCTGTGCGCCACAGGTGCATGGAGGCGTAGGAACGCCACGGAGCCCATCGTGCGGTGTCCGACAGATCGATGTCGAGGAGCGCAGCCCCCTGCCGGACGACGAGGTCCGTGTCGAGCAGGACGTCGGCGTCCCCGAGGAGCCGCATCGACACGTAGCGCGCGGTCCACGGTCCGACTCCGGGAAGCGCGAGCAGGGCGCGTTCCTGATCTGCGCCGACGTTGCCGTGGGCGATGTCCAAGGTGCCGGACGACAGTTCGCCGGCGGCCGCGGCGATCGAGGTCACTCGTCGCCGGGGACCGGTGAGGATGTCGGCCCCGCGCGCGGCGATCGCTGCGGGGGTGGGAAACAGTCGGGTGATGCCGTGGTCGTCCTGCCCGTCGTCGTCACCCACCGGGTCACCGAGTGCGGCGACGAGCCGGGCGGTGTGTGTCGCGGCGGCACCCAGGGATATCTGCTGACCGATCATGGTGCGGAGCAGCACCTCCGACGCATCGAAGGCGCCCGGCACACGGATACCCGGCGCATCCTCGACGGACGGGCGCAGCGCGGGATCCGCTGCGAGCACCGCGTCGACTGCTGTCGCGTCGACATCGAGGGCCAACACACGTCGTACCTTGTCGAGCGCGGTCGGGATGTCGCGTGAGTCCGACGCTCGGGTGTGCACTTCCACGGCGGTGTCCTCGAAGCGGCAGGACACCACCGCCGGCCCGTGGTCGAGTCGTAACGATCGCCGGTAGACGCCGTCGACGAAGGTCTCCATACCCGGCACCGCGTGGCCCGCCAGGAACCACCGCATCCACGCCACGTCGTAGGGCGCAGGGAGCGGCAGTCGGGTCGTCTCGGCGGACCAACGCGGTGATGTCACCCCGTCATGGTGTCAGCAACACCGCGCACCGGGATTGGCGTCCGCCTCCGCGTGGCGTGCCTTCCAGTACTCGCGCTCGGTGGGCACCGGCTGTCCGGGATGGACCCGGTTCTGATGCTCGACGAAACGCTCGTAGTCGTGATCGCCCATGACGGAGGTGATCCACCACGTCGCGGCGCGAACGGACTTCAGGACGGCGTTCATGTCAGTGGCCCGTTCCCGGCCGACGGACCGTGCCGTCCGCGATGAGGACGTCCCACTCCGCCTGCACCGACTTCTCCGCCTCGGTGGGGAGGAAACCACTGGGCGCGAACAGCTTCGACGGCACGTCCTCCTCCTCGCTGCTGGGCAGCCCGCCGGCTCGGATCGCCTTGATGCAGACGGCGAATCCGGCCAGTGCGACGATGAGGACGAGCACCGCGAAGACGATGGACAGCGTCCCCTGGATGAACGTGTTGCGGATGACGGCGTCGATGGCCTCCGGAGTCGCCGCCGAGCGGAACTCGGTGAGGCCCTGCGCCTTCGCTTCCGTGAAGTCGCTGTGCTGAGCCCAGTAGCCGATGGCCGGAACGTCGGAGAAGATCTTCTGGTACGACGCCGTCATGGTGACGACGAGGTCGAATACCAACGGCAGGGCGGGAATCCACGCCCACTTCAGCAGACCCTTCTTGACGACGACGGTCAGGACGACTGTCAGCGCGATGGCAGCTAGCAACTGGTTCGCGATGCCGAAGAGCGGGAAGAGCGTGTTGATGCCGCCCAGCGGATCGGTCACACCCATGAGCAGGATGGCGCCCCACGCGGCGACGACGATGACCGAGCAGATCCAGGCACCGACGCGCCACGACGGGTCGCGGAACTTCTTCGCGCCGCCGCCGAGGTTTCCCAGCGAGTCGGACAGCATGAAGCGCGCGACGCGGGTACCGGCATCGACCGTGGTGAGGATGAACAGCGCCTCGAACATGATGGCGAAGTGGTACCAGAACGACTTGAGGCTCTCACCGCCGAAGACCTGGTGCAGCACCTCCGACATGCCGAACGCCAGAGTGGGGGCACCGCCGGTGCGGGAGATGATCGATTCCTCGCCGACGTCCGTGGCAGCCTGCGACAACTCGGCCGCGCTGACGTCTCCGCCGGAGAGTCCGAGTCCGTTGACGTAGGTCGCCGCTGTCTCGGGGGTGCCGCCGGTGAGTGCGGTAGGCGCGTTCAGAGCGAAGTAGATGTGCTGGTCGAGGATGCAGGCGGTGACCAGAGCCATGATGGCGACGAAGGATTCGGTGAGCATGCCGCCGTACCCGATCATGCGCATCTGCTTCTCCTTCTCGAGAAGCTTCGGCGTGGTGCCCGAGGAGATCAGCGCGTGGAAACCGGACAGCGCACCGCACGCGATGGTGATGAACAGGAACGGGAACAGTGATCCGGAGAAGGCGGGTCCGTTGCCCTCACTCGCGAACGACGTGACGTCGGGCATCTGCAGGACCGGACGGGCGATGAGGATGCCGACGGCCAGCAGCACGATGGTGCCGATCTTCATGAACGTCGACAGGTAGTCGCGCGGGGCCAGCAGCAACCACACGGGGAGGATCGAGGCGGCCAGACCGTAGGCGATCAGCAGCCAGGCGACGGTGACCTTCGACAGCGTGAACCAGTCGGCGCCCCATTCCGTCTCGGCGACCCAGCCGCCCGAGATGATAGCGAGCAGCAGCAGGACGACGCCGATGAGCGAGACCTCGGACACCTTGCCGGGGCGCAGGTATCGCAGGTAGACGCCCATGAACAGTGCGATGGGAATGGTGAGCGCGATCGAGAACACGCCCCACGGGCTCTCGGCGAGTGCGTTCACGACGACGAGTGCGAGTACCGCGATGATGATGATCATGATGACGAAGACGCCGATGAGGGCGGCGATACCACCGACCACGCCCAGCTCCTCGCGGGCCATCTGACCGAGGCTGCGGCCGCGACGGCGAGTCGAGATCCAGAGCACCAGGAAGTCCTGCACCGCGCCGGCGAAGACGACGCCGATGATGATCCACATCGTGCCGGGCAGGTAGCCCATCTGCGCGGCGAGCACGGGTCCGACGAGCGGACCGGCGCCGGCGATGGCGGCGAAGTGGTGGCCGAACAGCACCCGACGGTCCGTCGGCATGTAGTCCTTGCCGTTCTCCAGGATCTCGGCGGGAGTGGCCCGATCGTCCCGCGGGTGGACGATGCGGTTCTCGATGAGGCGTGCGTAGAACCGGAACGCGAAGATGTACGTGCAGACCGCCGCCACGACGAACCACACGGCGTTGACCTGCTCGCCGCGGATGATCGCGATGACCGTCCACGCGATCGCGCCGAGCAGTCCGATGATCACGAAGATCACGCGCTTCGGCACGGTCATGGGGGAGCGGTCGACGACGCCCACGGGTGGGAGGTCGTCGTCGGTCTTCAGAAACTCGACGTGCGAGCTTCCCTTGTCGGACACGGCAGTCATCTGCAGGGCTCCTGGCATGCGAGGGAGATGTGGCGATCATCGTGTGATCGCAGTCACTGTAAGCAGACCGACCGACATTTCGTGCGGTTGTCACCGCGGCGAGTACGGATCGTTGCGACGAGCGGTCACGACCCGTCGCCGAACGTCACGACCTGACAACGAGAAGCCCTCGGGAGCCGAAGGTTGCCTACGATGCTCGTGTGTCAGACCAACCGCAGAACTTCCCGGGCCAGTACCCGTCCTACGAGCCCGACCTGAGCAAGGGGCCGACCACCGGACAGCAGGACACCGGCAGTTTCGGTGCGCCGGCGTATCCCCAGCAGCAGCCCCAGCAGCCGCAGTACGGGCCGCCGCCTCTGCCGCCCACCAACGCCGGCTGGGCCGCTGCCGCGCTGATCTTCTTCTGGCCGCTGGCATTCTCGGCGTTCAACCATTCGAGTTCGGTGTTCCCTCGCTGGTCTCTCGGTGACTACCAGGGCGCCCACTACGCGTCGGAACGCACGAAGCAGCTGGGAAAGTACGCGCTGTACATCGCGATCGGGTTGTTCGTGCTGTTCATCCTCTTCTATGTCGTGCTCATCGCTTTCGCGGTGTCGACGAGCAGCAGCGTCGACTACTCGTACTGACGGCGAGGGCAGGGCCGACGAGACGGTCGGGGGCGGCACGTAGACTCTTCTTCCTGTGAGCCTCACCCTCGGAATCGTCGGACTGCCCAACGTCGGTAAGTCGACCCTGTTCAATGCGCTGACCAACAACGACGTGCTGGCGGCGAACTACCCGTTCGCCACCATCGAGCCCAACGAGGGCGTCGTCGCGTTGCCGGATCCGCGCCTGAACGAGTTGGCCAAGATCTTCGGCTCCGAGAAGATCCTCCCCGCGCCCGTCACCTTCGTCGACATCGCCGGCATCGTGAAGGGCGCCTCCGAGGGCGCCGGTCTGGGCAACAAGTTCCTGGCCAACATCCGCGAGGCCGACGCCATCTGCCAGGTCGTCCGGGTGTTCGCCGACGACGATGTGGTCCACGTCGACGGCCGCGTCGATCCCGCCGCCGACATCGAGGTCATCGAGACCGAGCTGATCATCGCCGACATGCAGACCCTCGAAAAGGCCATCCCGCGCCTCGAGAAGGAAGTCCGCACGCAGAAGGATCGCGCTCCGATGGTCGCTGCGGCCAAGGAAGCGCAGACCATCCTGGACAGCGGCAAGACGCTGTACTCGGTCAAGAACACCTTCGACGCCTCGTCGCTGCGCGAGCTGAACCTGCTCACGACGAAGCCGTTCCTCTACGTCTTCAACGCCGACGAGTCGATCCTCACCGACGACGCGAAGGTTGCCGAGTTGAAGGCTGCCGTCGCTCCCGCCGACGCCGTCTTCCTCGACGCGAAGATCGAGTCCGAGCTCGTCGAACTCGACGACGAGTCGGCGATGGAACTGCTCGAGAGCATCGGCCAGTCCGAGCCCGGCCTGCACGCCCTGGCGCGCGCCGGCTTCCACACCCTCGGGCTGCAGACATACCTCACCGCGGGCCCGAAGGAGTCCCGCGCGTGGACGATTCACCAGGGCGACACCGCACCGCAGGCCGCCGGCGTCATCCACACCGACTTCGAGAAGGGCTTCATCAAGGCCGAGGTCGTGTCCTACGACGACCTCGTCGCCGCCGGATCCATGGCCGCCGCCAAGTCGGCCGGCAAGGTCCGCATCGAGGGCAAGGAATACGTCATGGCCGACGGCGACGTGGTGGAGTTCCGCTTCAACGTGTGATCGCGGCTCAGCGCCAGCCCAGCTCCGGTGCCACGTGGGTCAGAACCGACTCGATCAGGTGGGCGCAATACTCGACGCCGAGCTGGTTGGGCACGGTCAGGAGCAGCGTGTCGGCCGCGGCGACGGCTTCGTCCTTCGCCAGCTCCGCGATGAGCTTGTCGGGTGTCCCCGCATAGGTCTTGCCGAATCGGGCGATGCCGCCGTCGATGTAGCCGACCTGATCGCCGCTTCCGCCCTCACGGCCGAAGTAGGCGCGATCGACGTCGTCGACGATCGGGAAGATGCTGCGGCTGACGGACACTCGTGGTTCGAAGGAGTGTCCGGAATCTGCCCAGGTCTTGCGGAAGCGCTCGATCTGTTCTGCCTGCAGCTCGTGGAACGGCACGCCGGTGTCCTCGCTGAGCAGAGTGGAGCTCATCAGGTTCATGCCCTGCTGCGCCGTCCACTCGGCGGTCGCCCTGGTGCCGGCGCCCCACCAGATCCGCTGGCGCAGACCCTCCGAGTGGGGTTCGAGGCGCAGCAGGCCGGGCGGATTGGGGAACATCGGTGACGGGTTGGGCTCCGCGAACCCGTTGCCCTCCAACAGGTCCAGGAAGATGCGGGTGTGGTCGCGGGCCATGTCGCCGCTGTCCGAACCCTCGGCCGGCGCGTATCCGAAGTACCGGAACCCGTCGATGACCTGCTCGGGCGATCCCCGGCTCACGCCGAGCTGCAGTCGGCCGCCGGAGATCAGGTCCGCCGATCCTGCGTCCTCTGCCATGTAGAACGGGTTCTCGTAGCGCATGTCGATGACGCCTGTGCCGATCTCGATGCGACTGCTCTTCGCGCCGACCGCGGCGAGCAAGGGGAAGGGCGACGCGAGCTGGTTCGCGAAGTGGTGAACGCGGAAGTAGGCGCCGTCCGCACCTAGCTCCTCGGCGGCGACGGCGAGGTCGATCGACTGCAGCAGGACATCCGACGCGGAGCGCGTCTGCGAGTGCGGTGACGGCGACCAGTGCCCGAACGACAGGAACCCGATGTTCTTCATGGACTCGTCAACGATCTCGGGCACCGGATTCTTCCCGTCTCGCTATCGTGAGCCGATGGCAGAGGTTCGAGAGTTCCAGGTCACCATCGACTGTGCGGTGCCCGCGCGCGTCGCCAGGTTCTGGTGCGACGTCCTGGGGTACGAGGCCGAGCCGGTTCCGGAGGATTCCGCATGGGCGGCGTGCACCGATCCGACCGGCAAGGACCCGCGACTGTACTTCCAACGCGTTCCCGAGGCGAAGACCGTCAAGAACCGCGTCCACCTCGATGTCCGAGTCGGAGTGGGTCTGGTGGGGGACGAACGACTGGCGGCACTGGACGCCGAATGCGCACGGTTGATCGACCTCGGTGCCACGCGAGTGCGGCTGCTGCCGGCGGGCGACGGTGACGAGTCCTGCATGGTCATGCAGGACGTCGAGGGCAACGAGTTCTGCCTGGACTGACGGCCCTCAGAAGGGTGGCGGGTCGTCGGTGTCGGCGAGTTCGCGGGCCCGTCGGTTGCGGTTGCGTTCGTTCCTCCGTCGGGCATGTTTGTCCGCCAGGCGTGTGCGGCGTCTGCTGGGGGGAGTGCGGGGCGGACTCGGTGGTGGATCGGGCGTGTCGAAGGTGACGTCGGCGAGTCCGGGGTGGATGTCGTATCCGTTGTGCGCCGGCCCCGGGACGACGAGGCCTTCGGGTGTGGTGACGGTGGAGACGATGCGTCCGGTGTCGTCGTCGGTGTATTGATCGTCGACGAAGTCACCGAACGTTTTCAGGTTGTGGTGGAACCTGCATGTGCCGCCGAGGTTGACGTCGGTGGTCTGGCCGCCGCCGTCGGGGTCGTCGTGGTCGTACTCCGCGATGTGGTCGAGATCGCTGGTCCACACTCCACGGTTGCAGCCGGGCCAGGTGCAGTACTGGTCGCGGATGCGTACGAACGTGTCGAGGGCGCTGGAGGGGCGGTACGGGTCGGCCGGCTGTGATGCGGGGTTGGTGGTCGAGACGGGGCGGACGACGGCGTCGGCGCGGTCGGCGAGGTCGGCGACGTGGTCGGGGGAGATGACGCCGTGGCCGACGAGGAACCCCGGATTGCCGGCGGCGGCGGTATTTCCGGCCGTGGTGGTGGAGTCGGCCGTGGTGGTGGAGCCGGCGATGGTGGTGGAGTCGGTGACGACGTGCACGATGACGGAGGTGAGCAGGCCGTCCTCACCGGTCCATCCGGGCGCGGAGCAGTCCGGGTCGTCGCACTGGCATTCGTACGAGGTGCGGGTGGCGAGGGCGAAGAGGGCGTCGCTGGAACGGGCGCCTGTGCTGCGAGGGTCCTTGCGGCAGACGCGTCCGGCCAACTCCTGCACAGCGGCAGCGAGGACGACGGCTTTTTCGGCTGTCATGGTTGCGCCCAGGTATGCCATGCCGTCGGGTCCCGCGTCGATCCAGACGCTGCGGTTCTTCTCGGCGAGCACACGTCGTTCTCTGACGGCGTCGCGGTCGTGGCGGTAGACGATGCGGTCGATCATGTCCCGCATGCGTGTGTCCGACCAGGAGCCGCGGCGTTGGAGGGCCGCGGCGATCTCGGTGTCGACTTCCTGCGCGTACGTGGTGCCGTCGACGAGGTCGGTTCGGCCGATGATGGTGTGGATGTGTTTGGGGGCGATGAGGCCGTCGCGGAGGCATTCGGCCACGCGGGGAAGCCGGTCTCGGAGTGCGACGGCGCGGGTCAGGATGCCTTCTCCGGCGCCCTGGCTGACCGACAGGACGGCCGAGATGCGGGCGGCGCAGTGCGTCGTCGCGTCCATCCGGCGGTGATCGGACATCTCGTGAGGGAGGACGAGTTGCGTGTGTAGTTCCGCTGCGGCCCGGTACCGGGTCCATTCGAGATAGGACAGTCCGGCCGAGGCGTAGGACATCGTGGACAGGAGGGTGTTCACGGGTGCGTCGAGGAGGGTTCCGGGTAGGCCCATGGCCTCCGGATCCCGCGTCGCCCACCCCTGTTCGAACATGTGTGCGAAGGTAGCAGGGCCCTCCGACATTCCTCCGTCACCGGCAGAGCAGTAGCGCAGAATGTCAGCATGCGCGTGGAGAAGATCACCACCAACCTGCCGGTCGTGGACATCGCCGAGGCCAAGGCCTTCTATACGGACTACCTCGAGCTGCGCACCGAGGAGTTCGACCTGGGCTGGGTCGCGCGCTTCACCTCACCCGAGACCGGCGCTCATGTGCAGTTGGTGACGCGGGATGCGACCAGCCCGGTGGACTCGGCGGTGTCCGTGCATGTCGACGACGTCGATGCCGCGTACGAGGACGCCGTTCGGCGGGGTTACGAGATCGTGCACCCGTTGACGACGGAGGAATGGGGTGTCCGACGATTCCTGGTGCGTGCTCCCGATGGAAACGTCGTGAATGTCGTGATGCATCGGGTGTGACAGTGACTCGTCACGGACATCCGCCGTCCGCGATGCGCGTGTGCAACCAATGGTCTTGACTGACAGGGACATATGTTCCCTGCAGTGAGGACGACTACGCCATGCTTCTCTTGTGGATCTGGAATCAGTCGTGGATCTGGTCCACGATCACGACGACGGTGACCGACCTCATCTGAACCCGGTAGCGTGGACGACCGCGTCCCACAGCGCTTCTCGTGCCTGCGGAGAATCCTTCCGCCAGGACGGGTAGTGGGTGGGGCGCGGTTTTCTGTCGTGCCAGAACAGCCCCGACGACGCCAGGGCGTCATCGGACGCCGCGAGCCACACTATGGTGTCGGCGCCGTCGTCGGCGGTACGCAGGATGGGCTTCATGACGGAGCCGAACAGCGGGATGGAATCCGTCACGCCGGGGGTGTCGGCCCACCCGGGATGCATGCTGTGTACGACGGGATCGTCCGGCTCGGTGAATCTTTCGGCCAGCTGCTCGGTGACCACCACCTGCATCCGCTTGGTGCGGGCGTAGGCGGTCAGTCCCGAGTAGTCGCCGCGGGTGAACTCGATATCGGTCGTCTGCAGCGGCACGGGATACATACCGCCGCTCGAGACGAAGACGACGCGTGACCCGGCGTCGAACAGCTCGCGCAGACCCATCGTGAGCGCGACCGGACCGAGCACGTGCGTGGCGAAGGCCAACTCGTGCTTCTGCGGTGTCTCGGTCCGCTGCGGCGGCATGACACCCGCGCAGTGCACCAACGCGTGGATCGACGTGACCTGCTCGGTCAGCGTGGTCACCAGCGCGGCGACGGCGTCGAGGTCGCTGATGTCGCACTCGTGGATCACCAGGTCGGCGCCGGGCGCGGTGTGCCGGATCTCGGTTGCCGACGCGTCCAGGCGGTGCGCGGATCGGCCTACCAGGTGGACCCTGGCGCCCATCTCTGCGAGTCGGCGGGCTGCGGCGGCGCCCAGCCCGGAGCTGCCCCCGGTGACGACGATGTCGATCGGAGCCGGGAACGGCGGGGGGTCGGCAGCCCAGAATCGGCGCCGAACCGACGATCCGATCCGTGAGTAACCAGGGACGACGGCGCGATCCATGGCCGCGTCGACGACTCCGGCGACGAACGCCCCCACCGCGGCCACTAGGCGGGAGGCCCGTCGGTGCGGTCGGAGTTCTTCTCTCCGATGGCGTCCTTGGCCTTGTTCAACGCGCCGTCGATCTGGGAGTCGTGGCCGGCGAACTTCTTCTTGGCGGCATCGCCCGCCTTGTCCAGGGCCTGCTCCACCTTTTCTTCGTTCTGGTCGAGCTTCCGCTTGATCTCACCGAAATTCACCATCGGGTGGTCCTCTCGTAGGTCGTCCAGGGCGCTGCTCTTCGAGGCTACCCATCGCGTCGACGTGACAGAATCCGCACATGCCGCGCTCCGCTGTTCCCGACGCGATTCACGACATCGTCCGGGCCGCCCTGTCCGACGTCCCGCAGCACCGGCAGGAGACGTTCGCGCTCCGCGTGGAGCGGTGGTGGCCGGACCTTCACGACGCGGTGACCGCCCTGTACCCGGATCCCGACGACGTGTCGCGCCGCCTCGTCGAGGGCGCTGCGCGGGCATTCGCGGAGAGGCCGGACGATCTGCATCGCCTCGACGAGCGACGCCTGCTCGAGCCCGACTGGTTCCAGCAGCCCGACATGTTCGGCTACGCCTGCTACGTCGACCGCTTCGGCGGCACGCTCACGGGTTTGGGGGAGCAGCTCGATCACCTGACCGACCTGGGTGTCACGTACCTGCATCTGATGCCGCTCCTGACTCCGAGGCCCGGCGACAACGACGGCGGCTACGCGGTCATGGACTACCGCTCGGTGCGCGAGGACCTGGGTACGACAGACGACCTCCGGGACCTGGCGACGACGTTACGGGACCGAGGCATCAGCCCGGTCATCGACCTGGTTCTCAATCATGTTGCCCGTGAACATGACTGGGCCGTGAAAGCTCGGAGTGGTGACCCGGCGTTCGCGGACTGGTTCCTGATCTACCCGGACCGGTCGACACCCGACGCGTACGAGCGCACCCTGCCCGAGGTTTTTCCCGACTTCGCGCCCGGCAGTTTCACTCACGACGCGGATCTGGACGGTTGGGTGTGGACGACGTTCAACGAGTGGCAATGGGACCTGAACTGGGCGAACCCGGCCGTGCTGATCGAATTCGCGGACATCGTGGCCTATCTCGCCAACCTCGGGATCGAGGTGGTGCGTCTCGACGCAATCGCGTTCCTGTGGAAGAGGCTGGGCACGAATTGCCAGAATCAACCGGAGGTGCACGCCATCACCCAGGCGTTGCGTGCGACGGCGCGAATGGCGGCTCCGGCACTGTTGTTCAAGGCCGAGGCCATCGTCGGTCCGCGAGATCTGTTGCCGTACCTCGGAACCGGGCAGCACACCGGACGCGTGTCCGACATCGCCTACCACAACAGCCTGATGGTGCAGGTGTGGTCGATGCTGGCCACGGGACGGACGGACCTGGCGCGGCACGCATTGTCGACGCTTCCGCCGACGCCACCGGGCGGGACCTGGGTGACCTACATCCGCTGCCACGACGACATCGGGTGGGCGATCGACGACGGTGACGCCGCGGCCGTGGGCCTCTCGGGTGCCGGGCACCGACACTTCCTGGCCGACTGGTACTCCGGCGAGTTCCCGGGCTCGCCCGCGGAAGGTGCCGTCTTTCAATACAATCCGGACACCGGGGACCGGCGCATCAGTGGTACTGCCGCTGCGCTCGCGGGACTGGGTCCGTCGCGCCGCGACCCCGAGAACGCCTTCGCGCGACTGTTCCTGGCGCACGCCGTCATCGGCGCCTGGGGCGGGATTCCGGTCATCTGGAGCGGGGACGAACTCGGGTCTCCGGGCGACCCACACTGGGCCGAGGAAGCAGGCCACGAGGACGACAACAGGTGGATTCACCGTCCCCGCGTGACCGACGCTGACCGAGCCCGCAGGCACGTGCAGGGAAGCGATGCGCAGCGTGTCTTCGACGGGATCGCGCACATCGCGCGCACGCGCGCCGGTCTGCCGATGATGCATGCGGAGGCTCCCGTCGACGTCCTCGACGGCCTCGACGACGGCGTCCTGGGAATCACCCGTCGCCATCCCAGCGGAACGCTGATCGGGCTCTTCAACGTCACCGGCGAGTACCGGCAGGTGCCGTCAGATCTCGGCCCACGCCACGGTGTCGATACGCCACGAGAAGTGTTGTCCGGCACCGCCGATCTGGGCGGCGACGCGTGGTGGTTGCCGCCCTACGCGGCGTGGTGGGTGGTCGGCGCCTGATCTGAAGGAAAGTCAGTCCCGGAACCGGTCCGCCACCCAGCGCATCGCGTACGGGAGCCCGGATAGCGCGCCGACGAAATGGTCCCCGAAGACGGGGTGGTACTCCACGCTCGCTCCGAGTCCCCGCCACGACTCGACGAGATCGAGGACGCCCTGTTCGGGAATCCAGCGATCGGCGAAACGCGGTGTCGAGGCACCGTGGTAGAACGCCACCGGAATGGTCGGGGCGTTCCTGCCGGCGGTGTTCGCGTCGATGACCGCCCGCGCGGTATCGGAGTCGAAGACGCCCGGGTCGACGGAGAAACGTTCGAGCCGTAGACGAGCGAGACCGCCGAGGGCGAGCGGTACGACCGACAGGTCCTTGATCATCGATGCGAGGGCCAGTCCGGTGGGGCTGAACTGTTCCACCAGCGCCGGATGCTCCCGGGCCATTCCGATGATGGCCGCTCCGAAGAGGCCGGATCCGAGGGTGCCGTTCATCGTCTCGCGCAGCAGTCCGACGTCGACGGGCGATCCTCCGGCGACTGCTCCGCGCAGGTCGAGTTCCGGCGCGTAGGTGGGGTGAAGTTGCGCCGCCCACGCCGTCGCGATCGCTCCACCGCTGTATCCGTACAGAACGATCGGACTCGCCGCGTAGGTCGCATCGAATGCGAGGAGACCTCGAATGCTGTCCAGCACCGCATGGCCGGCCATCGTGCCCTCGGCGTAGGCCATCCGTGGCCCCTGGTGGTCGGGGATCAGCACCGCATAGCCGCGTTGCAGCCACAACGGAACGACGGTGGGGAAGTCCTGCCCTATCCCGTGGACGATGCGGTACGACGGCGTCGCCCGGGTTCCCAGCGAGTCGATCGCGACGTTGTGGACGACGACGGGCCGCGATCCTCGTCCACGCCAGGGCCGCCGGGGTTCCATCAGGGTCGCCGTGACGGCCACGGATCGCCCGAGCGCGTCCGTCGACCCGACCATGAACTGCCGCACGGTGGTACGTGGGCGAGGGAGTATTCCTCCCGCCGTGCGGTCGCGGACCGGGACACCGGGCACGAGGTCGCCGGACGGGGCGGCGAAGAAGCGATCGCCGGTGATCGGAGTCGGTTGGATGGCGCCGTACGGATCGGCCAGCATCTCCGGTGTGATCCGACCGGCGGCGAACCGGTCCACGCGCTGCGTCAGCCCCATCAGATCCCCCCGGTGTCCGAACCCACACCGTAGTTTCCCGACGCGGATCCAGGGCCAGAATCTCCTCGAGTACAACGCTGTCGGCACGTCGTCCCGGCGAGCACTCTTCTCTCCCGTGACCACGACACACAGCGCACCCGTGACCGACGACGCCCTGAGCGCTCGTTTCCAGCCTGTCTTCGACCGTATCGCCGCGGGCGCGGTCGAACGGGAGAAGGACCGCCGCCTGGCCCACGACGAGATCGCGCTGCTGCGGGATGCGGGTTTCGGCGCGTTGCGCGTGCCGGTCGAGTTCGGCGGATCGGGTGCCACCGTCACCCAGCTGTTCTCTCTGCTCGTCGATCTCGCGGCGGCCGAATCCAATCTGCCGCAGGCGCTTCGAGTGCACTGGAGCTTCGTCGAGGATCAGGTCGCGGCAGAGGCCGGCCCCGAGCGGGACGCCTGGTTGCGGGCGGTCGTCGACGGCACCCTCGTCGGCAACGCGATCACCGAGCCCGGCATCGGAGCTGTCGATCACTACCGCACGACAGTCACCCGCGGGCCGGACGGTCTCCGTCTGAACGGCGAGAAGTTCTACAGCACCGGCAGCCTGTACTCGAACCACATCCTGGTCGCCGCCGACCTGGACGGTGAGCGGGTATCGGTACTGGTCGACTCGGATGCTCCGGGCGTCGCGCAGCGCGACGACTGGGACGGCTTCGGGCAGCGCCTCACCGTCAGCGGCACCACCACCTTCACCGACGTGGCCGTCGACGAGTCCCGGCTGCTGGGTCCGGGATACGGCGCTCCCGGCCGGACATACGCGACGTCCTACCTCCAGCTCGTACAGCTCGCCGTGTTGGCCGGAATCGCGCGCCGGGCGACGGACGACGTGACCGAGTGGGTCCGTGCCCGCACGCGCAGCTACACCCACGCCGCCGCGGATCTGCCGCGCCACGACCCGGTGGTGCAGCAGCTCATCGGCCGCCTCGAGGCCGCTGCTTGGTCCTCTAGGGCGCTGGTGCTCGCTGCCGCCGCGGACGTCGAGCGTGCCGTGGAGGTGGGTGACGACGCATCGCTCGACGCCGCCGAACTCAGCACCTCCCACGCGCAGGCCGTGGTCGTCGATCTGGTGTTGGACGCGACGACACAGCTGTTCGAGGTCGGGGGAGCGTCGATCGTGTCGGACACCCTCGCGCTGGATCGGCACTGGCGCAATGCCCGCACGATCTCCGTGCACAACCCGGTTCTGTACAAGCTTCGATCCGTCGGCGCCCACATCCTGAACGGCGAGGATCTTCCTTACGCATGGTCGGCAGGCGCGAAGTCATGACGCGACACATCAGGTTCAACGCGTTCGACATGAACTGTGTCGCTCACCAGTCACCGGGACTGTGGCGGCATCCGAAGGACCAGTCGCATCGCTACACCGACATCTCGTACTGGACCGAGCTGGCGAGGCTTCTCGAGCGCGGCCGGTTCGACGGACTGTTCATCGCGGACGTGCTGGGCACCTACGACGTGTACGGCGGGTCCGACGAGGCCGCGATCCGTCAGGGTGCGCAGATTCCCGTCGCCGATCCGCTGCTCCTGGTGTCCGCCATGGCGGCGGTGACCGAGCAACTCGGTTTCGGAATCACCACCGGTACCGGTTTCGAACACCCGTATCCGTTCGCACGCAGGATGTCGACGCTCGATCACCTCACCCGGGGACGTATCGGCTGGAACGTCGTCACCGGCTATCTCCCGTCCGCGGCGAGGAACATGGGCGACGCCGGACTCCTCGATCACGACGCGCGATACGACCACGCCGACGAGTACCTCGAGGTGCTCTACAAGCTGTGGGAAGGCTCGTGGGAGGACGACGCCGTGGTCCGCGACCGGGAGCGCGGGGTCTACGTCGACCCGTCGAAGGTGCACCACATCGGACACGAGGGGCAGCACTTCACCGTCCCCGGAATCCACCTCTCCGAACCGTCCCCGCAGCGGACGCCGGTGATCTTCCAGGCCGGCGCCTCGCCTCGCGGGGTCGCGTTCGCCGCGGAGAACGCCGAGGCGGTCTTCGTCGGAGCTCCGTCGAAACGTGTTCTGGCGCAGACCGTCCGCAACATCCGAGCCGCCCTCGTCGACGCCGGCCGGGATCCGTACTCGGCTCGGATCTACGCGCTCGCCACGATCATCACCGACGCCACGGACGAGGCGGCCGATGCGAAGCACTCGGAGTACCGCACCTACACCACCGCGGAGGGCGCGCTGGTGTTCATGTCGGGCTGGATGGGGATCGACCTGTCCACGTACGACCTGGACGACCCGATCGGCGTCGTCGAGAGCAACGCGATCCGCTCCGCGGTGGCCGCATTCCAGGAGGCGAACGACGACGGCCGGGAATGGACGATCCGCGACATCGCCGACTGGGCGGGCATCGGCGGGATGGGCCCGCTGTTCGTCGGATCCGGTGAGACCGTCGCCGACACGCTGCAGGACTGGGTCGCCGAGACGGACGTCGACGGATTCAACCTGGCGTACGCCGTGACTCCGGGATCCTTCGAGGACGTCGTCGAGCACGTGATCCCGGTGCTCGTCGCGCGCGGTGCGTACCCGGCGGAGAAGGAGACCGCGACGTTGCGACACACACTGTTCGGACGGGGAGACAAGCTGCCCGACGAGCACCGCGGCGCCCGGTACCGGCAGGGGCTACCGTCACTGGCATGACTGATGCCGGCGCCACGGATCCGAAGCCCTACTCGACGGGCGAACGGGTCTTCGGACCGCCGAACGGCACGTTCGACCCGGACTGGGCGGCCACCGCACTGCGATCCAACCGGCCCGAACTCGACCATTCCACGTCGGTGCGACTGGTGGAGCGAGCCTGGGAACTGCTTCGGGCGAACGGTCTCCGCGGGCAGGAACTCGCCGACGCGCTGGAACTCGAACCGGGGTTGGCGTCCGCGGTGTCCGACGTCGCGACCGAGACCGCGCGCTTCTACCTCGACCGGTGACCGCTACCCGGTGGTCCGCCGAGCGCAGCGCCGAGGACTCGCACGCCTATGTCGCACGGTTCCGTGAGTTGGAGGAGTCCGGCGCGGACATGCACGGTGAGGCTCGGTTCGTCGACGCCGTGCTGCCGCGGTCCGCGCGAGTTCTCGACGCCGGGTGCGGCACCGGTCGGCTCGGCGCGGAACTCGCGCGGCGCGGACACACGGTGACCGCCGTGGATCTCGACCCGGTCCTGGTCGAGGAGGCGCGCCGGCAGCACGGCATCACGGTGGTGCTCGACGACCTGGCAACAATGGCGCTGGACCCGCAGTCGTTCGACGCCGTCGTCGCGGCGGGCAACGTCATGGTGTTCCTCGCCCCGGGTACCGAGTCGAGGGTGCTTCGGCGCTGGCACGACGCGGTGGTGCCGGGCGGGGTAGTGATCCTCGGCTTCGCGACGGATCGCGAGTACAGCGTCGACCGTGCGGAAGGTGATCTCGTCGCCGCGGGTTTCACTGCGATACAACGGTTCTCCTCGTGGTCGGTCGGGCCCTGGCGGCCGGACTCCGAGTGGGTTGTTCTGACCGGGTACCGACACGCGGGAACCGACTCGGGCGCCGCGACGGCTGGATAGAATCCGGACATGACACGACCCACGATCGACATGGACTACACGGTGCTCGACTGTCCCGATCCGGTGGCACTCGCGCGCTTCTACACCGAGCTGCTGGGATGGTCGGTGGTGCAGGACGATCCCGACTGGACGGTGATCGAAGGGGCTCCGGGTCTCCGGTTGGCGTTCCAGAAGTCACCGGAGTTCGTCCCCCTGTACTGGCCGCGCGAAGGTATCCGTATCCACTTCG
Source organism: Rhodococcus sp. AC861 (assembly GCF_979256035.1). Taxonomy (NCBI): domain Bacteria; kingdom Bacillati; phylum Actinomycetota; class Actinomycetes; order Mycobacteriales; family Nocardiaceae; genus Rhodococcus; species Rhodococcus sp. AC861. Next base: position 530,838 of record NZ_CEEDMW010000004.1, read on the forward strand.
ACTTCGTCGTCGACGACATGGATGCAGCCGAGGCGTTCGCCGTGGATCTGGGAGCGCGCGTGCTGGACGACGATGCTGAACATCCCGGTTTCCGTGTCCTGCAGGACCCGGTCGGTCATCTCTTCTGCCTGTGCAGGCGGGACTGACAGCGCTCAGGTCGTCGCTCGGGACACGCGCACCGGCACACCGGTGAAGACTGCGGTCGCGGTGACCGACTCGGTGGCGGTGGGATCCGTGAGGTCGTTGGCGCTTTCGCCCTGCACCGCGGCGGCGACCGAGAGCAGTACTCCTGGCCGGCGGTGGCCGTAGCCGTGCGGGATGCTCACGACGCCGCGCATGACGGTGTCGGTGGCGCGCACCTCGATCGTGACGCGACCCGAGCGAGATTCCACGGCCACCGTGTCGCCCGACTCGAGCCCGCGTGCCGCGAGATCGGCCGGATGCGCGAGCAGGTGGTGCCGCTGCGCTCCCTTGACCAGCCGTGCCGAGTTGTGCAGCCACGAGTTGTTGCTGCGCAGGTGTCGTCGCCCGATGAGCAACAGCTCGTCGGGGTCGAGGGTGGGCGCGGGCACCAGCTCGGCGCGAAGGGTGGCCACTGCCGTCGTGATCACGTCGTGCATCAGCGGGATCCGCTTGTCCGGCGTCTGCAGTCGGTGGGGGAGCGAGGGTGCGAGCGGGCCGAGGTCGATGCCGTGTGGTTGCCGACGCAGTGCCCGTAGCGACACGCCACGGCGACTCGCCCGCAACAGCAGGTCGAGACTGCGGAGCGGGGAGATGCGCAGCCGCAGTGCAGTGTTCCACTCCCGGGGATCCAGGAGGCGGCGGACGCGGGCGCGTCCGCGCGCGGCGACTCGCCGCCGATAGAGCAGCCCGAGATCCCGGAAGATCTCCCAGTCCTGTTTCTCACCCGGCCCCTGCGGGAGTACCGGCGGCGTCAGGCGACTGGTGTTCCGCACCGCGAAGTGATGGTGGAACAGGTCGTAGTGGTCTCGCGTGAGCGCCGACGACGGCGGGAGGATGACGTCGGCGTGCCGGGAGGTCTCGTTGACATAGAGATCGATCGCCACCATGAAGTCGAGGGTCGGCAGCAGATCGTCCAGCCGGGATCCGCCGGGCGAGGACAGGACCGGGTTGCCGGCGGACACCACGAGGCTCCGGATCCGCCCCTCCCCGGGTTCCGCGATCTCGTCCGCAAGGGTGGCGGACGGGAGCTCACCGTCGAAGTCGGGGAGCCCGCGCACGCGGGAGGGGTGACGCCCGAGGTCGCCGCGACTCATGACACCGGTACGGACGAGATCTGCGGCGGGGGAGGCGAAGAGCGCGCCGCCGGGTCGGTCGAGGTTGCCCGTCACGATGGTCAGGACCTGAAGAGCCCACTGGCACACCACGCCGTGTCGCTGCGTGGAGACACCCATGCGACCGTGTGCGACCGCCGAGTCGGCTGCAGCGAAAGCGCTTGCCAGCGAGCGGATCTCGTCGGCCTCGATGCCGACGATGGGTGCCACCGCCTCCGGGGTGAAGGCGGTCACCATGGCGGCGACCTCGGACACGGAGTCGACGTACGACGCTATACGGACCGGCCCGTCGCCCAGGATCGTGTGCAGTAACGCGAGGAGCAGGAAGGCGTCGGTGCCCGGTCGGACGAAGTGGTGGGCGTCGGCGACGGCCGCGGTCTCGGTGCGTCGGGGGTCGATCACGACGAGGCGACCGCCGCGCGCCCGCAGTGCCGCGAGGCGGTTCCGAACATCCGGCACCGTCATCATGCTGCCCTGGGAGACCACCGGATTGGCTCCGACGACGAGAAGGAAGTCGGTGCGATCGATGTCGGGAATCGGTGCCAGCAGCTGGTGGCCGTACAGCAGTCGATGCGTCAGGAAGTGCGGCAGGCTGTCGAGGGAAGTCGCGGAGAACCGGTTACGGGTGCGCAGCAGGGGGAAAAATCCGCCGACACCGTGGGTGAGGGCACCGAGGCTGTGCGCCATCGGATTGCCCCAGTAGAGACCCACTGCATCGGCACCGTGTCGGGTGCGCGTGTCGACCAACGCAGTCACGACGAGGTCGTAGGCCTCCTCCCACTCGATCTCCACCCATCGGTCGCCGGCGCGGCGCACGGGACGCCGAAGTCGGTCCGGGTCGGTGTGAAGATCCTGCAACGCGAGCGCTTTGGGGCACAGGTGACCACGTGCGAGTGGGTCTGCGGTGTCCCCCCGCGTCGAGGTGACCGCGACCCCGCGCACCGTGAACGTCAGCCCGCACATGGCCTCACACAGTGAGCACGTGCCGAGCTTGCGCTGCTCGTCGTCCATCACCACCCCCGTGAGGAACCTACCGGTCGGGCTTCGGCGACGGACACGATCGCGCTCTACCATCACCCCATGGCCACCGACAGATCCCACGGGTTCGTGATCGAACGTTCGATCATCGTCGACGCTCCGGCGTCGTCAGTGCACGGTTTCCTCGACGATCTGCACCGGTGGACGTCCTGGTCGCCGTGGGAGGGCAGCGACCCCGATCTGTCCCGTACCTACAGCGGCTCGGAGTCGGGGGTCGGGGCGTCCTACGCCTGGTCCGGGAATCGCAAGGCCGGCGCCGGGTCGATGACCATCGTGGAATCGACGGACGACCGTGTCGTGCTCGATCTGCTGTTCACGAAGCCGTTCAAGGCCACCAACGTGACCACGTTCCTGCTGTCGCCGACAGGAAGCGGCACCGAGGTGACGTGGCGGATGACGGGGCAGCAGAACGTCGTCGCGCGACTGGTCGGCAAGATCGTGCCGATGGAGAAGTTCATCGGCAAGGATTTCGAGAAGGGACTGGCCGCGCTGAAGCTGCAGGCGGAGCAGCAGGACCGTTGACGTGACCGGTCGGCTCACGGCCACCGACGCCCGCATGTACTGGCTGTCGCGGCGCCTGCCGAGCGACCAGTTCCTGCTCTACGCGGTCGACGGTGCGCTCGACGACCCTGAAGCCGTCGCCACGGCTCTCGTGCGTCGGGCGCGCGTGGTGGACGGGTTGTCGGTTCGTCTGCGCGAGACGCGGTGGACGGCCGACTACCCCTACTGGGTGCCCACGGAGGTGACCCGCGACCGGGTCCGAGTCCATGCCGGCGGGACGTGGCAGGAGTGCCTCGACCGGGTGGCGGAGACCTTCGAGGATCAAGTCGACCCGCGCCGCGAGCCGTGGCGCATGCATCTGTACCCGTGCGTCGACGGGGTGCCCCGCACGACGGGGCCGGCAACGGTGCTCGTCGTGCAGATGGCGCACGTCCTGGGAGACGGCGCGCGGGTGTCTGCGCTGGCTCGCGCGCTGCTGTCCGAGGAGCCGTCACCGGCGGTGCGCGCGGTGGTGCTGCCGGCGCCCCTCGCAATCGCGCGTGGTGCCGTCGAGCTTCCCGCGCGGATGATCGGCATGGTGCGTCGCGCACGTGAGGCGGTGGTGGCCGATCGTCGGCGCACGGCCGACACGGCGGCCGGCGTCATCCCCGGTCCGCCGCTTCCCCGTGCGCCGACGGTGCTGTCCCGTCCGGCAGGCGGAACCACCCGCATCCGGTGCGTGGTGTGCCCGGCGTCGGACCTCCGCACCGACACCGTCAGTGTCACCGTGGCCGCGCTCGTCGTGGTGTCGGACGCGATGAGTCGGCATCTGGCGTCCCTGGGCGAGCCGGTTCCCGACGACCTCGGGGCCGAGGTCATGATCGCCATACCGCCGCAGGGTCGAACCACCTCTGCTGCCAACGCCTTTCACAACGCGGCGGTGGACCTGCACCCGTCCGTGCAGGATCTCCGCGCTCGGGCACGGGCGATCGACGACTCCCTGCGAGATCGGCGCCGACGGCTGGAGCACCCCGCCTTCGGGGTGGGCGATCGTGCGACCGAGACCGTTCCCGCGGTGATCCTCCGGCGCGACGTCGACAGTGCGGATCTGTCGGTGACCCCGACGACAGTGGCGGGTCACACGGTGGTGTCGAGCGTGAACAGAGGCCCTGCCGATCTCGCGCTGGACGGTCGGCCCGTAATTCTCACGGCCGGATTCCCGGCGCTGTCACCCACCGTCGGCATCACGCACGGAGTGCACGGGATCGGCGAGGTCGTGACGCTGTCGATCGTGACGAGCGACGACGTCATGGACGCCGACGCGTACGCCGACTGCCTGCGGGAAGCCGTCCATCGAGTGCGGGAAGCGCTCAGGTGACCCGCATACGCTGCTGACATGGCACTGTCCACGTCGGTACGACCCAGCCCCGTCTTCCTCGCTGTCGTGGCTGTGGCGGTGATCGGTGGCGCTGTGGCATGGCAGTCCTCGACGCCCGGTGACGCACTGTCCTACGCGGGTGTCTTCGTCCTCGTCATCGGTGGTTGGGTGGTGTCCCTGTGCCTCCACGAGTTCGCCCACGCGGTGACCGCGTGGCGGTTCGGTGATCACGACACGGCCGCCCGCGGTTACCTGACCTTGAATCCGCTGAAGTACACCGTGCCGGGACTGTCGATCGTGCTGCCGCTGATCTTCGTGGCTCTCGGCGGAATCGGTCTGCCGGGCGGCGCCGTGTGGCTGAACACCAGCGGCATGACCAGGCGGCAGCGCACGACGGTGTCCCTGGCCGGCCCGTTCGCCAATCTCGTTCTCGCGGTCGTCCTTCTGGCGATCATCGCGGTGTGGGCGCCGGGCAGCGAGCACCCGTCCTTCTGGTTCGGCATGAGTTTCCTCGCGTTCCTTCAGGTGGTCGCCGTGGTGCTGAACCTGATCCCGATGCCCGGCCTGGACGGTTTCGGGGCGATCGAGCCCTACCTGTCCCCGTCGACGCGTCGATCGTTCGCGCGCATCGGCCCGTACGGCGTGCTGATCGTCATCGCGTTGTCGTTCGTCCCGCAGATCAACCAGGCGTTCTTCGGCGCGGTCTACACGCTGTACGAGGTGTCCGGTGTTCCGGCCGGGTGGGCGCAGAGCGGTGGCATCCTGACTCGTTTCTGGACGCAGTGGTACTGAGAGAGTCTTCTGATGCCTCTGATAACTAGCGAGGTCGATGGTGTCTGTGATGCAATGGCGCCGGAAAACGTCGGAATTTATCAGTCCGAGCCGCCATGTCGAGGGAGGCGCGCCGGACGAATCGAGAGGTAGACCCGTGCACGTATCGCGCCGCCAATTGTTCCGCTATGCCGCTGCAGGGTCGGTGGCCGTCGGTCTCGCCGGTGTCGCCTCGCGCGCGGTCGCCTCCGCAGACCCGGCCGTCCTCGGCACGATCGTCGACTACGCGGGCGGTGTCCCGTCGGCACAGGGGATCGCCGACGCCGGGCACATCGGCGCCATCCGCTACGTCTCCGACCGCCGTCCCGGTGCCGAATGGATGACGGGAAAGCCGATGACGGCCGACGAGGCGGAGGAACTCACCGCGGCCGGTCTCGAGGTCGTCTCGTGCTACCAATTCGGTAAAGGCGCGACGGCGGACTGGCGTGGCGGCTTCGCGGCCGGTGTGAAGCACGCGACTCGCGGACTCGAATTGCACACTGCCGCAGGCGGACCTGCCGACCGACCGATCTACGCCTCGATCGACGACAACCCGACGCCCGTCGAGTTCGCGACGATGATCGCCCCGTATCTGCTGGGGTGGCAGTCGATCGTGGGCGCGGAGAACACCGGCGTGTACGCCAACTCACCCACCATCGATCTTGCGCGAGCAGCAGGACTCGGCGCCTGGTACTGGCAGCACAACTGGGGCACGCCGAAGGGGTACGTCAACCCGGCGGCCCACCTGCATCAGGTGCAGATCGACAAGGGCGCGATCGACGGCGTCGGCGTGGACATCAACAACGTTCTGCGTGAGGACTACGGACAGTGGAGCCTGACGGCGTAACGCCTCAGCCGTAACTCACGACACATCTGTCACACCCACAGTGTTGTACCGGAAACCACCACGGAGGAATCATGGAACTCATCGACTACCTGTACGCGATTGCCGGAGCCATCTACACGCAGATTTCGGCCGCGTTCGGTTCCTGACCGTCAGGCGACGAACGCGCCGATGGTCGGCAGGAAGCTGCACGTGATGCCGGCCTCGGTCGAGATCGACCCGGACACGGCTGCGAGCACGCGTCCCTTGCCGGTATCGGCGATGGCCGACAGCGTCGCGGGACCGTCCGGGTTGATCCCGGCCGCGCCCGTCAACACGGTGGCACCCGTGCGGCCGGTGTCCACATTGACCCAGTTCGCGGTCAGCGGCGCCGCCTGGGTGTCGGCGAGCGGCGCGGTACCCAGCGCGGTGAAGACGAAGCCGGTCTGGCCGGTGCCGGGTCCGGGAGGCGGCAACTGGGCCGGTCCGGGAACGGCGAGCGCGCTGGCGACCGAGTCGGCCGTCGCCGAGATGCAGCCCTTGCCCACGGTGGGGTAGAAGAACTGGGAGATGACCGGCCCGTCGGTGGGGATGTCCGGGCCACCGCCGGCGCTGCCGTCGAGGAACGTGATGATGCTGGTCAGAATCCGCTTCGCCTGATCCGACAGGGGAGCGGTAGCGAGAAGAACCTTCGCTCGCATCAACAGATCGCTCTGCGGTGACGCGGCGTCCTGCTCGGCGGCGTCCAGAAGTGCGGGGGCGAGGGCAGCGAGAGCCTCGTATCCGGGAACGACAGGAACGTCGGCCGGGAGCGGCATGACGGGGGCCGGAGCGGCTCCTGCGACAGCGGGTGCGACGAACGCGCACGACGCCGCGAGCGCGATACCGCCCAGAACTCGACGCGTCCCGAACCTGATGTGCTGCATTCCCATCCCCGTTTCTCTCACTGCGTACCCGGTCCGACGAATCGGGCATCCGGGCGCGGGGTCACTCTATGTACACGGGACGACGGTTGTACAGCAGGTCCTCGGTCGATCGACCCGTGTCGTTCCCACTGAACAAGACGTTAGTCTGTTAATAGAGTGACAGGTGTTGTGTAAGTGAACAGTGATGCGATTGTTACGGCTGTGAGTCGTGTCGCGTGACAACGTCCGACGCCTCGGTTGCGGGACGTGTCACGTCCCGGTGGTGACGACGCGTCGACGGAGGCAGATACGCTGCGCAGGTCCGCCGATCGAAAGAGCATCCCAGTGAGTGAAGTACGGCGTTCCGCTACGCGCGCCCTGCTGACGGCGGCACCCGCACTACTGGTGGTGTCCCTGATCCTGCGCGTGGTGTGGACACTCTTCACCCCCAACGGCAGCAACTGGGTGGATCTCCACGTCTACGTCGACGGTTCGGCGGGCCTGTTCGGCGGCTCGCTCTACGACTTCACCTACTCCGACGAGACTCCGGACTTCCCGCTTCCGTTCACGTACCCGCCGTTCGCCGCCGTCGTGTTCTACCCGCTGCACTTCCTTCCCTTCGCTCTCGTCGGGGCTCTGTGGATGATCGCGACCATCGCCGCGCTGTACGCGGTGGTGCGTCTCGCGCTGCGCATGGTCGGCGGGGATCTGGCCGACTCGCCCTCGTGGCGCCGCGCGGCTCTGCTCTGGACGACCGTCGGACTGTGGACCGAATCGATGCGCACGACCCTGGACTACGGCCAGGTCAACGTTTTCCTCGTCCTCCTCGCGATGCTGGCGGTACGCAGCGCGAGATGGTGGCTGTCGGGTGCGCTGGTCGGTATCGCCGCCGGCGTCAAACTCACCCCCGCGATCACCGGCCTCTACTTCCTCGCGCAGAGACGGTGGCGGGCGGCGGCGTTCTCCGCCGTGGCATTCGCCGCGACCGTGGCGGTGAGCTTCCTGCTCGTGGGATCGGCCGCCACGACCTACTTCACGACCTTGCTGGGCGACGCCGACCGCATCGGTCCCGTCGGCTCGGTCTGGAACCAGTCCCTGCGCGGGGCGCTGTCGCGAGTGGCGGGCCACGACGTCGGTCAGGGCCCGGTATGGATCGTCGCGGCCGTGCTCGTCCTCACCGCCGCGTTCCTGGCTTGGCGCGCCCTCGGACGGAACGATCGCCTCGGGACGTTGGTCATCGTCTCGTTCGTCGGCCTCATGATCTCGCCGATCTCCTGGTCACACCACTGGGTGTGGGTGGTGCCGATGCTCATCTGGCTCCTGCACGGCCCGTTGTCCCACGCCCCGGGTGCCCGGGTGCTGGCCGGGTATTGGCTCGTGGTCACGGTCGTCGGGGTCCCGTGGATCTTGAGCTTCGCCCAGCCCTCGATCTGGGATATCTCCCGACCGCTGCCGCTCGCGCTCGCGGGAGCGGTCTACGCCGTCGGAACGCTCGCATTGTTCGTCTGGATTGCCGTGATGGGGCGCCGAGTCAGCGCACGAGCCGATCGATCGCACCTGCCAGCAGGACGTCCTTCCCGGTGATCCCCCCGCTCGAGTGCGTCGACAAGCGGTAGGTGACCTTCTTCCACCGGATGTCGATGTCCGGGTGATGATCTGCGCTCTCGGCCTCCCGAGCGACGGAGCCCACCAACTCGATCGCGTCGAGGAACGTCGCGGACTCGACGGTGCGGACCAGGGAGTCGCCGTCGCGCGTCCAGTCGGTCAGGCGGGTCAGGGCGTCGTCGATCTCAATGTCGTTCAGCAAGTCGGCCATACTGCGATCGTGCCAGCATTCGAACCCACCGTGGTGGTAGCCGGAGTTCTCGTCGAGAACGGTCGGCTCCTCCTCGCGCAACGCGCGTCGCCTCCCGAGCTCGCGGGCCTGTGGGAACTGCCCGGCGGCAAGGTGGAGCCGGGCGAGGCTCCCGAGGACGCACTCGTTCGGGAACTGTGCGAGGAACTGGGTATCGACGTCACGGTCGGCGAGGTGATCGGGTCGGATGTGCCGTTGCGCGGCGGTCTCGTCCTCCGCGCCTACGCGGTGACCCGGTTCTCGGGGACGGCGACGGCGCTCGAACACGACGCCCTGCGCTGGGTCGACGGGGCGGATCTGCACACGGTCGATCTGGTACCGGCGGACACGGCGTGGCTGCCGGATCTCGCGGCACTGCTGTAGTCAGGCCGCGCGGGCCTTCTTCAGGCCCTTCTTCAGGTCCTTGCCGGTCACTCCGGCCTGCTCCAGTTTCTTCATCTTCATGATCACGACCGGGCAGGTCATACACCGGACCTTGCTCCGGCAGCACTTCTTCTTGGGCTTGCTGCGAGCAACCTTCGAGGCCGAGGACACCTGGTGAGGGTAGCCTGAGTGAGAAGCCCGCAGGCCTGCGTGACCGCCGTCACCCGGCCCGACCGAGTAAACTGATCCGGTCGCACTTCTCGTCAGCGACGCAGCGCGCTCTCTGGGAGAGGAAGCCGCTCGCTCTTCACCCCGCATTCGACCCAGGAGATTTCCGCGTGACCAGCCCCACCGAACTTCAGACCGTCCCCACCACCTTCCGCAACGTTGCCATCGTCGCGCACGTCGACCACGGCAAGACGACGCTCGTCGACGCGATGCTCCGCCAGTCCGGCGCCTTCGAGGAGCGCGCCGAGGCCATCGACCGCGTGATGGACTCGGGTGACCTGGAGAAGGAGAAGGGCATCACGATCCTGGCCAAGAACACGGCCGTGCACAAGCGCAACGCCGACGGCAGCATCACCGTCATCAACGTGATCGACACCCCCGGCCACGCCGACTTCGGTGGCGAGGTCGAGCGCGGCCTGTCCATGGTCGACGGTGTCGTGCTGCTCGTCGACGCCTCGGAGGGACCTCTGCCGCAGACGCGCTTCGTGCTGCGCAAGGCGCTCGCCGCGTCGCTCCCCGTCATCCTCGTGGTCAACAAGACCGACCGTCCCGACGCGCGCATCGAGGAGGTCGTCTCGGAGAGCCACGACCTGCTCCTCGACCTCGCGTCGGATCTCGACGACGAAGCATCCGAAGCTGCCGAGCTCGCGCTCGACCTGCCGGTCCTGTACGCCTCGGGCCGCGAGGGCAAGGCGTCGACCAAGCAGCCGGAGAACGGCCACGCACCGGACGCCGAGAACCTCGACGAGCTCTTCGAGATCCTGCTCAGTTACATCCCGGCGCCCAAGGGCAACGTCGACGCGCCGCTGCAGGCACACGTCACCAACCTCGACGCGTCGGCCTTCCTGGGCCGTCTCGCCCTGGTCCGCATCCACAACGGTGAGCTCAACAAGGGCCAGACCGTGAGCTGGATGCGCGAGGTCGACGGAGAACCCGTCGTGCAGAAGACCAAGATCACGGAGCTGCTGAACACTATCGGTGTCGAGCGCGTCCCCGGCCAGAAGGGTGTCGCGGGCGACATCGTCGCCGTCGCGGGCTTCCCGGACATCATGATCGGCGACACCCTCGCCGACCTGGAGAACCCGGTCGCCCTGCCGCGCATCACCGTCGACCAGCCGGCCATCTCGGTCACCATCGGCACCAACACCAGCCCGCTCGTCGGACGCGTCAGCGGCCACAAGCTGACCTCCCGCATGGTCAAGGCGCGTCTGGATCAGGAGCTCATCGGCAACGTCTCGCTCAAGGTCCTCGACATCGGTCGCCCCGATGCGTGGGAGGTCCAGGGTCGTGGAGAGCTCGCGCTCGCCATCCTGGTCGAGCAGATGCGCCGCGAAGGCTTCGAGCTCACCGTCGGCAAGCCCCAGGTGGTCACCCGCCAGGTCGACGGCAAGCTGCACGAGCCCTTCGAAGAGCTGACCATCGACACTCCCGAGGAGTACCTCGGTGGCGTGACGCAGCTGCTCGCAGCGCGTAAGGGAAAGATGGTCCAGATGACGAACCACGGCGCAGGCTGGGTTCGCATGGAGTTCATCGTCCCCTCGCGCGGCCTCATCGGCTTCCGCACCGACTTCCTTACCGACACCCGCGGCACCGGCATCGCCAACGCCGTTTTCCACGGTTACGCACCGTGGGCCGGCGAGATCCGTGCGCGCCACACCGGCTCGCTCGTGTCCGACCGCCAGGGAAGCGTCACCCCGTTCGCCATGATCCAGCTGGCCGATCGCGGAACGTTCTTCGTCGAGCCCGGCGCCGACACCTACGAGGGCATGGTCGTGGGCATCAACCCGCGCCAGGAGGACCTCGACATCAACGTCACCCGCGAGAAGAAGCTGACCAACATGCGTCAGTCGTCCGCCGACGTGATGGAGACCCTGGCCAAGCCGAAGAAGCTCGACCTCGAGATGGCCATGGAGTTCTGTGCCGGCGACGAGTGCGTCGAGGTCACACCCGAGGTCGTCCGCGTGCGCAAGGTCCACCTCGACTCGAACGAGCGTGCGCGTGAGCGTTCGCGCAGCAAGTCGCGTGACAAGGCTGCTCTGTAATCATGTCGGTTGCGCGGGTAGGTGCGGCGCTCGCCGCTGCCCTGCTCGCGTTGTCGGCGTGCACGGCTGATCCGCCGCCGCCGATCCAGAGCACCGAGACGGCGACGACGACCCCTCCGGCCGCGCCCGCAGCGACCGGAAATCCGGTCGTCGTCGCCATCGACGACGTCGGTACGGGATTCAACCCGCACCTGCTCGCCGACCAGTCGCCCGCCAACACGGCGGTGTCGACGCTGGTGTTGCCCAGCCCGTTCCGTCCCGCGGCGGTCGGCACCGGCATCGAGTGGCTTCCCGACGCGTCGCTGCTCGTCTCCGCCGAGGTCACCTCGCAGGCGCCGTTCACGATCACCTACCGACTCCGCAACGAGTCGCAGTGGTCGGACGGTGCGCCCATCGCGGCCGAGGACTTCCGCTACCTGTGGCAGCAGATGATCGATCAACCCGGCGTGGTGGATCCCGCGGGATACGACGCCATCACCGACGTGCAGTCCGCGGACGGCGGCAAGACGGTGAACGTCGTGATGGCCTCGCCGTACCCCGCCTGGCGGGAACTGTTCGAGAACCTGCTCCCGTCGCACCTGCTGAAGGACTCGCTCGGGGGCTTCGAGCGTGGACTGCGTGACAACGTGTCGGTCTCCGGAGGTCACTTCCGCATCGAGTCGATCGACCGGGGCCGCGACGAGATCCTACTCGAGCGCAACGACCGCTTCTGGGGCTCTCCCGCCACCCCCGACCAGATACTCCTCCGCCGCGGCGGAAGCGACGCCCAACTCGCCGACTCGATGCGATCCGGCGACGCCCAGATCGCGGAGGTCCGGGGCGGGACCGCGACCCTGGCCCAGTTGGGAGCCATCCCGAACGTCCGGACCGACACCAAGTTCCGTTCGCGCGCACTGGAACTGACGCTCAACGGTCGAGTCCCGGCGCTGGCGGACGTGAACGTCCGACGCGGCATCATGGGCCTTCTCGACGTCGATCTGCTGTCCACGGTGGCGTCGGGAACCAGTACCCCCGCCGACACCGTCCGCGCACAGATTCTCTCGCCGTCCCAGCCGGGTTACGTGCCCACCGCACCGTCCGCGGTGCCTCGCGACGAATCGCTGCGCCTGCTCGCCGACGCCGGCTACACCCCGGTTCCGCTCCCGCCGGCACTTGCGCCGACAAGTGCGGAGACGACGACTCCCACCACGACACCGGTGCCCGGCGCGTCCCGCACGATGACCATGGTCATCGGTGCACCGGAAAACGACGCCATCGCGGTGGCGGTGGCGAACACGGCCGCCGATCAGCTCCGGGATGCGGGAATCGACGCGACCGTCGCGCAGACGGACCCCGAGGAGTTGTACGGCACCGCGATGGTGAGCGGCGCCGTGGACGCGATAGTCGGATGGAGTCGAGTCGGCGTGGATCCGGGCACCGCCCTGGCCTCCCGGTTCGGCTGCGCGGCAGCTCAACTCGAAGGAACGGCGACGGCGGACGACGCCGACCCGGTGTCGACTGGCACGCTGTCCGGTCTGTGCGATCCGACTCTGGACCCGATCATCGAACAGAGCACGAGAGGTGAGATGAACCCGACCGACGCCGTCCTCGCGGTCCAAGGGCAACTGTGGGCTCTGAACGCCGTGCTGCCCATCGCGCAGGACAGGTCCGTCGTCGCCGTGGGACCCGGTGTCTCCGGCGCGTCCCTGGCGGGACCGATCGATCTCGGTGTCTTCGGTGACGCCGACGCCTGGATGCGAGTGTCACCGTGACCGAGGGTTCTCTCGATCTGCGAGGTCGTCGACTGCTGGTCGTCCACGCTCACCCCGACGACGAGTCGATCACGACGGGGGGCACCATCGCCCGCGCGGTGGCGGCCGGCGCGGATGTCACCGTCCTGACCTGCTCCCTGGGTGAGGAAGGCGAAGTGATCGGCGACACCTGGGCCGGCCTGGTCGCCGACAGGTCGGATCAACTGGGCGGCTACCGCATCCACGAGCTTACCGTCGCTCTGCAGGCCCTCGGATGTCGGCCCCCGCGGTTTCTCGGCGGGGCGGGACGGTGGCGTGACTCCGGCATGGCAGGCACGCCTGCGGCAAGGCACCAACGTGCGTTCGTCAACGCCGACGACGACGAGGCGGTCGGAGCCATGGTCGAGGTGATCCGCGACGTCCGTCCGCACGTCGTCGTCGCGTACGACCCCGAAGGGGGGTACGGGCACCCCGACCACATGCAGGTCCATCGCCTCGCCGGACTCGCCGTCGAGGCGAGCGAGGATTCCGGGCAGTTCTCGACATCCGGTCCGGCGTGGACGGTGCAGAAGATGTACTGGACCGTGACGGGCCACGCGCAGCTCATCGCGGGGCTGAGCGATCTGGGGGATGTCCCGTCGGAGTGGCGTATGCCGACGGACGGCGAACTCCCCAGCGTGCCCGACGACACGGTGACCGCGTCCGTCGATGTGCGGTCCGTGCTCGAGCAGAAGCGGGAAGCGTTGCGGGCACACGCAACTCAGGTGACGGTGTCCGCATCGGGGGCCGCCTACGCGCTGTCGAACGACATCGCGCAGCCCGTCCTGGAGGACGAGCAGTACATCCTGGTACGTGGTCGGTCGGGGCCGACGGACGCGTCGGGGCGCGAGAACGACCTGTTCGCGGGAATCGTGTGACGGTTCATCCACCGTGCCGGTCCGAAGCGGGCTCTGCGCCGGGTTATGCTGTGATGCGCGCCACCGGACGGGGTCGGACGTACCCGGTGGGACCGATTCGAAGGAGCTTCACCCATGAATTACGACCTGCAGAACGCCGTCGTGGCGTTCGTGGATTCCCTGCGGGGCACCGCCGACATCCAGCGTCAGATCTATCTCGACGTGGTCGGCGGCTTCGCGTCGACCGTCAGCAACTTCCTCACCTCCATCGGCTACCCGCCTCGCTGACATCGGTTCGGCCGGCGTCGTCACTGCCGGTGATCGCATGACGGGCCACGCCGGGGAGGGCGTGGTGTCCGGGATCAAGGCGTCCATCGTGGGCGCCTTGGTTCTGGACGGATTTCTCTGCGCTGTGACGGCTGTGCTGTTCCTCCCTCTCTACCTCGGACAGACGCCGTTCCCGGTGAGCGGCATCCTCGCCGGTGTGATCAACGTCGTTCTCGTCCGCGTGGCATTCTCCGTCTCGCGCAACGTCTCTCGGGCCGCGCTCCCGATCGCCGGGTTCTTCGCCGGCCTCCTCCTCGCGATGTTCGGCGGTCCCGGGGGAGACGTGTTGTTGCTGTCCGACTGGCGCACGTTGGTGTTGATAGCCGGTGGTGTCCTCCCGCCCGTCGTCCAGCTGTTCTCCCTCAGGTTCGCGCAGTTCGATCAGCTGGGTGCCGCGGCGCGTCAGCCCTGACGACGCCGGCTGCGTCCGCGGCCTCGGTCAGGACCTGCTCGACCATCGCGGGCGTCAGTCGACCGGTGAACGTGTTCTGTTGGCTGACGTGGAAGCACCCGAACAGGTGCAGATCGGGAAGGTCCGCGGCCGGCGAGGTGAGCACGACGTGTGCCCCGTGACCGAACTTCGGTCGAGGCCCCGGCAGCGTCCATCCCGCGCCCTCGAGCACGGGAAGCAGTGCCTGCCACCCGAAACCGCCGAGCACCATGATCGCTCGAACGGTCGGTGCGAGAATGTGCAACTCGGTCTCGAGCCACGGTCGGCATCGGTCCCGCTCCTCGGTGGTGGGCTTGTTGGCCGGGGGAGCGCAGTGCACCGGCGAGGTGATGCGCGTTCCGATCAGCTCGAGGCCGTCCCCGATGTGCGACGCGGTGGGCTGGGTGGCCAGCCCGACGGCGTGCATCGCCGCGTACAGCACGTCTCCGCTGCGGTCGCCGGTGAACATGCGCCCGGTCCGATTGGCGCCGTGGGCGGCCGGTGCGAGACCGACGACGAGCAGTCGGGCGTCGGCGGGGCCGAAGCCCGGGACGGGTCGTCCCCAATAGGTCTCGTCGCGGAAGGCGGCGCGCTTCTCGGTCGCGACCAGTTCGCGCCACGCGACCAACCGGGGACAGGCGCGGCACCCGGACACCTCGGCGTCGAGCTCCGCGATGGTTCTCGGGGTCATCGCCGCGTGATCCAGACGTCGCCGGAGCCGGGTTTCGCCGTCTCGATCACGGACGCGGCGCTGTCTGTCGGAACGTCGATCACGCGGTAACTGCCCGTGCCGGCCGCCGTCGCTGCGATCACCGTCGCGACACCGGCGCGGCGTTGGAAGAAGGTCTCACGCACACCCCATGCCACCACACCGTCGGTGTCCAGGACGACGCGGCGTCGGTCCAGACTTCCGTGCTCGGTGATCAGTACACCGGGGGTGGCGTGATGCCCGAGCGCGCGATATCTGTCGACGGCCAGCGCGCACGCTGCGACGACGAGCAGGCCGACGACGACCCAGGCTGCGAACGGAACTTCTCTGCCGGTCGACCTGTACACGGCGAGAGCGAGCGCACCGAGCGTCACCGGGCCGAGTGCGCGCGTGAGCCGGCGTCGCAACGCGGCCGGTCCGTGGCCCTGCAGCGGTGCTCCAGCGACGGCCTGAGCGGGCAGACCGGACAGCACGTCGTTCATCGTCCCGAGTGCGTCCTTCAGCGGGGCGGGAGGGAGGAGAAGCGACGATTCCTTCTCCGACGCCGACACACCCGTCATGACCGCATCGAGCCGTGCGCCGCGTGCCCACCGCAGAACCAGTGGCCGACGCAGAGACGCACCACGGAGCCGATCCCGGTCGAGGGTGGTGTGCCGTGTCGACACCAGCCCGTGCCCGATGCGCAGGTGCTCGCCGTCGTCGGTGACGGTGAGGTTGCCGTAGACGATCAGGTAGCGCAGAACGGACACGACGCTCGACACCACCAGCAGGGCCAGCGCGGTCAGCACGAGTGCGACCACGACACCGAGTCGGAGGATCGCCTGATAGCTCTCGTTCACCGCGGACGACGAGGCGACGTCGCCCGCGAACCCGGACTGGAAGACGAGTCCGAATCCGGCGCCCACGACGACGATTCCGGTTGCCGTGAACGGTGCGAAGCGGACCCAGCCGGTGCGGAAGTGGGCAATTTCACGTTCGTGGGAATGCGCCGTCAGCGCCACGTCGGGAGGCGCCGAATCGCCGCTCAGGAGTTCGGTGCGCATGGCAGGCACCAGGTCGGACGCCAGTGCGTTCAATTCGAACGTGTCGGAGCGGTCGGACTTCTGCAGCCCGGTCCCCACCGTGAGGATGGAGAGGCCGAGAAGACGGTGCAGCGGTCCTGCCCGGACGTCCACGCTGCGTATCCGGCCGCGCGGGATGGACAGAACCGTTTTACGGAAGAGGCCCCGCCGCAGCTGGACATCGTCCGCTCCGAGGCGGTAGCCCGTGGTGAACCACCGGAGCATCGCCGCCCCGACCGCCAGGGCGACCACGATCAGACCCCACACGTGGTTTCCGCTCTGCGAGCCGAGCACGAGGGAGATCGCCAGCACCGGAAGCAGACGCACGAGTTCGGTGATCGGGTGGATCAGGAGCATGCGCGAGTCGAGTCTGAGCCAGGGAAGCTCGTCGACCGGTACCTGTCGGTTCGGCCAGGGCGTCGTCACGTGGCGTCCCCGCGGGACCGTGCCGCGGCGCCGGTGATCGCAGCCACCGTCCGTTCTGCCGTCGCGAGGTCCAATCCGACGATCTCCAAAGCCCCGGCCGACGACGCCGTCGTCACGGTCACGGTGGCGAGGCCGAGTGCGCGATCGAAGGGTCCCCGTTCGGTGTCCACTGTCTGGACGCGCGAGAGGGGCGCGATACGGCGTTCCTGGGTGAACCACCCCGTACGGGTATGGACCGCTGTCTCGCTGAGCTCCCAGCGGTGTACGCGGTAGCGCCACCGCGGCGCGACGACGACGTGCGCGGCGGCCAGGACGGCCACCGCGATTCCCACCAGGACGACGGGCGTCCAGGCGGGCCGGTCGACGGCCACGGCGAGGACTACGGCCCACACGATCACGGCGATCACGGCCGGCACCCACATCGCCGCCGCCGTGACGGTCCAGAGCACCTTCGCCCGCGGATCGACGCTGTTCGCCGGATCGACGATGACGTAGTCGTTCGGTTCGGACACGTCGCATCACCCCTGCTGTGGCACACCTCCGGCCGGAGGGCGCATGATCGAGCGGTGACGATGTTGCCCGATCCGAGTCCGTCCGTGCGCGCCGACACCCCGGCGCCGAACCCCGACAGCCCCGCCCCGTCCGCGTCGGCGATGCGCCGCGCCCTGCGTCGCGCACGCGACGGCGTGGTGATCAGCGTCGACGAGGCCACCACGTTGCTGCACGCGCGGGGCGCCGACCTCGAGGATCTGTGCGCCTCCGCGGCGCGTGTCCGTGATGCAGGGCTCCTGGCCGAGAACCGGCCCGGGACCGTCACCTACTCGCGCAAGGTGTTCATTCCTCTGACCCGGCTGTGCCGGGACACGTGCCACTACTGCACGTTCGTCACGGTGCCCGGGAAGCTCCGCGCGGAGGGCCACGGGATGTTCCTCGAGGCGGACGAAGTGCTCGACATCGCTCGACGCGGTGCCGAACTGGGCTGCAAGGAAGCGTTGTTCACGCTCGGTGACCGCCCCGAGGCGCGGTGGCCGGAAGCCAAGGAGTGGCTCGACGCTCGCGGCTACGACTCGACGCTCGACTACCTGCGCGCGATGTCGATCCGCGTCCTCGAGGAAACAGGCCTGCTCCCGCACCTCAATCCCGGAGTCATGAACTGGGAGGAGATGTCTCGCCTCAAGCCGGTCGCGCCGTCGATGGGCATGATGCTCGAGACCACCTCTCGCCGACTGTTCGAGGAGAAGGGCCAGGCGCACTACGGCAGCCCCGACAAGGACCCCGAGGTGAGGCTGCGCGTGCTCACCGACGCCGGCCGATTGACCGTTCCGTTCACCACCGGAATCCTCGTCGGTATCGGCGAGACCCTGCGGGACCGAGCCGAGTCGATCATGGCTATCCGTAAGTCGCACAAAGCGTTCGGGCACGTCCAGGAAGTCATCGTGCAGAACTTCCTGGCCAAGGACGACACCGCGATGCGCAGTGCCCCGGACGCCGGTCTCGAGGAGTTCCGCGCGACCATCGCCGTCTCCCGGATCCTGCTGGGACCCGCCATGCGGATCCAGGCGCCGCCGAATCTGGTGTCCGCGCAGGAGTGCGCATCGCTTCTCGCCGCGGGCGTGGACGACTGGGGCGGGGTCTCACCGCTGACTCCCGACCACGTCAACCCCGAGCGTCCGTGGCCGAACCTGGACACGCTCGCGCAGATCAGTGCGGACGCCGGCTTCGTTCTCACCGAGCGCACCGCGGCGCAGCCCAAGTACGTACTCGCGGGTTCGCCGTGGATCGACCCTCGGATCTCCGCGCACGTGCGTGCTCTCGCCGACCCCGTCACCGGTCTCGCGGCCGCTGACACACTCCCGGTGGGACTGCCCTGGCAGGAACCCGACGAGGTGTGGGAGTCGACGGGACGCGTCGACCTGCACACCGGCATCGACACCGAGGGTCGCAACACCGAGACCCGCAGCGACATGGGCAGTGCGTTCGGCGACTGGGAATCCATCCGCGAGCAGGTGGCGCACCTGGCGACGCTCGACAGCGTCGACCGTGACGTCGTCGCCGCGCTGCGCTCGGCGGAGAAGGATCCCGGCAACTGCACCGACGAGGAGTACCTGGCGCTGGCGACGGCCGAGGGAGCGGCACTCGATGCCGTGACCGCCTTCGCCGACCAGTTGCGCAAGGACGTCAACGGCGACGACGTGACCTACGTCGTCAACCGGAACATCAACTTCACCAACATCTGCTACACCGGCTGCCGGTTCTGCGCCTTCGCGCAGCGCAAGGGAGATGCCGACGCGTTCTCGCTGTCCACCAGCGAGGTCGCCGACCGGGCGTGGGAAGCGCACGTCCTCGGCGCGACCGAGGTGTGCATGCAGGGCGGTATCGATCCCGAGCTGCCCGTCACCGGGTACGCCGACCTGGTGCGTGCGGTGAAGGCCCGCGTTCCGTCGATGCACGTCCACGCGTTCTCACCGATGGAGATCGTCAACGGGGCATCCCGAGGCGGTCAGTCGGTCCGGGACTGGCTGGTCGAACTGCGCGAGGCGGGCCTGGACACCATTCCCGGCACCGCGGCGGAGATCCTCGACGACGAGGTGCGCTGGGTGCTGACGAAGGGCAAGCTGCCGGCGCAGACCTGGATCGACGTCGTCACCACCGCCCACGAGGTGGGCCTGCGGTCGAGCTCGACGATGATGTACGGCCACGTCGACAACCCGTCGCACTGGGTCGGTCACCTCAACGTGCTCAAGCGCATCCAGGACCGCACGGGCGGCTTCACCGAGTTCGTCCCGCTCCCGTTCGTGCACCAGAGCTCGCCGCTGTACCTGGCCGGCGCATCCCGGCCCGGCCCGACGCAGCGCGACAACCGTGCCGTGCACGCATTGGGGCGGATCATGCTCCACGGACGCATCGACAACATCCAGACCAGCTGGGTCAAGCTGGGCATCACGGGAACACAGGTCATGCTGAACGGCGGCGCCAACGACCTGGGTGGCACGCTGATGGAGGAGACGATCTCGCGGATGGCGGGCTCGCAGCACGGATCGGAGAAGACCGTTCAAGAACTACACGCGATCGCCGAGGGCATCGGCCGACGCGCAGTCCAACGGACCACCGCATACACGGGCGACGAGGAGGCCGCATGAGCGCCGACCGGTTGGGTGACGACCGCGTCGCCGGAGCGCTGAAGGCTGCGGTCAGGGTCATCGTTCCCGTACTCGAACTGCTGGCCGACCGGGATCCGCTGGGCCTGAAGAAGCGCACCTTCCGCGACGGTTCCACCTCCACCGATTCCAAGGTCGACACTGCCCTGAACGCCGTGGCGTCGGTCTTCGACGCGGCGGACACACCCGGTACGAAGGCCTGGGAGTCGATGACCGTCGACCAGCGCGTCTCGTGGTGGGTCGGACGTGTCGGCGGCATCGGCACGGTGGCCGTCGCGTTCCCCGGCATCTTCGGAGTTCTCGCGCGGCGGTTGCCGCTGGGCGACGTTCTCGGCTTCGCCAATCAGGCGATCGTGCTGGTCGCCGTCGCCCGCGAGTACGGCGTCACCGACCGGGACGAGCAGGTCCGCCTGCTCGCCTCCGTGTTGTGCAACCGCGAACTCGCGAAGGGCGCCACCCACGGCGCCCCGGAACCCGACATCGACGACGACGCAGCCACCGAGCCGTCGGGCCGGTTGACGCGGTCCCCGTTCGCTCTGCTGTCGACGTTGTGGTCGGTCACCAAGATCCTCAAGTCCGTCACAGACGAATTGGACAAGCGGCCCCACAGCCGTACCGTTTACCGGTGGCTCGGTAATCTGCCGGTGGTCGGAGCGGTCGCCGGCTACTTCGGTGAACGCGGTGCGCTGACCCGGGCTGCGAAGCTGGGGCGTCGGTGGATCGAGTCGAACAGCACGTCCGCGTCGAACGCGCCCTCCGGGCGTCGTGAAGCGCTCAGAGCTCGGAAAGGCTAAGGAGACAAGTCAGTGCCGTACACGATTGCTGAACCGTGCGTCGATGTCCTCGACAAGGCATGCATCGAAGAATGCCCCGTCGACTGCATCTACGAGGGTGGACGCATGCTCTACATCCAGCCCGACGAGTGCGTGGACTGCGGAGCCTGCGAACCGGTGTGCCCCGTCGAGGCGATCTTCTACGAGGACGACGTCCCCGAGCAGTGGGCCGGATACGTCAGCGCCAACGTCGACTTCTTCGACGAGCTGGGTTCGCCCGGCGGCGCCGCCAAGGTGGGCAAGACCGACTACGACCCGCCCTTCATCAAGGCGCTTCCGCCGATGGGCGAGAACTGAGCCGTGACCGACGCATCCGTCGTCGCCGTGCGTGAGCGGCGGTCGCGGGCGAGTCTGCTGCCGGAGTTCCCCTGGGACACTCTCGCGGATGTCACGGCTCTCGCTCGATCGCACCCCCACGGCTTGGTGAATCTGTCGGTGGGAACGCCGGTGGACCCGGTGGCCGACATCATCCGTGATGCTCTGGCGGCAGCGTCCGCCGAGCCCGGTTATCCGACGACGGTCGGCACCTCCGCCCTGCGGACTGCCGCCGTCACGGCTCTGGCGCGCCGATACGGCATCGGTGGCCTGGACGAGAGTTCGGTGCTGCCCGTCATCGGTACCAAGGAGGTCATCGCCTGGCTTCCGACGCTGCTCAACCTGGGCGCGGACGACCTGGTCGTCATTCCGGAACTGGCGTACCCGACCTACGAGGTGGGAGCGCTGCTCGCGGGGTGCCGGATCCTGCGCGCCGACGGAGTCAACCGCCTCGGACCCGAGCGCGCGTCGATGATCTTCGTCAACTCGCCGTCCAATCCCAGCGGTCGAGTCCTCGGCGCCGCGCATCTGCGCAAGGTCGTCGAGTGGGCACGCGAGCGCGACACCATCGTCGTGTCCGACGAGTGCTACCTCGGACTCACGTGGGAAGGCGCGGCCGTCTCGATCCTCGACGACGAGGTCTGCGGGGGAGACACGACGAATCTCCTCGCTGTGCATTCACTGTCGAAGACGTCGAACCTCGCCAGCTACCGGGCGGGGTTCGTGGCAGGTGATCCCGACCTGGTGGCCGAGCTTCTCGCGGTGCGCAAGCACGCGGGCATGATGGTTCCGTTGCCCGTCCAGGCGGCGATGACTGCTGCTCTGACCGATGACGAGCACGAGCGGGTTCAGCGGGATCGATACCGCGACCGCCGTACGGCTCTGGCGGCTGCCGTCACCGCTGCGGGTATGACCATCGACCACTCCGAAGCCGGTCTCTACCTGTGGGCAACCCGCGGCGAACCGTGCCGCGACACCGTGCGCTGGTTCGCCGAGCGCGGCATCCTCGTCGCCCCCGGCGAGTTCTACGGACCCGGCGGCGGTCGGCACGTACGGATCGCCCTGACCGCGACGGACGAGCGCATCGCTGCCGCCGTCGCGCGCCTCACGGTCTGACGTCGCGCCGGTGGGAGCACTCGACCGCGCACAGGAGGATCTGGCTCGTGGCGAGCCGTGGAATGCGCGCAAGCGACTGACCGCACTGCTCGACCAGGACCCGGCCTCGCAGCCTGCACTGGATCTACTCGGGTACGCCTGCCTCGCGATGGACGACCCGGTGGGCGCCGGCGCAGCGTGGTTCCTGACCGATCGGGACGACCAGGACCCGCTGGTGAGACACGCTCTCGATTCCTTCGTGGCTGCCTCCCCGGAGCCTGTCGTGCTCGCTCGTCGCCTTCCCATCAACGCCCCGACCCGTGCTTACCCGCCGCGCGTGCGGGAGAGACTGGCAGTGCTGGGCTCGCGGGTCCGTGCGAGCGGCCAGGAGTGGGAACCGCCCGGCGAGGTGCACTTCTTCGAACAGGAAGGCGTCGATGTCGAGGCCTTCGAGGAATGGACCGACGACGTCCCGCCGTCTCGGTCGGGCGTGAAGATGGTCGCCGCGGTGTTGGTCGTCGCGATGATCGGCACGGCCACGATCGCCACCGTCCTCACCGTCTTCTTCTGACACACTCGCACGGAGGTCCGTGACCGTGTCGGACGTCGGTGGTATTCCTGAAGCATGAAGGTTGGAACTACGTACGTCGGAACCACCGAGGTCGGATGCATCGAGTGCGTCGGCGCCCTCGACCACTGCCACGGCACACTGATCGTGCATTCGAGCAACGTCGTCGAGTGCACGGAGGACGGATGCGTTCAGCTGCATGCGGTGCGCCACGGGTTGGTGGTCGATTGCTCGGCGCTGGCCGGCGGATGCTCGTGTGACGACGTGATGGAGCATCTTCGGGCTTCGTGACGCGGACGGTAGTCGTGAGAGACTGGCGGTGTGCTGCTCCGGTCCCTGAACTCGTACGCCATCACGCACGGCGGTGACCTCGACGACGCGGTCACCGTCGGCGACACCGTCCTGAGCCGGAGCGATCTGCTCGGCGCTGCGACGTCCGTCGCGGAGCGCATCATGGGCGTCGATCGGGTGGCGGTCCTCGCCGAGCCGACTGCCCGGACCGTCGTCGCCGTCGTCGGCGCGCTGATCGCGGGTGTCGCGGTAGTCCCCGTGCCGCCGGATTCGGGGCCGACCGAGATCGACCACATCCTGTCCGACTCCGGCGCCAGGGGATGGTTGGGAGTCGCGCCCGACCACGACGGCGGACTCCCCGTCGTCCCGGTCCGCATGCATGCGAGGTCCTGGCACAGCTATGCGGAACCGTCGGACGACACGACAGGCCTGGTGCTCTACACCTCGGGAACCACCGGCCCACCCAAAGGCGTGCTCCTGAGCCGCGGCGCTCTCGCCGCCGGCATCGACGCTCTCGCCGAAGCCTGGGCGTGGACGGCGAACGACACTCTGGTGCACGGACTTCCGCTGTATCACGTCCATGGGCTCGTCCTGGGTGTCCTCGGTCCGCTCCGTATCGGCAGTCCCGTCGTGCACACGGTGAAGCCGACTCCGGAACGCTATGCCGCAGTGCGGGGGAGCATCTACTTCGGTGTTCCCACCGTGTGGTCGCGTATAGCGTCCGACGAGGTATCCGCCTCGGCGTTGTCCGGTGCGCGCCTGCTGATCTCGGGCAGTGCGCCGCTGCCGGTACCGGTGTTCGAGAAGATCGCCGCTCTCACCGGACTCGAGCCGATCGAGCGGTACGGCATGAGCGAAACCCTCATCACGCTGAGTACCCGCGCCGACGGTGAGCGGCGTCCCGGCTGGGTCGGAGTTCCGGTGCGCGGCATCGAGACTCGGCTGCGCGGCGAGAACGGGTCGGAGGTGCCGCGCGACGGCGAGTCGATCGGTTCGTTGGAGGTACGCGGCCGTTTCTTCGACGGATACTTGAACAAGCCGGACGCGACGGCTGCGTGCTGGACCGAGGACGGGTGGTTCCGCACCGGAGATGTCGCTGCCATCGGTGCCGACGGGTTCCATCGCATCGTGGGCAGGGAGTCGACGGACCTGATCAAGACGGGCGGCTACCGCGTCGGCGCAGGCGAGGTCGAGACGGCGATCCTCGGTGTGGACGGCGTGCGCGAGGTGGCCGTGGTCGGTCTTCCGGACGACGACCTCGGCCAGCGCATCGTGGCCTTCGTGGTCGGTGACGGCATATCGGAGTCGGCAGTGATCGATGCGGTGGCGCAACAGCTTTCGGTGCACAAGCGACCGCGCGAGGTGCGCGTGGTCGAGTCGTTGCCGCGGAACGGTATGGGGAAGGTTCGCAAGAATCTCCTGGAGTAGCGTCGAGTCATGACCACCTCCACACGCATCGTCCTGGCCTCACGTCCCACCGGCGCTCCCACCGCGGAGAACTTCCGGACCGAGACCGTGGATCTTCCCGACGTCGGCGACGGTCAAGTATCGCTGAAGACGCTGTATCTGTCCCTCGACCCGTACATGCGTGGCCGCATGAGCGACGCGGAATCGTACGCGGACCCCGTCGCGGTCGGTGACACCATGGTGGGCGCCACTGTGTCCGAGGTGACCGAATCACGCAGCGACGCAGTGTCGGTCGGCGATGTTGTACTCGGATACACCGGCTGGCAGTCGCACGCCGTCATCGACGCGTCGTCCGTGCGAGTGCTGGATCCCGAGAAGGCGTCCGTGTCCACCGCGTTGGGCGTGCTGGGGATGCCGGGCTTCACCGCGTACTCCGGCATGACGAAGATCGGTCAGCCGAAGGCGGGGGAGACCGTGGTGGTCGCCGCGGCCAGTGGACCCGTCGGGTCGGCCGTGGGCCAGTTCGCCAAGATCAAGGGTGCGCGCGCCGTCGGTATCGCCGGTGGCCCGGAGAAGTGTGCCTACCTGATCGACGAGCTCGGATTCGACGCAGCCGTCGATCACCGGGCGGCGGACTTCAAGGATCAGCTGAAGGCAGCGACGCCGGACGGTATCGACGTCTACTTCGAGAACGTGGGCGGTGCCGTCGCCAAGGCCGTGCTGCCGCGCCTCAACCTCTACGCCCGCATCCCGGTGTGCGGACTCATCGCGCAATACAACGACACCCAGGCACCCGAGGGCCCGGACCGTCTGCCCGGGTTCTTCACCCGCGTGCTGACCAAGAGCCTCACCATCCGCGGATTCATCCAGAGCGAGTACGTGGGCGAGCTGTACAAGGACTTCCTGCGCGAGGTCGGCGGATGGGTCGAGGACGGCTCGTTCCGCTACCGCGAAGATGTCGTCGAGGGCTTGGAGAACGCGCCGGAGGCCTTCTTCGGCCTGCTCCAGGGTAAGAACTTCGGCAAGCTCGTCGTCAAGGTCGCCTGAGACCGAGCCCGCAGTGCGGTTAGAGTACAAGTGTGCACTCAACTGACGGTCGAAACGAAGTAGCTGGCGCCGCCGATGTCGTGGCCACGGCCATCGACATCCTGAGCGGTCCCGTCCAGGGCACGCATCGGGCCGTCAACAGTGTGGTGTTCGGCATCCTCGGTCCGCCGGCGGCTCCGGTGCGCGTGCTCAACGAGGGCATCTCCGACCTCGTCTACTCGATGGTTCGAGGTGGGGGAGCTGCGGCCGCCATGGCGGTCTCCGCCGGTTCGCGGCTTCTTCCTCCCGAGACGGTCTCGCATGCGGTCACATCCAGCGCGGCCGGGTCGGTCATCGTCGGGGCGGTCAACGGGCTGCTCGGCGACCGTCTCGTCGCCGAGGGGAACGACCTCGCTGTCGAGCTCGGGCCGCACCACCAGCGCCGGGTGGTGGGGAACGACACCGCGATGCTGACGACCGCGTTCCCCCAGGCCACCGGGCACATCGCCGTACTGGTCCACGGTCTCGGTGAGACCGAGCAGGCGTGGTACTACCGCCTCGACGGGCGCGGGAGCTACGGCGAGGAACTGGCCGCGCAGGGGATCAGCGCAGTCTGCCTGCGGTACAACACCGGTACGGGAATCGTCGACAACGGTGCGGCACTCGCCGCACTGTTGGATCAGTTGATCGCCGTCTGGCCCGTGCCGGTGGAACGCATCGACCTGGTGGGCCACTCGATGGGCGGTCTGGTCGTGCGGCGCGCGTGCGCGGTCGAGGCGAGCAAGGCCACGTGGCTACCTCTGGTGCGCACCGCGTGCTACCTGGGCACGCCCCACGAGGGCGCACCGCTGGCGGAAGGCGCCTACCGCCTGTCCCGACTCCTGCGGAAGGCGAAGCACACCGCGGCGTGGGCCGATCTGCTCGATGTCCGCAGCAAGGGTGTCGACGACCTACGGCTGGCCACCGACGTCGATCTCGCTCCGGGCATCCGCCATGTCGCCGTGGCGGCGACGCTCGCGGCCGACGACACCGCCTGGTGGGCGGACGCCGTCGGCGACGGACTCGTGACCCTGCGTAGCGCGCGGGGTCCGATGAGCGAGCTGCACACGCTTCCCGGAACCGGCCACCTCGCGTTGCTGTCCGACCCCCGCGTGCTCGACGTCCTGTCGGAGCTGATGTCCGACGCCACACCCGACGAGATCGACGAGGTGACCGAGCCGGATGTGTCGGTGAGCTGAATCCGCTAGACCAAGCTCTCCTGCCACGCCGCATCGAGGTGGGCGAAGCGACCGTCGGCGGCGATAAGATCGTCCGGGGTGCCGTCTTCGACGACGCGGCCGTCGGCCATGACGAGGACGCGGTCGGCAATCGCCACCGTGGAGAGTCGGTGCGCGATGATCAGCGCCGTCCGACCCTCGAGTACGGTCTCGAGCGCCTGCTGGACCAGCCGCTCACCGGGGATGTCGAGACTGGAGGTGGCCTCGTCGAGCACGATCACCGACGGTGCGGCGAGGAATACGCGGGCGAAGGCCACCAGTTGCCGTTGACCCGAGGACAGTCGGCCGCCCCGCTTGCGCACGTCGGTGTCGATGCCGCGCGGTAAGGCCTGCAGGAACGGCGTCAGGCCGACGGCGTCCGCAGCTGCCCGGACCTCGTCGTCCGTGGCCGACGGTCGCCCGAGTCGGATGTTGTCGGCGATCGATCCGGAGAACAGGAACGACTCCTGGGTCACCATCACGACGGCGCGACGCAGATCGTCGTCGGCGAGGTCGCGCAGGTCGATGCCGTCGAGCCGGACGTGCCCCGACGTGGGGTCGTAGAACCGCGCCACCAACTTCGCGAGCGTGGACTTCCCGGCACCGGTGGCGCCGACCATGGCGACCACCTGACCGGCAGGCACGTGCAGGGAGAATGTCGGCAGAACGACGGATCCGGCTCCGTAGGCGAACGTGACGCCGTCGAAGTCGAGGTCGCCACGGGCCGAGTCGAGGGCGACCGGACGCAGAGGTGCGGGGACTGCTGGCTCTTCCTCCAGCACTCCCGAGATCTTCTCCAGCGCTGCGGCCGCGGACTGGTAGGCGTTGAACACCTGGGCCAGCTCGTCGAGCGGACCGTAGAACCGTCGGAGATACAGCACGTATGCCGCGAGCACACCGATGTCGAGGTCGCCGCCGATGACCCGCCGGCTGCCCACGACGACGATGACGGCAAGGGTCGCGTTTCCGATCCATCGCACGATGCCGGTGTAGCTCGCCATGCCGCGCAGCGCACTGGTGGTCGAATCGCGATACTCGGTGTCCTCGGCGCGCAGGATGTCCGCGTTGCGACGCTCCCGGCGGAAAACCTGTACCGCGCGGATGCCCACCATGGACTCGACGAAATGGACCACGACGCGGGCGATGGACACCCTGGTGCGGCGATACGCCTGGCGTTGACGTCGCTGGGACCACCGAGTGACGAGTACCAGGGGAACGAACCCGGCCAGCACGACGAGAGCGAGCGGTACATCGAGGTAGATCAGGATGATCGCGATGGACACCATCGACAGGATCGCGGTCAGGGCGTCGTTCAGCGCACTCTCGAGCAAGGTCTGCAGCGACTCGACGTCACTGGTCAGCCGGGAGATCACCTTGCCGGACGTGTACTTCTCGTGGAACGAGAGCGACAGGGATTGGGTATGACGGAACACCCGGTCACGCAGATCGAAGAGGATGTCCTGACTCAACCGGCCGGACACCATCAGGAACGCGTATGTCGTTGCTGCGCCCAGACATCCGACTGCGACGTAACCGACGATCGTCCAGACCAACGGCGCCCACCGACCGTCGATCGCGGCGTCCACGCCCGTGTCGAGCGCATGCGCGATGAAGAGCGGACCCGCGACGAAAGCGAGGTTGTCCAGGAAGATGATCGCCAGCGTGAGGGCGGTACGTCGCCGATGCGGGCGAAGGAGCGAGAACAGCAGTCGCCGTGAACGATCGGCCAACACGAGGTTGCCGGCTCTGTCGACGTCGGAGTCCTCTCCGCCGACGCCCCTCCAGTCGGTGTCAGCCATGGCGGCTTCCTATCGCAGCGTCGGACCCCATGACCTCGCGGTAGGCGGCGGAGGTGGCCAGCAGGTGTTCGTGCGTTCCGGACTCGAGGACGGTGCCGTGGCCGATGTGCACCACGCGATCGGCCAACGCCGCCGTCGACGGTCGGTGCGCCACCAGCACGGTGGTGGAGTGCTGCAGCACCGACCGCAGGCGCCGTTGCACTGTCGACTCGGTGTCCACGTCGAGGGCCGAGAGGGGATCGTCGAGCACCAATACGCGAGGTCGACACATCACGGCTCGGGCGAGTGCCAGGCGTTGGCGCTGACCACCGGACAGGCTCAACCCCTGCTCACCGATGCGAGTGTCCAGCCCCCACGGCAACGCGTCGACGAACCCTGACGCGTTCGCGATGTCGAGAGCTTCCGCGACGTCGGCATCGGTCGCGTCGGGACGACCGAGTGCCACGTTCTCGCGGACGCTCGCCGAGAACAGGATCGGCTCCTCGAAGGCGACGGACACGATGGAACGGAGGTCCGCCAGGCGCATCGACCGGATGTCGACGCCGTCGATCGTCACGGCACCGCCGTCGACGTCGAACAGTCGGGGAATCAACGTCGTGACGACGGATTTGCCCGTCCCGGTGTTGCCGACCACCGCAACGGTCTCACCGGGATGGACGTCGAAGCTGACGTCGTCGAGGAGTCGGTCCGGGGCGTCGGGAAAGCGGAACGCGACGTGATCGAACCGGACGTGGCCGCGTACGGGACTCGGGAGGATCGCGGGCACAGCGGGATCGACGATCGACTCGGGAGTGTCCATGATCTCCCAGTACCGGTCGGCGGCGGTCCGGGAATTGTTCAGCTCCGCGAGGAGGAAGCCGAGGGACTCCACCGGCCACGACAGGAAAGCCACGACCGCCATGGTCGCCACCAGGGTTCCGGCGGTCATGGTGCCGTTCACGATGGAGTAGGTGCCGTAGGCAAGCATGCCGCCGATGGCCAGCGGCGGAAGACCCACGATGACCGACCACAGCAGTGCGAGATAGCGCACCTTGGTCAGCTCGGTGGTGCGCAGCGTCGCAGCCTGTGTGAGGAAGCGGCGGCCCAGGTGGGCGCTGCGACCGAAGGCCTTGAGCACACGGATGCCGTGGATGGATTCCTCGACGGTGGTGGTGACGTCGCCCGCCTGATCCTGGGCGTCGCGGGCGACGATGCGATACATCTCCTCGAAGCGGACGCACGCCAGCACGAGGGGGACGGCTACCACCAGCATGATGACGCCGAACTGCCACGCCTGCACCAGGAGAATGCCCAGCCCGGCGACGAGTGTGACGGCGTTGATGATGATGAAGGGGCCGACGAAGGCGACGAACCGGCGCAACGCCGACAGATCCGAGATGGCGCGGGACAGCAGTTGGCCCGACTCCCAACTGTCGTGGGCGGTGACGGACACCCGCTGGAGCTTGTCGAAGACCCGGGCGCGCGCCGTGATCTCGAATTGGCTCGACGGTCCCGACACCAGGTAGCGGCGAATCCAGATCCCCACCGCGTCGACCGTGCCGAGCAGCAGCACCAGAGCGGCCGGCCACCAGATGCCCGACAGATCACCGCGCGTGATCGGACCGTCGATGATGCGCTGGATCACGAGGGGAATGACCAGAGCCGCGAGCGTCGCGACGAGCGAGACCACGACCGATCCGGCGAAATACCACCGGTACGGGTACAGAAAGGGGACGAAGCGGCGCAGTGACGAGGTGGTTCTCTCGTCCGTCTCGTCCTTCGTCGTCGTCCGTTCCACCAGTCCGGTAGACACATCGTCTCCTTCACCTACCCGACAACGGTCTCATCGAGCAGGTGAAGGATCCAACCGATTTACCGCGACCCTCTATTCCGCGCGCCGCTTGGCATCGCCGAACGGCTCG
The DNA here is from genome assembly GCF_979256035.1 of Rhodococcus sp. AC861. Lineage (NCBI taxonomy): Bacteria > Bacillati > Actinomycetota > Actinomycetes > Mycobacteriales > Nocardiaceae > Rhodococcus > Rhodococcus sp. AC861. The sequence goes on from NZ_CEEDMW010000004.1 coordinate 561,283, forward strand.
TCCCGTTCCTGCACCGCTTGCCGGAATCCGACTGTGGCAGCACGGGTCTGGAATGCGTAGCCCTCGCGGGTGTGTCGGGAGATGCCGTCGAACACGGTGCTGACCATCGTCGAGGTGGCGACGCCCGACGCCAGGAGCGAGCTGTTGAGAGCGAGCTTCACCATGATCAGCTGGTTGATCGGCATCCGTGCGATCCGCGCCACCAGGTCCTCGGTTCGTGCGTCCAATCGGTCGGCGGGCGCGGACTCGACGGCGAGGCCCCATTCCGCGGCCTGCTTGCCGGTGAGGCAGTCGCCGGTCAGCAACAGTCGTTTGGCGCGCTGGTCGCCGAGGCGGTGCGCCCACATGCCTGCCGCGGGAACTCCCCAGACCCGCGTCGGGGGATAGCCGATCTTGGTGTCGTCGGCGCAGATGATCTGGTCGGCGTAGAGCGCGATGTCCGTGCCGCCGGCGACGGCGAAGCCGTGAAGCTTGGCGACGACGGGCTTGTTCGCGTGCAACAGGCTCGCGAAGCCGCGATTGAAGCGGCTCATCATCGCGTAGTCGAGCATCGGATCCCACGTCCCGGACGGGTCGTGGTTGCGGGCTTGGACGACGGGGTCGAGAACCGTGCCGGTGGTGTCTGCGGCGTCGTCGTCGCCCCGGTCCAGGTTCTCGGCGTAGATCGACAGGTCGTAGCCGCCGCAGAAGCCCTTGCCGCGGCCGGACAGCAGCATCACGTGGACACGCGGGTCCAGATCTGCGCGCTCCACGGCGGCAGCCAGCTCGACCGGAGTGTCCGCGGTGATGGCGTTGCCGTGCTCCGGTCGATCGAAGGTGATACGCGCGATGCGCCCGGTGACCTCGTAGGTGAGCGTGCGGTACCGCGGCGACTCGTCGCGAGACGGTCGACCCTCGAACGGCGAGTCGGCGCCCTCGTCCCAGCCGTCACGCCACGCGGCCGGCCCGTCGCTCATGCGGGCACCTTCGGTGTCGATCGCTCGATGATCGTCGCCGTGTCGATACCGGTGGGGAGGGTTCCGTAGACGCTGCCCCAGTCCCCGCCCAGACGGCTCGAGGTGAAAGCGTCCGCCACGGCGGGGTGTCCGTACCGCACCAGCAGCGAGCCCTGCAGTGCCAGCGCCATGTCGCCGACGATCCGGCGCGCGCGGTGCTCCACCGTCGCGAGGTCCCCGAAGGAATTCTTGAGCGACCGCACCGAGGCGTCGAGCGCCGCGTCGGACCCGGCGCAGCTGTCGAGCTCGTCGAAGAAGACGGCGAGAGTGTCCGGCTGCTTCGCCACCGCCCGCAGGGTGTCGAGCGCCGCGACGTTGCCCGAGCCCTCCCACACCGACAGCAGGGGAGCCTCGCGGTAGAGCCGCGGCATCCGCGACTCCTCCGCATACCCGTTGCCGCCCAGGCATTCCAGAGCTTCTGCGGCATGGGCGGGTCCGCGTTTGCACACCAGGTACTTGCTCACGGACAGGCTGATGCGGCGCAGCGCGGCAGCGTGCCGGTCGCCGGCCGTGGCCCGGTCGGTCAGCGCGGCCAACCACAGAGCCACCGTGGTCGATGCCTCGGACTCGACGGCGAGATCGGCGAGGACGTTCCGCATCAGCGGCTGGTCGACGAGGTTCTTGCCGAAGGCCTGGCGGTGCACCGCATGGTGGATGGCCTGCGCAGTACCGGCGCGCATGCCGGTGGCAGAACCCAGCGTGCAGTCCAACCGGGTCATGTTCACCATCTCGATGATGGTGGGCACGCCGCGGCCCTCGTCGCCCACGAGCCATGCCGTGGCATCGTCGTATTCGACTTCGCTGGAGGCGTTGGAGTGGTTTCCCAGCTTGTCCTTCAGGCGCTGAATCGCCATGGCGTTTCGGGTGCCGTCGGGCAGGATTCGAGGCAGGAAGAAACAGGACAGGCCACCCGGTGCCTGCGCGAGGACCAGCAGGATGTCGGACATCGGTGCGGACGTGAACCATTTGTGGCCGGTGATGCGGTACGACCCGTCGGGCTGCGGCACCGCCGTCGTCCGGTTGGCACGCACGTCCGAGCCGCCCTGCTTCTCGGTCATCGACATACCGGCGACGAGCCCGGACTTCTCGAGTGGAGCCCGCAGCGACGGATCGTAGGTGCGCGTGGTGAGCAGCGGTTCGTACTGCGCTGCCAGGTCGGAGTTCGCGCGCAGGGCCGGAACCACGGCGTAGGTCATGGAGATCGGGCAGCCGTGGCCCGCATCGACCGCGCCCCAGACGCTGAATTTCGCGGCACGCTCGAGATGCGCGTGCGGTGACGGATCGTTCCACGGAGCCCCGTGCATCCCGAATTCGACTGCCGTGCGCATCAACTCGTGATACGCGGGGTCGTAGACCACCTCGTCGATGCGATTGCCGTACCGGTCGTGCGTGTGCAGGACGGGCGGATGCTCCTCCGCCAGGTCACCCCACCGCTGCGCCTGCTCGCTGCCCGCGAGACGGCCGAGGCGGTGCAACTCGTCGAGGGAGTCCGCGGCGCCTTCCCGGTGCAGCGCCTCGAGGATCACCGGGTGCTCCGCGACGTCGTGGCCGATCAGCGGCGGGACCTGGTTGGTGACGGTATGGGTCGTGGTCATGACGACTTCCTGACGGGGGAGAGGGAGGCGGGGGATGCGCCGAGTGCGCGCAGGGTGAAGGTGTCGAGCGCGTCGAGGGTGGACGCGTCGGCGTGCCCGCGGGCCAGGGGCAGCACCAGTGCTTCGCCGATGGCGCCGACCAGGCACGAGGCGGTGATGGACGCGTCCTGATCGGGTAGTTCCCCGGCCTGTACGCCTGCCCGGATGGAGGAGGCGAACGCCTCGGCGAACGCCACCCGGAACGCGAGGCGTTCGGTGTCGACGAGGGCATCGATGGGTTCGGCGAGAAGGGCGTAGGCCAGTGTCGGATTCCGTAGTGCGCGTTCGGCGAACGTGCGTACCGAGGCGAGGATGGAGTCGATCGTCGAGCCGGTCCGCGCCGCGTGCGTTCCCGCGGTGGTCGCGGCCGTCACCTCGCGTCCGCACGCGTCCCGGAAGACCTCGGCGAACAGCTCGCCCTTGCTGGGGAAGTAGCGGTACACGGTGCCCACGCCGATGCCGGCGCGTGCCGCCACGTCCGCCATCGCGCAGCCGGCGTAACCCTGCTCGGCCACCAGTGTCAGTGCGGCAGCAACGATTCCGGACCGCGCAGCGTCGAGTCGCTCTTGAACGGCGGCAGTCCGTCGGTAGGCCATGTCAAGGAGTGAACGCGGATTCCGTTCATGTGTCAAGAGTGCTCAGGCAGCTACCAGCGAGATCCGACGCGGTTGTTGACCAGCAGCACGCCGTCGACGTCGATGTGCGCGGGTGGACGGAACACCATGACGGTGTCCTGGTCGTCCGGAGGTGTCGGGTCGTCGAAGTTGCCGATGCCGCCGAGCAGCCCACGCCAGCGGACCCACCCGCGCGCCTCGTAGAACCCGACGGCCTCGGGAAGTGAATTGAGGACGCCCAGAACATCACTCGACTCGATCTCGGCTTCGATCGCCTCCATGACCGAGGCGCCCTGGCCGGTTCCACGGAACTCGGGGTCCAGCGCGACGGCCTCCACGAAGCCGCCGTCGAACTCCTTCCCGTCGTGGGCGAGGAGCCGCGGGACCACCGCTGCATGGCCTATCACGCGATCGCCCACCGTGAGGACGGCATGGACGCCACCGAGGGCATGGATCCAGTCGTGAGGTGTGAAGTGCTCACCGAACGCGCCGCGCACCAATCCCTCGCAGGCATGGGTGTCGGCGTCGGACAACTCGTCCGTCGACACGGTTCGAAGCGCTGGTGCGTCGTCCACGGTGTCCCCCCGGGGCAGCAATGGCCGGGCAGGACTCCCGGTCAGTCGTTCGCGTGCAGGATCGAGTTGAGCTCGACTCCCGTACCCTTCCACGGCACGACCTCGACCGCACCGGAGACGGAATTACGGCGGAAGAGAAGATTCGACTTGCCGCTCAACTCGGACGCCTTGATGACGGTGCCGTCCGGTCCGGTGACCTTGGTACCCGCGGTGATGTAGAGGCCCGCCTCCACGACACAGTCGTCTCCGAGCGAGATGCCCAGTCCGGCGTTCGCGCCCAGCAGGCAGCGCTGACCGACCGAGATGACGGCCTTGCCGCCACCGGACAGGGTGCCCATGATCGAGGCGCCACCGCCCACGTCCGACCCGTCGTCGACGACGACGCCGGCCGAGATGCGGCCTTCCACCATCGACGAGCCGAGTGTGCCGGCGTTGAAGTTGACGAATCCCTCGTGCATGACCGTGGTGCCGGACGCGAGGTGCGCGCCGAGGCGGACCCGGTCGGCGTCGCCGATACGCACTCCGGTGGGGAGAACGTAGTCGACCAGGCGGGGGAACTTGTCGATGCTGTAGACGGTGACGTGTCCGCGGGCGCGCAGCTTGGCGCGGGTCGCTTCGAAGCCCTCGACGGCGGCGGGGCCGAAGTTGGTCCACACGACGTTCGACAGCAGTCCGAACTGTCCGTCGAGGTTGACCCCGTGCGGCTGCACCAACCGGTGCGAGAGCAGGTGCAGGCGGAGGTACACGTCGTGAGCATCGGTGGGCGCGTCGTCGAGCGAGCTGATGGTGGTGCGCACCGCGACGATCTCGAGGCCGCGTGCGTCATCCGTGCCGACGAGGGGTGCCAGCTCCGCGGGGATGTCCGACTCGGCAAGACGGGTGGTACCCGTCTCGGCGACCTCACCCAACTCGGGTGCGGGAAACCAGGTGTCCAGCACCGTTCCCGAGGTCGTGATGTGTGCAATGCCGACTGCCGATGCGCCTGTGGTCACGGGTGGAGAGCCTAGAGGAATAGGGTCGGGCAGGTGAGCGCACCCATCACCCTGGACCTGCACGCCGATCCTGTCGACCTCACCGCGGCGCTGGTGGACGTCCCCAGCGTCTCCCGCGACGAGGCCGCTCTGGCCGATGCGGTCGAGAGTGCGCTGCGCGAGCAGACATCCGGCTTCGAGATCGTCAGATTCGGCGACGCCGTGCTGGCCAGGACGAGTCGCGGACTGCCGACGAGGGTGATCCTCGCGGGGCATCTCGACACCGTCCCCATCGCCGACAACGTGCCCAGCAGACGTGAAGGCGACGTTCTGTACGGATGCGGAACCGTCGACATGAAGTCGGGCGATGCCGTGTTCCTGCACCTGGCGGCGACCATCGCGGAACCGAACGCCGATCTGACGTTGGTCTTCTACGACTGCGAGGAGATCGAGGCCTCCGCGAACGGCCTGGGGCGCATCGAACGCGAGATGCCCGAGTGGCTGCGCGGCGATGTCGCGATCCTCGGCGAACCGTCGGGCGGCTTCATCGAGGCGGGCTGCCAGGGGACGCTCCGGGTCCGGTTCACCGCGTCGGGGACGCGGGCGCATTCTGCGCGGTCGTGGCTGGGCGACAACGCCGTTCACAAATTGGGTCCGCTGTTCGAACGGTTGGCCGCGTACGAGCCGCGCAGCGTCGACATCGACGGATGCGTGTACCGCGAAGGTCTGCAGGCCGTGCGAGTGAGCGGCGGAGTCGCCGGAAACGTCGTTCCGGACGAGGCATTCGTGGACGTGAATTTCCGGTTCGCGCCGGACCGCACTGTCGAGCAGGCGATCGAGCACGTACGCGAGGTGACGGCCGGCGTCGACCTCGCGGTCGAGGTGACCGACCGCTCACCCGGCGCGTTGCCGGGTCTCGCGGCGCCCGCGGCGGCGGCTCTGGTCACCGCGGCCGGCGGAGAATTCCGTGCGAAGTACGGCTGGACCGACGTGTCCCGGTTCTCCGCGCTCGGCATTCCGGCGGTCAATTACGGGCCCGGCGATCCGAACCTCGCGCACAAACGCGACGAGCACGTTCCCGTCGGACAGATCACCGATGTCGCCGACGTCCTGCGTCGGTATCTGACTGTCACCGGCGGGCACTAACCTCGGCACCATGAACGCGCCTTCACGACCGGGAGACCGCTCGACGAACTATCGCGGGCCGGTCATGGACCGACGCGAGTACGCCGGAACGACCACCGACCAACGCCTCCTCGATTCGCGCGGCCCGTCGGACTGGCTGCACACCGATCCGTGGCGCGTGCTGCGTATCCAGAGCGAGTTCGTCGAGGGATTCGGCGCACTGGCCGAGCTGCCCCGCGCTGTCACGGTGTTCGGGTCGGCGCGAACGAAGCCGGACTCGGCCGAGTACGCCGTCGGGGTCCAGCTAGGCACTGCGCTGTCGGCAGCCGGATACGCCGTCGTCACCGGCGGCGGCCCGGGTGCGATGGAAGCGGCCAACAAGGGGGCCTGCGAGTCGGGTGGTTTCTCCGTCGGCCTGGGCATCGAGCTGCCCTTCGAGCAGTCGTTGAACCAGTGGGTCGACCTCGGGGTCAACTTCCGCTACTTCTTCGTCCGTAAGACGATGTTCGTGAAGTACTCGCAGGCGTTCGTCTGCCTACCGGGCGGATTCGGCACCCTCGACGAGCTGTTCGAAGCGTTGACGCTGGTCCAGACCCGCAAGGTGACGCAGTTCCCGATCATCCTGTTCGGCACCGCGTTCTGGGGAGGCCTGCTCGAGTGGATCCGGACGACGCTGGTGGGCGCCGGAACGGTGTCGGAAAGCGATCTCGAGCTGATCCGCTGCACCGACAGCGTCGAGGAGGCAGTCCGGTGGATCGACGAGAGTCGACAGAGCCTGGCCGAGACCGAGAGCCGATCGAGCGTGACCGAGCAATGACGGCAGTGTGCGTGTACTGCGCGTCCGGTCCGGTGGAGCAGCAGTACATCGATCTGGCGGCGGAGGTCGGGAGCGAGATCGCTCGACGCGGGGGCACTCTGGTGTCCGGGGGCGGCAACGTCTCGATGATGGGCGCGGTCGCCGCGGCGACCCGCGCCGCCGGAGCGACGACGCTGGGTGTGATCCCGAAGGCACTCGTGCACCGCGAGGTGGCCGACGTGGACTCCGACGAGCTAGTGGTCACCGACACGATGCGCCAACGCAAGCAGGTGATGGACGAGCGTGCCGACGCGTTCGTCACACTGCCCGGCGGCATCGGCACGCTCGAGGAACTGTTCGAGACGTGGACGTCCGGCTATCTGGGCATGCACGACAAACCGGTCGTGATCCTGGACCCGCAGGGCCACTACACCCCGTTGCTCGAGTGGCTCCGATCGCTGGCCGGGACGGGTTTCGTCTCCGCGAGATCGCTGGACCGGCTCATTCTCACCACGGACGTGGACGCGGCGCTGACGGCCTGTGGGCTACCTCGCACCGTGAACATTACCAACCAGTAAGGTAAGCGTCGTCACAGCCGGATTCGTTGCCGGCTCGCTTGGGAGGGGATCACCACATGGGTGCCGAGGCTCGTCACAAGGTCGGATTGCTCGACATCGCCGCCACGCTGCCGAGGATGACCACGGCCCTGCCGAGCGTCCTGCGTGGGCTGCCGGGCTTCCTGCGCAAGCCGGACGACAAGGAGTCCATCGGCCACATCTTCCAGCGTGTCGCCACCAAGACTCCCGACCACCCCTTCGTCAGGTTCGAGGGCGACACCCTGACGTACGGACAGGCGAACGATCTGGTGAATCGCTACGCCTCCGTGCTCACCGATCGCGGTGTGCAGCGCGGCGACGTGGTCGGCGTCCTGGCGAAGAACTCGATGCGCACCCTGCTGGTCGCTCTCGCGACCGTGAAGCTCGGCGCCACCGCCGGCATGTTGAACTTCAACCAGCGCGGGGAGGTGCTCGAGCACAGCCTGGGCATCCTCGACGCGCGCGTGCTCGTCGTCGACGAGGACTGCATCGAAGCTCTCGAGTCGCTCGACGAGGCGATGCCGGAGAAGGTCGTCCTGCACGCCGACGAACTCGACCGCCTCGCGGAGTCGGCGAGCGCCGAGAACCCCGTCGCCACCACCGAGATCCAGGCGAAGGAGAAGGCGTTCTACATCTTCACCTCCGGCACCACGGGTATGCCCAAGGCCAGCCTGATGAGCCACTTCCGGTGGATGAAGTCCATGTCCGGCCTCGGCAGCATGGGCGTGCGACTGGACAAGAACGACGTCCTCTACTGCTGCCTCCCGCTCTATCACAACAACGCTCTGACGGTGTCGCTGTCGTCGGTGCTGGCGTCCGGCGCCACCCTCGCCATCGGCAAGCAGTTCTCGGTGTCCAACTTCTGGAAGGACGTCCGCGAGAACGAGGCCACCGCATTCACCTACATCGGTGAGCTGTGCCGCTACCTGCTGACTCAGGACGAGACTCCGCAGGACTCCGACAACACCATCAGACTGATCGTGGGCAACGGACTGCGCCCGGAGATCTGGGAAGAGTTCACCACCCGCTTCGGCATCTCGCGCGTGGCGGAGTTCTACGGCGCCAGCGAGTGCAACATCGCCTTCATCAACGCCTTCAACATCGACCGCACCGCAGGGTTCTGCCCGCTGCCGTACGCCGTCGTGGAGTACGACGACGAGACGGGCAAGGCCAAGCGCGACGACTCGGGTCGCCTGTCGAAGGTCGGTGCCGGCGGCGTCGGTCTGCTGCTGTCGAAGATCACCGATCGTGCGCCCTTCGACGGGTACTCCGACGAGGAGGCGACGAACAAGAAGCTCCTCAAGGACGGTTTCAAGGACGGCGACTGCTGGTTCGACACCGGGGACCTGGTGCGCCAGCAGGGTTTCCGACACGTCGCATTCGTCGACCGACTCGGTGACACCTTCCGGTGGAAGGGCGAGAACGTCGCCACCACTCAGGTCGAGGGTGCGTTGAACTCGCATCCGGACGTCGACCAGGCCGTGGTCTTCGGCGTCGACATCGACAAGACGGACGGTAAGGCAGGAATGGCGGCGGTGACGCTGCGCGGGGGAAAGTCCTTCGACGGCAACTCCTTCGCACAGCACGCCTACAAGAACCTCCCCGGATACGCGGTTCCGTTGTTCATCCGTGTCGTCGAGTCCCTCGAGGCCACCTCGACGTTCAAGAGCAAGAAGGTCGAGCTCCGCAAGATCGGATACGGCGACGGTGACGGCGACCTGTATGTCCTGAAGGGCAAGTCCGGCGGATACGTCGAGAGCTACGACGGCTACGTCGACGAGGTCGGCGCCGGAAAGCTGCCCAAGGGCTGAACTCCAGCGGTCGAGACATGTGTGAAGTACCCTTCTCATGTGAAGGGTACTTCACGTTGTCGACCGGAACGAGGTCTCCATGAACACTGCCGAGAGTCGAACCCGGTGGGGACGTACGAGACTAGGCTCGCGGGACGTCTCGGCCATGGCGGTTTCCGTCCCGTCCGGCATCGTCCTCGCCGCTGTCCTGGGCGCTCTCGCGGTCTCGGTCGGCATGGCCGGCTCGGACGTCCTTGTCGGTTTCCTGGTGTTCTCGTTCTGCCTCGCTGCGCCGTGCGTCGGTGTCGTGTGGGTGTCGGTGGTCGACCGCGCGTCGGTTCGCGGCGCTGTGGTGCACGAAGAGGAGTCGGTCGAGTCCTCGTGGTACGGCCGAGCAGCGGCAGGGTCTTTCACCGACGTCGTCGCATTCGCCGGTCTCGGAGCTGTGGTCCTCACTGCGGTCGGAGACAGTGTGGACGGCTCGCTGGTGATGGCGAGTGTGGTCGTCGCGGCGGCAGTCAGCTTCGGTATCCGCTACGGCATCGCCGCGCGACGATCCACCCGGTGAAGAACTCTCTCCCGGAGCTTCGACGCGCCAGGCAGTGGTCGCAGCAGCGTCTGGCCGACGAGGTCGGAGTGTCCCGTCGCACCATCGTGTCCATCGAAACGGGCAAGTTCGACCCGTCGCTGCCGTTGGCTTTTCGGCTCGCCGCGACGTTCTCGCTGCGCATCGACGACATCTTCGAGCCCTGAACGGGTGACCGGGCATCATGGTGACGTGAGCGAACCCGGCGCGACCGTCATCCCGAACTCGACATTGTGCGGCAAGCCGGTGGCTACGGACCGGGCACTCGTCATGGCCATCGTGAACCGCACACCCGACAGCTTCTACGACCAGGGCGCCACGTTCGGCGACGACGCGGCCATGGACGCCGTACGCCGCGCGGTGGACGAGGGCGCCGACCTCGTGGACATCGGGGGAGTCAAGGCCGGACCCGGCGCCACCGTGGACGCCGACGAAGAGACGCGGCGGGTAGTGCCGTTCGTCGCCGCGATCCGCACCGCGTACCCGGATCTGGTCATCAGCGTCGACACCTGGCGAGCCGGCGTCGCCCGGCTCGCCTGCGCCGAGGGCGCGGATCTGATCAACGACACCTGGGCCGGCGCCGATCCCGAGCTGGTGCACGTCGCCGCCGAGATGGGTGCCGGCATCGTCTGTTCGCACACCGGCGGCGCCGTCCCGCGCACCCGTCCGCACCGCGTCCGCTACGCCGACGTGGTGGCCGACGTGGTCGCCGAGGTGACCCGTTCCGCGGAGGATGCGCGTGCCGCGGGGGTCCGACTCGACGGAATCATCGTCGATCCGACCCACGATTTCGGGAAGAACAGCTATCACGGGCTCGAACTGTTGCGTCGGATCGACAGTCTTGTAAACACCGGATGGCCTGTGCTGATGGCGCTGAGCAACAAGGACTTCATCGGGGAGACTCTGGGTGTAGGACTTGCCGAACGCTTGGAGGGAACGTTGGCCGCGACAGCTTTGACGGCATCACAGGGCGCTCGGATGTTCCGAGTGCACGAGGTGGCAGCAACGAGACGGGTCGTCGACATGGTGGCAGCGATAGCCGGCACCAGGGCACCCGCGCGAACAGTGCGAGGTTTGGCATGACACTGGCAGGCATGATCACCCCGGCGACCGACTGGGACCGCATGAACAGTTGGGACAGCCCGTCCTGGACCCTCGAGGAACTCGAGGCCGCGAAGGGCGACCGCACCGTGTCCGTCGTCCTCCCCGCGCTCAACGAGGAAGAGACCGTCGCCGGCGTCATCGACACGATCAGTCCGTTGCTCGGACGCATCGTCGACGAGTTGGTCGTCCTCGACTCCGGCTCCACCGACCGGACCGCGATCCGGGCGACGGCGGCAGGCGCCACCGTCGTCTCGCGTGAGGAGGCCGTTCCGGAACTGGCACCCGCGCCGGGGAAGGGCGAGGTGCTCTGGCGTGCGATCGCCGCCACGACGGGCGATCTGATCGCCTTCGTGGATTCGGACCTCATCGATCCGGATCCCCAGTTCGTCCCCAAGCTCCTGGGCCCGCTTCTCACGACGGACGGTATCCACCTGGTCAAGGGTTACTACCGACGACCGTTGGCAGGATCGGCGGAGGCTCACGGCGGAGGCCGCGTCACCGAGCTCGTCGCCCGACCGCTGCTGGCCGCCCTGCGGCCCGAGCTGGGTCGCGTCATCCAGCCTCTGGGCGGCGAATACGCAGGTACTCGGGAACTCCTGTCCTCGGTGCCGTTCGCGCCGGGCTACGGAGTCGAGATCGGCTTGCTGATGGACACCTACGACCGTCTCGGGATGGACGCCATCGGTCAGGTGAATCTCGGAGTCCGCCGCCACCGCAATCGTCCGCTCGTCGAACTGGGCGCGATGAGTCGCCAGATCGTCGGAACGATGCTCGCCAGGGCAGGAATCCCGGATTCGGGCGCCGGTCTGACGCAGTTCGTTCTGGACGGGGAGACGTTCGTTCCCTCGGTCACCGATGTCTCGCTCGCCGACCGGCCGCCGATGCGAACCGTACGGCCGTGGGTGGACAAGACCTGGGTGGACAAGACGAGGGGTTGAGGCGTGGCAGGATCGCCTCATGGTGACGATCCTGCTGTACGTCGTCGTGATCGCCGTCGTGGCGGTGGCTCTGTTCCTTCTCGCGTCCGTCGTCTTCGGGCGTGGAGAAGAGATGGAACCGCTGCCCGAAGGCACCACGGCAACTGCTCTGCCCGCACGCGGTATCGCGGGACGAGACGTGCGGGCTCTGCGGTTCTCGATCACGCTGCGCGGTTACGACGCCCGTGAGGTCGATTGGGCGCTCGATCGTCTGGCGGTCGAGTTGGACAGTCTGCGGTTGCGCCTGAAGGAGCAGGAACCGGCGGCGCCCGTCGACTCGGGTGCGGAACCGGCGGAGGTCACCGAGGAGCCACCTCGGTGACGATGCCGGGCTCCGACGGCCGCATCCGCTGCGCGTGGGCGGGGGACCCGTCGCTGGACCCGCTCTATGCGGCGTATCACGACGACGAGTGGGGTGTTCCCGTCCACGGACGCTCCGCGCTCTTCGAGCGGATCACCCTGGAAGCGTTCCAGTCCGGCCTGTCGTGGATCACCATTCTGCGTAAGCGGGACGCGTTCCGGGCCGCCTTCCGCGGGTTCGATCCCGCGCTGGTCGCACAGTTCGGCGAGGACGACGTCGAGCGTCTGATGTCCGACAGTGCGATCGTGCGCAACCGAGCGAAAATTACTGCGACAGTGCGCAATGCGCGGGCCGTCGTGGATCAGGACATCGATCTGGACGCGGTGCTCTGGTCCTTCGCGCCACCGGCACGACCGCGGCCGTCGACGCTGACGGATGTCCCGGCGGTCACGGCGGAATCGACCGCGCTCGCTCGGACTCTGAAGAAGGCCGGGCTGTCGTTCGTCGGACCGACGACCGCCTACGCACTGATGCAGGCGACCGGAATGGTCGACGACCATGTCGTCGACTGCTGGGTTCCGGCGCGCTAGTACACACCCGCTCCACCGCTGTTCGAGGGTGTCCGTTACCCGCGGATCCGGAGGATAGGGAACAATAAGTTCACGAGCCTCGTCGGACCCCGCCGAGGCGCGACCGAATTGATGCAGCGCGCAATGCAGGTCAGCGCAGATCTGGAGGGAGCAGAGAATGGCGGCCATGAAGCCCCGGACCGGGGACGGTCCGCTCGAGGCGACCAAAGAGGGACGAGGAATCGTCATGAGGGTTCCACTCGAAGGCGGAGGACGCTTGGTCGTCGAACTGACTCCCGACGAGGCGGCAGCCCTGGGCGACGAGCTCAAGGGCGTCACCAGCTGAACACCGGCACTCCCTGCGAACGGCCCCACCGACCGGTGGGGTCGTTCCTTTTTCCTACCGCGAGCAAGTGGGGCATCCGATGAACGACGACGCCGTTGCTCTCCTGATGTGTCCGCACTGCGGAGCGGACCTCGAGTCGGACGGTACGCAGGTGCTGTGCGATCGCGGGCACACCTTCGACGTGGCGCGGCAGGGTTACGTGAGCCTGCTGTCCGGCTCGGGAGGGAAGATCGTCGGTGACTCGACCGAGATGGTGGCCGCTCGCGAGCAGTTCCTCGACGGCGGGTACTACGACCGCCTGATGGACGCTGTGGCCGACGCGTGCGTCGACACTCGGACGGTGCTCGACATCGGCGCCGGGACGGGCCACTACCTTGCCCGCGCCCTCGATCGTGCCGGAGCGAACTCGGTGGGCATCGGACTCGACGTGTCCAAGGCGGCTGCACGGCGTGCGGCACGCGCACACCCCCGCATCACCTCGGTCGTCGCCGACGTCTGGAACCACGTGCCGGTCCGAACGGAGAGTGTCGACGTCGTTCTGTCGGTGTTCTCCCCCCGCAACGCTGCCGAGATCCACCGCGTGCTCACTCCCGGGGGGCGCCTGGTCGTGCTCACGCCGACCGATCGTCACCTCGTGGAGTTGGTGGACGATCTCGGTCTCGTCCGGGTCGACGAGAACAAGACACGACGACTCGGCGACACCCTCGCCGGACGGTTCGAGCGGGAGCAGCGCACCGCGGTCACATACCCGATCTCCCTGGGCCACGACGAGGTCGCGGCCGTGGTGGGAATGGGCCCCTCCGCCCGGCACGTGTCCGCCGACGATCTGCGAACACGTGTCGAGGCGATGCCGACTCCCCGCGAGGTCACCGTGTCGGTGACCGTCGGGGTCTACGCCCGCGCTGCCGCGACGTCGACGGCAGCCGAGTAGACCTCCATCGTCTGCTGGGCGATGGACTCCCAGGAGAACTCCGCGACCGCGCGTTCACGCCCGGCGACTCCGTACTGCGCAGCCCGCGATCCGTCGGCGACGAGAGCATTCACCGCGGCAGCCAGGTCGGCCTCGAAGGCGGCCGTGTCCGCGGCGTCGTAGTGCACCAGCGTTCCGGTGGCGCCGTCGACGACCACCTCGGGGATGCCTCCGACGTCGGACGCGACGACGGCCGTCTCGCACGCCATCGCCTCGAGATTGACGATGCCCAGCGGCTCGTACACGGACGGACACACGAAGACCGTTGCTGCCGAGAGGATCTGACGGATCTGCTCGGTGGGAAGCATCTCGCGGACCCAGAACACGTTGCCGCGGCTCTCGATCAGCGCGTCGACTGCCTGCTCGGTCTCGGCGGCGATCTCGGGGGTGTCGGGAGCGCCGGCACACAGCACCAACTGGATCGACGGGTCGAATGCGTGCGCGGCAGCGACGAGGTGCCCCACGCCCTTCTGCCGGGTGATGCGGCCGACGAAGGCGACGATGGGGGCATCCGACCGCACACCGACGGCGTCGAGGGCGGACGGCTCGCCGTCGGCTGCGCCACCCGCATGCCAGACGTCGGTATCGATTCCGTTGCGGACGACGTGAACCCGCGCCGGGTCGATACCCGGGTAGCAGTCCAGGACATCGGCCTTCATCCCGTCACTGACGGCGATGACGGCGTCGGCGTTCTCCATCGCGTTGCGCTCGGACCACGACGAGACGCGGTATCCGCCGCCCAACTGTTCCGCCTTCCACGGCCGACGAGGCTCGAGGGAATGCGCGGTGAGGACGTGGGGGATGCCGTAGAGCTCGGCTGCGAGATGACCGGCCAGTCCGGTGTACCAGGTGTGGGAGTGCGCGATGTCGGCGTCGCCGGCAGCATTCGCCATCCGCAAGCCGGTCGACAGCGTCGTGAGCGCCGGATTCGCGTCGGCCAGTTCGGGGTCGGGGGAGTGCACGGTTGCCGTGTCGCGCGGTGCGCCGATGCAGTGCACGTCGACCTCGCACAGGGCGCGGAGTCGCTCGACCAACTGCGTCACGTGGACGCCGGCGCCGCCGTAGATCTCAGGTGGATATTCCTTCGTCATCATCGCCACTCGCATGAGACGAACGTAACGCGTCGGGGTGCATTCGGCCTATACGTAGCGATTGCTCGTCACAACCGGATAGGTTGACTGTTGTGAGGACCCAGCCGCATGTACTCGGGATCGTGCTCGCCGGCGGCGAGGGCAAACGCCTGTATCCGATGACCGCTGATCGAGCGAAACCCGCCGTCCCTTTCGGTGGCGCCTACCGCCTCATCGACTTCGTGCTCAGCAACCTGGTGAACGCGGGGTATTTGCGACTCTGTGTTCTGACTCAGTACAAGTCGCACTCGTTGGACCGCCACATCTCTCAGACGTGGCGACTCTCGGGCTTCGCGGGTGAGTACATCACTCCGGTCCCGGCCCAGCAGCGTCTCGGACCGCGCTGGTACACGGGTAGCGCGGACGCCATCTTCCAGTCGATGAATCTCATCACCGACGAGGACCCCGAGTACATCGTCGTGTTCGGCGCCGATCACGTCTACCGCATGGACCCCGAGCAGATGGTGCAGCAGCACATCGACTCGGGTGCGGGCGTGACCGTCGCGGGCATCCGTGTACCTCGCAGTGAGGCAACAGCTTTCGGCTGCATCGACAGCGACGCGTCGGGCAACATCACCGAGTTCCTCGAGAAGCCGAAGGACCCGCCGGGTACCCCCGACGACCCGACCATGACGTTCGCGTCGATGGGCAACTACGTGTTCACCATCAAGGTGCTCGTGGACGCCATCCGCGCCGACGCCGAGGACACCGACTCCGATCACGACATGGGCGGCAACATCATTCCCGCTCTCGTCGCGGCAGGGATGGCCTCGGTCTACGACTTCAAGGACAACGTCGTTCCCGGCGCCACCGAGCGGGACAAGGGTTACTGGCGCGACGTCGGAACACTCGACGCGTTCTACGACGCCCACATGGACCTGGTGTCCGTGCACCCGATCTTCAACCTCTACAACAAGCGCTGGCCGATCCGCGGATCCGCGGACAACCTCCCGCCCGCCAAGTTCGTCCAGGGCGGCCTGGCGCAGGAATCCATCGTCGGCGCGGGATCCATCCTGTCCGGTGCGACCGTGCGCAACTCGGTGCTGAGCTCGTCGGTCATCATCGACGCGGGCGCGACGGTCGAGGGAAGCGTCATCATGCCGGGCGTGCGCATCGGGAAGAACGCCGTCGTGCGCAACGCCATCCTGGACAAGAACGTCGTCGTCGGCGACGGCGAGATCATCGGCGTCGATCGCGACCGCGATGCGGAGCGGTTCAACGTCAGCGCCAACGGCGTCGTCGCCGTCGGCAAGGGTGTCTGGATCTAGGTCACTCCGGCACGCGCGAGGCGCACAGCAATCCGTCGCCGAGCGGGAACACGACGGCCGTGAGGCTGTCGTTCTCCGCGATGGCACGTGCCGCGGCACGAACCGCCACCGTCGCCTCGTCGCGTGACGACGCGTCGGCCACCCGCCCACCGAGCAGCGCGTTGTGCAGGATCAAGGCCCCGCCGGGGCGCAGCATCCGCACACCCTCGGCGACGAACCCGACGTGGTCACGTGGGGTGGCGTCGATGAACACCAGGTCGTAGGACGCATCCGCTAGGCGGGGGAGGACGTCCAGTGCGCGGCCGTTGATCAACCGGGTGCGGGACGCGGCGATACCGCCGGATCGGAACGCTTCCTTCGCGGCGCGTTGATGCTCGGGCTCCGTGTCGATGGTGGTGAGAACACCGTCCGACCGCATGCCGTCCAGCAGCCACAGCCCGCTGACGCCGGCGCCCGTGCCGACCTCCACGACGGTTCGCGCACCGGACAACTGGGCCACCATGCTGAGCACCGCGCCGACCGAGGCGGGGACGGGGGCGGCGCCCAGATCGACGGCCCTCTCACGGGCGGCCAGCAGGACCTCGTCCTCGACGACGGATTCCTCGGCGTAGTGCAGCATCTTCGCGGCGTCGACAGTCACGCGAAAACCCTAACGCGTCGTGACCACTCACGTGTCGGCCTGTGAACTCTCAGCCGACACTCAGCCTCTTCACACGGGTCGCACACATGTCCGCGAGAGAGTTGACCTCACGAGAGTTCGCCACAGCTTCGGTCGCGTGCAGAACGGGTACCGGAACAACTCGGACCGAACAGGAGTTCACCGATAGACATGATGACCGACCCGCGCGAACACGCCGACCTGACGACACCGGTCGAGACCGAAGAGCTGTCCGGAACTGCTGTCTTCGATGCCACCGGCGATGCCACCTCCATGCCGTCCTGGGACGAACTCGTACGCGAGCACGGCGACCGGGTGTACCGGTTGGCCTACCGCCTGTCCGGCAACGCGCAGGACGCCGAGGACCTGACCCAGGACACGTTCATCCGGGTGTTCCGGTCCCTGCAGAACTATCAGCCGGGAACGTTCGAGGGTTGGCTGCACCGCATCACCACCAACCTCTTCCTCGACATGGTCCGCCGTCGGAACCGCATCCGCATGGAGGCGCTGCCCGAGGACTACGACCGCGTCCCGTCGGACACACCCGACCCGGAGCAGATCTATCACGACGCGCGTCTCGACCCCGACCTGCAGGCCGCTCTCGACTCGCTGGCACCCGAGTTCCGCGCCGCGATCGTGCTGTGCGACATCGAGGGTCTGTCCTACGAGGAGATCGGCGCGACCCTGGGCGTCAAGCTCGGAACCGTCCGGAGCCGCATCCACCGAGGTCGCCAGGCTCTCCGCGACCATCTCGCCACGAGCCGTGAGATGCGGGCATCGCTCACCCCGTCGGAGTGACGCCGCAGTAGTACCGTCGTGACGGTGACGTCGGTCTTCTGCCGGGAACTTCCGCGCGGTGTCCGTCGTTAGTGTTCGAGTACGTGACCACATCCGGACGTGCGTGAAGTGGAGGTAGGAATGACACGGGCACGCGAACCGCGACAGTTCAGCCCCACCGATCACCTCGCGAGCGAGGCGATCGCCGCCTACGTCGACGGCGAACTCCGCATGAATCCGTATCTGCGGGCCGCGCACCACGTCTCCGAGTGCCCGGCGTGCGCCGCCGAGGTCGACGCCCAGCAGCAGGCGCGAATCGCTCTGCAAGCCTCGCCCCAGATGTCGATGCCGTCGTCCCTTCTCGGCCTGCTGAGCCAGATTCCGCAGTGCACCCCGCACGACACGACGCGTCCCGAGCCGTCCTTCGGTTCCGGTCTCCGCCACGGCCTGGGGTCGGTCGTCGGCTCGCGCTTCCGTCGGCGGTAGCGTGCACAGGTGACTCCAGCCGACGAGTACCGCCCCACCGGCGACAGCAAGGACGACGCGGACACACCGCGACTCCCTCCTCGTCCGCTCTACCGTCCGACCATCGACTCGCACGTCGTCCGTGCGTTCGGTCGGCCGCACGGTATCCGTGACTCCTTCGGCGACGACCGGACTCGTCGCCGCGAAACCCCGTCCATTCGTGTCGGTGCGCCCGACCCCGTGCTGACCGAGGCTTTCGGTCGGCCCCCCGGTGTCGCCGAGTCGCTGGTGCGTGAACCGGAGGCGCCCGAGCCTGCCTCGGAATCGGCCCCCGAGAATCCGTGGCGCATCCCGTCGTCCCGCGTGATGTCGGTGTCGCCCGCCGTGGACGAACCGGAGCCCGCCCCTCTCGCACCCGGCACCAGGATCGGCGCGCGCGAGGTGCTGTTCGGACGCCGAGTCTCCACGGGCGCGCTGGCGTCGCTGGCCGGAGTGGCTCTGGTCATCGGTCTGCTGGGCGGCGTCGTCGGCAGCATCGCCGCCGATCTCGGAGGCTCGCTCACCAGTTCCCGCGTCACCCTCGAGCAGGGCGGGAGCGAGTTGCCGCAGGGCCAGGTGGCGCGCGTCGCCGAGGCGGTTCTCCCCTCGGTCGTCTCGGTCCAGGAGACGTTCGGCGGCAACGCCGGCACGGGCTCCGGAGTGGTCATCGACGGCAGCGGCTACATCGTCACCAACAACCACGTCATCTCGATGGCGGCCACCAATCCCGGTGCGACACTGAACGTCACGTTCTCCGACGGCACCAAGGTGCCCGCGCAGATCGTCGGACGCGACACCAAGACCGACCTCGCCGTACTCAAGACGGATGTCGCGGATTTGACGGTGGCGCAACTCGGTAAGTCCTCGGACGTCGCGGTGGGCGACGACGTCGTCGCCGTCGGATCGCCGCTCGGCCTGAGCAAGACGGTCACGCGTGGCATCGTCAGTGCACTCGATCGTCCCGTCCGTCTGTCGGGAGAGGGCACGGACACCGACGCGGTGATCGATGCCGTGCAGACCGACGCCGCCATCAACCCGGGCAACTCGGGTGGTCCGCTGATCGATGCGGAAGGTCGCGTCATCGGCATCAACTCGGCCATCCGCAGCGAGAGCGGGGGATCGGTCGGGCTCGGTTTCGCCATCCCTATCGACGACGTCACCGAGGTCGCGCAGTCGCTGATCCGCACCGGAACCATGACCCACCCGGACATCGGAGTCAGTGTCCGCTCGGTGGTCAACGACGCGCTGACCGGTGCCGAGGTGGCCAACGTGACCGCCGGTGGTCCGGCGCAGCAGGCCGGGATCGCCGAGGGCGACGTGATCGTCCGCGTCGGAGACCGCACGGTCAGCGGCGCCGACGAGCTCACGGTCGCCGTGCAGGAACAGCAGATCGGACAAGCGGTACAGGTTCAGCTGGTCCGGTCGGGACGCACGGTGGACGTGTCCGTCACCCCCGTCTCGGATGCGTAGGCTGTAGGGGTGTTCTCGAACATCGGCTGGGGCGAGATGATGGTGCTGCTCGTCGTCGCACTCGTCGTCCTGGGCCCGGAACGTCTGCCCGGCGCCATCACCTGGACCACCAAGTCGCTGCGTCAGGTCCGTGACTACGCCAGTGGCGCGAGTCAGCAACTCAAGGACGAGCTGGGCACGGACTTCGACGACCTGCGCAAGCCGCTCGCGGATCTGAACCAGCTGCGCGGCATGAGCCCGCGCGCGGTGATCACCAAGCACCTCCTCGACGGCGACGACTCGATCTTCACCGGCAAGTTCGACGAGAAGCCGCAAACTCCGGCCGGCGGTTTCACGCCGAACATGAGCAAGTCGCCGAGCGCACCGCTCCCCACCGGGGAGCGGCCGCCGATCGATCCGGACGCGACCTAACTCGTCAGAGGTGCCGGGTGGTGTCGATGCCCAGGCTCATTCCGGCCAGTCCGCGGCTGCGCACGGACAGTTTCTCGGCCACCTCGATCATCGCTTTCGCCGCCGGTGTCTCCGGTGCGCTCAGCACGATGGGGATACCGGAGTCGCCGCCTTCGCGGACCGCGGTGTCCAGGGGAATCTGGCCCAGCAGAGGCACTTTCGCGCCCACGGCGACGGTGAGGCGCTCCGCGACGGCCTGTCCGCCGCCGGTGCCGAACACGTCCATGCGAGTGCCGTCCGGGAGTTCGAGCCAGGACATGTTCTCCACGACGCCCACGACCCGCTGACGGGTCTGCAGCGCGATGGCGCCGGCACGTTCGGCCACCTCGGCCGCCGCCTGCTGCGGGGTGGTCACGACCAGGATCTCCGCGCCGGGAATCAGCTGGGCGACCGAGATGGCGACGTCGCCGGTGCCGGGCGGCAGATCGAGCAGCAGGATGTCCAGGTCGCCCCAGAACACGTCGGCCAGGAACTGCTGCAGCGCACGGTGCAGCATGGGTCCACGCCAGACGACGGGAGTGTTGCCCTGGGTGAACTGGGCGATCGAGATCATCTTCACGTCGTGCGCGACGGGCGGCATGATCATCCGCTCCACCTGCGTGGGCCGCGCATCGGTGCCGAGCATGCGGGGGACGGAGTGCCCGTAGATGTCGGCGTCGAGGACACCGACCGACAGGCCCTTGGCCGCCATGGCCGCTGCGAGGTTGACCGTGACACTCGACTTTCCGACGCCACCCTTGCCCGAGGCGACGGCGTAGACGCGCGTCAGCGATCCGGGCTGGGCGAACGGGATGACGGGTTCGGCAGAATCACCGCGCAACGACTTGCGAAGTTCCGTGCGCTGCTCGTCGTTCATGACGTCGAGTTCGACCCGGATGGCGCCGACTCCCGCGACGTCGGCGACGGCCTTGGTGACGCGGTCGGAGATCTCGGTCTTCATGGGGCACCCGGCGGTGGTGAGGAAGATTCCGATGTCGACGGACCCGTCCTCGCTCAGAGCGACGCTCTTGACCATGCCGAGTTCGGTGATGGGCTTGCGAATCTCGGGGTCGTTCACGCGCGCGAGTGCGCTACGAACGTCCGATTCGGTGGCTACGGGCATGCCCCGATGGTAGGCGTTACCGGCTCAGTGAATTCGGGGCAGGTCCGCTTCGGCGGGGGCGATGCCGGTGGAGTACGCCACGGACCAGGCGACGACGTTCGCGACATAGGCCATCGAGTTGTTGTAGCGGAGGATGGCGCGCGTCGCCTGCAGCGGGTCGGCCATGTTCAGGCCTCCGTCGCAGAGGTACTTTCCGGTGGTCGCGGCGCTGTCGAAGAGGTTCTGGGGGTCGGCCTTGCCGTCGCCGTTGCCGTCGGTCGCGTAGTGCTTCCAGGTTTCCGGGAGGAACTGCATCGGCCCGACCGCGCGGTCGTAGGTGGCATTGCCGTCCAGCTCGCCGCCGTCGGTGTCCATGATCACGTTGTTACCGGCCAACGATCCGTCCAGAACGGGACCGAGGATGGGTTCGAAGAGGGTGCCGTCGGCTCCGGCTGCTCCGTCGTTGGCGTGGGTGGACTCGACTCGACCGATGCCGGCGAGCAGCGCCCAGTTCATCGAGCACCCGGGGGTGCTCTGTGCGAGCAACTGCTCGGCGCTCCGATACGCGGCGACGTTGATTCCGGGCACTCCGAGGGGTCCGGCGGCGAGACTTTCCGGCAGGGCGGGCGCTGCGGGAGGGGGAGGCG
>NZ_CEEDMW010000005.1:0-457356 GCF_979256035.1 Rhodococcus sp. AC861
ATATTGGCACTGACATTCATCGACACACTGTTGAGTTCTCAAAGAACACGCACACACCACCACCACCCACACACAGCGGGAAGATCCGGGGCAACCGTTCCAGCCTAACCGCGTCCGATCGCCTTGGTCAAGGACCGCGATCGGAGTACGAAGTAGGCAGTCATTCGCGTCTCGGGCTTACCATAACTCCTGGCCTTGCGGGCCTGGCTGGTGTCCGTGTCGCTCTGACTTGAAGAAAGTTACGCGACGGATAACAGTGCGTCAAATCCGCAGGTCATCCTTGCGTCGGGGTCACGAACGAGCAGGTCGGACGCATCACGGGCGCCGGCGCCCGGTCAGTCGGATCCCGGACGGCCATGTGACGCCGAACACCGGGACCCATCCGTTCAGGACAGACGCCGCACTCCTGCCATGTTCTTCTTGCCGCGTCGCACCACCAGCCACTCGCCGTGGAGAAAGTCGTCTGCGCCGGCAACCCAGTCCTCAGTGCCGATCTTCTGGTTGTTGACCGACACCCCGCCTTCCTTGACCACGCGTCGCGCAGCCCCCTTGCTGTCGCACAACTTGGTCTCGACGAGGAGGTCGACAATCGTCGGGGTCTCCCCAGCGCCGATCTCCGCGACATCGGTTTCCGACAACGCGGCAGCGAGAGTGGCAGCGTCGAGATCACGGAGCTCGCCTCGGCCGAACAACGCAGAACTGGCGAGCTCGACCGCGGTCGTGTTGGCCTCACCGTGGACGAGGGTCGTCATCTCCGCAGCGAGGCGCCGCTGGGCGAGTCGTGCCTGCGGCTTCTCGGCAGTGGCGGTCTCCAGTTCCGCGAGTTCGTCACGGTCGAGGAACGTGAACCACCGCAGGTACTTGACGACGTCGGCGTCCGCGGTGTTCACGAAGTACTGGTACCAGGCGTACGGCGATGTCATCTCCGGATCCAGCCACAGGCTTCCGCCACCCGTGGACTTCCCGAACTTGGTCCCGTCGGCGGCGGTCACCAGCGGAACGGTCAATCCATGCACCGCATCACCGTCCATCCGACGGGTCAGATCGATGCCGGCGACGATATTTCCCCACTGGTCCGACCCACCCACCTGCAGTGAGCATCCGTGCTCCCGGTGCAGATGCAGGTAGTCCTGCGCCTGGAGCAGCATGTAGCTGAACTCCGTGTAAGACATGCCGTCCGACTCGAGTCGCTTCTTCACGGTGTCCCGCGCCAGCATCACGTTGACCGAGAAGTGCTTCCCGATGTCGCGAAGGAAGTCGATGGCCGACAGCGGAGCCGTCCAGTCCAGGTTGTTGACGATGACGGCGCCCGCAGGCCCTTCGAAGTCGACGAACCGGGACAACTGACCCTTGATGCGGTCAGCCCACTCGGCGACCGTGTCGGTCGAGTTCATGACACGTTCCCCGACATCCCGAGGATCACCGATCAATCCGGTCGCTCCACCTGCGAGAACGACGGGTCGGTGGCCTGCACGTTGGAAGCGGGACAAGACCAGCAACGGCACCAGGTGGCCTGCATGCAGACTCGGGCCGGTCGGATCGAATCCCGCGTACAGCGTGATCGGGCCGTCATCGGTCGTCGCGGTCGACAACGCGTCGATGTCGGTCGACTGGGCGATCAGCCCACGCCAGGTCAGGTCCTCGATGATGCTCACCGGACGATCTTCCCGTATCCGCGCTGTCAGGTGGACGGCGGCCTCGGTGTCTCGGCCCCCGGAGACTGTGCGCGTGGACTCCGCCGATACGCCGACACGGAGGGTGAATCCGGGAGCCAGAAGCGCCACGGTCTGTCGGCCGCTGTCGACACCCCGACTCGTGGGCCGGACCGGACGTCGGTCGTCACGACGTCGGGTGCGGTGAAGGTGACGTCGGACCCTGCACGGGCGACACGGCACGCATTGTCACCGAGGGAGAGCGCGAGAGTACTGCCGACGTTGCCGGGACCGCGAGCCATACCGGGGATCGGCGCAGCGGGACGGCGACCACGCGCAACAGGAAGACCGTCGATGACCTCACCTGCACGGATGAGGACAGCTCCTGCTGTTCCCTCGGGTCCGCAGACGATGTTGGCGCAGAGATGCATCCCGTAGCTGAGATAGACGTACAACCGTCCGGCCGGCCCGAACATCACAGCGTTCCGGGGCGTCGGCCCGCGGAACGAGTGTGCGGCCGGGTCCGGCCAGGGGCCGTCGGGGTCACCGCCGTACGCCTCGACTTCGACGACTCGGATCGTGACGCCGCGTGACATCATCACCCCACCCAGAAGCAGACGCGCAGCCGACACCGGGTCGGCCGATGCGAGTGCACTTTCGAGTGAGCTCTCCATCGCCCGTCTCCGACCGACGGTCAGTCGGCGACGGCTGCCGGTTCGACGGCCCTGGCGACGATATCGGCGTGTTCTGCCTCGTCGGCGTCCCGCGCGTCGTCGATCAGCAACACGGGAATTCCGTTCTCGATCGGGTAGACGCGCCGCAGACGCGGGTTGTAGAGCAGTTCGTCCTGGATGAGCAACAGCGGGCCCTTGTCCTGCGGGCAGGCAAGGATGCTGTGAAGGCGAGCATCGACGCTCAACGGGACTCCTCGAATCGGGGTCGGTCGAATCGACCTGACGGATGCCTGCGACCTTACTGCGGAACCGAGAACCGCTCCGCCGCCACTGCCTTGGTGAGCCGCTTGTACTCCCCCGACGACGACGCGAGATACCACGTCTTCACACCCGGCGCCGGAAGACCTGCACTGCGCAGCGCGACGTCGAGAGGACGGAACGCCCGACTGAGCGCGATGTCCTTGACCACGTGCACCAGGTCGGGCCGTTCTGCCGGATCGAGGGCCAACAGCGCCTCCGAAACGGTTGCCGCCGTGAGGTTCTCGCCGGAGCGCACGGTCACAGCGCAGATCGACCACTGCGACCCGTGGTCGCCGATTCCGTAGGCGACAGCGAGATCGACCGCGGACGCCTCACCCATGGCGTCCACGATCGGTTGCGGGTAGATCGGACCGCGTGCGGTCGCGACGATGGACCGCTTGTGGCCTAACAGCCAGTAGTCGCCGCCCTCGTCGCGTCGGAACAGCAGTTCAGTGGGGGTCCACACGTCGCCGGCGCTGAAGACACCTCGCATGAAGGCGCCACTGGCGTCGTCCAAGCCGGGGCGCCCGAGAAGCAGCCCCGGCTCCCCCGGTTCGCTCTGTCGCACGAACCCACGATCGTCCACCAGGTACCGGCCGGAGACCGGATCGTAGGCAGCGAGCGCGACGCGTGCACTTCCCGGAAGGGGGCGACCCTTGGCGCCGATCTTGGTCCCCGCGACGTTCGCCAGCACGACGTCACCCTCGGTCGAGGCATAGAACTCGAGCACGCGGGCGGGCGCGAGCCGCTCCAGGCTCCGTCGCCACAGGTTGGTGGGCATGCCCGAGCCGATCAGCAGGCGGATCGCGTGCTGTCCCCGGTGGGGCAATCCCGGGTAGTCGAGCAGTTCTCGCATCATCGTCCAGGTGTAGGAGACGACGGTGACGCCGTACCGCTGGATCTCGTCGGCGAAGCGCTCGGGTTCGAGTCCGCGGGACAGCGCGATGCGCGAGCCTCCCACGAGCGCGCCACCGACGGCGACCAGGAGCCCGGCCGAATGGTGCAGAGGCGCGAGGCAGTACACGGTGTCGCTTCGCGACAGACCCGCGGAACCCGCGGTTCCGAAAGCCGACAATGCCCACCGGTAGTTGGTGATGAACTTGGCGTCGAGTGCATCCTCGGTGCCGCTGAACAGGACGAACGCCAGCTCGCGTGCGCGACCGGGGTTGGGTACGTACCACCCCGGCAGTTCCACGGTCGACGGGTCGATCTGCTCGAGGTCGACCACAGCGTCCTCGTCCTCGATGTCGAGAGAACGGGACTCTCCGCCGCCGAGCACGAGGACATCGAGTCCGTAGGCAGCCGAGCCGGCCAGGTTGTCCGGGTCGACGATCAGCAGGCTGACGCGGCCCAGCTTGATCGCCGCGGACAGATCCGCGGACGGTTGCAACATGACGGCTACCGCGCCGATGCGTGACAACGCCGCCACCGCCGCGAGAGCGCTGGGGCGGGTCTCCATCAACACACCGACGTGCATCGCGGGGCGCACCCCGTTGACGATCAGGCCGCGGACGACATTGTCGATGCGCTGGTCCACGGCGGAGTAGGAGTACACGCGATCGTCGAAGACGAAGCATTCGCCCTGACTCGCCCGACGTGCCTGCTCCGCGAGCAGACGACCGAGCGACACCTGTGAATGTGGTTGCAGCTGACCGAGTCTCGCGAGTCGCGGCAACGTGCGCGCCGCCTCGGACGAGATCTCCCGAGATCCACGGACAGCACCGGCGGCCGCCGAGGCGAACCCTCGTCCGAGCCCCAGACCGACCTCCGCGATGGTGGCGGCCGTGTGGACCAGTCGGTTGGCCACCGACACACCGCTTTCCGACGCCGGATGCTCGTCGTACGCCATCTCCTGCGCTTCGATCGGACGCGGCCCCAGTCCCTCGCGCCAGCGGATCCAGGCCGATGTCGTCGGCCACGTCTGCGTTGCCGCAGTGCTTCCGACCACCAGACCGAAGTGGCCCGCACGAAGACCGGCCTCGTACACCTCTGCACGCGGTGCGGCCTTGCGGATACCGCGGACGGCGAGCGGCTGACCGATGTCGTCGACCTCGCCCACGAAGGCGAGAATCGGCATCGTCAGCTCGGCCAGGGACACGACCTTGCCGCGGATGGAGAATCCACCGGTCATCATGCGGTTGTGCACGACGAACTGGGTCAGAAGCTCGGCGACCGCAGGACCCGACCACGCCACCCAGCCGTCCATCGCCAGGAACCGACGCTGGGATTCACGCGGCAGTAGAGCATCCCGGTCGTGTAATTGCAGAAGGAAGTCGATACGCGACTTGACCGTCTTCGCCGGGTCCAGGAGTTGGAAGCCCGTGCGCGCCATCCAGTCCGTCACGTCCAGACGGGTGAAGACGTGCTCCGCCAGGAACTCCGCTCCCTTCGTCGCGACGTTGGCCGGGATGCCGAGTGGCAGAGCCGCCAGTGTGTCGACGGGACTTCCGAACGTGATGATGCTGGCGATGTTGCGGCTCGATCGGTAGGCAGCCGCCTGGTAGCAGAACATCCCGCCCTGCGAGTAGCCACCGAGGTGCACGTCGCGCCCAGTGCGGTCGGCGACGATGTCGATGATCTCGCTGATTGCGACGATGTGGTCCGCGAGCGTGCGGTTCCACCCACCCTCTTCGGTGGCCGGAGAACCGAAGTCGACGACCCACGGATCGAGGCCGGCCTCGTGCATGATGCCGACGCCGCCCTGATCGCGAGTCACGTCGTACACGTCGGCGGACATCATCATCGGCGGTACCAGAACGACGGGTGGTCCCGTCTGGTCCGACTCCGGGAAGTAGCGCCGCAGCCGGTACATGCGGTCCCGCGCCACCACGGTGAATTCCGACGGCACGGCGTCGGTCTCGAGCCCCCCGAGTCGGATGACCTCGAGACCGTTCTGCGCCGTCGCGACGACACGTCGCAACGATGTCGCGACCGACCCGGTATCGATACCCAGCAACTGAACTCCTCGACGCGTTCCTGCTCGACCCTCGTGTCCCCCGACGAACTAGGTCGATACGGGCTTAGCGTCTCATACCCGTCCGACGCCGAGAACGGCTCGTCCGGGTACCGCGCGTCACGCGGTCGTCCAGGTCCTCAGTTCCGCCGTGAGCCCGACGACGACGGAGATCTGTTCGGCCACTCGAACCGGCGCGGTGCCGCCTCGGCTGTCGCGCGATCCGATGGATCCGTCGACGGTCAGGACGGTGCGCACATCCGGGGTCAGCGCGGAATCGATCTCCGCGAACTCCTCGTCCGTCAGCTCGTCGAGTCCGACGCCACGAGCCTCGGCGCGGCGAACGCAGTCTCCCGCAACCTCGTGCGCGTGGCGGAACGGAACCCCCTGGCGCACCAGCCACTCGGCGATGTCCGTCGCCAACGTGAAACCGGCCGGGGCGAGCTGACGGAGCCGATCGGTATCGAACGTCAGTGTCGAGACCAGGCCGGTGAGGGCCGGAAGGAGCATCTCGAGCTGGAGGACCGAGTCGAACACCGGCTCCTTGTCCTCCTGCAGATCCCGGTTGTACGCCAACGGCTGCGCCTTCAGCGTCGCCAACAACCCGGTGAGATTGCCGATCAGACGACCCGTCTTGCCGCGCGTGAGTTCGGCGACGTCCGGGTTCTTCTTCTGCGGCATGATGGAACTACCGGTCGACCACGCGTCGGCAAGCGTCACGTATCCGTATTCGGGCGTACTCCACGACACGATCTCTTCCGCCAGTCGGGAGAGGTCGACCGCCGTCATCGCCAGGACGAACGCGGCCTCGGCGGCGAAATCGCGGGAACTGGTCGCATCGATCGAGTTCTCCGCCGACCCGCTGAATCCGAGCTCGGCCGCGATCTTCTCCGGATCCAGGCCCAGAGACGACCCGGCCAGAGCGCCGGAACCGTACGGCGACACGGCCGCACGACCGTCGAAGTCGCGGAACCGCTCGACGTCGCGCAGCAGCGGGTGAGTGTGTGCCAGCAAGTGATGCGCGAGCAGGACCGGCTGCGCCGCCTGGGAGTGAGTCTTCCCCGGCATCGCGGCATCCGGATGAGCTATGGCCTGCTCGGTGAGTGCGCCCACGACATCGAGAACACCGGCCGACACACGACGGACGGCATCGCGGAGCCACATGCGAAAGAGGGTCGCCACCTGGTCGTTGCGGGATCGCCCCGCACGCAACCGGCCACCCAGCTCAGGTCCGACCTGCTCGATCAGTCCACGCTCGAGGGCGCCGTGCACGTCCTCGTCGGACTCGGCAGGCCCGAACGCGCCGGACTCGACGTCGGCGGCGAGCCGATCGAGGCCGGCGAGCATGGCCTCGAGGTCCGGGGCAGTGAGCAGTCCGGCCGAGTTCAGCACGCGAGCATGAGCTTTCGACGCCCTGATGTCGTACGGCGCCAGTACCCAGTCGAAGTGTGTCGACTTGCTCAGTGCCGCCATCGCCTCGGCCGGACCCGACGCGAAACGGCCACCCCAGAGAGCGCCGGCGTTGGTGCCGTGAGCGGGTGAGATCACAGGTCCGACTGACCCTGCGCAGCGACGGCCCCGCGATCACGACTCGCTGCGATCTTCGCGGACAGACCGTGCAACTGCACGAAGCCCTTCGCCGACGACTGGTCGAACGTGTCACCGGCGTCGTAGGTGGCCAGGTTGAAGTCGTACAGCGACTCGCCACTGCGGCGACCGTTGACGACGATCGTTCCTGCGTGCAGCACCAAGCGGATCTCACCGGTGACGTGCTCCTGCGTGTGCTGGACGAACGTGTCGAGCGCACCCTTCAGCGGTGAGAACCACAGGCCGTCGTACACCTGCTCGGCCCACTTCTGGTCGGTGTGGCGCTTGTACCGACCCAGCTCACGTTCGATGGTGACGTGCTCGAGTTCCTCGTGCGCACGGATGAGGACCATGGCGCCCGGAGCCTCGTACACCTCACGGCTCTTGATTCCCACCAGGCGGTCCTCGACCACGTCGAGCCGGCCGACGCCCTGCTTGCCGGCGCGCGTGTTCAGCTCCTGGATGGCCTCGAGCACCGACACCGGACGTCCGTCGATCGCGACGGGTCGTCCCTTGTCGAAGGTGAGCACCAGTTCGTCGGGTGCGTTGAAATTGGCCGTCGGGTCCTCGGTGTAGTCGTAGACGTCCTTGGTCGGCGCATTCCACAGGTCCTCGAGGAAGCCGGTCTCGACGGCGCGTCCCCACACGTTCTGGTCGATGGAGAACGGCGACTTCTTGGTGACGTTGATCGGGATCGCGTTCTCCTCGGCGAAGGCGATGGCCTTCTCGCGCGTCCAGGCGTAGTCGCGCACGGGCGCCAGCACCTCGAGCTCGGGCGCGAGGGTGTTGAAGCCGACCTCGAACCGGACCTGGTCGTTGCCCTTACCGGTGCAGCCGTGAGCGACGACCGTGCCGCCGTGCGAGCGTGCGTTCTCCACCAGGTGCTTGACGATCAACGGACGGGAGATAGCGGAGACCAACGGGTACCGGTCCATGTAGAGCGCGTTGGACTGGATGGTCGGGAGGCAGTACTCGTCGGCGAACTCGTCGCGCGCGTCGACGACGACGGCCTCGACGGCGCCGCAGTCGAGGGCGCGCTGACGGATGACCTCCATGTCCTCACCACCCTGACCGAGATCGATCGCGACGGCGACAACCTCCTTGCCGGTCTCGCGGCCGATCCAGCTGATGGCGACAGAGGTGTCGAGACCACCGGAGTAGGCGAGGATGACGCGTTCGGCCATGAGGTATGTGCTCCTTCGTTGTGTTCGATATATGAGCGTGCTGGATGTGGTCAGCGTGCAAGGTGTTCGATGCGGTCCGCGATATCGCGTCCCGACATCGGTTCGCGTGCGATCACGAAGATGGTGTCATCTCCCGCGACCGTTCCCACAATCTCGGGCAGGGACGCACGGTCGAGTGCGCTCGCCAGATAGTGCGCCGCGCCGGGCGGCGTGCGGAGAACGGCCATGTTGGTGCTCGCATCCGTGGAGACGAGCAACTCCCCGAGAAGTCGGGACAGTCGGTCGGTGCCCCCGGACACGCCTCGGACCGGGCTCCCGTCCTCGGGGACCACGTAGACGCCCGCTCCCCCGTCCGCGGCACGGAGCTTCACGGCTCCGAGCTCGTCGAGGTCGCGGGACAACGTCGCCTGGGTGGCGTCGATGCCCTCCGCGGCGAGGAGAGTCTGAAGCTCGGGCTGGGACCGGACCTGGTGCGTCGACAACAGCACGACGATGCGGGCCTGACGCCCCGCGCGTGTGGAGGAGGTCACCGGACCCGCAGGCTCGGATCGCACCGATCCGGCGTCGTCGACGATCACGGCGTCCGACGACCCGCACGCTCGAGAAGCCAGACCAGGACTGCTTTCTGGGCATGGAGTCGGTTCTCGGCTTCGTCCCAGACGACACTGCGTGGTCCGTCGATGACCGTGTCGCTGATCTCCTCGCCGCGGTGCGCGGGAAGGCAGTGCAACACCAGCGCCTCCGAGTCGGCGTGGTCCACCAGCGCCTCGTTCACCTGGAACGGCCGTAGCGGGCCGACGCGATCGAGGCCGTCGTTCTCCTGGCCCATCGACGTCCAGGTGTCGGTCACCAGAACGTCGGCTCCGGTTGCGGCGGCGACGGGATCGGTGGTGACGGTGACGTTCGCACCGGTCTGTTCACCGCGAGCGCGGGTCGCCGCGAGAACCGCGGCATCGGGAACGAACCCTTCCGGCGCCGCGATCGTGACGTCGATGCCGGCCGTCACGCCGCCGAGCATCAACGAATGCGCCATGTTGTTGGCGCCGTCGCCGAAGTAGGACAGGCGAAGACCCTTCAGCGACCCCTTCCGCTCGGCGAGCGTCTGCAGATCCGCGAGGATCTGACACGGATGGAAGTCGTCCGAGAGCGCATTGACGATCGGCACACTGGCACCGGACGCCATCTGCTCGAGCCGCTTCTGTCCGAACGTGCGCCACACGACGGCGTCGACGTACCGCGAGAGCACCCGGCCGGTGTCCTGCAGAGTCTCCTCACGGCCGAGTTGTGTACTGCGGCCGTCGACGACGACGGCGTGTCCACCGAGCTGGGCGATACCCATCTCGAACGAGAAACGCGTTCGCGTCGAGTTCTTCTCGAAGATGACTCCGACGCCTCGGGGACCTTCGAGTGGTCGCATCGAGAACGGGGCTTTCTTGAGTTCTGCTGCGAGAGCGAGGATCTCCGACTGCTCGTCCGGTGTCAGATCGTCGTCTCGCAGGAAGTGGCGCAGTGTCATGACGTTGCCTCCGTGCTGGTGGCCTGT
The DNA here is from genome assembly GCF_979256035.1 of Rhodococcus sp. AC861. Lineage (NCBI taxonomy): Bacteria > Bacillati > Actinomycetota > Actinomycetes > Mycobacteriales > Nocardiaceae > Rhodococcus > Rhodococcus sp. AC861. The sequence continues at coordinate 9,894 of NZ_CEEDMW010000005.1, forward strand.
TCCGCGGCGGCGCGCGATACGCGGTCGAGGACGGCAGGTAGTGCCTGGACGAGGGCCGATGCCTGCTCGTCGGTGATGATCAGGGGCGGGGCCAACCGGATGACGTTCGCTTGCGCGGCATTGACCAGGAAGCCCGCGTGCCGGGCCTCGGTCTCCACGTCCGCCGCCACCGGTTCGGTCAGCACGATGCCGAGCAACAGTCCGGCTCCCCGGACATGGTCGACGAGGGGATGCCCGAGGGCCTCGATGTCGTTGCGCAGGTTCTTGCCCAGTCGGTCGGCGCGACTGAGCAGATCGTCCGAGGCGATGGTGCGCAGCACGGCCAACGCCGCGGCGGAGCAGACCGGGTTGCCGCCGAACGTGGTGCCGTGCTTGCCGGGGGTCAGCATGCTTGCGGCGCGGCCGATTCCGATGCAGGCACCGATCGGCAGGCCACCACCGAGACCCTTCGCCAACGTGATCACGTCGGGCACGATGCCGAAACGCTGATGGGCGTAGAACCATCCGGTGCGACCGATGCCGGTCTGGACCTCGTCCAGGATCAGCAAGGCGCCGTGTCGCGCCGTGATCTCCCGCGCCGCCGTCAGATATCCCTCCGGAGGAACGACGACACCGCCCTCGCCCATGATCGGCTCGAGGAACACCGCGGCGGTGTTCTCGTCGACGGCAGCCTCCAGCGCAGCGACATCGCCATAGGGGACATGGGACACGCCGCCGGGCATCGGTTCGAACGGTGCACGCTTGTCGGGTTGACCCGTCAGCGCCAGGGCGCCCATCGTCCTACCGTGGAACGCGTTCTCCGCGGCGATGATGTTCGGGCGTCCGGTGAGCCTCGCGATCTTGAACGCAGCCTCGTTGGCCTCGGTTCCGGAGTTGCACAGGAACACTCGCGCGTCACCACCGGCCGCATGACCGAGGTGCTCGAGCAGGTGCTCGGCCAGTTCGATCGACGGCGGAGCCGCGTACAGATTCGACGTGTGCCCCAGGGTCGACAACTGGGCGCTCACCGCGTCGATGATCGCCGGGTGCGCGTGACCCAGGATGTTGACGGCGATACCGGCCAGGAAGTCTATGTACTCCTTGCCGTCCGCGTCGGTCACCACCGCGCCCGCGCCGCCGACAAGGGCGACACGGGGCACGCCGTAGTTGTTCATCAACGCATTCGAGAAGCGTTGCTGCAGCATCTCCGTGCTCGTCATGCTCGTCCTCTCGTCACCAGTTCGTGTTCGCCCTCGTGGACCATGGTTCCGATGCCCTCGCCGGTGAAGAGTTCGAGGAGCACGGAATGTTCGAGTCGGCCGTCGATGACGTGGGCGCTCGGAACGCCACCACGTACGGCGCGCAGGCACGCTTCCATCTTCGGCACCATTCCGGCGTCGAGCGAGGGCAGCAGCTCGGCGAGCAGGTCGGCCTCGATCTCGGACACGAGGGAGCCACGGTCCGGCCAATTCGTGTACAGGCCTTCGACATCGGTGAGCATGACCAACTTCTGCGCACCGAGTGCCTCGGCCAACGCCGCGGCCGCGGTGTCGGCATTGATGTTGTGCACGACACCGTCGGCGTCGGGCGCGATGGTCGAGACCACCGGAATGCGTCCGGCGGCGATCAGGTCGAGCACCGCACCGGGGTTCACACTCGTCACGTCACCCACCAGTCCGATGTCGGTGGCGACACCGTCGACCATCACCGAACGTCGGGTGGCGGTGAACAGGTGCGCGTCCTCGCCCGAGATACCGACCGCCAACGGGCCGTGCGCGTTGATCAACCCGACGAGCTCGCGGCCCACCTGTCCGAACAGCACCATGCGGACGATGTCCATGACCTCGGGCGTCGTCACGCGGAAGCCGCCGCGGAACTCCCCCACGAGTCCCAGCCGGGACAGCATGGCGGTGATCTGCGGCCCGCCTCCGTGTACGACGACGGGGTGGATGCCTACCGTGCGCAGAAACGCCATGTCGGCGGCGAACGCGGCCTTGAGCCGGTCGTCGACCATCGCGTTGCCGCCGTACTTGACCACGACCACCTTCCCGGTCCACTGCTGCAACCAGGGCAACGCACACGCGAGAATGCGGGCGGTCTCGTGCGGATCGCCGACCGTGTCGTCGGAGCGTGTCATGACGAGTACGCCGAGTTCTCTTCGACGTAGGCGTGCGAGAGATCGGTCGTCCGGATGGATGCGGATGCGGACCCCACACCGAGATCGACGTCGACCGTGATGTCGACGGCCGACAGATCGACGTCGCGAGCACCCGGCGCGCCCATACCGTCGACGCACACGGGACTACCGTTGAACGAGACGACGATCCGGTCCGGATCGAGAGCGACCGGTGCGATACCCACCGCGGCGAGTACGCGTCCCCAGTTGGGGTCGGAGCCGAAGAGAGCCGTCTTGACCAGGGAATCTCGCGCGATGGTCCGGGCAGCGATCAGAGCGTCGTGCTCGGTCTCCGCTCCCCCCACCGTGATGCGGATACGTTTGGTGACGCCCTCGGCATCGGCCATCAACTGGTCGGCCAGGTCGTCGCACACGGCCAGCACGGCAGCGTCCAACTCCTCCTGCGTCGCCTCGACACCGCTGGCACCGGACGCCAGCAACAGCACCGTGTCGTTCGTCGACGTCGCACCGTCCACGTCCAGCCGGTCGAAGGACATCGCCGTGGCCGCGCGAAGTGCACGATCCAGTCGGTCCGATGTGGCGACGGCGTCGGTGGTGACGACGCAGAGCATCGTCGCCAGCGAGGGCGCCAACATGCCTGCGCCCTTGGCCATTCCGCCGACGTTCCAGCCGTTCTCGTGATGGATCGCGGCTTGTTTGGGCTTGGTGTCGGTCGTCATGATCGCGTACGCAGCGTCGGTACCGCCCGAGATCCCGCCCGCAAGCTCGTGCACGACGGACGTCACGCCGAGCAGCAATTTGTCCATCGGGAGCCGGTCACCGATCAGTCCGGTGGAGCACACGGCGATCTCGCCGGCACCGGTCTCTGTTCCCCAGTCGCTCAGTGTGGCGGCGAGGTGCTCCGCGGTCCGGTGGGTGTCCTGGAAGCCCGGAGCGCCGGTACAGGCGTTGGCTCCGCCGGAATTCAGGACGACCGCGCGCAGGGCGCCGGACGTCAGGACCCGCTGGGACCACAGCACGGGGGCTGCTTTCACCTTGTTGGTGGTGAAGACTCCGGCCGCTGCGAGGTCGGGCCCTTCGTTGAACACCAGTGCGACATCCGGCCCGCCCTTGGCCTTGAGTCCCGCCGGAACACCTGCAGCCCGGAACCCGGCAGCCGAGGTGACACCCTGCGTCCGGACGAGGACGCCGTGACTCCGGGTGGGTTCTTCCTGCGTCATGGCGCCGTCCCTACGGTCGAGAGGCCGTCGGTCTCGGCGAGACCGAGGGCCAGGTTCATCGATTGCACAGCGGCACCGGCGGTGCCCTTGGTCAGGTTGTCGATCGCGGCGAGCACCACCAGCACGCCGGCGTCCTCGTCGACCGACACCTGGAGGTGGACGGCATTGGATCCCACCACCGAACCGGTCTGCGGCAGAAGGCCTTCCGGCAGGAGATGAAGGAACGGCTCGTCCGCGCAGAACTTCTCGTAGACCTCGCGCGCGTCGCCGGCCGTGACCGTGGTGGGCGCCGTGCACGTCGCCAGGATTCCCCGCGGCATCGGAGCCAGCACCGGGGTGAAGGAGACGACGACGTCCGTTCCGGCGATCGCCGACAGGTTCTGGCGGATCTCCGGCGTGTGCCGATGTGCGCCGGCTATGCCGTAGGCCCGCACCGACCCCATGACCTCGGAACCCAGCAGGTCGGGCTTCGGGGCCTTTCCCGCACCGGACGTACCACTGACCGCGACGACGGTGACCCTCGGCTCGACGATTCCTGCCGCGACCGCGGGAGCCATCGCGAGCGAGGCTGCGGTGGGGTAACAACCGGGCACCGCGATACGCGTGGCACCGATGAGCGCGTCCCGTGCGCCGGGGAGTTCGGGCATGCCGTACGGCCAGTGGCCCGCGTACTCGCCGCCGTACCAGCGGTCCCACGCCGACGCGTCGGTCAAGCGGAAGTCGGCACCGCAGTCGATGATCAGCGTCGACTCGGGGAGCTGCTCCGCGATCTCCGCGCTCTTACCGTGCGGGAGCCCGAGGAACACGACGTCGTGGCCGGCCAATTCCTCGCCCGTGGTGTCGACCAGAACCCGACCGGCCAACGGCACCAGATGTGGATGATGACGGCCGAGCGTCGACCCGGCATTGCCCCCCGCGGTCAGAGCGCCGATGGTCATCCGACCGTCGACGACAGCCGGATGCGCGAGCAGCAGGCGCAGGATCTCTCCCCCTGCGTACCCACTGGCGCCTGCGACGGCGACCTTCCAGCCTGCCGATGTCGATGCACTATCCATACGATGATTATGCACGACGGTGCAAGCTCATTCGTCAGGCGGGTTCAGTGACGCAGTTCGGCTCCCACCGCGGCGGTCGCAGCGGTGACTGCAGCGTCGCGCGCAGCACTCGCTTCGGCCTCCGTGAGAGTACGGTCGGGCGCCCGGAAACGCAGAGCGAACGCGAGCGACTTCCTGCCCTCACCGACCTGCTCACCCGCGAACACGTCGAAGATGCGGATGTCCTCGAGCAGCGGACCGGCACCGGCGATCAACGCCTTCTCCACCGAGGCGGCCGGTACCGGGGCGTCGACCACCACGGCCACGTCCTGCAGGACAGCGGGGAACGGCGAGATCGACGGCGACGGCAACGGCTCGATCGTGGGGACCAGATCCAGATCGATCTCGACCGCGCAGGTGCGCGGCGGAAGACCCGCGCGCTCGAGGACACTCGGATGCAGTTCACCGGCCCACCCCACGACGACGTCGTCGAGAACGATCTCGGCGCACCGACCCGGGTGCCACGGAAGATGCTGTGCCGCACGGAGTTCGACCTCCACGCCCGATGCACCCGCGATGGTGCGCGCGGCAGCGAAGGCGTCCCCCGCCTCGGCCGGACGACCTGCGCCCCACGGCCCGGGTGCGGTGACCGCACCTGACAGAACGACCGCGACATGCAGGGGCTGCACGGGCAGAGACTGTTTCAACGCGGTGATCTCGTCGTCGGTCGGTCGCCGGTCGACGGCCAGGGCGTCGATGGGCCGTGTGCCCTCGCCGGGCTGCACGACCTGCGCGAGGGCGAACAGTGCGAGATCGCGCCGACCACGGGAGACGTTGCGTTGCACCGTTTCCAGAAGTCCGGGCAGCAGTGTCGTGGCGAGTTCGGGGCGATCCGCCTCGAGCGGATTGAGAACACGGGTGGTGACACGACGTGGATCGTCGGCATCGAGTCCCCACACGTCGAATACTCCGGCGGGGAGGAAGACGGGAGCGAGAACCTCGACGTGTCCCGTGTAGGCCAGTGCTCGGCCCACGGCGCGACGCCGACGCTGCGACGGGGTCAGTCCGCGGCCTGCGGGCGCCTGCGGAAGAACGGACGGGATCGACTCCAGCCCCTCGAGGCGCAGCACCTCCTCGACCAGATCAGCCGGTTGGCGCAGATCCGGACGCCATGTCGGCGGTGTGACCACCAGGACCCCGCGGCCAGATTCCGAGACGTCGACCTCCACGGTGCAACCCACCTGGGACAGGCGACGGACTGCCGTGCCGTTCGCGTACGTGACGCCGGCGACGCGATCCGGAAGATCCAGTTCCATACGGACGGGGTCCGGCGTCGAGGCGCCGCCGACGTCCGTGAGCAGCGGTTCGACGCGTCCCCCGGCGATCGACGCCAGCAGCGACGCCGCGCGGTCGAGTGCGCGGACAGGCAACGCCGAGTCGACGACGCGTTCGTATCGTCGGCTGGCCTCGCTGGGGAGTTTGTGGCGACGGGCAGTACGGAAGACCGAGAGCGGACTCCAGATCGCCGCTTCCAGCAGAATGTCCGTGGTCTCGGCACCGACCTCGGTCGACGCGCCTCCCATGACGCCGGCGAGCGAGACGACTCCGGAGTCGTCGGCGATCACGACGTCCTCGGGATCGAGCGTGCGCTCCACGTCGTCCAAGGTGCGCAGGGTCTCCCCCGCCGCGGCGCGGCGAACGACCAGTCCACCCGAGAGAGCAGCCGCGTCGAACGCGTGCAGCGGTTGGCCGAGTTCGAGCATCACGTAGTTGGTCACGTCGACAGCCGGAGAGATGGGCCGCACTCCCGACAGCAGCAGCCGCCTCTGGATGGACCACGGCGTCACTGCCGCCGGATCGATGCCGACGACGCGTCGAGCCGCGAATCGCGTCGCGCCCGAGTCGGAGTTCACCTCGACGCTCCACGCGTCACCCTCGGACGCATCTGCGGAGACGACGGGCCAGGACGCGTCGGCGGGGTCGGTGAAGTCGAGATCGAAACCGGATGCGAGTTCCCGACCGAGTCCGCGCACACTCAGCGCGTAGCCGCGGTCGGGTGTCACGTTGACGTCGAAGACGGTGTCGTCGGTACCGAGAACCGTGCGGGCATCGTCGCCCGGCCGAGCAGTTCCCTCCGGCAGCACGAGGATGCCGGAGTGGTCGGAGCCGATGCCCAACTCGGAGACCGAGCAGATCATCCCGTCGGACGTCCGTCCGTAGGTCTCCCGTGCAGCGATGGCGAACGGGCCCGGCAGAACACTGCCGGGAAGTGCGGCGACGATGAGGTCACCCTCCGCGAAGTTCCGCGCGCCGCAGACGATTCCGCGCGGCTCTGCTTCCCCCACCTCGACGAGGCAGAAGCGGATCGGCTTCTTGAACTCGGTCAGTTCCTCGATGGAACGCACACGACCGACGACGAGAGGGCCCGTGATCGGGGGCAGAGGGATGACGTCCTCGATCTCGAAGCCCACCGACACGAACCCCGCGTCGAGTTCCTCCGAGGTGACATTCCACCCGGGCGCTGCCTTCTGCACGACCTCGGTCAGCCAGGACTGGGGCACTCGCACGACTTCTCCACTCTTCTTCGCTGCTAGAACGTCTTGTGACCGACCGGAAAGGCTGGATCAGCCCTGCACACCGAACGGCAGGCTGAACCGCACATCGCCCTCGACGATGTCGCGCATATCCGGTATGTCGTTGCGGAACTGCAGCGTTCGTTCGAGACCCATCCCGAATGCGAAACCGCTGTACACCTCGGGGTCGACACCGCACGCCCGCAGGACGTTCGGATTGACCATGCCGCATCCGCCCCACTCGACCCACCCGGCGCCACCCTTCTTGCGGGGGAACCAGACGTCGACCTCCGCGGACGGTTCGGTGAACGGGAAGTAGTTGGGGCGCATGCGGGTACGCGTATCCGGACCGAACAGTGCGCGCGCGAAGGCATCCAGCGTGCCGCGAAGATTGGCCAACGTCAGCCCCTTGTCCACGGCAAGTCCCTCGACCTGGTGGAAGACAGGAGTGTGCGTGGAATCCAGTTCGTCCGTGCGGAACGTGCGGCCGGGGCACACCACGTAGATGGGGAGCTCGCGTTCGAGCATCGACCGCACCTGAACCGGCGAGGTGTGGGTGCGCAGAACCTGCCGTGAGCCTTCGGGCGCGACGTGGAACGTGTCCTGCATGGTGCGGGCAGGATGATCGGGGAGGAAGTTCAGCGCGTCGAAGTTGAAGTGCTCGGTCTCCACTTCCGGCCCCTCGGCGACCTCCCACCCCATGGCGACGAACACGTCCGCGACCTGGTCCGCGATCACGGTGATGGGATGACGCGCGCCCACCGGCCGCCGGACGGACGGCAGGGTGACATCGATCGCCTCCGCCACCAGGACCGCCGCGTCGCGCTCGGCCAGGAGAATCTCGCGCCGGGCGTCGAACGCAACCTTGACCTGGTCACGGGCGGTCTTGACCCGCTTACCGGCGTCCGACCTCTCGGTCTTCGGCAGTGATCCCAGGGCGCGCTGCGCCAAGGCCAGGGGCGCCTTGTTCCCGATGTGGTGGATCTTCGCCTCGTTCAGAGCGTCCACATCGGTCGCCTCGTCGAACGCGGTGCGAGCACGGCCGACGGCCGAATCCAGAGCGTCGTCCGTCAGCAGGACCGCATCCGCTGCCGCCTGATCCGTCGGCGCTGATCCGCCGGTCACGGACTCGCCGTCGTTGCGCTCCACGTCCACACACTCCGTTTCGTCTCGATGTCGCCCGTCCCGTTCCGGGGGACGACGCGTCGGTCGACAAGGTCGACTCGACAGGGCCGATCCTAGGTGATCGGCCCGACGGTTCATCACGCCTCGTGCGCGCCCGGACGCCGTCGATGGACGCGGGCACTGGTGTACAGACACACGGCTGCGGCCGTTGCCAGGTTCAGGCTCTCCGCTCGGCCGTGGATAGGAATCCGGATGCGGTGGTCCGCGGCAGCGGACACCTCGCGGTCCAGCCCGTGGGCCTCGTTGCCGAAGAGCCATGCTGTCGGCCCGGCCAGCACCTCGTCCGCATCGTCCAGGTCCAGTTCGCCGTCCACCGTCGTCGCGACGACCGACGCGCCCGTCGCGCGAACCGCGTCCAGAACTGCCGACACTGACCGCTCCCTCGCGACGGGGAGATGGAACACGCTTCCTGCCGAGGCGCGCACACATTTGCCGTTCAGCGGATCGACGCTGTCGCCGGCGAAGACGACAGCCCCCGCTCCCGCGGCGTCCGAGACACGGAGCACGGTGCCGGCGTTGCCGGGTTCGGCGACGTCGACGGCGACGGTGATCAACGACGGTCGGGACGCCAGAGCCTCCTCGAGGGAAACGACGATCGACGTGCACACGGCGATCAGGCCCGGTGGAGTCACCGTGTCCGACAGCGACTTCGCAGCGCGTTCGGTGATCAGCTGCGGCATGATTCCCGACGCTGCCGCCTGCTCGAGCAGTCCTCGACGCTCGTCGAACCACCTCTCGGTGGCGTACAGCTCACGGACGACACCCGTGGAGACGGCCTCGGACACGGCGTTCTCACCCTCGGCGAGGAAGAGGCCGGTCTTCTTCCGCTCGGCACCCCGCTGGAGCTTGACAGCCGAAACGACCCGCGGAGTCCGCTCGGTGAGCGGTACCGCGGGTCGTGACGGAGAGTCGTCGAAGTGCCTGATCAGGCTGCTTCTCCGGCCGGTGCGTTGACATCGGCGGGCAGTGCTGCCTTGGCGATGGCGACCAGCGCGGTGAACGCAGCAGCATCGGACACGGCGAGCTCGGCGAGGATCTTGCGGTCCACCTCGACCTCGGCGATCTTCAAGCCCTGGACGAAACGGTTGTACGTGATGTCGTTCGCACGAGCTGCAGCGTTGATACGCGTGATCCACAGCTTGCGGAAGTCACCCTTGCGCGCACGACGGTCGCGGTAGGCGTAGGTCAGCGAGTGGAGCTGCTGCTCCTTCGCCTTGGTGTACAGACGTGAGCGCTGTCCGCGATATCCGCTGGACGCCTCGAGAATCGAACGGCGCTTCTTCTGGGCGTTGACCGCCCTCTTTACGCGTGCCACTGGTAAATCCTGTCGATCTGGGGCTCACCGAGCCCGGGTGGGAAAGAAGTCAGATGCCGAGAAGTCGCTTGATGCGCGGCACATCGTTGGGGCTCACGACGGCGACACCGTCGAGGCGACGCGTGACGCGTGAGGACTTGTGCTCGAGCAGGTGGCGGCGGCCGGCCTTCTGGCGCAGGATCTTTCCGCTACCGGACACCTTGAAACGCTTGCTGGTGCCGCTGTGAGTCTTCGACTTGGGCATGAATCCTCAGTTCTGTGTTACTTCGGTCGGTGGAGCTTGCGGAACCGGAACGCTCAGGCGCCCGGCGTGGCTGGTGCAGACGGTGCCTGCGGTGCTGCCTCGGCAGCTTGTGCAGCGTCGACCGTCGACGGCGCGGAGGCCGGCGGCGGCACGGTGGCGCGAGGGGCGTTGGACGCCTCTGCTGCCTTCGCCCTGGTCTTGGCACCCTTGTGCGGCGCCAGGACCATCGTCATGTTGCGACCGTCCTGCTTGGCGGAGGTCTCGACGAAGCCGTGCTCGGCGACGTCCGCACCCAAACGCTGCAGCAGTCGGTAACCCAGTTCGGGACGCGACTGCTCGCGGCCACGGAACATGATGGTGACCTTGACCTTCGACCCGGCCTCGAGGAAGCGGACGACGTGGCCCTTCTTCGTCTCGTAGTCGTGGTCGTCGATCTTCGGGCGAAGCTTCTGCTCCTTGATGACCGTGAGCGTCTGGTTCTTGCGCGACTCACGAGCCTTCTGGGCAGCTTCGTACTTGAACTTGCCGTAGTCCATGATCTTGCAGACCGGCGGACGGGCGTCGGGTGCGACCTCGACGAGGTCGAGATCGGCTTCGACAGCCAGGCGGAGTGCATCTTCAACACGCACGATGCCAACCTGTTCACCGCCAGGTCCGACGAGCCGGACCTCGGGAACTCGGATGCGATCGTTGATGCGGGTCTCAGTGCTGATGGGGCCTCCTCGGTAGTGCGGTGACGGATGGTGGTGCTTGACCCGGCGCCGCGTGCCGTCCTCTACGCACGCGATGCTGGCGCTTGTGTCTCCGACGTCCCTCGGCACCGATTCGAAGGACGGCGGCCGCAAAGCCTCCGAACGACGAAAACCCCGCGCCACGAACGAGTCGTGAACAGCGGGGTCCGGTACCGACCGGTGCACGAATGTCGCCATTCGCGGGCCACCACGCCGTTGGGCGAGGCAACACCACTTCCCGCGCTGGGCGGGAAGGACCGGACCGCTACACGTCGAACCGTGTGGCGGTGGGAGTCGGACTCCACTTGCTGCCTCCGGGCACCGTGTCCGCCGTACGCCGTGGAGCACACGCACATGGACACACCTGAAGGCGGTCGTGGGACAACAATAACATCACGACCTCCCACACACCGAATCGGTGCGACGCGGGTCGATCGCTGTCGGAGCGCCGTGGCATCGTTTCGGACATGACCACGCACGACGATGCAGCAGAGTCCGGCCGCGAGCCCGACGTTCGAGAATTGGCCGAGGTTCCCGCGGTGGAGGTGATCAGCAGGGCGGCAGTGATGTTGATGAGCTCGGCGGCCGAGAAGCTGGGCCTGTCCGACGCCGATCCGTCCAGTAGCCCTCACCTCGACCTCGACGAAGCACGCCGCGTGATCACGGCACTGGCCGGACTCGTGACTGCATCCGTCGAATACCTGGGCCCGCACGCAGGACCGATCCGCGAGGGTCTGCAGGCTCTGCAGAAGGCGTTCCGCGAGCAGTCCGCACACCCCGATGCGCCCGGCGCCGGGCCCGGCGAGAAGTACACCGGGCCCGTCTACTGACGGAACGTCAGGACACCGCCACCGGCTTCCGCCGTCGGGCCCGCTTCGCGGGAACCGGCGGTGCGGTGGCCGCCTGCAAGGACTCCTGCAGGAACTTGCCGGTGTAGCTCTCCGCGACGGCGGCGATCTGTTCCGGTGTTCCCTCGGCGACCATCGTGCCGCCGCCCGATCCACCCTCGGGGCCCATGTCGATGACCCAGTCCGACGTCTTGATCACGTCGAGGTTGTGCTCGATGACGATGACGGTGTTGCCCTTGTCCACCAGACCGTTGATCACCAGCAGCAGTTTGCGGATGTCCTCGAAATGCAGTCCGGTGGTCGGTTCGTCGAGGATGTAGACAGTGCGGCCCATCGACCGCTTCTGTAGCTCCGCAGCCAACTTCACCCGCTGCGCTTCACCACCGGACAGCGTGGTCGCCGGTTGCCCCAATCGCACGTACCCCAGCCCTACCTCGTTCAGTGTCTTCAGGTAGCGGTGGATGGACGTGATCGGTTCGAAGAAGTCGGCGGCTTCCTCGATGGGCATGTCGAGCACCTCGGCGATGGTCTTGCCCTTGTAGTGCACCTCGAGAGTCTCCCGGTTGTAGCGCGCGCCGTTGCAGACCTCGCACGGCACGTACACGTCCGGCAGGAAGTTCATCTCGATCTTCAGGGTGCCGTCGCCGGAGCACGCTTCGCAGCGGCCACCCTTGACGTTGAAGGAGAACCGTCCCGGCTGGTAACCGCGGATCTTCGCCTCGGTCGTCGCGGCGAACAAGGTCCGGATCTTGTCGAAGACACCGGTGTACGTCGCCGCGTTGGATCGCGGTGTGCGACCGATGGGCGACTGATCGACGCGCACCAACTTGTCCAGCTGGTCCAGCCCGTTCACGCGGGTGTGACGGCCGGGGACCTGACGGGCACCGTTGAGCTTGTTGGCCATGACGGTTGCCAGGATGTCGTTGACCAGCGTCGACTTGCCCGAGCCCGAGACGCCGGTCACCGAGGTGAGCACTCCCAACGGGAAGCTGACGTCGATGTCCTGCAGGTTGTGCTCCCGGGCACCGATCACGGAGACCTTGCGCTTGGGATCGATCCGACGACGGACCTCCGGGACTTCGATGGCCGAACGACCGGACAGATACGCGCCCGTGAGGCTCTCCGGGTTGGTGAGAAGCGCCTCGTACGTCCCGCTGTGCACGACGCGACCACCGCGCTCACCGGCGAGCGGGCCGATGTCGACAACCCAGTCGGACGTCCTGATGGTGTCCTCGTCGTGCTCGACGACGATGAGCGTGTTGCCCAGATTGCGAAGCCTGGTCAGGGTGTCGATGAGACGGCGGTTGTCGCGTTGATGCAGACCGATGGACGGCTCGTCGAGCACGTACAGAACGCCGACCAGACCGCTGCCGATCTGCGTGGCCAGGCGGATGCGCTGAGCTTCTCCACCGGACAGCGTTCCTGCGGCTCTCGACAGCGTGAGGTACTCGAGTCCGACGTCGAGCAGGAACCCGAGCCGGGCCTGGATCTCCTTGAGCACCTGGCCGGCAATGGCCTCCTCACGCGGACCGAGCGTGAGCGTGTTGAGGAAGTTCGAGCACTCCGAGATCGAGAGCGCGCAGACGTCGGCGATCGACTTGTCGCCGAAGTCCCCGGCGGCGATGGTGACCGACAGGATCTCCGGACGGAGGCGAGCACCCTGGCAGACCGGGCAGTCGACCTCGCGCATGTACCCGTCGTAGCGTTCTTTCATCTGCTCGGACTCGGTCTGGTCCATCCGGCGATGCAGGAACGGCATCACGCCCTCGAACTCGGCGTAGTACGAGCGAGTGCGGCCGTACCGGTTCTTGTAGCGGACGTGTACCTGATGCTCACTGCCTTCGAGGACAGCTCGCTTGACCTTGGCGGGCAGCTTGCGCCACGGCATGTCGATGTCGAAGCCCATCGCGTCGGCGAGCCCGGACAGCAGCCGGCCGAAGTACTCGGACGTCTGACCCATCGACCACGGTGCGATCGCACCGTCGGCGAGGCTCAGATCCGGGTCCGGGACGACCAGCTCCGGGTCGACCTCCTTGCGGATTCCGAGACCGACGCACTCGGGGCAGGCGCCGTACGGAGAGTTGAACGAGAACGCACGGGGTTCGAGCTCGTCCACCGAGAGCGGATGTCCGTTGGGACAGGCGAGACGCTCCGAGAAGCGGCGCTCACGGTCGGGCGCATTCTCCTCGCGGTCGACGAAGTCCAGGACCAGGATGCCGTCGGCGAGCCGTAGAGCCGTCTCCACCGAGTCGGTGAGACGCTGCTTGGACGAGGCCTTGACCGTGAGACGGTCCACGACGACCTCGATGTCGTGCTTGTCCTGCTTCTTGAGCTTGGGCGGATCGGTGAGCTGGTGGACGGTGCCGTCCACGCGGATCCTCGAGTAGCCCTGCGTGTTCAGCTGCTCGAAGAGGTCGACGAACTCACCCTTGCGGGTACGCACGACGGGCGCGAGGACCTGGAAACGGATGCCCTCCTCCATCGCCAGCACCTGGTCGACGATCTGCTGCGGCGACTGCTTGGCGATGCGCTCGCCGCACTGCGGGCAATGGGCAGTGCCGGCACGCGCATACAACAGACGCAGATAGTCGTACACCTCGGTGATGGTTCCCACGGTCGAGCGCGGGTTGCGGTTGGTCGACTTCTGGTCGATGGACACCGCCGGGGACAGACCCTCGATGAAGTCCACATCCGGCTTGTCCATCTGGCCGAGGAACTGCCGCGCGTACGCCGACAGCGACTCGACGTAGCGCCGCTGCCCCTCCGCGAAGATGGTGTCGAACGCGAGACTCGACTTGCCCGATCCGGACAGACCGGTGAACACGATGAGACTGTCCCGAGGGAGGTCGATGTCGACGCCCTTGAGATTGTGTTCACGCGCGCCCTGCACTACCAGGCGATCCGCCACGGTTGTCCTTTCCTGGTGTCACGACCCGATCGGGTCGTGAACTCGTCTGTTCACTCTTGTCGGACGTGTTCCGGCGCCGCCGAGAACTCGTGCCCACACACGGTGCGTGTGTTCACGGAGTTCGTACAAGACGGGCTACACGACCATATGCCGCACCACCGACAGGTTCGGACCGTCGCGGCGTCCGCGCTCGACCGGTGAGGCGTGGGTAATCTCACCTCATGGACTCTGCCGCACCGACCATCTCCGACGACTACACCGGTGAGGTGACCGCCGGAACGGGGTCGCAACGTCGCACGCTGTCACACGCGAGCATCGTCAAGACCTCGGTGGGCCCGATGGACAACAACGCCTATCTCGTCGTTTGTTCCTCGACCGGCATGTCGTTGCTCATCGACGCCGCCAACGAGGCCGACACACTGCGGTCTGTCGTGACGGCCGTCGCTCCCGACGTGTCGATGATCGTCACCACCCATCAGCACTTCGACCATTGGCAGGCCCTGGCGGAGGTCGCCTCGGCTACGGCCGCGCCGTCCGCGGCTCACCCTCTCGACGCCGAACCTCTCCCCGTTCCGCCCACCCGCCTGCTCGAAGACGGCGATTCCGTCGAGGTCGGCGACGTCTCACTCGACATCATCCACCTCCGCGGGCACACACCGGGATCCATCGCCCTGGCGTTGACCGACCCAGCCGACGGCCGCGTCCATCTGTTCACCGGGGACTCACTGTTCCCCGGCGGTGTCGGAAAGACGGACGGGGACGCGAACTTCGCCTCGCTTCTCGACGACGTCGAGTCCCGGATCTTCGGCCGGTACGACGACAACACGGTCGTCTATCCCGGTCACGGCAAGGACACCACGCTCGGAGTCGAACGCCCGCACCTGCACGAATGGCGAGAGCGCGGCTGGTGACCCGTCACAACGGATGCCGGTCGGCACGTCGACCGGATTCAAGCCATGGCCGCAGGGGTATGGATACAGTTCGACCTCGGGTGCAGTGCGCCCGAGTACTTGTTCAGACCACAGCCGCAACGCAGGAGGCTCAGTGATTGTCCGCCGGATCGCCCGACCGATGCTCGCATCGATATTCATCGCAGGAGGCGTGGATGCACTGCGCAACCCCGCCGGAAGGGCCCAGGCCGCGAAGCCACTCATCGAGAAGAGCCAGGACGCTCTTCCCGACGAGGTGACGCAGAACGTTCCCACCGACCCCGAGACCCTGGTGAAGATCAACGCCGGGGTGCAGATCGGCGGAGGGCTGCTGCTCGCGACCGGTCGCGCACCGCGCCTCGCGTCGACCGTGCTCGCCGGCAGCCTCGTTCCCACGACCCTCGCGGGCCACTCGTTCTGGAACGAGACGGACCCGGCGGCCAAGGCGCTGCAGCGCACGCAGTTCATCAAGAACGTCAGCCTCCTCGGCGGCCTGCTCATCGCAGCCGTCGACACCGAGGGCAAGCCCTCCGTCGCATGGCGCGGCCGCAAGGCGGCCAAGCAGGCCAAGATCGCCGTTGCCGGCGCCCTGCCCCTGGTCTCCTCCTCGGACAGCACCGAGACACTCGCCCACGCCGGCGAGCGCGCGAAGGAACTGGCCGGCGTTGCCGCCGAGCGGGCACAGCCCCTCGTGGAGATCGCGTCGCAGCGTGGATCCGAGCTGGCGGAGGTCGCGCAGGATCGCGGCGGCAAGCTGGCCGAACTGGCCAAGGAGCGCAGCTCCAAGTGGGCCGATCTGGCGGCCGCACGCGCGTCGGAGTTCGCCGACGTCGCCCAGGATCGCGGAAGCAAGTATGCCGAGATCGCTGCGGCACGCGGTGCGGAACTGGCCGAGAAGGCCAAGAGCGACGGAAGCGACCTCGTCGACAAGTACGGCAAGAAGGCTCGTAAGCAGGCCAAGAAGTCGGGCAAGGACGCGCGGAAGCAGTTCGATGCCGCTCGTAAGGATTACAAGAAGCAGTACAAGGCCACCAGCAAGGACGCTCAGAAGCAGTTGCAGCAGTCCCTGAAGGATGCCGAGAAGCGCGCGAAGGCTGCGCGCTCACAGATCGAGGGCACGGTGCATCAGTACATCTGATCCACAGTTCGGCGCAACGGCCGGTGTACCCGAGGATTCGGGTGCACCGGCCGTTGTCGTCGGATGCCCGTAGACTTTTCTGGCGCTTCGATGCACCTTCTCGACGCGTGACAGTCCGCTTCACCCGCCCCACTCTCGCTCAGGAGAACATGTGCCGGATCAGGGCACCTCGACACACGCGCAGGACACCGACCTCGACGTGGAACAGCAGCGCGTCACACTGCTCTACGACCGCCTCGACGCTCTCCGCGACTACGCGAAGAACCGGTTGAGTGCGGTACTGCTGCAGACCGGCGGGACACCGCAGGCCCGCAGCGAACGTGAATCGTTCTCCGCCCTCTACAACGACGACATCGCGAAGTACGACGCCTCCGAGAACGGCCTCTGCTTCGGCCGTATCGACGTCGAGGACGACGCACCGCGGTACATCGGCCGCGTCGGCATCCTCGACGAGGACAACGACTACGAGTCCCTGCTCTACGACTGGCGTGCGCCGATGGCCCGCCCGTTCTATCTCGCGACACCCGCCGCTCCCGAGGGGGTCGTCCGCCGACGCCACATCAGGACTCGGAGCCGCCGCGTGACGGGCGTTGCGGACGAGTACCTCGACCTCACCACCGCGCAGCGGGCCGGCGTCGACACCGGGTCCGACGGAGTCGCCGGTGAGAGCGCGTTGCTGGCAGCGCTGAACGCTGCACGGACCGGTCAGATGAACGACATCGTCGAGACGATCCAGCGCGAGCAGGACGACATCATCCGGTCCACGCATCGGAGCGTGCTGGTGGTGCAGGGCGGACCCGGTACGGGAAAGACCGCGGTGGCGCTGCATCGAGCGGCCTACCTGCTGTACACGTATCGCCAGCAGCTGGACAAGAGCGGCGTGCTGATCATCGGCCCCAACAGCACGTTCCTCGACTACATCGGGCAGGTACTTCCCTCGCTGGGTGAGACCGGCGTCCTGCTCTCCACCATCGGTGATCTGTACCCCGGCATCGACTCGAGCCGGGAGGACACGGCTCGTGCAGCAGAGCTCAAGGGCTCGCTGACGATCGTCGATGTCCTGACCGCCGCTGTGCGCGATCGTCAGGAGCTCCCCGCGGAGCCGCTCCACGTCGACTTCGACACGTACACGCTGCGCATCGACAAGAAGATGGCGACACGGGCCCGAGGTCGCGCACGGTCGTCCCGGCGACCTCACAACCTGGCTCGCCCCATCTTCGTCTCGACCATGGTCGACCTGCTGGCCGACCAGTTCGCCGCGATTGTCGGCGGCGACGTACTCGACGGGTCCAATCTGCTCAGCCGCGACGACATCGCCGACATCCGTGACGAGATGCGTGAGAACACGGAGCTGATGGCCGCGGTGGGAGGGCTGTGGCCGGAGCTGACCGCCCAGGACGTCCTGGCCGGTCTTCTCGCATCACCCGAACGATTGAGGACGGCAGCGCCTCGACTCTCGCCCGACGATCGAGCCGCGCTCGAGCGATCGGACGACGGTCGGTTCAGCGCTGCGGACGCACCACTGCTGGACGAGCTGGCGGAATTGCTCGGTATCGACGACGCGGCGGAGCGTGAACGGGAGCAGAAGAAGTGGCGCGCCCAGATCGAGGATGCGCAGGGCGCACTGGACATCTTGACGGGCTCTGCCCCGCAGGATCTCGAGGACGAGCTCGACCCGGAGATCCTGATGGCGTACGACCTCATCGATGCGGATCGACTGGCGCAGCGACAAGGTCACGGTCGGCGCCTCACCGCGGCGGAACGTGCCGCGGGCGACCGGACGTGGACCTACGGACACGTGATCGTCGACGAGGCGCAGGAGCTCTCCGAGATGGCGTGGCGAATGGTGATGCGCCGCATACCCAATCGATGGATGACCTTGGTGGGCGACGTCGCGCAGACGGGCGATCCCGCGGGAGCGTCGTCCTGGCAGGACGTCCTGGGTCCGTACGTCGCGCAGCGATGGAAACTCTCCGAGCTGACCGTGAACTACCGCACCCCCGCCGCGATCATGGAGATCGCTCACCGTGTGCTCGCAGAGCTGGATCCGACTGCGTCCATCCCCAGATCGGTACGCGACAACGGTGAGATCCCCCGCGCTGATCACGTCCCGCAAGCAGACGTTTCCGCGGCTGTGCGACGACGGGTCGACGCGCATCCGCGACCGGGCATGTCCGCGGTGCTCGCGCCGGCGGAGCTGGTGCCGTCTCTCTCACACCTGGAATCGGAGTCGGTGCGCGTGTCGACGGTCCGAGATGCGAAAGGCCTCGAGTTCGACTCGGTGCTGCTGGTCGAACCGGCGCGCATCGTCTCGGAGTCGTCTCGCGGACTCAACGACCTGTACGTCGCGCTCACCCGCGCGACTCAGCGCCTGGACATCGTCCACAGTTCGCCGCTACCCACCGTGCTCGGGCCCATCACCCCGTTCGACCAGTGAGCCGTTCACTGTGCGACCTACTCGCACAGTGAACGGCTCCAAGGGGCTTCGACCGTGATCAGTGCGTGGTGTGGACGATAAGGACGTCGCAGCGCGCCTTACGCGCGGCGTCCGAGGGCACCGAGCCGAGCAGTCGACCTGTCAGCGAATTGAGTCCCCGGTTGCCCACCACGAGCAGGTCGGCCTTCACCTCTCCGACCAGTTCGAGCAGCGAGTCGACAGGATTGCCGACCACCGGGCGCTCTTCGATGGAGGACGCTCCGGCAGCGACAGCACGTTCCTTCGCGGTACGCAGAATCTCCTGCGTCGGAGCGGATCCCGTGATCTGGTAGGCATCCTCCTTCAACGCATCCGCATCCTGCGAGGACGACTTCGAGTCCGCAGGGTAGTAGGCACAAGCGATGTAGAGCGTCGCGTCGGAATCCCCCGCCAGCGCTGCTGCTTTCTCGACGGCCCGCAGTGACGAATCGGATCCATCGGTTCCGACGACGACGTTGCGGTAAGCGCTCATACATTCCTCCAGTAGTCATGTCCCGACTGTGATCGGGGGTCGATTCGAGACATTAGTCGCAGCGGGTACCGACCGACGCAGCTTCCGGCCGAAAGCACGTGTCGTCACCCTCGCCTACATTGAACGAATGCCACGCCTGCGAATCCGGTTGCCCGGACGTGCCTCGACGCTCGGCCGACCGGCGGTGATCGCTGTCGCCGTTCTGCTGGTCGTCGTCGTCGCGGTGGCCTCGTTCGTTCTCCTCCGTGACACGGACAGCGCTCGCAGTGCAGTGCGGACCGAGGAGTCCGTTCGTTCCCTGCCCGAAAGTCCGGGAAGCAGCGCCACCGTGGACATCGACACCACGCTCTACCTTCCCCAGACGTCGGCACCGGCCCCGGCGGTTCTGCTCGCACACGGATTCGGTGGTGACAAGAACTCCGTCGCCGACCAGGCTCGCGATCTGGCGTCACGTGGTCTCGTCGTACTCGCGTACAGCGCTCGCGGATTCGGAGCCAGCACGGGAACCATCGGACTGAACGACCCCGATCGCGAAGTGGCGGACGCACGGGGCCTCATCGACTATCTGGCCACGCGGCCGGAGGTCCAGCTCGACGCTCCCGGCGATCCCCGAGTCGGCGTCGCCGGCGGATCCTACGGTGGCGCACTGGCTTTGATGGCCGCCGGAACCGACCCCAGAATCGACGCCGATGCCGCGTCGATCACGTGGAACGACCTGAATCAGAGTCTCTTCCCGAACTACGCCGTGCCGGGCGACACGGCCGTGGACGGGTCGACTCCCGCTGTCTCCGCGGGCAGTGACGCGGGCGTCCTGAAGCGGGGATGGGCAGGCATCTTCTTCGGAGCGGGCGCCGCTCCGGCCCCCGCAGCCGAGGGAGCCCCCGAACCGACGTCGTCCCCAGCCGGAGCATGCGGACGCTTCGCGCTCCAGGTATGCCTGGCGTACGCGGACTCCGCGGTGAGCGGCCAACCGTCGGCTGCCACCAGCGAACTCCTCCGCGCTCGGTCCCCCATCTCGTTCGCATCGTCGATCACCGCACCGACGCTGTTGGTCCAGGGCCAGCGCGACACGCTGTTCGGGCTCGACCAGGCCGATGCGACGGCTCGTCAGATCGCCGCTGCCGGGGGGTCGGTACAGGTCCGTTGGTTCGACGGTGGCCACGACGCGGGCGGCACCGACGCCGTCGCGGACGGTGCAGTCGCCGACTTCCTGATGCAACACCTCACCGGTGATCGCGATGAGGCTCCGTCCTCACCGGCTCCGTTCACCTACGCCTTGGCCGGTGACCCCACCGACCAGGGAGATCGCGCCCGCGATCTGACGGCTACCGACTACCCGGGTCTGTCCTCCGACACCGCCGAGTCGCCCACCACTCGCGAAGATTTCGCGCTCACCTCCACGACGGGCACCGACACGCAGACGATCATCCGGCCTCCCGGCGCATCGCCGTCGGCGTTGACATCCCTGCCGGGTGTCGGATCCGCGTCCGCACTGGGCGGGGCGGCCGCCCTGGCGGGTGGCGCAGCGAGCGCCCTGCTCACCGGGGACATCCCCGGACAGACCGCGTCGTTCGCGACCGAACCGTTGACGTCCTCGTACACGATCACAGGTACATCGTCGGTCGGCGTCACCGTGGGTCCGACCGCAGCTGCGTCCGGCACCGTACTGTTCGCCAAGTTGTACGACGTGGCCGACGACGGTCGACGCACCCTTCCCGAGGGCCTGGTCTCCGCGTTCCGGGTACCGCCGTCGGACACACCGACGACGGTACGAGTCACGTTGCCGGGCATGGCATATCAGGTAGCGGCGGGCCATCGCGTCGAGGTGGCGTTCTCCACCACCGATCAGGCCTACGCGGTTCCGCTCGATCCGGCAGCGGTGTCGGTCACCCTTGCGGACGCGACGCTGTCCCTGCCGTCGGTGCCGGCCGAGAACACCGAGTCGACGTTCCCGATCGTTCCCGTCGTGGGTATCGCTGCACTCGCACTGCTCGTCGCAGCGCTCGTGGCCGCCACGTCGATCACAGCGCGCAAGCGCACCGTCGCCGAGGTGGACGACTCGTTGCGTGACGTTCCGCTCGTCATCACCGATCTGGCCAAGAGCTACGCCAACGGGTTCCGCGCCGTGGACGACGTGTCGTTCCGAGTCGGCGCGGGTCAGGTTCTGGGTCTTCTCGGTCCGAACGGTGCGGGTAAGACGACCACACTGCGCATGTTGATGGGTCTCATCACCCCGTCCGCCGGCGAGATCCGCGTGTTCGGCCATCTGGTCACGCCCGGTGCACCGGTGCTGTCCCGACTCGGGTCGTTCGTCGAGGGATCGGGGTTCCTCCCCCACCTGTCCGGCATGGAGAACCTCGATCTGTACTGGAGAGCAACCGGCCGACCCGCGGAGGACGCTCATCTCGAGGAAGCGCTCGAGATCGCCGACCTCGGCTCGGCCATCCACCGCAAGGTCCGGTCGTATAGCCAGGGCATGCGGCAACGCCTCGCCATCGCGCAGGCGATGCTCGGACTTCCCGACCTGATGGTCCTGGACGAGCCGACCAACGGGCTCGATCCGCCCCAGATCCGCACCATGCGTGACGTCCTGATCCGGTACGCACAGACGGGCAGGACGGTTCTGGTCAGCAGTCACCTGCTGGCCGAGGTCGAGCAGACGTGTACGCACGTCGTCGTCATGAACAAGGGAGTCGTGATCAGTTCCGGAACAGTGGACGACCTCATCGGCGCCAGTGGTCCCGTGGAGTTCCGCGTCGACCGGGTCACGGACACGGTGGCCCTGCTGCGGGACATCGACGGCATGGGCGAGGTCACCGAGGTCGAACCCGCGGGCACCGTCAAGGCGCAACTGGGGACACTCGATCCCGCAGTCGTGATCAGGGCCCTTGTCGACGCCGGCATCGGTGTGTCGTCCGCGGCCCGATCGACGCGCCTCGAGGACGTGTTCCTCGACCTCGTGCACGACGACACGGATCGGCTGAACGCCGCTGCACACGAAGGGGTAGGGGTATGAGCCGCGACGAGTCTCTCGCGACGTCCGGGTCGGCCGTGACGCCGGCGCACCTCGACGGCCGCGTCGTAGGCTACGACGCGTCGTCGACGCTGTCGGTCCGCACCGAGATCACCCGCCAGTTCACTCGCCGCCGGACGCAACTGGCGCTCGGGTTCCTGGCGCTGCTCCCGGTCATCATGGCGATCGCATTCACCGTCGGCGGATCGGACTCCGCCACGGCGAGCGGCAGTCTGATCGATCTGGGGACGCAGAGCGGTGTGAACTTCCTCGTGTTCGCCCTGTTCGTATCGGTGGGATTCCTGCTCATCGTCGTGGTCGCGCTGTTCTTCGGAGACTCGATAGCCAGCGAAGCATCGTGGTCGAGTCTGCGGTACCTGCTCGCGGTCCCGGTGCCGCGTGGACGGCTGCTCCGTCAGAAGGCCGTCGTGTCGACGATCCTGTCGGTGGCCGCCTTGATGACGCTCGTCCTGGTCTCGCTGGTTCTGGGCAGTGTCCTGTACGGCGTGGGGTCCCTGGTGTCGCCGTTCGGCGATGCACTTTCCTTCGGATTGTCGATCGGACGGCTGGCCATCGGCGTCGTCTTCATCGCCATAAATCTGAGCTGGGTGGCCGGGCTGGCGTTGGCCCTGTCCGTCACGACGGATGCACCGCTCGGGGCGGTCGGCGGCACGGTGATGGTGTCGATTCTCGCGCAGATCCTCGATCAGATCACCGCGCTCGGTTCGCTGCGCAACTTCCTGCCCGGTCACTACTCGACATCGTGGACGGGGGTTCTGTCTCCGACGTTGGCGTGGAACGACTTGCTGGACGGCGCATTCTCGTCCCTGGCCTACGCCACTGTGTTCGGGATCATCGCGTGGCGACGCTTCGCCACGAAGGACATCACGAGCTGACACGACGAAGCCCGGTACCGATGTGTCGGTACCGGGCTTCGACGGTTCAGGACAGGCCCGCGGCGTCCATTCCGCGAAGTTCCTTCTTCAAGTCCTGGATCTCGTCGCGCAGGCGTCCGGCGAGCTCGAATTGCAGTTCGCGCGCCGCGTTCATCATCTGGTCGGTGAGCTGCTTGACCAGGTCCGCCAACTCGGCGCGGGGCATGGTCGAGACGTCGCGTCCCTCCACGACACCGCTGCTTCCGGTTCGGCCCGCCTCGCCGGGCGCACGACGTCCACGGCTGGCATTGCGGCCCGACCCGCCGATGTCGACATTCGCCTCGGTGTCCTCGGCCTCCTCGTAGACCTGGTCGAGGATGTCGGCGATCTTCTTCCTCAGCGGCTGAGGGTCGACTCCCATCTCCAGGTTGTAGGCCACCTGCTTCGCACGGCGCCGATCCGTCTCCTCGATCGCGTACTTCATCGAGTCGGTGATCTTGTCCGCGTACATGTGCACCTGGCCGGACACGTTTCGAGCCGCACGGCCGATGGTCTGAATCAAGCTGGTCCCGCTCCGCAGGAACCCTTCCTTGTCCGCGTCGAGGATCGCCACCAACGAAACCTCCGGAAGGTCGAGACCCTCACGCAGCAGGTTGATGCCGATCAACACGTCGTACTCGCCGAGTCGCAGCTGACGGAGCAACTCGACACGACGCAGGGTGTCGATGTCCGAGTGCAGGTACCGCACACGGATGCCGAGCTCGAGGAGGTAGTCGGTCAGGTCCTCGGCCATCTTCTTGGTCAACGTCGTGACCAGGATGCGCTCGTCCTTCTCGGTGCGCTGCCTGATCTCGTGGACCAGATCGTCGATCTGGCCCTTGGTCGGCTTGACCACGATCTCCGGATCGACCAGCCCGGTCGGGCGGATGACCTGCTCGACCACCTCGCCGCCGCTCTGCCCCAGCTCGTACTTGCCGGGGGTGGCCGAGAGGTACACGGTCTGTCCGATGCGCTGCGTGAACTCCTCCCACGTCAGCGGCCGGTTGTCCGTCGCCGACGGCAGCCGGAATCCGAACTCGACGAGGTTGCGCTTGCGCGACATGTCGCCCTCGTACATGGCGCCGATCTGCGGCACCGTCACGTGGGACTCGTCGATGACCAGCAGGAAGTCGTCCGGGAAATAGTCGATCAGCGTTGCCGGCGCCGTCCCCGCGGGACGACCGTCGATGTGCCGGGAGTAGTTCTCGATGCCGGAGCAGAACCCGACCTGCTTGATCATCTCCAGGTCGTACTGGGTCCGCATACGCAGCCGCTGCGCTTCGAGCAGCTTGCCCTTGCCCTCGAGATCGGCGAGACGCTCCTCGAGTTCGGCTTCGATGTCGCGTACCGCCCGCTCCATGCGCTCGGGCCCGGCCACGTAGTGCGTCGCCGGGAAGATGCGCACGGTGTCGACCTGGCGCACCACGTCACCGGTGAGCGGATGGAGGAAGTACAGCGCCTCGATCTCGTCGCCGAAGAATTCGATCCGGACGGCAAGTTCCTCGTAGGACGGAATGATCTCGACGGTGTCGCCGCGCACTCGGAACGATCCGCGGGTGAACGCCATGTCGTTGCGGGTGTACTGCACGTCGACCAGCAGCCGGAGGAACTTGTCGCGAGGAACTTCCTGGCCGACCTCGAGGTGGACGGAGCGATCCACGTACGACTGAGGCGTGCCCAGACCGTAGATGCACGACACGGAGGCGACGACCACCACGTCACGACGTGAGAGCAGATTTGCCGTCGCGGAGTGCCGGAGCCGCTCGACGTCGTCGTTGACCGACGAGTCCTTCTCGATGTACGTGTCGGTCTGGGCGATGTACGCCTCGGGTTGGTAGTAGTCGTAGTACGAGACGAAGTACTCGACGGAGTTGTTCGGCAACATTTCCCGCAGCTCGTTGGCCAGCTGCGCCGCCAACGTCTTGTTGGGGGCCATCAGCAGCGTCGGGCGCTGCACCTGCTCGATCAGCCATGCCGTGGTGGCCGATTTACCGGTACCCGTCGCGCCGAGAAGGACGATGTCCTTCTCCCCCGCCTTGACGCGCTTGGTGAGCTCTGCGATGGCGGTCGGCTGGTCTCCGGCCGGCGAGTATTCACTGACTACCTCGAAGGGCCGGTCACTGCGCTCGATGTCGCCCACGGGGCGGAACTCGGAATGCGCGAGGACGGGTTGTTCAGCTGCAAAAGCCATGTGTCCAGAGTAGGCCCGACCACCGACAAACTCTGCGGGCGTCGTCACTCCCCCGTCTGCGCTGTCGGACCCGAGCGCAACAATGGCCTCATGCTGCTCGCACGCGTCGTCGACACCTCGGCCGCCGTCTCCGCCACCCGCTCCCGCAAGGCCAAGGTGCTCGCCCTGTCGGCCTTGCTGTCCGAGTGCGACGTCGACGAGGTACCGCTGGTCACCCGCTATGCATCGGGGTCGTTGCGCCAGCGTCGGACCGGCCTCGGGTGGCGGAGCGTCGCCACGCTCCCGCCCGCGTCGACCGTGCCCGCGCTGACGGTGGATGCGGTGGACACAGCCTTCGAGGCCATCTCGTCGATGTCCGGTCCTGGATCGCAGGCCACCCGCGCGGCGGCCGTCACCGCACTGTTCGCGGCCGCGACCGACACGGAGCAGACGTGGCTGCGCGGCGTGGTCACCGGCGAGGTCCGCCAGGGCGCACTCGACGCCCTCGTCCAGGAGGCCGTGGCGTCCGCTGCGGGTGTTCCACTTCCGGCGGTCCGTCGTGCGGCCATGTTGTCCGGGTCGACCGTCGACGCGGCCACTGCGGCCTTCTCCGGCGGGGAGGAGGCCCTCGGCGCGGTAGGACTCACCGTCGGGCGGGCCGTGCTGCCCATGTTGGCCTCGAGTGCACCCACGGTGGCGGACGGTGTGGTCAAGGCTGCGGGCGCAGCTGGTGGCCCGGTCGCTCTGGACACCAAGCTCGACGGAATCCGCATCCAGGTCCACCGCCGGGAGGACGAGGTCCTGATCACCACTCGCAGCCTCGACGACATCACGGCTCGGCTGCCCGAGGTCGTCGACATTGTTCGTGCGCTGCCCGTGTCGTCGGTCGTCCTCGACGGAGAGGCCTTGGCCCTCGACGGGAACGGGCGGCCTCGGGCCTTCCAGGACACCGCGTCGCGCACGGCGCAGTCCACCGGAGTCGTGGTCACGCCGTACTTCTTCGACATTCTTCATCTGGACGGCGACGATCTGCTGGATCGGCCGCTCGAGGAGCGCGTCGCCGTCCTCGACGCGCTGGTGCCGCCGGCGCACCGAGTGCCGCGTCTGGTGACCGACGACGCCGGCGCCGCGGACGACTTCGCGCGGTCGGCCGTCGCGGCGGGCCATGAAGGCGTCGTGGTCAAGAACCTGACCGCGGCGTACGACGCGGGTCGACGTGGATCGGCGTGGGTGAAGGTCAAACCCGTCCACACGCTCGATCTGGTCGTCCTGGCAGTCGAGTGGGGATCGGGCCGTAGATCCGGTCTGCTGTCCAACATCCACCTCGGTGCCGTGGATCCGGCGGGCGGTTTCGTCATGCTCGGCAAGACCTTCAAGGGCATGACCGACGAGATGCTGGCGTGGCAGACCGAGCATTTCCTCGCACTCGAGACCTCCCGGACGGCCCACGTGGTGCATGTCAGACCGGAGCAGGTGGTGGAGATCGCCATCGACGGTCTTCAGCGATCGACGCGGTACCCGGGCGGCGTCGCCCTACGCTTCGCGAGAGTCGTGCGGTACCGCGACGACAAGTCACCCGCGGAGGCCGACACCCTCGACGCCGTGCGGTCCATGTTCGCCACCGAGACCACCCCGGGGGACGATTCCGACGAGCGGTGACCGACGCGGCACCAGCGCCGACGGTAGCGTCTCCGGCATGGCTTCAGCCGGTTCGGTCCACGTCCATCCGCCCAAGGTCGAGGTGTTCGACACGCTCGGACGGACCAACACCGATCCGAAGGGTTTCGTGCGGCCCGTCGACGTCTACGAGGCGACGGACTGGGGCCTGTACATGGCGCGGCCCTCCGACCACCCGTCGTTCGACTACCTCGAATCGTGGATCATCCCGTCCCTGGGTATCCGCGCATCGGTCTTCCACTACGTACCGCGTCACCGACGCGATCAGAACTACTACGTGGACATCGGTGACTTCACGCGGGACGCGGAGACGTGGCGGTCGGTCGACCATTATCTGGACATCGTCGTCCGCACCGGGCGTGATTCGGAACTGCTGGACGTCGACGAACTGCTGGCCGCACACACCACCGGGCTGCTCGACGCCGGGACCGTGGAGACCGCGATTCGTACCGCCACGGCGGCGATCGACGGGATCGCCTCCGCCGGGCACGACCTGGACCGGTGGCTGGCGTCACTCGGGATGCCGACCCGCTGGCGCTGACCGGAGTCAGTCCGCCGACCACCCTGTCCGTGTCGCCCACGACAGAACTGTCGGATATACACCCTCGAAGTAGGGGGCCTTCGCTCGGACGTACGCATCGATAGCCGCGCTGTAGTCGTCGTGCTGCGCTGCGAGTGTCGACGCGCGCTCCTTCACCGTCAGGTACTCCTCGCGTGCCGACGCGTCGGCGCGGAGCCAATCACGGAACATGAGCGCGAACACCTGTCCGGGCCACCCGTCGACACGCACGTGGATGTTCACCGGCCGTCCGGGGTCGGCGCCACCGTGCAAGCGCTTCTCCCACAGCGCAGGGTCGGCTTCACCGGGTACCGCGGACGGCATCGGGTCGTCCGTCACGATGTGCTCGAGCCGCGGGAACGTGGCGTCGGTCAGTGCATCGCGAAGTGCGTCCGCCGTGTCCAGGTCGGCGACCGTGACCTGGATGTCCAGTACGTCCTTCGCCGGGAAGTCCGGAACCGCGGTGGAGCCGATGTGGTCGACACGCAGTGCCTTGTCGCCGCACGCCAGACGGACCCGGTCGGCCACCCGCCGCGCCTGCGCGGGCCACGTCGGATCGGCGGGAACGACAGCGGGCGCAGACCGAGCAACCGCGGCGGACCGCACGTTCCGGGCGAACGGTTCGAGCCGGTTCGACCACAGCTCGCGTACCGCGAATTCGAGGGCTTCCTGAGTTCCCGAATTGTCGAGCCACACATCGGCCGCGTCCCGGCGCTGCTCGTCGGTCGCCTGGGCAGCGATCCTCGAGCGGGCGTCCTTCTCGTCGAGCCCACGGGAGGCCACCAGCCGGCGCACACGCTCCTCGGCCTCCAGGTACACGACCACGACGAGGTGAAAGGCTGCGGCCGAACGGGATTCGACGAGCAACGGAATATCGTGCACCAGCACACAGTCGTCCGGTGCACTCTCGATGAGTTCGGTCGTCCGCCGACCGATCAACGGATGCATGATGCCGTTGAGAGCGAGACGTGATTCCTCGTCACGGAATGCCTTGGCGGCCAACGCGGGCCGAAGGAGTGTTCCGTCCTCGGCGAGAATGTCGTCGCCGAAACGCTCGACGAGCGCTGCGAGACCGGGTGTTCCGGGCTCGACGACCTCCCGTGCGATCTTGTCCGCATCCACCACGACGGCACCGAGACTCGCCAAGGTGCGGGACACCGTCGACTTGCCTGCACCCATTCCACCGGTCAATCCGATTCTCAACACACCCACAGTGTGACCGAGTCAGCGACCCTCCGCATCGAACACGCCGCGAATCACCAGTCTCAAATGCACCATGTTTCCCAACCCGTCGGTTATCTTCGAGGCGCACAACAGGCTTTCGTACTTTCTTCGCCGACTCCCTCGCCGGAATCGGCCGAGCAAGTACTCGACAGGTAAAGGACGGGCATGAACACCATTGCGGGAGTGGGAGTCGGGCGGATGCAGCCCGGGCGGCACCGCCTGGGAATGTCCGACGGCGTGCACTGCATTCTGATTCCTCAGGTCGCCGACGCGTTGGCGGAGCACCGCCGCAACTGGTTCACCTCACTCATCAGCCCGGCACGTCACAGCTTTGCCTCCATGCGTAAGCGCAGTGCTCAGATGAGCACAGGTTGGGGTACCGCTGTAGCGAGCTGATTCGCGGCGTACCAGACACGGCCGAAGGCCCGATCCGTCATGGATCGGGCCTTTGTCGTCGTTATATGCAGTGCCCAGCAGCGAGATCCTCGCCTCACGGGAAAGGCCCCGAACCGCGTGCGGTTCGGGGCCTTCTCGTGGAGCGGTAGATCAGCGGATCATGCTCCGCCGGACAGCTTCTCGCGCAGTGCGGCGAGCTGAGCGTCACTGGCGAGCGATCCGCCGGTGGACTCGGGAGCTGCTGCAGCCGGTGCACCCTGTGCAGACGGGGTACCGGTCTCGGAGGAGTAGCCGGCCGCTGCGTTGGCAGCTTCCTGCGCCTCGTCCGCGGCGGTCTTCTCCATCTGAGCGGTGTGCATCTTGTGGCGACGCTCCGCCTCGGCGTAGCGGCCTTCCCACTCTTCACGCTGCTTGTCGAAGCCCTCGAGCCATTCGTTGGTCTCGGGATCGAAGCCCTCGGGGAAGACGTAGTTGCCCTGGTCGTCGTACGAGTCGGCCATGCCGTACTTGGACGGATCGAACTCGGCGGCGTAGTCCTCGTTGGCCTGCTTCAGCGACAGCGAGATACGGCGACGCTCGAGGTCGATGTCGATGACCTTGACCAACGCGTCGTCTCCGACGGTGACGACCTGGTCCGGGACCTCGACGTGGCGCTCGGCCAGCTCCGAGATGTGGACCAAGCCCTCGATGCCCTCTTCGACCCGCACGAATGCTCCGAAGGGAACCAGCTTGGTGACCTTGCCCGGGACGATCTGACCGATCGCGTGGGTGCGGGCGAACTGACGCCACGGGTCTTCCTGCGTTGCCTTGAGCGACAGGGAGACACGCTCGCGGTCCAGGTCGACGTCCAGAACCTCGACGGTGACCTCGGTACCGACCTCGACGACCTCGGACGGGTGGTCGATGTGCTTCCAGGACAGCTCGGACACGTGCACCAGGCCGTCGACGCCGCCGAGATCGACGAATGCGCCGAAGTTGACGATGGAGGAGACGACGCCCTTGCGGACCTGTCCTTTCTGGAGCTGGTGCAGGAACTCGCTGCGAACCTCGGACTGCGTCTGCTCGAGCCATGCGCGGCGCGAGAGGACGACGTTGTTGCGGTTCTTGTCGAGCTCGATGATCTTGGCCTCGATCTCCTTGCCGACGTACGGCTGGAGGTCGCGGACACGACGCATCTCGACGAGCGAGGCGGGCAGGAAGCCGCGGAGGCCGATGTCGAGGATGAGACCACCCTTGACGACCTCGATGACGGTGCCCTTGACGGCCTCGTCCTTCTCCTTGAGCTCCTCGATGGTGCCCCAGGCGCGTTCGTACTGTGCGCGCTTCTTCGACAGGATCAGACGACCCTCTTTGTCCTCCTTGGTGAGGACGAGAGCTTCGACCGCATCTCCCACGGAGACGACCTCGTTGGGGTCGACGTCGTGCTTGATGGAGAGCTCGCGAGAGGGAATGACGCCCTCGGTCTTGTAACCGATGTCGAGAAGAACCTCGTCACGGTCGACCTTGACGATCGTGCCCTCGACGATGT
The DNA here is from genome assembly GCF_979256035.1 of Rhodococcus sp. AC861. Lineage (NCBI taxonomy): Bacteria > Bacillati > Actinomycetota > Actinomycetes > Mycobacteriales > Nocardiaceae > Rhodococcus > Rhodococcus sp. AC861. The sequence goes on from NZ_CEEDMW010000005.1 coordinate 40,564, forward strand.
CGCCATCGTTGAAGTACTTGATCGTTGCGTCGATCGCGGCGAGAAAATCCTCGGCGGAGCCGATGTCGTTGACGGCTACCTGCGGCGAGGTGACGGTGGATGAGGCCATGTGGTGAGTTGCTCCGGACGGGTTGGGGTCGGTGGATGGATGTTCGGTCGGACAGACTCACGTTCTCGCGGACAGGACACGCGTACTGCCGTATCTTGGGCGCTGGTTCGAGAGCCAACGACGAACGCCTCCGGACACGCACCTGCGGATCGCTGACAGCGGGACCGGTGAGTACGCACGCGCGAAGGCGGACATTCGCGTATCGAAGACTACTCGGTGCCGTGTGCGGCGAGCAAACCCGGTTACGGTGTTGCGCGTGTCCGCAGAAACCCCCGCCGATCTCGGTGACCAGACCACCGCGAACACCGGTGACCACGTCGATCCGCCGACCTCTTCGCCTCGCCGTCGAGGAGTCGACTCGGTGACGTCGGAGCGCGCGTCGCGCTCCTGGTGGGACCATGATTCCGCCGAATACCACCGTACCCACGGGGAGTTCCTCGGCACCGCCAGCGCGGGGGGCGAATTCGTCTGGTGCCCGGAGGGTCTGCACGAGGGCGACGTCCATCTGCTGGGTGACGTCGAGAACCGCGACGTCCTGGAGATCGGGTGCGGATCCGCCCCCTGCGCCCGATGGCTGGCGGGACACGGCGCCCGCGCGACGGCGCTCGACATCTCCGCGGGAATGTTGGCGTACGGAGCCGAGGCGATCGCGGCCCGCGAGGCCGTGTCGCCGGGCAGTCCGGCACCCGCGCTCCTGCAGGCCTCGGCCGAAAACCTGCCGTTCGCCGATGCGTCGTTCGACATCGCGTGTTCCGCCTTCGGCGCCGTCCCCTTCGTCGCCGACTCCGCACGCGTGATGCGAGAGGTGCATCGGGTGCTGCGGCCCGGCGGACGGTGGGTGTTCTCCGTGAACCACCCGATGCGGTGGATCTTTCCGGACGACCCGGGACCGGTCGGCCTCACCGCGACGATCCCGTACTTCGATCGCACCCCGTACGCCGAGTTCGACCCGGACGGCACGGCGACCTACGTCGAGCATCACCGCACCGTCGGCGACCGCGTTCGGGAGATCGTCGCCGCGGGACTTACGCTGGTCGACATCGTCGAACCCGACTGGCCCGAGTGGCTGGACCGTGAGTGGGGTCAGTGGTCACCGCTCCGCGGAGAACTGTTTCCCGGCACCGCGATCTTCTGCTGCGTGAAGTAACGAGCTCAGGCTCCGCGGACGACGTGCGCCGTCACCGTCTCGAGGAACTCGCTGGTGGACGCGAGCCCACCGATGTCAGCAGTACCTACTCCCGACGCGATCGTCGTGTCGACGGCGCTGCGGATGCGTCCACCGACATGCGCGAGCTCGGACGGTCCGTCGCCGGCCGCCAGGTGCTCGAGCATCGCCGCGACCGAGAGCAGCACCGCCGTCGGGTTCGCACGGTTGTGTCCGGCGATGTCCGGCGCCGCGCCGTGTGCCGCCTGAGCCATGACCTTCGAGTCGGACGCATTGATCGACGGCGCCATACCCAGAGACCCGGACAGCTCACCCGTGAGGTCCGAGAGGATGTCGCCGAACATGTTCTCCGCCACCAGAACGTCGAAGTCTCCACCCGACCGGACGAGCTTGGCAGTCACCGCGTCGATGTGTTCGTAGGCGACGCTCACGCTCGGGTGGCGTTCACCGACCTCGGTGCAGACGTCCTTGAAGAGACCCGTGGTGAGCCGTAGGACGTTGGTCTTGTGGACGACGGTCACGTGGCGACGTCGACTCTCGGCGATCCGGAAGGCCTGCTCGGCGATACGTTCGCATGCCCTGCGCGTGAAGACGCCGACCGCGAGAGCGACGTCGGGCGTCGGCATGAACTCGCCCGATCCGACGAACATGTTGCGGTCCGCGTAGAAGCCTTCGGTGTTCTCCCGCACGACGACCAGATCCATGGTGGGCGACACTGCCTTGACTCCCGGCAACGCCTTCGCCGGCCGAATGTTGGCGTAGAGGTCGAACTCCTTCCGGATGCGCCCGCCGGGAGTGAGTCGGCCTCGCAGCTCCTCCGGGTACGAGGCGCTGTCGTGCGGTCCCAGCACCCACGCGTCGAGTTCGGCCAACGCCGCCATGGTGTGCGCGGGCACGGCATCGCCGTACTCGTCCAGGGCATCGCGGCCGAACGGCAGTCGCTGCCAGTCGATCCGAGGCGCCGACATCGACTCGACGGCCGCGTCGACGATCCTGACGGCACCGGGAACGATCTCCTTGCCGATGCCGTCTCCGTCGAGAACTCCGATGGGATGGCCACCGCGCGAGATACCCGACACGGACCCGGAACGTCGTTCGTTCGTCATGGCCGCCATCATTGCTCATCATGGTGCAGTCGGTGGAGCTCCTCCTGGACTCCGGTAGTGACGAATCGATCCGTCGTGAATGGAATTACCTCGCGGAACTGGGACTTCCCAGCCAGGCTCGACACACGGGGTCGTCGAACCGTCCACACATCACGATCGCGGTCGCCGCGAGTATCGACGACGATGCCGAGCGGCGGCTGACCGCGCTGATCGTGGACGGGCGAGAGAACGGTGCGTGGCGATTCCCCGAGGCCGTGCGGCTGGGCGGCCTGGTGATGTTCGGCGGGTCACGCGCGGTACTCGCCCGTACGGTCGTCCCGTCGCCCGAACTACTCGACCTGCACGCCCGGGTCCACAGGATCCTGGCCGACTCCCCCGGCATCCCCCCGCATCTCGAACCGGGCCGTTACACGCCGCACGTGACCCTCGCGATGCGTATGCGACCGGACGACATCGGTTCCGCGAGTTCGCATCTGATCACCGACCTCCGCGACATCGAGGCGGAGGTCTCTGCTGTCCGGCGCTGGGACGGAGACGCGCGGGAGGACTGGCTCATCGGCTGACGGTCACCACCGCGGGGGCTGCGCGACGACGCGTCGTCACCAGAACGCCCACGATGATCAGGGCCGTTCCGATCACCGCGTTCCATGTCACCGCCTCTCCCAGCACGGCGGCACCGAGGGCGATGCCGACCACCGGGCTCAGGTAGGTCACTGTCGACGCTGCAGCCGGACCCCACCCCGTCACGACGTTGGTCATCCACAGGAAGGCCAGGCCGGTCCCGGCGCAGCCCAGTGCCAGCATCGACGCGACAACCGGGACGTCGAGGTGCACGGCCTGTCGGGCCACGACGGGCGTCGCCACCACCATCGCGACCGCTGCGATACCGATCTGCATCGTCGCCACGGCTAATGCCGGTACCCGCAACGGGACGACGAATTTGCGCAGGTAGACGAGAGCGATGCCGTACGACGCAGTGGCTCCCAGACACGCCATCTGCGCGCCGACGCTGCCCGCGAGCCCGGCCTGCCACGGCGAGAACACGGCCAGGATGCCGACGAATCCGAGCAGGAGTCCGACCGACCGCATCGCCGTCGGACGCTCGGCAGGCAGCACCACGAATGCCAACACGGTGGTCATGAGCGGCGTCGTCGCGTTGAAGATCGCCGCCGTCGCCGAGTCGATGTCCTGCTCCGCCCACGCGAAGAGCAACCACGGGACGATGCACTGGAAGACCGCGAGGAAGCACGAATGCGCCCACACCACACCGCGGCGCGGCAACCGAACGTGCATGACGCGCAACAACAGTCCGAGCGTGAGTGCTCCGAGAACGAGTCTCGCGAGAACCACCTGGGGGAAGCTCAGGCCCTCGAGCCCGATCTTCATGAACAGGAAGCTGGCTCCCCAGACGAGTGCAGCAGCGACGAATTGGAGACCCAGCACGTCAGAAACGATAGTCGCCGTGCTGGGTCACCTCGTCGTGAGTGTCCGGTAGCCGACCGGCCGTCGCGAGCGATGCCAGCAGCACCAGAACCACCAGGAACCCCGAGAGAAGAACGAAGAATGTCATGCGAGAAATAGTCCGCCGCAGCGCTTTCCGGGAACAGTGGCAGGAATGACATATTTCATCGATTTTCTGCCATACTGACCGCATGTTGTCGAAGGTCGTCGTTCCCCTCCTCCCTCTGACGGAGGCGTTCGAACTGGGCGTGGCGTGCGAGGTGTTCGGATTCGACCGGTCCGATGAGGGACTGCCGGTCTACGACTTCTCTCTCGTGGCGGCGGTCCCGGATCCGATACGGACGCGCTTCGGCTACACCATCGACGTTCCGCACGACCTCGACCGACTCGACGACGCCGACCTGATCATCGTTCCCGCCGGCGGCACCTCCGTCACGTTCGACGGATCCTTCGCATGCGGCACCGAGCACACGTACGACCTGGAGCCACTCCTGGGCAAGCTCCGCGCGGCGGTCGCGCGAGGAGCACGAGTCGCCAGCTTGTGCACCGGAGCTTTCGTCCTGGGTGAGGCCGGACTCCTTAACGGACGCCGCTGCACCACACACTGGCGCCACGCCGACGCGCTCGCCGCTCGCTATCCGGATGCTGCCGTCGACCCGAACGTCCTCTACGTCGACGACGATCGGGTGCTGACCAGTGCCGGAACCGCGGCGGGCATCGATCTCTGCCTGCACATCGTCCGGTCGGCGCAGGGCAGCGCCGTCGCCAACGGCATCGCGCGGCGCATGGTCGTCCCTCCGCACCGCGACGGCGGACAGGCTCAGTACGTCGCCGTTCCGGTCCCGGTGTGCGACTCGGAGACGTTGGCACCGCTCATCGACTGGATCACCGAGAACATCCGCTTGGACCTCACCGTGGAGGTCTTGGCCGCGGAGGTCTCGATGTCGCCCCGTACGTTCGCCCGACGCTTCCAGGCCGAGACCGGAACCACGCCGGCCCGGTGGATCAGCGACCAACGAGTCCTGGCAGCGCAACGCCTCCTGGAATCGACCGATCTCTCCATCGACGCGGTCGCCGAGTCGGTGGGGTTCGGGTCGGCCGCGGTCCTGCGCCAACATTTCGTGAGGCTCCGGCGCACGACGCCACAGGCATATCGTCGGACCTTCCGCGCGGCGCCCGTCCCTGTGTGACCGGGTCCGAACAAACACGCGGGGAATGCCGACCGGTGTGCGTGCGTTGTGCGGGGCAGAAGGAACGTGCCGACTATCGGCACCCGCGACGAAAGGATCCTTGTGGCAACGCAGACGCTGACGCAGCAGAACTTCGACGAGACCGTGACCGGCAACGATGTCGTTCTGGTCGACTTCTGGGCCGACTGGTGCGGACCGTGCAAGCAGTTCGCCCCGACCTTCGAGAAGTCGTCGGAGCAGCACCCCGACGTGGTCTTCGGCAAGGTCGACACCGAGGCCGAGCAGGGGCTCGCCGCAGCCGCGAACATCCGGTCCATCCCCACGTTGATGGCATTCCGTGAGGGCGTTCTCGTGTTCGCCCAGCCCGGCGCACTGCCCCAGGCTGCCCTCGAAGACCTGGTCGGGCAGATCAAGGGACTCGACATGGACGACGTGCGCAAGCAGATCGCCGAGCAGCAGGCGGCCGACGCGAAGTAGCGCACACACCGACGAAAGGCGGGCACCGGATGATCCCGGTGCCCGCCTTTCGTCGTCCTGCGCCGTCGCGTCAGTGCGCGGCGTCGTCCCAGGTGCGACCTGTGCCCACGGAGACGTCGAGCGGCACGGACAACTCGATGGCATGGGCCATCTTGTCCCGCACCAACGCCTCCACCTCGACGCGTTCGGACTCGACGACCTCGAGCACCAGTTCGTCGTGAACTTGCAGAAGCATCCGAGACGTGAGCGACGACTGTGCCAACGCCCGCTGCACGTCGATCATCGCGACCTTGATAATGTCGGCTGCCGTCCCCTGGATGGGCGCGTTGAGTGCGGCGCGCTCGGCCACTTCACGACGCTGACGGTTGTCGCTGGTGAGATCCGGGAGATAGCGCCGACGACCGTAGAGGGTCGAGGTGTACCCCACCTTGCGCGCAGCCTCGACCACTTCGTGAAGATAGTCGCGGACTCCACCGAACCGGGAGAAGTACGCCTCCATCTGCTCTTTGGCCTCGTCCGTCGAAATCTTGAGCTGCTGCGACAGCCCGTAGGCGCTGAGGCCGTACGCAAGCCCGTAGGACATCGCCTTCACGCGTCGGCGCAACTCCGGGGTGACCTCGTCGATCGGAACGCCGAAGGCCCGCGATCCGACGAAGCTGTGCAAGTCCTCGCCGGTGTTGAACGCTTCGATCAATCCCTCGTCACCGGATACGTGCGCCATGATGCGCATCTCGATCTGGCTGTAGTCGGCCGTCATCAGCGTGTCGTAGCCCTCGCCGACGACGAACCCCTCGCGGATCCGTCGACCCGCGGACGTCTTGACCGGGATGTTCTGCAGATTGGGTTCGGTCGAAGACAACCTGCCGGTGGCGGCGATGGTCTGATTGAACGTCGTGTGGATGCGACCGTCGTCGCTGACCGACTTCAGCAGACCGTCGACGGTGACCTTGAGTCGCGTCGCGTCGCGGTGATCGAGCAGGTGACGCAGGAACGGATGCTCGGTCTTCTCGAACATGCTCTGCAGCGCTTCGGCATCGGTCGTGTAGCCGGTCTTGGTGCGCTTGGTCTTGGGCATGTCCAACTCGTCGAAGAGCACGACCTGCAACTGCTTGGGCGAACCGAGGTTGATCTGCTTGCCGATCACCACGTACGCGGCCTCGGCGGCAACGCTGACCTCGCCGGCGAACTGACTCTGCAGATCGTGGAGATGGTCGAGATCGATGGCGATACCGGTATTCTCCACCGTCGCCAGAACGTCCAGGAGCGGAAGTTCCATGTCGGACAGCAACGGCGCCGACTCGATCTCGGCCAGTTCACGATCGAGGGCGTCCGCGAGATCCAGAACTGCCTGCGCGCGCAGGATCTCGCCCTCCGCCACAGCTGCCTGCGTCTCGTCCTCACTGTCGAGCAACGACAGCTGGGCATCCCCTGCATCCTCCACGCGCAGTTCGCGTTTGAGGTAGCGCAGCGACAGGTCGTCCAGGGCGAAGCTGCGTTGCCCCGGCCGGACCAGATACGCGGACAGGGCAGTGTCACTGGTGAGCCCGGCGACCGGCCATCCGCGGCCACGAAGCGCATGCAGGGCCCATTTGGCCTCGTGCAACGCTTTCGGCCGCGATTCGTCCGCGAACCACCGTGCGAGCGCCTGCTCGTCCTCCTCGGTGAGTCCGATCGTCTCGATGTAGGCACCCTCACCGTCGGCGGCGGCGAATGCGACGGATGTGGCGTCCCCGTCGAACGGTGAGCGAGTCCCCACCACGGACAGTCCGGTCCGTACTCCGTCGCTGGTGTGCGTGTCCAACCACTCGCCCAGCTCGCCCGGCTCGAGCGCGCGACCGCTGACCTCGAAGCCCTCTTCCGCTTCGGGCTCTGTGGACGACAACGTCGCGAACAGTCGATCGCGGAGAACACGGAACTCGAGATCGTCGAACAGCGCGTGGACCCGATCCCGGTCCCACGGCGCCAGTTGCAGTTGATCCGGTGTGTACGGCAGCGGGACATCGCGCACCATCTCGGTGAGCTGGCGGTTGAGGACCACGCTGGAAAGGTTGGCCCGCAGGGCGTCCCCGACCTTTCCGCGCACGGTATCGACCTTGTCGACAAGTTCGTCGAGGCTGCCGAACTCCTTGATCCACTTCGTCGCCGTCTTCTCCCCCACCCCCGGGATACCCGGCAGGTTGTCGCTCGGATCCCCGCGCAGCGCAGCGAAATCCGGGTACTGCGCAGGGGTGAGCCCGTACTTGCTCTCGACTTCGGACGGGGTGAACCGCGTCAGGTCGGAGACGCCCTTGCGTGGGTACAGCACGGTCACCTGATCGTTGACCAGCTGCAGCGAATCGCGATCACCCGTGACCACGAGGACGCGATATCCGGCCGCCACCGCCTGGGTCGTCAAGGTCGCGATGATGTCGTCGGCCTCGAAGCCGGGCTCCGCCATGACCGGAATACCCAGGGCCCCGAGGACATCCTTGGTGATGTCGATCTGACCCGCGAACTCGTCGGGAGTCTTGATGCGATTGGCCTTGTACTCGGGAAACTTCTCCGCCCGGAAGGTCTGTCGTGAGACGTCGAAGGCAGCGCCCACGTGTGTGGGCGCCTCGTCGCGCAGCAGGTTGATCAGCATGGAGGTGAATCCGTAGACAGCATTGGTGGTCTGCCCACTCGTGGTCTTGAAGTTCTCGGCGGGGAGCGCGTAGAAGGCTCGATACGCCACCGAGTGACCGTCGATCAGCATCAGCAGGGGCGAGGACTCGGTTACTGGACTCACCCCGTCAGTCTAGGGACGACGACCGACATCTCCGCCGTCGGCGCTCGCCCGCTTCGAAACAAGACCGCAACATCGAAGAAATCGAAGCGGCCGTTTTCGATACCTCCAGCCCGATAGAGTCCGACAATTGCAAGCACTGCCGAGACAACTCGGCGTTATTCGACCGTCCGAGAGGACCCCGCGTGCCCCCCTCGAGTCCTCGACGGCCCGTGCGATCCGTGGCTACCGCCACGATCGTCCGCGCGCTCGTCGTCGTTCTCCTCGGCCTCATCGCTGCTGCCACCGTCGGTGGAACAGCCCTGGCCCAGGAACCCACTCCCGCTCCCACCCCGAGCTCCAGCTCACCACCCGCGAGCAGCTCCTCGACTCCCCCAGCAGATGCGGTCGACGTCAGCGGCAGCCTGAACAATGCGGGCGAACGCCTCGTCGGTGTCGACGTTCTCGCACTCGACGGCTCCGACGCCGAAGTCGCACGCACCACGTCCGCGGAGGGAGGCCGGTGGACGCTCCCCGTCTCCCCCGGTGACTACACCTTCCGCGTCGACCCCGAAACCCTGCCCGACGGCGTGTCGGTCCAAGGCGACGTCGAACGCACCGTGGTCCAGGGCCGCGCCAACACCGTGATCTTCAGCTTCGGTGAAGAGCGCAGCGCGACCGTGGTGCCGTTCTACGAGAAATTCCTCCGCACGACCATCGACGGACTGCGCTTCGGACTGGTCATCGCGCTCGCCGCGATCGGTCTGAGCCTGATCTTCGGCACGACCGGCCTCACCAACTTCGCCCACGGAGAACTGGTCACGCTCGGTGCGGTCGCAGCATGGGTCTTCAATCAGAAGCTCGGGATCCAGTTGATCCCGGCGACGATCCTGGCGGTGATCGTCGGTGTGGCGGTCGGCTGGGCGAACAACGCCGGACTGTGGAGACCACTGCGCAGACGTAAGACGGGTCTGATCGGCCAGCTCGTCGTGTCGATCGGCCTCGCTATCGCCCTGCGATACCTGATCCTCATCTTCTTCTCCGACCGCGCCGAGCCGTACAAGGACTACCAGGCGCAGGTGCAGCGTGAATGGGGGCCGTTCGCCATCACGGACGTCAACCTCGCCTGCATCGTCATCAGCATCGTGGTGCTCGTTCTCGTCGCTCTCATGCTGCAGAAGACCCGCATCGGCAAGGCCATGCGTGCCGTCGCGGACAACCGCGACCTCGCGGCGTCGTCGGGCATCAACGTCGAGCGTGTCGTCACGTTCGTCTGGTGCATGGGCGGCGGACTCGCTGCCCTGGGCGGCGTCCTGTTCGGGCTCTCCGAGCTCGGCGGTCGCGTCCAGTGGGAGATGGGCTTCAAGCTCCTCCTGCTCATGTTCGCCGGTATCACCCTCGGTGGACTGGGAACTGCCTACGGCGCGCTCCTGGGCTGTGTCATCGTCGGACTGCTGGTGCAGTGGTCGACGCTCGTGATCAACCCCGACCTCAAATACATCGGAGGATTGCTCGTCTTGATCGTCATCCTCATCGTCCGGCCGCAAGGCATCCTGGGCTCGCGGCAAAGGATCGGCTGACCATGGATATCGTCGGAGCAATTCAGGTATCGCTCGCCCAGCTCGTCGGGCCGTCAGCGATCTTCTACGCACTTCTCGCCATCGGCCTCAACCTGCACTTCGGCTACGCCGGACTGCTCAACTTCGGACAGATCGGCTTCGCACTCCTCGGTGGGTACGGCGTCGGCATCATGACCATCACCTACGAGCAGCCGTTGTGGCTCGGCATCATCGTCGGACTGGCCGCCGCAGGGTTGTTGGCTCTGGTTCTCGGCATCCCGACGCTGCGACTACGAGCCGACTATCTGGCCATCGTCACGATCGCGGCGTCCGAGATCCTGAGGCTCGTCTTCCGATCCACCGCGTCCAACGGTGTCACCGGATCGACCAACGGCCTCTTCGGCTTCGCCGATCCGTTCACCAATCTCAGCCCGTTCGACTCGGGCAAGCAGTACTCGTTCGCCGGCGTGAAGTTCTACGGCGACGACCTGTGGGCGATGGTCGTCGGGTGGTCGCTCGTGATCATCCTGTGCGGCCTCGTCTATCTGCTCACCCACAGCCCGTGGGGACGCGTGCTCAAGGCGGTGCGTGAGGACGAGGATGCTGCGCGTTCGCTCGGCAAGAACGTCTTCGTCTACAAGATGCAGGCACTGGTTCTCGGCGGTGTCATCGGCGGCATGGGCGGCGTGTTCAACGCCCTCCAGACCAAGTCGATCAACCCCGACTTCTACTCGACCGCGCAGACCTTCTTCGCCTTCGGAGCACTGATCCTGGGCGGCGCCGCCACGGTGTTCGGACCGGTCGTCGGAGCCATGCTGTTCTGGTTCCTGCTCTCGATCCCCGACGTCCTGCTGCGTCAGGCTGCCGCAGGCCCCGACCCGTTCATCCCCATGACCGAACAGCAGGTCGGCGCAACACGATTCGTTCTCCTCGGCATCCTCATCGCGGTGCTGATGATCTTCCGCCCGCAAGGACTGCTGGGCAACAAGCGGGAGGTACAGCTCGATGCCAAGTAACACCATCGCGGCACGCAAGCCGCTCTCCGCGGAGGTGCGCGCCGCGCTCTTCGCGGACGTCGCCAACACACCCGGCGTCGCCAAGCCCGACCCGACCATGGTCGTCGACGGTGTCTCCCGCACGTTCGGTGGCCTCAAGGCTGTCGACGTGGCGCACCTCGAGATCCAGCGTGGGTGCATCACCGGTCTGATCGGCCCGAACGGCGCCGGCAAGACGACCCTGTTCAACCTGCTCACCGGCTTCGATCAGCCGGACACCGGCACCTGGTCCATGGACGGCAAGTCGCTCGGCAAGATGACACCCCACCAGGTGGCACGCCACGGAGTGGTGCGCACCTTCCAGCTGACGAAGGCACTGTCCAAACTGACTGTGCTGGACAACGTCCGCCTCGGCGCCACGGGCCAGAAGGGTGAGCGGATCTTCAACACGCTCATGCCGTGGACGTGGAAGGCGCAGGAACGGGAAGTCACCGAACGAGCCAATGATCTGCTGGCACGATTCAAGCTCGATGCCAAGGCCGACGACCTCGCGGGGTCGCTGTCCGGCGGTCAGCGCAAGCTGCTCGAGATGGCACGCGCACTGATGACCGATCCGGCGGTGGTCATGCTCGACGAGCCCATGGCGGGTGTGAATCCGGCTCTGACGCAGAGCCTTCTGGGCCACATCAAGTCGCTGCGCGACGACGGCATGACCGTCGTCTTCGTCGAGCACGACATGGACGTCATCCGCGACATCAGCGACTGGGTCGTCGTCATGGCTCAGGGCAGTGTCATCGCGGAGTCCGCACCGGCACAGCTGGCGGACAACGAGGCCGTCGTCGACGCCTACCTCGGAAGTCACCACGACCAGGCCCTCGAGTTCGACGCCGACGGCAACCCCGTGGGAGCCACCGCAGAGCTGGCGGAGGCGCTCGAGCAGGCCGAGGTGCAGACCCTGGAAGCGGGCGGCGACCTCTCCGAGGCCGAGCCCGAGATCGCGCTGGACAAGAGGACCACGACATGACCGAATCCGGAGCAACCACATCCGGGGAAACCGGGCTCACCGCAGCGGAATTCGCGGCGACACCGGACGAACACCGCCGCCTGGCCACCGACGCGCTCGTGCGCGCCGACGACCTGGTGGCCGGGTACATCCCTGGCGTCAACATCCTGAAGGACTGCAACTTCTACCTGAACGACGGCGAGATCGTCGGCATCATCGGACCGAACGGTGCCGGCAAGTCGACACTGCTCAAAGCGCTGTTCGGGCTCATCCCCATCCGCAGCGGCGCGGTCACCCTGCGCGGAGACAACATCACGTCCGCCGAAGCGCATGTGCTGGTGACCAAGGGCGTCGGCTACGTTCCGCAGACGCAGAACGTGTTCCCCTCGCTCACTATCGAGGAGAACCTCGAGATGGGGATCTATCTGCGGCCGAAAAAGTTCCAGGAGCGGTTCGATTTCGTCAGCGAACTGTTCCCGCTGCTCTCCGAGCGTCGCAAGATCAAGGCGGGCGCACTGTCCGGCGGTGAACGCCAGATGGTGGCCATGGGCCGCGCCCTGATGATGGAACCGTCCGTGCTGCTGCTCGACGAGCCGTCGGCGGGCCTGTCCCCTATGTTCCAGGACGAGGTATTCATCCGCTGCAAGAAGATCAACGCGGCGGGTGTCTCGATCATCATGGTCGAGCAGAACGCCCGTCGATGCCTGCAGATCTGCGACCGCGGTTACGTTCTCGATCAGGGCAAGAACGCGTACACCGACACGGGTACGAATCTGATGAACGACCCCAAGGTCATCGAGCTCTACCTCGGCACGCTCGCGGGGAGCAAAGAGAAGAAGTAGTACCCGCACACCGACAGGGGCGCTCCGAGTTCACTCGGGGCGCCCCTCTCGTTGTCTGCGCCCCCTCGGCGAGTACGTCCATAGTGTCGTCGACACAGCTCGATTCACGGCGTTATGGACGTACTCGCGGCCGATGCACTCTGCGCACGGCGCCGAACAGGTGCTAGCGGGTTCCCGCAACGGTTCCGGCAACCTGCAGCGGCTGCAACCGTTGCACGTTGCCGGAACCGTTGCAGGTGGCGATCGTCGGGAGGCGAGCCCCGCGACAACAGAACGGGCCCGACTCCAGTGGAGTCGGGCCCGTTCGGGGTTACTGCAGATCAGCCGCCGACGACGATGTAGTCCTCGGTGGTGAGCTTGTTGTCAGGTCCGAAGACCAGCTTGCCGTACGAACCGACAGCAGGCTCGCCGCCGTCGGTGAAGCTGAGCTGACCGGTGACACCGTCGTAGTCGATGTCGGTTCCGGCCTTGACCAGCGGCAGGCACTCCTGGAAGGTGGTGCACTTCGTTCCGTCCTTGGTGACGGAGTTGATGTTCGCCGCGATGTCGACGCCGGCCGTGGACTTGGCCTGCTCGGCAGCGAGAGCGGAGATCACGACTGCGTCGTAGGACTCACCGGCGTAGTTGAAGTCGACCAGTGCCGGGTTGACGGCCTTGAGTCGATCCTGGAAGCCCGCACCCACGTCGGTGAGCGGGGTGGTTCCACGCATGGTGTCGAGCAGTCCTGCGCCGACGGCCTCGCCGAGCGCGTTGCCCATGTTGCCGTCGACACCGTAGACAGCAGTGCCGTCCGACGGTCCGATGCCGATCTCGTGCATACGGGTGATGATCTTCGCCGACTCCTCGAAGCCGATGATGGCGACCGCGTCAGGGTTGAAGTTCTTCACCTGGTCGACCTCGGCGTTGAACGACTGCGCGTTGGGGTCGTAGATGATCTTCTGGATCTGATCGGAGGCGACGCCGGCGTCCTCGAGGTTGGTGACCGTGTTGCTGGCCAGACCGGTGCCGTACGGGTCGTTCAGCGCGAGGATGGACACACGCTGTCCGCCGTCCTCGGAGATGAGCTGCGAGAGGGCCTGCGCCTGAAGCACATCGGTCGGGGCGGTACGGAAGTACTGACCCTTGTCCGGGTAGCAGACGAATTGGTCCGAGGTGTTGGCCGGCGAGATCTGGACGACGCCTGCGCTGGCGATCTTGTCGATGACCTTGAGGGACACCGAGGACGATGCCGCACCGAGGATGACGCTGGCACCGGCCGCGAGCTCGCGGTCGACGGTGCTGTTCGCGGTGTCGGTGGTGGTGTCGCCCGAGTCGCCGGGGATGAGTTCCATCGGCTGGCTCAGGACGCCGCCGGCGCCGTTGATGTCGTTGACGGCCAGCTGGACGCCGGCGACCTCGGGCGGTCCGAGGAAGGCCAGGCTGCCGGTCTCCGGAAGAAGTGTGCCGAGCTTGAGGGGGGTGGTCACCGGTGTCGCGCCGGCAGTTGCCTGTTCGGGCGTGCAGTCGGTGCTCACGGTTGCTTCCGCCGAAGCGGATGCGGAAGATCCGCCGGCAGCACTGCTCTCGCTGCCGGAACTCGAATCGTCGCTCGAGGAACAGCCGAACAGGGCGAGCGAGGCGACGCTCACCACTGCAGCCGTCCGAACGATGGTTCGTCTTGCCATCTGTCGTCTCCTAGAAATATGTGCGTCACGCACCCGATACCGCGACGCTCGTGAAGGAGAACCTATCGTTCCGGGACCGTTCGCGACCTCTGGAACAAGCCCTGTGACCTTACTGTGACGTGTTGGCAGCGAGTTTTAACGTGGCCGTAGCCTGGCACAGTCGTCACGGCCGGTTCGTGCCCCGGAATCTCACGAAGCGGGCGTATTTCCCAGCGTTTCGATGACCACGGCAGCAACCGCTTTCATGGTCGTGCGGCGGTCCATCGCGGCACGTTGGATCCACGTGAACGCGTCCGGCTCCGACAACGACTGCGACGTCATCAACAGGCCCTTCGCGCGCTCGATCAGCTTGCGGGTGTCCAGACGATCGGTGAGATCCGCGATCTCCGTCTCGAGGGCGGAGATCTCCGTGAACCGACTGGCGGCAAGTTCCACGGCCGGCACCAGGTCGGCCTTGGTGAAGGGTTTGACCAGATACGCCATCGCGCCGGCATCTCGTGCTCTCTCGACCAGCTCACGCTGACTGAACGCCGTCAGGATCACCACGGGCGCCAACCGGGCGGCCGCGATTTCCGACGCGGCGTCGATGCCGTCACGACGCGGCATCTTCACGTCCATGATCACCAGATCGGGCAGCAGAGCGCGCACCAGATCGACGGCTTCCTGTCCGTCGGCCGCTTCACCGACGACGTCGTAGCCCTCTTCGCGCAGCATCTCGACCAGGTCCAGGCGGATCAACGACTCGTCCTCCGCCACGACCACGCGCTTCGCCGCCGGAGCAACCGGTGTGTTCATCGTGGACTCGTCCTCTTCTACTCACTGGCGGTTCTTCCCACCCCTCGAACACGGCCGCCCCGCAGGGCACCGTCAGGGTACCGGTGCACCGGCGTCGGCACCGATCTTCTACACTCGGTGACCGCACCATTCGCCGAGCGAGTGGTCCGCCCTCGTATCCCAATTGGCAGAGGAAACGGATTCAAAACCCGTGCAGTGTGAGTTCGAGTCTCACCGAGGGCACCACGTTTCACACGTCAGGTCATCGACCGAACATCCAGCGACAGAGCGAATCCCACGTCGTCGCGTCCTGTCGTCAGCCGCACGACATGCCTCCCGATGCGTCGACAGGTGAACGAGATCGGGAATGCGACCGCCTGCTGCTCGCCGTCGATGCGGCCGCTGACGGGCAACTCGAACACGTGGAGCGGCTCGTCGTCTCCGTCCGTGATCTGCACCTGCAGGCGACCGCCGTCGGCGTCGTCCGGGCCGCGCTGCAGGAGCACCACCAGATACGCCTCGACGGGCTGTTCCAACGACGGAAGGACGCACCAGTCCCAGATTCCTCCGAGGACGTCGAGCTTCTGGTCCGACTGCCTCGCGTAGTCCGCGAAGAATGCACTCGTGACGATCAACGGCCGGTCCTTTCCCTGCGAGCGACATGCGTCTGATTCGATGGCAGGACTGCCGCACAGAAAGGGTCCGCCGTGACCGCTCTCCTGATCGTCGCGGGACTCGGATCCGCCCTGGTGTCGGGGATTTTCCTGGCGTTCTCCCTCGCCGTGATGCCGGCACTGGCATCACAGCCCGCGTCGTCGGCCGCCGCGGTGATGAACCGCATCAACGTGGTCATCGTCGCTCCCCTCTTCATGGTTCTCCTGTTCGGCACCGCGATAGCCACCGTCGCTGCCGCCGTGACGGCTCTCCTCGAGCCTGGCATACCCGCATCGCTCGTCGTGCTCGCAGCGGTCCTCTACGTCGGTGGATGCGTCGGTGTGACCGTCGTCGTCAACGTGCCTCTGAACAACCGCCTCGCTGCGCGCGACGACGTCTGGCCCGAATTCCTGATCCGGTGGACGCGGTGGAACCACGTCCGCGTTCTCGCCGGGGTCGCGTCGTCGATCCTGCTGCTCGCCGCCGGGGTGGCGCAGTGACCGTCGTCCACAGTTTCGCGCCCCTCGTGGGCGCGAGTCCGCACACCCTCCTTCTCGGATCCATGCCGGGCGTGGCCTCGCTGCGCGCGGGGCAGTATTACGCACATCCGCGAAATGCGTTCTGGCCGATTATGGCTCAGCTCGTGGATTTCCGCGCCGACGATCCTTACGACGACCGCGTCGCGGCACTCACCGCGTCCGGTATCGCCGTGTGGGATGTTCTCGAACTCTGTACGCGGGAGGGAAGTCTGGACTCCGCCATCGACGCCGACACCGCCGTGGCGAACGATCTCTCAGGCTTCGTCACCGATCATCCGACCGTCCGACGAATCTTCCTCAACGGTGCCGCCGCCGAGAAGCTCTTCCTCCGACATGTCCGGTTGCCCCGCGCCGTGACGTGCCGGCGGCTCCCCTCGACGAGCCCGGCGCACGCGTCGTCGACACTGGCCGAGAAGACCGAGGCGTGGCGCGTGGTCGTGGAGGTGTCCCCGTGACCACCACGTCCACCAGCCTGCGATTCGCTCTCATCGTGACGGCTGCGAGCGGCTTCCTCGACGCGTACACCTTCGTCTCCCGTGGTGGCGTGTTCGCCAACGCGCAGACCGGCAACGTCATCTTCCTGGCCATCGAGCTCTCGCGTACACAGTGGAGCGCGGCCGCCGATCACCTCTGGCCTCTTCTGGCGTTCGTCGTCGGAGTGGTGATCGCGAACGTCATCAAGTCCGGGCGAGCCGAACGCCACGTGCATCGGCCGATCCGATGGTCTGTCGCAGCTCAGGCCGCGATCCTCGCGGTCGTCGGTTTCGTCCCCGACACCGTTCCGAACGCGCTGGTCACCGTCCCCATTGCGTTCATCGCATCCCTGCAGTTCGCGCTGTTCCGCACGATCGGCGACCTCAACTTCATCGCCGTGGCGATGACCGGCAACCTCATGCGGTTCACCGACGCAGGCTTCGCCGCCCTCGTCGACCGTGATCCCGCCGGCAGGCGTGCCGTTCGCGTCTACAGCGCCGTCATCGCCGTCTTCGCGCTCGGTGCGCTCGCGGGCGCGGCGGCCACGGAAACGATCGGCGTGCGGGCAGCATGGATTCCCGCAGCAGTTCTGGCCGCCACGCTGATCATCTTCCTGATCGACGAGCGCGCGGAGTAGGACCGACGACGGTCCGTCAGTGCACGGTGTGATGCGACATGTCGACCGCGACGACGTCCTCGTGCGACGGCCGATCGACCAGGCGTCGACGGATGGCTGTCACCAGTTCCTCGTCCGTCAACGCCGCGGCGCTGGCAGCGAGTTCGATTCTGGCGTCGACCTCGTGCGGCGCCAGATACCGTGCGACCACCAGCGCCTCGACCGGATTACGGCCGAAGTGCCGCGCGACAGCGATGACGCGATCGGCACTCGGCGTGTTCTTCCCCAACTTCCATCTCGAGACCGACGCGGGATCCACCCCTGCTGCCCGCGCGATCTCTACTTGTGATGCTCTGTCTGTGACGCGGTTCAAGTACTCCCACCACGTCTCCCCCACCCCGGACGTCTCACCCATGGCGCGAACACTACTGACATCGACGCAACTCGAGCCAGAGTGTGTCGATTGCCGCGGCGCTATTGCGTGTGTACCTTTCGTGTCGTGCGCGCAACGAGCGCGACACGATCGATCACTGGGGGGTAATCGATGGCGAATCTCGCGCTGGATCGTGACGGCTTGGAACGACTACGTCGCTACGCGGAGATCACGACGGACGGACAGTTGGCGGAACGGATCGGGGTCGATCCCGCCACCGTCTCCCGCATTCTCAGCGGAAAATGCTTGCCCGGAACAAAATTCATCGCCGGTGTACTCGCGGAATTCGGACGTGACTGCTTCGCCGACATATTCGTCATCGTCGCCGACGACTCACCGCGTCGGAAAATGGCGGATCAGACCTTCCTGAACAACCGTCGCCACCAATTCACCACTGCGAGAGAAGAATCGACCCGTCGCCAATCCCCGTGAGCCGGCGGCTACCGGGGATTCGGTGGCGTAGAGCATCCACTCGTCGAACCGGAAGGGTCGATGGAACCAGATCGAGTGGTTGACCGTGGCCGCGACGATGCGATCCAGTCCCCAGGACAATCCGTGCGTCGTGATGATGGAGTCGAGCACAGTCGTGTCCGACGCGTACCCCATCGTCGCGACGTGCAGGTTCGGATCGTCCGGCAACGGTCCGTCGGCCTTCATCCACACGCGATTGTGGTTCAGGCGTTCCCCCGTGCCTTTCATGATCCAGGCCGGATCATTGGCGTAGCGCATGTCGATGGGTTTCAACGCGTCGACGAACATCTTCAGTCGGTCTTCGTATCCGTCGAAGTGATTGCCCAGCGGTGGAAGCAGTTCCGGGTAATCGACCTCCGGCAACTCCACGCTGTGCTCGAGTCCCCCGCGAGCGTCCTGGAACGCGGCCAGCATCACGAACAGCTCTTCGCCGTCCTGGTACGCCGTGACCTGACGGTTCGCGAAGGCTCGGCCGTCCCGGTGCCGATCGACCCGATACTCGATGTCGCGCTTGACATCTCCTCCGCGCACGAAATGAGCATTGATCGCGTGAACAGGTCTGCCGCCGGACACCGTCCGACCCGCGGCGATCAAACCCTGTGCCACCAACTGTCCGCCGAACGTCCTACTACCGACCTCCGCCGGATGACGCCCGACGAACGTGTCCTCGCCCGTATCGGTCAGATCCAGAATGTCCAACAACACGCTCAGGTCGCGTGAGCGCCCTGTCGTGACAGTCGGCGCGTCCCCCCGACGCTCCGACAGGTCGTCTCCGACCGTCCCCCCCGCTTCGGTCACTTACCGGTCCTCTTCTCCGATTCGATGCACGTGGATCAAGTTGGTGGAGCCTACAGTGCCGGGAGGAGCACCGGCGACGATGACGACCTGGTCACCGCGGTTGTACCGATCGAGCTCGAGCAACGACTTGTCCACCTCGCGCACCATCCCGTCCGTGGTGTCGACGAAGGGAACGAGGAACGTCTCCGTTCCCCACGTCAGCGCCAGCTGGCTGCGGACCTCGGGGATGGACGTGAAAGCGAGCAGAGGCAGGCGCGAATGTAGACGAGCCATACGCCGAACGGTGTCACCGGACTGCGTGAACGCGACCAGGGCGCGCGCGTCCAGACGCTCGCCGATGTCGCGCGCCGCATAGGAGATGACGCCGCGCTTGGTACGGGGGGTGTGTGTGAGGGCGGGAACTGCATCACCCTCCATCTCGACGGTCTCGACGATGCGGGCCATGGTGCGCACCGTCTCCATCACGAACTTGCCGACGGAGGTCTCACCGGACAGCATCACCGCGTCGGTACCGTCGAGCACCGCGTTCGCGACGTCGGATGCCTCCGCGCGGGTGGGGCGGGAGTTCTCGATCATCGACTCGAGCATCTGCGTGGCGACGATGACCGGCTTGGCGTTGGCGCGCGCGATCTGGATGGCGCGCTTCTGCACCAGCGGCACCTGCTCGAGCGGGAGCTCCACGCCGAGGTCACCGCGAGCGACCATCACCGCGTCGAATGCGAGAACGATGGCTTCGAGGTTGTCGACTGCTTCGGGCTTCTCGATCTTCGCGATGACTGGCACTCGACGGCCGACTCGATCCATGATCGCGTGCACGAGCTCGATGTCCGCCGGAGACCGCACGAAGGACAGTGCGATGAAGTCGACGCCCAGCGCGAGGGCGAACTCCAGATCCTCGGTGTCCTTCTCGGACATGGCGGGAACGGAGACGTCCATACCGGGGAGCGAGACACCCTTGTTGTTGCTGACGGGGCCACCCTCGGTCACGCGACAGAGAACATCGTTGCCCTCGACATCGGTGACGACGAGACCGACCTTGCCGTCGTCCACGAGCAGGCGATCGCCCGGCTTCGCGTCCTGCGCAAGCTCTTTGTAGGTGGTGGACACCCTGTCGTGGGTGCCTTCGCACTCCTCGACGGTGATGCGGATCAGCTCGCCGTTGGCCCAGGTGGTCTTGCCCTCCTTGAAGCGGCCGAGGCGGATCTTCGGACCCTGGAGGTCGGCGAGGATGCCGACGGCTTTGCCGGTGGCGTTGGACGCCGCCCGCACTCGCGTGTAGTTCGCTTCGTGATCGGGGTAGTCACCGTGGCTGAAATTGAGTCGAGCGACATCCATTCCGCTCTCGACGAGCTCCCTGATCTTCTCGTCGGTGGCTGTCGCTGGTCCCAGAGTGCATACGATCTTCGTCCGTCGGGTCACACGGGCAAGCCTAGTCCCCGCGACACCCGATTCCTATCGAAGTGGCGGCGCTATGTCCTGACAATCGGGCTACTGGCGAGTAGTTAACCAGCCGGTCGTTCAGGGTTTGAGCAACCGGCCCTCACCGTCGCGGACCTTGCTCGCGAGCATGATGATTCCGTCGATCAGGCACCACAACCACACCGCCGCGTACAGCGGGAGACCGATGATCGCGCCGATCAGCGTGATGGTCAGAAGCACGCTCACCGCGAAGAGGACCACCTGGGCCACAGCGATCGCCGTGGTCCCGATGTAGAACCGGCCGACAGCGATGGGCAGACCGAACAGTAGGGGCGCGAGCTGCAGGATGCCCGCCGTCACCTTGGACTTGTCGCCGTACGGCTCGCCCGTCGCCATGTCCCGCCCGAACGGCGCGGAGGGATCCACGCCGTAGCCCGGACCGCCGAAGTTGTTGTGCGCGTACGGATTCTGACCGTAGGGTGGTTGCTGACCGTACTGAGGCGGCTGCCCGTATTGGGGCTGGCCGAACTGGGGCTGACCGTACTGGGGCTGGCCGAACTGGGGCTGACCGTACTGGGGCTGACCGTACTGGGGCACCTGGCCGTAGGGAGTCTCGGCGGACGGCGCCGCCCATGTGCTCGCCTCGGGCTCCCGGTTCCACGAGCCGTATTCGCCCACCGGGTAACCGAACGCGGCCGTGTCGCCGGCGGACGGTTCCGGGAACGTGCCGGGCGACGGATACGACGGGTACGCGCCGGCGCCCGGACCCTCGCCGAAACTGGCGTTGGTGTTCCAGCCGGGTCCGGAGCTCGACTCGGTGCCGGACGTGTCGGGATTCGCCGCAGGCTTCTTCGTCAGGTCGGGCTTCTCAGGATCGGTCACGTCCCTCGTCCTCGCTCGTCGACAGCACCTTGTCGTCAGCGGCCTTCTCGTCGACGGTCTTCTCGTCGGCAACCGCGTCGTCCCCGGCCTTGTCGTCGGCAACCGTGTCGTCGGCAACCGTGTCGTCGGCGGTCTCGTTCTCGGTCCGCGTCGACAACGACGCGGGATCCTCGCGGCCCTTCGGTGCCAGCACCACGTAGGCCAGCGCCAACAGGAACACGATTCCGGACGTGAACGAGTTGACCCGGATGCCACCGATCAACGTGGCGAAGTCGCTGCGCATCAGTTCCACGACGAATCGTCCCGCACAGTAGCCCGCCACGTACAGGGCGAAGATGCGACCGTGACCTAGTCGGAACCGGCGGTCGATCAGCACGATCAGAACCACGATGACGATGTTCCACAGCAGTTCGTACAGGAACGTCGGATGGACGACGCGTTCGACGACGCCGGTCGAGACACCACCGAGTGTGTCGACGCGACCGTTGGCATCGACACGTTCGTAGATCTCGAGACCCCACGGGAGGGTGGTCTCGCGGCCGTACAGCTCCTGGTTGAAGTAGTTGCCGATACGACCGATCGCCTGGGCGAGCAGGATGCCGGGCGCCACGGCATCGCCGAACGCCGGCAGCGGGATTCCCCGGCGCCGGCACGCGATCCACGCACCGACACCACCGAGGAACACCGCTCCCCAGATGCCGAGCCCGCCCTGCCAGATCTTCAGCGCATCGACGGGGTTGCCGCCCTCGCCGAAGTACGTGGGTGCGTCGGTGATGACGTGATAGAGCCGGCCACCGATGAGCCCGAACGGTACGGCCCACACGGCGACGTCGAGGACTGTTCCCTTGTCGCCACCGCGAGCGACCCATCGCCTGTCTCCCCAGACGATCGCGATGACGATGCCGACGATGATGAAGAACGCGTAGGCGCGCAGAGCGAGTGGACCGACGTACCAGACTCCCTGAGGCGGACTGGGCAGGTATGCCAGAACCGCGGTGCTCGACGCGAGGGTCACGAGGCCGCCTCGGCGGACCGCACGCCCTCGGCGAGTTCCGCCGTCAACGCGGACACCGCGGAGATACCGGAGTCGACGGCCGTGACCAGAGCGGATCCGACGATGACAGCGTCGGCGTAGGCAGCGATCTCCGCCGCCTGCGCACCGGAACGCACGCCGAGGCCGATGCCGATGGGGATGTCGGAATGCACGCGGATGCGCGAGACCAGCTCGGGCGCGGCCGACGACACGGCGTCGCGGGCTCCGGTGACACCCATCGTCGACGCGGCGTAGACGAATCCGCTGCTCGACTGGACGGTGCGCGAGAGCCGTTCCTCGGTCGAGGACGGCGCGACCAGGAAGATGCGGTCGAGGTGATTGTCGTCGGAGGCCTGCAACCAGTCGCCTGCCTCGTCGGGGATGAGATCGGGCGTGATCATGCCGAGGCCACCGGCCGACGCCAGGTCGGCCGCGAACGCGGACACGCCGTACTTCATGACGGGGTTCCAGTAGGTCATGACGACGGCCTTGCCACCGGCGTCGGCGATGGCCTCGACGACCGTGAACACGTCGCGCACACGGGCACCGTTCTCGAGCGCTCGACCTGCCGCTGCCGCGATGGTGGGCCCGTCCATGACGGGATCGGAGTACGGGACACCGACTTCGATGATGTCGCAACCACTCTCGACCAGCGCGCGGACTGCCTCGATCGATTCCGGGACGGTGGGAAAGCCTGCGGGCAGGTAGCCGACCAGCGCGGCGCGCTTCTCACCACGCGTGGTCTCGAAGACCGATGCGAGCCGTGACGGACCCGAATTCACGGGGATCGGGGTGGGTGTGAC
The DNA here is from genome assembly GCF_979256035.1 of Rhodococcus sp. AC861. Lineage (NCBI taxonomy): Bacteria > Bacillati > Actinomycetota > Actinomycetes > Mycobacteriales > Nocardiaceae > Rhodococcus > Rhodococcus sp. AC861. The sequence continues at coordinate 63,774 of NZ_CEEDMW010000005.1, forward strand.
GCTCACTTGATCTTGCCCTTCTCGTCCAGGATCCCGAACCACTTCGCTGCGGTGTCGACGTCCTTGTCTCCACGTCCGGACAGATTGACCAGGATCACGGCGCCCTCGCCCAGTTCCCGGCCCAGCTTCACCGCGCCGGCGATCGCGTGCGCCGACTCGATCGCGGGGATGATGCCCTCGGTCTTGCTCAGCAGCGTGAACGCTTCCATCGCCTCGGTGTCGGTGATGGGCCGGTACTCGGCGCGCCCGATGTCGTTGAGGTACGAGTGCTCCGGTCCCACGCCGGGGTAGTCCAGACCCGCGGAGATCGAGTGCGAGTCGATCGTCTGTCCGTCGGCGTCCTGCAGCAGGTACGAGAACGCACCGTGCAGGGCACCGGGCGATCCTGCCCCGATGGTGGCGGCGTGACGGCCCGTCTCGATGCCGTCGCCGGCAGCTTCGTATCCGATGAGGCGCACGGCCGGGTCGTCGATGAACGCGTGGAAGATGCCGATGGCGTTCGATCCGCCGCCGACACACGCCGCGACGGCGTCGGGAAGCCGACCGATGCTGTTCATCAGCTGAGCGCGAGCCTCCATGCCGATGATGCGCTGGAAGTCGCGCACCATCATCGGGAAGGGGTGCGGTCCGGCGACGGTACCGAAGCAGTAGTACGTGGCGTCCGCGTTGGTGACCCAGTCACGGAGCGCTTCGTTGATGGCGTCCTTGAGAGTCCGCGATCCCGAGGTGACCGGGACGACGTCGGAGCCGAGGAGCTTCATCCGCGCGACGTTGAGCGCCTGGCGCTCGGTGTCGACCTCACCCATGTAGACGAGGCACTCGAGTCCGAGAAGTGCGCAGGCAGTGGCGGTGGCGACACCGTGCTGGCCGGCTCCGGTCTCGGCGATGACGCGGGTCTTACCCATCCGCTTCGCGAGGAGCACCTGTCCGAGCACATTGTTGATCTTGTGCGAACCGGTGTGGTTGAGGTCCTCGCGCTTGAGCAGGATGCGAGCGCCGCCGGCGTGCGTCGACAGATTCGCGGCCTCGAACACCGGGGACGGACGTCCGGTGTAGTCGCGCTGCAGACGGTCGAGCTCGTCCAGGAAAGTGCGGTCCCCGCGTGCCTTCGCGTACTCGGTGGTGACTTCTTCGATGACGCCCATGAGCGCCTCGGGAACGTATCGGCCACCGTACTTACCGAAATGCCCGCCGAGGTCCGGGTCGTGAGACGTGCGATCGGTGATGCCGTCGCTCGAGTTCGGAATATGGCTGGTAGTCACACCAAGAGTCTGCCCGATGACGCGTTGCGCCGACGAGCCGGGTGGAACTGCTCAGCGAGCCGGTTTCGGGCACGACGGGTGCGTTCCGGCGGCCACCAGATCACGCACGGCGGAGCGAGGGTCGCCACTGGTGACCAATCCCTCGCCGACGAGCACGGCGTCCGCACCCGCGCCGGCGTAGGCCAGGAGGTCGGCGGTGCCGCGGACACCGGACTCGGCGACGCGGATGATGTTCGACGGCAGGCCGGGAGCGATCCGCGAGAACGTGTCGGGGTCGACTTCCAACGTCTTCAGGTTGCGGGCGTTGACACCGATGATCTTCGCGCCGGCTTCGAGGGCCCGGTCCGCCTCTTCCTCGGTGTGCACCTCGACGAGGGGCGTCATACCGAGCGATTCGGTGCGGTCCAGCAACGACGCCAACGCGTCCTGTTCGAGGGCCGCGACGATGAGCAGGATCATGTCCGCACCGTGCGCTCGCGCCTCGTGGATCTGGTACGGCCCGACGATGAAGTCCTTGCGCAGCACCGGGATGCTGACCGCGCGGCGCACCGCATCGAGGTCGTCGAGCGAACCGCGGAACCGACGCTCCTCGGTCAGCACACTGATCACACGAGCGCCGCCTGCTTCGTAGGCGCCGGCGAGGACAGCGGGGTCCGGGATGTCTGCGAGCGCGCCCTTCGACGGGCTGGCGCGCTTGACCTCGGCGATGACGGCGATACCGGGCTCGATGAGCGCTGCGGCGGCATCGAGTGCAGGCCGAGCAGCGGCAGCGGCCTTCTTGACGGAGGCGAAATCGACGACGGATTCGCGTGCGAGTGCATCCGCACGTACTCCGTCGAGGATCGAATCGAGAACGGTCATCGGAGCCCCCGCGTCCTTTCGAAGTGCAGTCGATGTCGTCGGAGACACCGCGGTGGATGTGTGGCGCTTGTCATCCGTTCGCTCAGAGTAGAGGCCGGACGGACAAGACCGACTAGCGGGTCTCACCGTTCTCCGATCGCCCCTCGCCGGAGCGTCGTTCACGATCGAGCGTGGGGTCCAGGCCCGAGTCGAGCGCATCCCAGATGGCACGTTCACTCGGTTCCTCCGCGGGGTCGTCGGGATCGGCCAGCACTGTCTGCTCGGCGCGATCGCGTCGGACGGCGGGACTGTCGTAACGGTCGGACAACCCGCGGGTCGAGCGGGCGGACCGGGCGACGGTCACCGCGGCGGCAAGAGCGAGAAGCGCTCCGAGAAACGCCAACGCCGCGGGTGCCCTGTTCGCCTCCGCGGAGATCACCTCGGCCCGGCCCGGCAGTTCCGCGAGAGACCCGGCACGGTCCGCGGTGGCACCCGAGAGAAGCAGCTGCACCGACGGGATCGCCGCAGCCACCGCCACCAGCGTGATCAGCCCCGCCAGCACGACGGTCCATCGGCCACGGATGGCGAACAGAGCCGCTACGGCGGCGATGGCTGCGATGGCCAACGGCGTCGTGGCCGCCGCCCATGTCCCACCCACCAGACGGGTGGTCTGCTGCTCCCCCAGTCCGTCGGAGCTGATCACCGTCACCCACGTCATGCGGGACGACGCCCACAGCGCCAGAGCCGCGAGGGCGAGCAGAACCGCGGAGATACCGACGGTGGAACGGCCGCCTCTCACCGACCTGCCCCGAACGTCGTCACCGTCTCGGCCGCGGCCACCGCACCGAGTACGGCCATGGCCTTGTTTCGGGCCTCCGTGTCCTCGTACTCGGCGACCGAATCGGCCACGACCCCGGCGCCCGCCTGGACGTAGGCGGTTCCGTCCTTGATCAGTGCGGAGCGGATGCAGATGGCGGTGTCGGCGTCGCCGTCGAAGTCGAGGTATCCGACGATCCCTCCGTACACACCCCGGCGAGTGGGCTCGAGTTCCTCGATCAGTTCCATCGCTCGGACCTTGGGCGCGCCGGACAGCGTGCCCGCGGGGAAGCACGCGCGCACGGCGTCGAGCGCGTGCTTGCCCTCGTCGAGCCGGCCCGTCACCGTCGACACCAGGTGCATGACGTGGCTGTAGCGCTCGACGTGGCGGTACTCGGTCACCTTCACCGTGCCCGGCTCGCACACGCGGCCCAGATCGTTGCGCCCGAGGTCGACGAGCATGAGGTGTTCCGAGTTCTCCTTCTCGTCCACCAGCAGGTCCTTCTCGAGCAGGATGTCGTCCTCCTCGGTGGCGCCGCGCCAGCGAGTACCCGCGATGGGATGTGTCGTGGCGACGCCGTCGGCGACGGTGACCAACGACTCCGGGCTGGAGCCGACGATGGAGAAGGCGGTCTCGCCGTCGGGGCCCGGTACGTGCATCAGGTACATGTACGGGCTGGGATTCGACGCCCGCAGCATGCGGTAGACGTCCAACGGAGTGGCGTCGGTGTCCATCTCGAAACGTTGCGACAGCACCACCTGGAACGCCTCGCCGGCCTCGATCTCCTCCACGAGACGGCGCACGTCGGCCCCGAATCCTTCGGAGGTGCGCTGACGGCGGAACTGCGGTGCCGGCCGCGAGTACGACGCGACGGTGGAGTCGGCCGGCGAGGACAGGGCCGCGGTCATCCGATCGAGCCGGGCGACGGCGTCGTCGTACGCCTCGTCCACCCGGTTGTCGGTGCCGTCCCAGTTGACCGCGTTGGCGATCAGGGTGATCGCGCCCTCGTGATGATCGACGGCTGCCAGGTCGGTGGCCAGCAGCATGACCATCTCGGGGATCTGCAGATCGTCCTCGGTCAGCTCGGGGAGACGCTCGATGTGGCGGACGGCGTCGTACCCGAGATAGCCGACCATCCCACCGGTCAACGGCGGCAGGTTCGGCAGACGCTCCGAGCGCAGCAGTTCGATCGTCGCGCCCAGGGCGTCGAGTGGATGACCACCCGACGGTGCACCCGCGGGAGTCTCGCCCATCCAGGCCGCTTCACCGTCCACGACCGTCAACGCGCTGGGACTGCCCGCGCCGATGAACGACCAGCGCGACCACGAGCGGCCGTTCTCCGCCGACTCGAGCAGGAACGTTCCCGGCTTGTCACCGCCCAGCTTGCGATAGGCCGACAGCGGAGTCTCGGAGTCTGCCAACACCTTCCGGATCACCGGGACTACTCGGTGCACCGCGGCGAGCTCGCGGAACTGCTCCCGGGTGGTAGTGCCGTCGCCGCCGGACCGCGTCGACGCACCGGACGCGGCCGTGTCCTTCTCAGCTTGCATGCGCCCCATCTTCCCGGGTACTTCAGGTGTGGCTCGCACGGGTGCGCCGACTCACCGGGCCTCCGCGCGGCGGAACGCAGCGTCGCGGTGGGAGACTCGAACGATCACCGACAGCGACGACGGCAGAACAGGACGATTTCGACAGCGATGGCTGATGCACAGGAACCACAGGCCACGCGATGGCTCACTCCCGAACAACAGGACGCCTGGCGGGCGCTGGTGGCATTCGTGACACGCCTGCCGGCGGCGCTGGACACCCAGCTCCAGCGCGACTCGGGTATGACGCACTTCGACTACTTCGTCCTCGCCACCCTGTCGGAGGCCCCCGACCGGCGCCTGCGTCTGCGAGACCTCGCCGACTTCTCCAATGCCTCGTTGTCGCGGCTCTCCCACGTGATGACGAAACTCGAGAAAGCCGGATGGGCGCGTCGGGAAAGCATCAGCGGTGGGCGCGGATCACACGCCGTGCTGACGGACGACGGGTACGCCAAGGTGATCGAGACCGCCCCGGGGCACGTATCGACCGTTCGGTCGCTGGTCTTCGACGGCCTCGACGACGATCAGGTCTCGGAACTGCTGGCACTTGGAACCGTGATGGTGACGAATCTCGACGCAGGAATCGCGCGCCAGACGAGTTCCGACTAGCTGTCGTCCCCGAGCAGCAGATCCGCGTCGAAGCACGTGTGGTCGCCGGTATGGCAGGCGCCGCCGGTCTGATCGACCGTCAGCAGCACGGTGTCGCCGTCGCAGTCGAGTCGCACCTCGTGCACGCGCTGCGCATGCCCGGACGACTCGCCCTTGACCCAGTACTCACGACGCGATCGGGACCAGTAGGTCCCCTTCCGCGTCTCGAGAGTCATCGCGAGAGCGGTGTCGTCCATCCAGGCGACCATCAGGACGTCTCCGGTCCCGCGTTCCTGTGCGACCGCACAGACCAGACCGTCGTCGTTGCGCTTGAGCCGCGACGCGATGGCGGGATCGAGAACGGGAGTACTCACCGGACCTCCACTCCGTCCGCGCGCAGGGCCGTCTTGACGTCACCGATCGTCATCTCACCGAAGTGGAAGACACTGGCTGCGAGGACGGCGTCGGCACCCGCTGCCACGGCTGGGGCGAAGTGCTCGACCGCGCCCGCTCCCCCGCTGGCGATCACCGGGACGTGCACCGCGCCGCGCACCGCCGTGATCATCGCGATGTCGAACCCGGCCTTCGTACCGTCAGCGTCCATCGAGTTCAGCAAGATTTCTCCGACGCCCAGTTCGGCGCCGCGGCGTGCCCACTCGACGGCGTCGACACCGGTACCGCGCCGACCACCGTGGGTCGTCACCTCCCAGCCGGACTCGGTGGGCTGCTCACCCTCGGGCACCGTCCGCGCATCGACCGACAGCACGATGCACTGCGACCCGAAACGAGAACTGAGCTCCCGCAACAACTCAGGCCGCGCCAGTGCAGCGGTGTTGATGGACACCTTGTCGGCGCCCGCGCGGAGCAACGTGTCCACGTCCTGCACCGTGCGGACTCCGCCGCCCACCGTGAGGGGAATGAAAACCTGCTCGGCGGTGCGGGTGACCACGTCGAGCATCGTCGCCCGGCCGCCCGACGACGCGGTGACGTCGAGGAACGTCAGTTCGTCGGCGCCTTCGGCGTCGTACTTCGCGGCGAGTTCCACCGGATCCCCCGCGTCGCGGAGGTCGGCGAAATTGACGCCCTTGACCACACGGCCGGCATCTACGTCCAGGCACGGGATGACACGGACCGCGACGCTCATCTACGGGCTCCTGACCGGGTATCGGGTGTGTACGACGCGGGATCACCGACATGCGCGAGGATGTTCAGAACTTCCTCGTGCACACCGGGCGCCGCGGCCAGGACCGAGGTCGACGCCGAGGTCCACTGCTCCCCGGCCAGATCCGTGACGACGCCGCCCGCTGCGCGCACCAGCATGGCTCCCGCCGCGTTGTCCCAGGCGTGGTGTCCGAACACGATCGACGCTCCGAGTGTTCCCGCCGCGGTGTACGCGAGGTCTAGACCCGTCGAGCCGTGCATGCGGATGCGCGAGGACACCCGACTGATGTCGGACAGCAGCTGGACTCGGTACGCCCCCGGCAGCCTGCCCCGACTGTCGATGTTGAAGGCACCGAAGCCCACGACCGACGACGAAAGGGACGTGGTCGACAGACGGGGCAACGCATCGCCGTCGCGGTACACCGGACCACCGTCGACAGCCCAGAAACGCTGTCCGATCAACGGCAGCCACGTCAGGCCGATGACCGGAGTGCCGTCGACCATCAGCGCGAGCAACGTTCCCGCCGTGGGCAATCCGTACGAGTAGTTGAAGGTGCCGTCGATGGGGTCGAGGACCCACACGGTTCCGGAGTCGACGGGCGGACCGCCGAATTCCTCGCCGTGGACGGGGATCTGCGTCTGCTCCTGCAACTCCTCGACCAGTCGGCGTTCCAGTTCGAGGTCGACGGCCGTCGCGAAGTCGTCCGGGCCCTTGGCGACAGCGCTGGGAGCGCCGGCGCCGGCGACGAACCGGTCGTGGATCCCGTCGAGCAGCCCGCGGGCGGTGCCGGCGAGGCTGTCGAGATCCAGATCGCTCACGGCGTCGACGGCGCGCTGTCCGCGACCGCTGCGAGGGCCTGCGGGAGCGTGAACTTGCCGGCGTAGAGCGCCTTGCCCACGATCGAGCCCTCGACACCCTTCGGCGTCAGGGACGCGATGGCCACCAGATCGTCCACGGTGGACACGCCACCGGAGGCGATGACGGGTGCGTCGGTGACGGCGCAGACCTGTTCGAGGAGTTCGAGATTGGGGCCGGTCAAGGTGCCGTCGCGCGTGACGTCGGTGACCACGTAGCGGGTGCAACCGTCGCGATCGAGGCGCTCGAGCACCTCCCAGAGGTCTCCCCCGTCGCTGACCCACCCACGGCCGCGGAGGCGGTGCTGTCCGTCGACGATGCGCACGTCGAGTCCCACGGCGACACGGTCTCCGTACTCGCCGATGGCCCGCTTGCACCATTCCGGATCCTCGAGCGCCGCGGTACCGAGGTTGACGCGCGCGCATCCGGTGGCCAGCGCCGCGCGCAGACTCTCGTCGTCGCGGATTCCTCCCGACAGCTCGACCTTCACGTCGAGTTCGCCGACGACGCCGGCGAGCAACTCACGGTTCGATCCGCGGCCGAAAGCGGCGTCGAGATCGACGAGGTGCACCCACTCGGCTCCGTCGTTCTGCCACGCGAGGGCGGCGTCACGGGGCGAGCCGTAGGAGGTCTCACTGCCGGCCTCTCCTTGGACGAGACGAACAGCTTGACCGTCGGCGACATCGACTGCGGGAAGAAGTACCAGGCTCACGTTCGACGAGGTTACCGGCACGATCGACGGCGCTGTGCGGCAGGGCAGGGCGGTCAGTCGCTGCGGTCGGCTTCGGCGTCGTCGGTACCCACCTCGTCGAAAGACCTGCGTAGGGATTGCTTGGACACGACGGATGCGACCGCGAACGTCAGGACGAGACCGACCGCGACGACGACGAGACCGAGCGGCCCGTCGGGGCTCATCGCCCACAGCGCCACCGTCGTGAGACCGAGCATCACCGTGGCCGCACCCAGCACGAGCGCGGCGTGCCGCCCGAAGGAGAAGTCGGGTAGCTCGCTCACGAGAGCGTACGAAGCCAGTTCTCGAGCAGCACCGCGCCCGCGTCGCCCGACTTCTCCGGGTGGAACTGCGTCGCCGACAGCGGACCGTTCTCGACGGCCGCGATGAAATCACCGCCGTGGTTCGCCCACGTGAGAACGGGCGCTGCCAGGGAGTCGCTCGGTTCCATCTCCCAGGTCTGGGCGCCGTAGGAGTGCACGAAGTAGAAGCGCGTGTCGGGGCTCATCCCGGCGAACAGGACCGAGTCCTCGCCGGGACGGACCGTGTTCCACCCCATGTGCGGCAGGACCTCGGCATGCAGTTTGTCGACCGTTCCGGGCCACTGGCCACAGCCCGTCGCGGGGATGTCGAACTCGACACCACGATCGAACATGATCTGCATACCGACACAGATGCCCAGCACGGGACGGCCACCGGCCAACCGCTTGTCGACGAGCTCGTCCCCGCGGACCGACAGCAGACCGTCCATGCAGGCGCCGAACGCGCCGACGCCCGGAACCACGAGCCCGTCGGCGGCGAGGGCGACGCGGTGGTCGGAGGTCACGGTCACATCGGCACCCACACGCTCGAGAGCCCGCTGTGCAGAGTGCAAATTCCCCGAACCGTAATCGAGCAGCGCTACCGAGCTCACAGACTTCCCTTCGTCGACGGCACACCCGTGACGCGAGGGTCCGGCTCGACGGCAGCGCGGAGAGCGCGCGCGACGGCCTTGTACTCGGCCTCGGTGACGTGGTGCTGGTCGCGCCCGTACAGCACCCGGACGTGCAGGGCGATGCGAGCGTTGGACGCGATGGATTCGAAGACGTGGCGGTTGATCACCGTCGAGTACGGCGCGCCCGGATATCCCGCGATGACGGCGTGCAGCATGTGCTCCGGTTCCCCGGTGTGCACGCAGTACGGGCGGCCGGACACGTCGACCGATGCGTGAGCCAACGTCTCGTCCATCGGAATGAACGCGTCACCGAAACGGCGAATTCCCTTCTTGTCGCCGAGTGCCTGGCCCAGCGCCTGGCCGAGGACGATAGCCGTGTCCTCGACCGTGTGATGTGCCTCGATCTCGATGTCGCCCTTCGCATGCACGGTCAGGTCGAAACTGGCGTGCGTTCCCAGCGCGGTCAGCATGTGGTCGAAGAACGGGACACCGGTGGAGACGTCCACGATCCCGGTGCCGTCGAGGTTGAGCTCCACCGTGATGGACGACTCCTTCGTCGTCCGCTCGATACGCGCGATGCGGTTCGGGGTCATGATGCTGCTCACTGGGACGTCCTCTGTAGGGGGGCGATGGGGCCGGTCACCGTGTCGACGAGCGCAGCACTGACCTCGAGGAAGCGGTCGTTCTCCGCCTCCACGCCGATGGTCACCCGCAGGTGCCCGTCGATGCCGACGTCCCGTATCAGGACGCCGTGATCGAGGTACTGCTGCCACACCGCGGCCGCGTCGGCGAAGCGACCGAACAGGACGAAGTTGGCGCTGCTCGGAATGACATGGAATCCGAGTGCGGCCAGTCGACCCATCACACGGTCACGCTCCGATGCCAGTTCCGCGACGGAGGCCAGGGTGTCGTCGGCGTGCCGCAGCGCGGCGCGCGCAGCGGCCTGCGTCAGAACCGACAGGTGGTACGGGAGCCGGACCAGCAGGAGTGCGTCGACGATCGCCGGCGCGGCGACCAGATAGCCCAGCCGTCCGCCCGCGAAGGCGAACGCCTTGCTCATGGTCCGGCTGACCACCACGCGGGTCGGGAACTCGTCGATCAACTCCACCGCACTCGGCGCATCGGAGAACTCCGCGTAGGCCTCGTCGACGATGACGATTCCGCGTGTCGCCGAGATGATCCTGCGGATGTCGTCGAGCGTCAGTGTGTGTCCGGTCGGGTTGTTCGGCGTGGTCACGAAGACGACGTCGGGGTCGGTCGACTCGATGGCCGACACGGCCGCATCGATGTCGAGCGAGAAGTCCTCGCGGCGGTGCAGGTCGAGGAATTCCGTCTGCGTTCCCGCCGAGATGATCGGATGCATCGAGTACGACGGGACGAATCCCAGCGCGCGTCGCCCCGGCCCGCCGAACGCCTGGAGCACCTGCTGCAGGATCTCGTTCGAGCCGTTGGCCGCCCACAGGTTGTCGACGGTCACCGCGACCCCGGTGCGTCCCGCCACGTACGACGCCAGGTCGGTCCGCAGAGCGACCGCGTCCCGATCCGGGTACCGGTGCAGCGACGCCGCGGCTTCGCGAACCGACCGCGCCACGTCCTCGACGAGCGCCTCGGACGGCGGGTGCGGATTCTCGTTGGTGTTCAGTTGGACCGGAACCTCGAGCTGCGGGGCACCGTACGGCGACTTCCCCACCAGCGCTTCGCGTAACGGCAGGTCGGCGAGGGTGGCGCCCGAACCGGGAACGGCCGTCACGAGCGCGCCTCGAAACGCACGCTCACAGCGTCGCCGTGAGCGGGCAGATCCTCCGCATTCGCCAAGGCGACGACATGCGCCGCAACTCCTTCGAGTGCGTCCCGCGAGTAGTCGACGATGTGGATCCCACGCAGGAACGTCTGCACGGACAGACCCGACGAGAACCGGGCGCACCCTGCTGTCGGCAGGACGTGATTGGAACCCGCGCAGTAGTCACCGAGGCTCACCGGTGACCACGGGCCGACGAAGACCGCTCCGGCGCTGCGGATGCGACCGGCGACCTCCGACGCGTTCTCCGTCTGGATCTCGAGGTGCTCCGCGGCGTACGCGTCGACGGTCCTGATGCCGGCGTCGAGCGAATCGACCAGCACGATGCCGGACTGCTCGCCCGACAGCGCCGTCGCCACACGCTCGGAGTGCTTGGTGGTGAGAGTGCGCTCGGCGACCTCACGTGTGACGGCGTCTGCCAGCTCCAGGGAGGTGGTCACCAGCACGCTGGCAGCCAGGACATCGTGCTCGGCCTGGGAGATGAGGTCGGCCGCCACGTGGACCGGGTCCGCGGTGTGATCGGCGAGGATCGCGATCTCCGTCGGTCCTGCTTCGGAGTCGATGCCGACGACGCCTCGGCACAGCCGCTTGGCGGCGGTGACGTAGATGTTGCCGGGTCCGGTGATCATGTCGACCGGCTCGAGGGCCTCACCGTCGGTGTCGATGCCGCCGTAGGTGAGCAGCGCGACGCCCTGCGCCCCGCCCACAGCCCAGACCTCCTCGACGCCCAGCAGAGCCGCGGCGGCGAGAATCGTGGGGTGCGGCAGTCCGCCGAAGTCGACCTGCGGCGGCGACGCGACGACGAGACTGCCCACACCTGCCACCTGCGCCGGCACGACGTTCATGACGACCGACGACGGGTAGACGGCATTGCCTCCGGGCACGTACAGACCGACGCGATCGACGGGCACCCACTTCTCGGTGACCGTGCCCCCGGGGACGACCGTGGTCACCGTCTCCGAGCGCCGCTGATCCTCGTGCACCGTGCGGGAGCGCTCGATGGAGACGTTCAACGCCTCACGGACAGCGGGATCGAGGTCGGCCAGGGCCTCCTCCAGCGCGGCGGCGGGTACGCGCACCGCGTCGGGACGGACCCTGTCGAACGTCTCGCAGTAGTCGAGCGCCGCGTCGGCACCGCGCTCACGGACCGCCTCGACCACAGGAGTGACCAGATGCAGCACCGAGTTCACGTCCACTCCGCCTCGCGGGAGAACGGCCCTGAGTTCGGCCGTGGACGGGGAGCTGCCGCGTAGATCGACGCGTCTCAGCTCGGTGCGGGCGGTCATGAGTGGTCCTCTCGGGGGTCACGGCGTGGTGCGGCCGTGCGGCGCATGGCAATTATCGCGCAACGCCCACTGGCCGCACCCGTCGGGGACGACTGGCCGACAGCGAGGTCAGGCGTACCGGTTGGCCAGTTGCTCGAGCGTGGCGGTGATTCCGACGACGTTCTTGTCCGTCTGCTTGGTCAGTTCGAGCATCGCCGGAGCCTTGGCGGTGCCGTAGATGAACGATTCCGTGACGTCGGTCGTCGTCGGCGAGGTCTGCGCGAACTCCCAGCGCCACTTGTGTCCCAGCGGGTGCTGCCACTCGATGACCTTGGTGTCACCGGTGTCCACGAACTCCGTCACCGTGCTGGTGATCCGGTACGGCAGGCCGAACTGCTTCATCTTCACCGAGAACTTCGCTCCGTTCGACAGAGGCGACGGGCCCTTCACGGTGTCCTTGACGGTGCCGGAGCCGTCGAGCTCGCCGTGACGATGCGGGTCGGCCACCTGTGCGAAGAGTTCGTCTGCCGATGCGTTCACGGTCACCCGTCGGGCGATCACACGGTCGCCACGGTCCACTGTCGTCACTGATGTCATGTGACCGATTGTGCCCGAGGAGCCCGACACCGAAACGTCAGCCGAAGTCGAGGCCCAGGTCGAGCACCGTCACCGAGTGCGTGAGAGCGCCCACGGCGAGGAAGTCGACGCCCGTGCCGGCGTACTCGGCGGCCGAGTCCAACGTCAGCCCTCCGGACGATTCGAGTCGTGTACCCGGAGCCGATCTGTCTCGTCTCTGCACGGCCATCTGTGTCTGCCACAGGGGGAAGTTGTCGAGCAGGACGAGGTCGACGTTCTCGGCCAACACCTCGTCGAGTTGTTCGAGCGTGTCCACCTCGACCTCGCACGCGATGTCGGGTGCCGCACGCCGCACGGCATGCAGTGCGGCGACCACGGACCCCGCCGCGACCACGTGGTTGTCCTTGATCAGCGCGGCATCTCCGAGGCCCATCCGGTGGTTGGTTCCGCCACCGGCCCGCACGGCGTATTTCTGCAGTGCGCGCAGTCCGGGGAGGGTCTTGCGACTGTCCCGGACGACACATTTCGTTCCCGCTACGGCGTCGACCCAGGCGGCGGTCGCCGTGGCGATGCCGGACAGATGGCACAGCAGGTTCAGCATCGTCCGCTCGGCCGTCAGCAGTTCACGCGTCGACGTCTCGACGGTGAGGACGACGTCACCGGGCTCGACGCGCGTGCCGTCGGCGACCCGGTGCACCGTCTCGTAGGTCCCGGCGACCTCGTCGAGGACCACGAGCGCCACGTCGACACCGGCCACGGTGCCGTAGCCGCGCGAGACCACGGATGCTCGCGTGCGCGCGTCGGCGGACACCGTCGCGAGCGTCGTCACGTCGGGTCCGTAACGCAGGTCTTCCTCGAGGGCTCTGCGCACCACGTCGAGAATCTCGTCGCGGTCGACGGGGACCAGATCATCGGTCGAGGCGGTCACGACACTCCTACGGTGGTGGTGGTCCCGGACGACGTCGTCGTCCGGGCGAGGAACGGGTCGTCGTCGTGACGGACGAGAACGATGTCGCCGTCCTCCGACAGACGGAAGGCGCGACTGCGGCGCTGGGCCGGATCCGAATCGACATGATCGAGTCGGGTGTGCGCCCCGCGCGTCTCGGTACGCAGTGCCGCCGCACGAACGGTGGCGGACGCGAGCATCGTCATCGCCGCGTCTTCCACATCGCCCACCGACGTGACCGGCCGCGTCTGCGCGGAATCCAGGACGGCCGATGCCCGGTGGAGACCGTCCGCATCGCGGACGACGCCGACGTCGCGCGTCATCGTCGCCTGCAGCACGTCACGATCCAGACGGCGGAGGTCGCCCAGCTCGGCGGGTTCCCCGACGACGGGAGTTCCGAGCCGTGCCCGTGCCGCTCGCGCCACACGGGTGCCGAGGACGACGCCCTCGAGCAGCGAGTTCGACGCCAGACGGTTCGCACCGTGCAGACCCGTCCGCGCCACCTCACCGGCGGCGAAGAGACCGGGTACGGATGTGCGACCGTCGGTGTCGGTCACGACTCCCCCGCAGGCGTAATGCGCGGCCGGCGCCACCGGGATCGGCGACTCGGACGGGTCGACACCCATGTCGAGGCACGCGGCGGTGACCGTCGGAAAGCGGCGATGCATGTCGCGTACCGGTCGTGCGTCGAGCAGAACGTGGTCCGCGCCGGATACGGCCAGTTGCCGAGCGATGGTGCGGGACACGACATCTCGTGGTGCCAGATCGCCCATCGGGTGGACACCCTGCATGATCGAGCGTCCGTCGAGGTCGGTCAGTCTCGCACCTTCGCCGCGCACTGCCTCGCTGACGAGGGGCAGACGTCCTCGCCCGCCGGGGCTGAACAACACGGTCGGGTGGAACTGCACGAATTCCACGTCGGCGATGGACGCACCGGCGCGCAGAGCGAGTGCGACACCGTCCGCCGTCGCTCCGGAGGGATTGGTACTGGCCGCGTAGAGCATGCCGTTGCCACCGGTCGCGATCAGCACGGCGGGCGCGCGGACTATGCCCACGTCGACACCCGGTGTCGTCCCGCCGAGGGAGACGACCACACCGGCCGCACCCTCGGGGCCGACGACGACCTGCAGCGCCGTGGCACCGCCGACGGTGGCGGGCGCCGTCGACGACAGTGCTCGCTGGATCTCACGCCCGGTCGCGTCCCCGCCCGCATGCACGATGCGGCTGACGCTGTGTCCGCCCTCGCGGGTGCGCGACACCTGTCCGTCCGGACCGTGGTCGAACGTGGCGCCCAGCGCAACCAAGGTGTCGAAGGCATCCGACCCCGCGCCGACGATGGACCGCACCGCGGCCTCGTCGCACAACCCGGCACCGGCGGTCAGCGTGTCGCGGACATGCGCCTCGACGTCGTCACCTGTCGCGATGGCGACGCCGCCCTGCGCGTACTGCGTCGACGTGCCCTCGATGTCCTTGCCGACGACGAGTACCCGCATGCCGAGGCGTGTGGCCTCGATGGCCGCGGCCAGTCCGGCCACGCCACCGCCCACGACCACGAGATCGGCGTCGGCCTCCCACGCAGGCGTGAGAGGGGTGCTCACTCGCCGCCGCCGGGGGACCCGATGGCGATCATGCGCTCCACCGACGCACGCGCTCGCTCGGCGGTGGCGAGGTCGACGTGCACCTCGTCCTTGCCTTCGGTGAGACACCGCAGCAGGGCCGCGGGAGTGATCATCTTCATGTAGGGGCAGGACGCGCGGTCGTTGACTGCCTGGAAGTCCACACCCGGCGCGGCTTTACGCAACTGATGCAGCATGCCGATCTCCGTGGCCACCAGGACCTGCGTGGCGCGGGTGGTCCGTGCGGCGTCCAACATTCCTCCGGTGGAGAGGATCTTGACCTTCTCCTCGGGGACGAAGCCCTCTCCCGCCAGGTACAGAGCGGACGTCGCACAACCGCATTCCGGGTGGACGTAGAGCTCCGCGTCCGGGTAGGCGCGAGACCGAGCGGTCAACTCGTCCCCGTTGATGCCGGCGTGCACGTGGCACTCCCCCGCCCAGATGTGCATGTTGGTGCGCCCGGTCTGTCGGCGGACGTGGGCGCCCAGGAACTGGTCGGGAAGGAACAGCACCTCGCGGTCGCGGTCGATGGAGTTCACTACCTCGACGGCGTTGGACGACGTGCAGCAGATGTCGGTGAGGCCTTTGACCTCGGCCGTCGTGTTGACGTAGGAGACGACGACCGCGTCGGGGTGCTCGGCCTTCCACTCGCGCAGCTGCGCCGCATCGATGGAATCGGCGAGGGAGCATCCGGCGCGCTCGTCGGGAATGAGCACCGTCTTGGACGGGGCGAGGATCTTGGCGGTCTCGGCCATGAAGTGGACGCCGCAGAAGACGATGGTGTCCTCTTCGGCCTGCGCCGCGATGCGGGACAGGGCGAGGGAATCGCCGACGTGGTGTGCGATGTCCTGGATCGCGGGCAGCTGATAGTTGTGCGCGAGGATCGTGGCGTTCTTCGCTTCCGCGAGGCGCAGGATCTCCTCTGCCCACTCCGGTCCGGCCTCGACGCCGGAATACCCGCCCGGTCCGTCGACGACGGCCGAGTGTCCACCGAATCGCGTGGTCGTGATCGACATGAAGTACTCCTCGCGTGCGTTCGGCGACGGAATTCGCCGGGTGCCGATCCGCCGGAATGGACCCGGCGGGGTTTTCGACTTATGATCGAAAACGTGATTCATCGTAGCACCGCCACCGACGAGCACCCCCGGGTCGGCCTCGATCCGGCCGCAGGACCCGTTCACGAAGTCCTGTCCGTCGTCTTCCAGGTGCGCGAACAGGTTGCCCACCGGCCGGCCGAACTGTGCGTCCTGCTGTGGCAGCGAGCCCTGGCGCCGGCACGCGGAACATGGTCCCTGCCCGGTGGTCGGCTGGGCGACGACGAGAACCTCATGGATTCCGCACGACGCCAGCTCGCCGAGAAGGTCGACGTGCGGGAGGTGCGGCACCTCGAGCAACTGTCAGTGTTCTCCGAACCCGGCCGGGTTCCCGGAGAACGCCGGATCGCCTCCACGTTCCTCGGCCTGGTGCCGATCGACGGTGATCCCCGACTTCCCGTCGACACCGCGTGGCATGCGGTCGCGGATCTCCCCGACACGGCCTTCGACCACGGGACGATGGTCGCGCATGCACGGACCAGGCTGGCGGCGAAACTGTCCTACACCAACATCGCCTTCGCGTTGGCGCCCACGGAGTTCAGCATGTCGACGCTTCGCGACATCTATTGTGCCGCATTGGGTTACCAGGTCGACACGACGAATCTCCAACGCGTCTTGAATCGGCGACGAGTGATCGAGTCGACCGGTCGGACCGCCCCTCCCGGCCCCACCGGCGGACGACCGGCGGCGCTCTACCGGTTCCGCGACACCGCCCTCCGTGTCACCGACGAGTTCGCTGCTCTGCGCCCACCGGGGTGATTGGTCAGCTCGGGACTCTGCCGGGCCCGACGGTCGTCGACTGTTCGGGATCACGTCGGTCGAGTACGACGGTATCGCCGCCGCGGGCCTTCGCGGAGTACATGGCCCGGTCGGCATGGATCAGGAGCACCTCCGCGTCGCGCGGCGTGGCCCGCACGGGTGACGACGCGACGCCGATGCTCAGACTGGAGTCCGGGTCGGACTGTTCGAGGTAGGTGGCGCAGAGAGATGCGGCGCGCGACATCACCTCGTCGAGCGGCAGCGCGGTGATGACGGCGAACTCCTCGCCTCCCGTGCGCGCGGTGATCGACGGTGACGGGAACGCCTCGTCGATGATCGCCGCCGTCCGTCGGATCACCGCGTCACCGTGATGGTGACCGAACCGGTCGTTGATCGATTTGAAGCGGTCGATGTCGACCACGACGGCCGCGAGGTCGACGCGAAGTCCGACCAGGTCGTCCGCCGAGGCGGTGAGTCCGCGTCGATTGCGGAGACCGGTCAACGGATCGAGATAGGCCGCCGCGACGTCGCTCTTCTGGATGAACTGCAAGCGGTAGATCGAAATCGGTGCGAGAAAGAGCACCATGACGATGAGCATTGCGTAGGTCACGGCCAATCGCGTGACCTCCGTGCCGGATTCGGCGTCCGACCTCACTGCCGACGCGAACACCGCAATACAGACGGCCACCGACACGGTGTGATGCGCAGCGAACACGCGTGGCGTGTGGAACGTGGCGACGT
The DNA here is from genome assembly GCF_979256035.1 of Rhodococcus sp. AC861. NCBI lineage: Bacteria > Bacillati > Actinomycetota > Actinomycetes > Mycobacteriales > Nocardiaceae > Rhodococcus > Rhodococcus sp. AC861. The sequence goes on from NZ_CEEDMW010000005.1 coordinate 81,343, forward strand.
AACTGCTGGCCACGCCGAACAGGATGGTGCAGGGCAGAAGTGCCAGCGGGTCGGACAGCGACAGGATCACCGCGGACAGCCCGATGTCCGCATATGCCACGAAGGCCAGGGACATTCTGCGCGAGGGCCAGGGACCCCGGATCCACGCGGCCCCGACCGCAGCCGTTCCCACCGCGTTGGCGAACACGATCACCGATCCCACCCCTGAAGCAGCTGTCGGCGGCGATACTCCGGCCACGACGTACAGCGCCGCGAACAACAGACACGACAACCCGATCAGAACTCGCGTCGAGGCGAGGGCGGTGTGGGTCTCGAAGTACTTCACCGTCCACCTGTAGTCGACGGGGCTGCTCAGCCAGCGTAGGACGGGATTCGCCACCCGGGACGGCCTTCCTACGCGAACGATGAGGCCCCCCACGCGGCCTTCGGAAGGCCGCCCCATGACTGCTCAGTGAAGCAGACGAACCGGTGCTCCGAGCCCGAATGTCACGAGCTCGACATCGACTCGTCGGACGCTTCCACGGTGTCACCGCGTCGCAGATCGTCCGACGCGGACAGTGCCGCGATCAGGACGATCGTCACCGCCGCGGCCAGCGGCTGCGCGAGCAGCGCCAGCGGTGTCGACATACCGGGAGCGAGCCCGACGACATCGCCTCGTGCTGCACCCTCGGCGGAGGCGTAGCGAAGGGCACCCACGGCGAGACCGACCCCGGCGGCGACTGCGGATCCGGCGAACGCGCCGACCACGGTGTCGACCGCGAGACGCGGACCACGATCGGAGACGACGGACCAGACGCCCACTGTCGCAACCACTCCGGCCGCGGCCGTGATGCAGAGGAACAGAGCCAGTGCGTCGAATCGGTGATCGCTCTCCCCGGTCAGCACGATCGCGCGACCGTCGCCGACGGCGGCGACGTGCTCCACCGGAGCCGTCAGCGCCCACAGCGCGCCGAGGACGAGACCGACCGACGCGAACGATGCGACGACGCGCAGCGAGCGTCCGATCGAGCCACCACGACGTGACGCCACCTCGGACATGTCGACTTCGTTCACACCGGCCAGCCTAGGCTGTGCGGGAACGACCGTCCGGGTCGACGGACGAGTAGCCGAGAGGACGCGCGCATGCAGTTGCGGAAGAACGACGTCGTCGACGGCGCGCTCGTGATCCTCGACGACTACGGACTCGCGGACTTGTCGATGCGCCGCCTCGCCGGGTCACTCGGCGTGGCACCGGGCGCTCTGTACTGGCACGTGGCCAACAAACAGGCACTTCTCGGTGCGGTATCGGATCGCATTCTCGGCCGGCTCGATCGATCCGTCGGCGCGGAGCAGCACCCTCTGGACGACGTACGGGCGCGGGCGCACCGCCTGCGCGACGCACTCCTCGCCCACCGCGACGGGGCCGAGGTCGTCGCGTCGAGCTTGTCGGCCCGCACGGTCACCCATCCTGTGCGGTCGACCTTCGCCGCCGATCTCATCGCCGCGGGCCTGTCCACGGGCGACGCGGACCATGCCGCGGACGCCGTCCTGTACTACGTCCTGGGAGCGACGACCGACGAGCAGTCGCGCCTGCAGATGGAGTCGGCCGGAGCTGCGCCGGTCCCGGAATCCGCGGGCACGGACCAGCACCTCGACACGGACGCCACCGCTCGGTTCGCGTTCGGCCTCGAACTCTTCGTCGACGGCATCAGGCGCCGCGTCCGTACGCTGAACGCGTGACCTCCTCGACGTCTCCCGTCACCCTGCTCGGCGCCGGAATCTCCGGCGCCGCCTGCGCTCGCGTCCTCCGCGACGCGGGCATTCCGTTCGTCGTGCGCAACCGAGGCCGCGCAGTCGGCGGGCGGATGTCCTCGCCCGAGGTCCACGGTCGCAGAGTCGATCTCGGCGCCGGCTACTTCACCGTGCGCGACGACGGCTTCCGTGATGTCGTGGCCGACTGGGCCTCTCGCGGACTCGTGCACGAGTGGACCGACACCTTCACCGTGTTGGCAAAGGGCAAGGCCCCGGAGCAGAAGCCGGGCCCGATGCGCTGGGGCTCCCCCGGCGGGCTGCGCTCCCTGGTCGAGGACTTGCTCGCGGATATCGATGTCGACGCCACCGAGGCGGACGCTCTGCCCGCCGGTCACGTCGTCGTGGCGATGCCCGACCCTCAGGCCTCCCGACTCGTGGACGTTCCGGACTCCGTCGACTACGACCCCGTGATCGCGGTGGCCCTCGGGTTGTCCGCCGACGACGCCCGTCGACTCCCGTTCGACGACGCCGCCTTCGTCTCCGACGACGCGGACATCGAGTTCCTGGCGCGCGACGGTGCACGACGCGGTGACGGGGCGCCGGTGATCGTGGCCCACACGACGTCCGCGCGAGCCCGGCGGCACCTCGAGGATCCGGCCGGCGCGGTGTTGACGGTCGTCGACGCCGTCGCGGCACTCACCGGCATCGGGACTCCCGAGTGGACGCACACCCACCGGTGGACGTTCGCGAAACCGTCCGGTGCGCACGACCGCAGTCACGGCATCGTCGAGTCGGAGGACCGACTGATCGGTTTCGCGGGCGACCAGTGGTGTCCGGAAGGGTCACCGCGGGTCGAGAGCGCCTGGAGATCGGGCACGGATCTCGGATGCGCCCTCGTCGACCGGCTGTCCTGAGCAAGTCCTCTCACCGCTCTGATCTGCGGCCTCACTCGCCGACGCGTGACTCGGGGTTCGGCCGGGATAGGGTTTCGCACATGTCCGTCGACCATGCACACGAACCGACGATCCAGGTGTGGCCCGGCAGCGCGTACCCCCTGGGCGCAACCTACGACGGCGCCGGAACCAACTTCGCCTTGTTCTCCGAGGTGGCCGAAGCGGTCGATCTGTGTCTGATCGACACCGACGGCAGTGAGACACGAGTGCGGCTCGAGGAGGTCGACGGGTACGTCTGGCACGCCTACGTTCCGCAGGTGCAGCCCGGTCAGCGATACGGCTACCGCGTCCACGGTCCGTGGAACCCCGGCGCCGGACAACGGTGCGACGCCAGCAAGCTCCTGCTCGACCCGTACGGGAAAGCATTCGTCGGCGCCTTCGACGGCGACAGGTCGCTCTTCAGCTACGACATCGACATCCCCGAGCAGCCGACACCGGCGGTCCCAGCCGCCGACGACACGGATGCCGTGGTCCATCCGGGCGACGCCCACGACGGCGGCCCGGCCGGTTCCGCGGCCGCCTCGCGCACCGTCGACGCCACTCGGGCGAACGTTCCCACCGGCGGATCCGTCGCGCCGGCCGCGACGACTCCGGAACCCGAGGACGACGCCGACACCGACGACGGCGATTCCCATTTCCCGCAACACGACTCGTTGGGACACACGATGACCACGGTCGTCGTCAACCCGTTCTTCGACTGGCAGAACGACCGCTCTCCGCGTCGGCCCTACAACGAGACCGTCATCTACGAGGCCCACGTCAAGGGCATGACGATGACGCATCCCGACATTCCGGAAGATCTGCGCGGCACGTACGCCGGTCTGGGCCATCCGGCCGTGATCAGCCACCTGGAGAAGCTCGGCGTTACCGCTATCGAACTGATGCCGGTGCATCAGTTCATGCAGGACCAGACCCTGGTGGACAAGGGACTTCGCAACTACTGGGGCTACAACTCGTTCGGGTTCATGGCTCCGCACAACGAGTACGCGTCCTCCCCCATGGCCGGTTCGGCCGTGTCGGAGTTCAAGACGATGGTGCGCTCGTTCCACGAAGCCGGCATCGAGGTGATCCTCGACGTGGTCTACAACCACACCGCCGAGGGCAACCACATGGGCCCGACGATCGCGTTCCGCGGCATCGACAACGCTGCGTACTACCGGTTGGTCGACGACGATCCGTATTTCTACATGGACTACACGGGGACGGGCAACAGCCTGAACGTGCGCCACCCGCACACCCTTCAGCTGATCATGGACTCCCTGCGGTACTGGGTCACCGAGATGCACGTCGACGGCTTCCGCTTCGACCTCGCGTCGACACTCGCCCGCGAACTGCACGACGTGGACAAGCTGAGCGCATTCTTCGACCTGGTGCAGCAGGACCCGGTGGTGAGTCAGGTCAAGCTGATCGCCGAGCCGTGGGACGTCGGCGAGGGCGGCTACCAGGTCGGCAACTTCCCCGGTCTGTGGACCGAATGGAACGGCATGTACCGCGACACCGTGCGGGACTACTGGCGCGGCGAGCCGGCGACGTTGGGCGAGTTCGCATCTCGACTGACCGGGTCGTCCGACCTGTACGAGGCCACCGGCCGGCGACCCGGCGCGAGCATCAACTTCGTCATCGCCCACGACGGCTTCACTATGAACGACCTGGTGTCGTACAACGACAAGCACAACGAGGCCAACGGCGAGGACAATAACGACGGCGAGAGCCACAACCGCTCGTGGAACTGCGGCGTCGAGGGTCCCACGGACGATCCCGAGGTGCTGTCGCTGCGTGCCCGTCAGATCCGGAACATGCTGGCCACGTTGATGCTGAGCCAGGGCACACCGATGCTCGCGCACGGCGACGAGATGGGCCGAACTCAGCAGGGCAACAACAACGTCTACTGCCAGGACTCGGAACTGGCGTGGATGGACTGGTCACTCGCGGAGACGAACTCCGATCTCGTCGAGTTCACCTCGCGGGTCATCGCCCTGCGCAACGACCATCCCGTCTTCCGCCGTCGCCGGTTCTTCGAAGGCCGTCCCATCCGCAAGGCGGAGCAGACTCGCGACATCGCGTGGCTCACCCCGACCGGCGAGGAGATGACCGAGGAGGACTGGGACAGCGGTTTCGGTAAATCCCTCGCCGTCTTCCTCAACGGCGAGAACATTCCCGAGCCCGACAACCGCGGCAACCGTGTCGTGGACGACACGTTCTACCTGTGCTTCAACGCGCACCACGAGCCGATCGACTTCACCACTCTCGACGGCAAGTACGCGGACGAGTGGACCGTCGCGTTGGACACCGCCAGCGCTACCGGCGCCGACGATCGCGTCATCGTTGCCGGGACGGCCGTCGAGGTGCAAGCACGATCACTGTTGGTGCTGCGGAAAACGGGGTAAGGAAGCGCTATGACCCGCGACGCGATCACCTCGACCTACCGTTTCCAGCTGCGGGGTGATCGCTTCACCCTCCGCGACGCCACGTCGCTGGTTCCCTACCTCGCCGAACTGGGTGTCTCGCACGTCTACCTCTCCCCGATCCTCACGGCCTCGGAGGGCTCGACGCACGGCTACGACGTCACGGATCCCCGCACGGTCTCGGAAGCCCTGGGTGGTCGCGCTGCCCTCGAAGAACTGGTCTCCGAAGCCCGCTCGCACGGTCTCGGCGTCGTCGTCGACATCGTTCCCAACCATCTCGGCGTCGCCACGGCCCACGAGAATCCGTTCTGGTGGGACGTTCTGAAGTTCGGTCGCGCATCGCAGTACGCGTCGTACTTCGACATCGACTGGGCCGGCGCCGAACGCGTCGCGCTGCCCGTCCTCGGTGACGACGCCGATGTGAACGAGCTCAGCGTCGACAGGTCCGGCGACGAGGTCGTGCTGGCGTACTACGACAACCGGTATCCCGTGGACCCGTCTACCGACGACGGTTCCGACGACGCGAAGGCGTTGCACGACAAGCAGTCCTACGAACTGGTGGGATGGCGCTCGGGCCGCATCGGATACCGCCGATTCTTCTCCGTCAGCGACCTGGCCGGGTTGCGACAGGAGGACCCGGCAGTCTTCGATGCGACGCACGCCGAAGTCCGCAGCTGGTTCGACGACGGTCTGGTGGACGGGGTCCGCGTCGATCATCCCGACGGTTTGACGGCGCCCGCCGAGTATCTGTCGCGGCTGCGCGGCGTCGTCGGACCCGACTCGTGGCTCGTCATCGAGAAGATCCTCACGGCGGACGAACCGCTGGACGTCACCCTTCCCGTCGACGGCACCACCGGCTACGACGCGCTGGCGGATCTGGGCGGTGTCTTCGTCGATCCGACAGGCGAGTCCGCGCTGACGCAGCTTTCTCTCGACACGACAGGCGATGCCGGAGACGCATCGTGGGTCCACGGGGCGGAGCGCGCGATCAAGGAGGACACCGCCCGCACGCAGTTGGCTCCCGAGGTACGTCGCCTGGTGGCGGCCATCGCTCGCGACACCGGTCTGGACTTCGACCACGATCTCGCGATGGACGCCGTCACCGCGGTGGTCGCACGGATGCCGGTCTACCGGTCGGACTACGCACCGCTCGCCGGGATGTTGCCGCGTCTGCTCGGCGACGTCGCCGTCGATCGACCGGCCCTCGTTCCGGGGCTGGAGATCCTCGCAGCGGCGGTGTCCACCAGCGGAGAAGCGTCGGGTCGGCTCCAGCAGGTGGCCGGCGCCGTGATGGCGAAGAGCGTCGAGGACTGCATGTTCTACCGCACCTCGCGCCTGGTCTCGCTGCAGGAGGTCGGCGGAGACCCGTCGCGCTTCGGTCGATCGGTCGCCGAGTTCCATCTCCGGTTGTCGGAGCGAGCACGGTTGTGGCCCCGCGCCATGACGACGTTGTCGACACACGACACCAAGCGCGGAGAGGACGTCCGCGCGCGCATCGGAATCCTCTCGCAGACACCCGATCTGTGGCGGAGCTGCCTCGTGGACTGGGAGGCGGAGGCGCCGTCACCCAACGGTCCCACCGGACTCTTCCTGTGGCAGAACATCATCGGGACGTGGCCTGCAGACGGCGTCGTGACGGACGAGTACCGCGAGCGACTGCATGCCTACGCGGAGAAGGCGATCCGCGAAGCAGGGTCGTTCACCGGATGGAACGACGTCGACGAGGACTTCGAGTCGGCCGTGCACTCGTGGATCGACACCGTCCTCGACGGTCCGGTCGCATCGTCGGTGACGAGCTTCGTTTCGCAGATCGCACCGCACGCATGGACCGATGCGTTGGGCCAGAAGCTCCTCCACATCGCGGGCCCCGGAATTCCCGACATCTATCAGGGCACGGAACTCTGGGAGGACTCGCTGGTCGATCCGGACAACCGCCACGACGTGGACTACTCCACACGTCGGGCGTTGCTCGACACCTCGGGCACACCTGCACTCGACGCCACCGGGGCGGCGAAGTTCCACGTGACCCGGGCCGCCGCCCGCCTACGCCGAGAACGCCCGTCGAGCTTCGTCGGCGGCGGCTACTCCCCCGTGTTCGCCACCGGGACCGCTGCCGATCACGTCGTCGCCTTCGGTCGCGGTCCGGCCGCCGAGGACTCCGATGTCCTGGCGATCGCTACCCGCCTGTCGCTCGGCCTGGTGGAACCCGGGTGGGGTGACACCGCTCTGGAGTTACCGGACGGCACGTGGACGGACGTGCTCACCGGTCGCAGCGTCTCCGGATCCGTCGCGGTCGGCGAGCTTCTCGCCGACCTTCCGGTCGCGCTTCTCACGCGGTGACACGGTCCGCCGGAGAAGGCTCACGCCTTCTTCGGCGGGAGCGGGACGAAGTAGCTGGTGCGCTGTTGGTACTCGCGGTAGCCGGGACGCTCGGCCATGTGCTGCTCGAGCAGGCGCGCGCCCGTCGCGAAGACGAGGAAGTACGTCATCGCCACCGGGGAGAGCACCGTCAGCACGCCCGGCCAGTGCGCGGCGGCGACGAGGAAGATGCCCCACCACACGCACGCGTCCCCGAAGTAGTTCGGGTGACGGGTGAATCGCCACAGGCCGCGGTCCATGATGGTGCCCTTGGACGACGGGTCGGCCTTGAAGTCGTCCATCTGCTTGTCGCCGACGGTCTCGAACGAGATGCCGACGATCCACGCCACCACACCGAGCGCGGTGATGATGCCCGCGGACCCCTGCGTCACCGCCGAGACCTGCACCGGCAGCGAGACGAACCACAACGCGAGCCCCTGCGTCAGGTAGATCTTGCGGATCGCGTACAGCGCAGGACTTCCGGGAGCCGACGAGAGCATCTTCTCGTAGCGCGGATCCTCGCCCTTGCCCCGTGATCGTCGGAACATCGACACGGCGAGCCTGGTGCCCCACGCGCCCACCAGGACGAGCAGCAGCACTCGACGCCAGCCGTCGCCGGCTCCCGTCAGCGCAGCGACCAGCGCCACCGCCACGAAGCCGGCACCCCAGCTGACGTCGACCACATTGTGCCGACCGATCCGGAAACCGATCAGCGCGGTCACCGTCAGCACGACGACGACCGCCACGAGCGACGACACCGTGACCACGGCGAAGGCGCCCCAGGTCCCGGCGTCGGTGCCGACCATGCTCACCCGTGCGACCGCACGGGCGGCATGGAAGACACGCCGCGCTCGTCGGGTCGCACCGACAGGATCTGATCGACGCCCATCCGACCGTCGCGGAAAGCCATCCCGCCGCCGACGAGGTACAGGCGCCACACCCGCGCCACCTCGTCGCCGACCAACGCCACGAGGTCGTCCCAACGGCTCTCGAAGGTCTCGTACCAGGCGTCGACGGTTCGGACGTAGTGCTCGCGCAGCGCATGTACGTCGCCCACCTCGAGGCCGGATTCCTCGATCATCGCCACCGTCGCACCGACCGGTCGCATGTACATGTCGGGCGCGATGAACGACTCGATGAACGCGCCGCCGCCGGGGTTGTCTCCCGCCTTGCGAGACATCTGCTGCACCAGCACTCGACCGCCGGCCACGACGTTGTCGTACAGCGCCTTCGCGTACACCGGGTAGTTCTTCTCGCCGACGTGCTCGCCCATCTCGATGGACGCGACGGCGTCGAACGGGCCGTCGGGCACCTCGCGGTAGTCCTGGATCCGGATCTCGACCCGGTCCTGGAGTCCGCGGTCGGCGATCCGCTTGTCGATGAACGCTTTCTGTTCGCGGGAAATGGTGACGCCCACGACCTGCGCGCCGTAGTGCTCGGCGGCGTGCAGGCTGAGCGATCCCCACCCGCAGCCGACATCGAGGAACCGCATACCGGAGCGCGTGTCGAGTCCGATCTTGCGGCAGACCAGGTCCAGCTTGTCGCGCTGCGCATCCTCGAGTCCGTACGCGGGGTCGTCCGACGTCCAGTAGCCACTGGAGTAGGCCATCTGCGGATCGAGCACCATCTCGTAGAACTCGTTCGACAGGTCGTAGTGGTGACTGATGGCAGCGCGGTCCCGGACCAGGGAGTGCAGGCGACCCTTGATGACGGCCTGCGACGCGGGGGCGGGCAGCGGTCGGCCACCGCGTCCGAGCCCGACGACGCCCAGGGACGCGGCCGTGCGGATCAGGTCGACGACGGCCTTGGGGCTCGGCCGGACCGCGGTGAGGCGACGGGAGCGCACGACCTCCCACACGTGGGTCAGTGCCTCGTTCAGATCGCCCTCGACATCCAGTTCACCCGTGACGTAGGCCTGCGCCGCACCCAGCTCGCCGGGACTCCACAGCAACCGCCGCAGGACGTTCGGGCTGTAGAGGGTCACGGCGGGTGCGTCGATCGGCCCGGCGGTCGATCCGTCCCAGGCGGTCAGCCGTACCGGCAACGCACCTCCCACGAAAGGCGCCAGCAACGTCTCCAGTCGGGCTGCCACGGTGGCGTCGGTGGTCATGAGTCACTCCTTCGTTCGAGCAGGATCTGTTGGACGTCGATGTAGCCCGACCCGAATCCGGCCTCGGAGTAGCAGAGGTAGAAGTGCCACATCCGGGCGAAGACGTCGTCGAAGCCGAGCATGCGAGCTTCCTCGACGTGATCACGGAAGCGCTCGTCCCACAGTCGGAGTGTCCGTGCGTAGTGGTCACCGATGGACAGACGCTCGCGCACCCGCAGCGTCGTCTCCTTCTCGGTGATGTTCTCGATCGCACGGATCGACGGCAGGAACCCGCCCGGGAAGATGTACTTGTGCACCCAGGTGTAGGTGTTCCGCGTGGCGAGCATGCGCTCGTGCGGCATCGTGATGGCCTGGATGGCCACCTTGCCACCGGGCGCGAGGACGGAGTCGATGGTGCGGAAGTATTCGCCCCAATACTGGTGTCCCACAGCCTCGATCATCTCGACCGAGACGATCGCGTCGTACTCGCCGTCGACCAGGCGGTAGTCCAGTAGGTCCACCTGGACACGGTCGGCGAAGCCCGCTGCGTCGATGCGCTTGTATGCCAGTTCCTGTTGTTCGATCGAGAGCGTGACGGATCGGACCGTGGCCCCGCGCTCGGCCGCCCGGATGGCCAGTTCACCCCAGCCGGTGCCGATCTCGAGAACCCGTGTCCCGGCAGTGACCCCGGCTCGGTCGAGGAGACGGTCGATCTTGGCGCGCTGGGCATCCGCGAAGTCGTCCCATGTCGGCGCCGGAGTCAGCGACGGGAACAGCGCACTCGAGTACGTCATCGTCTCGTCGAGGAACAGCTCGAACATCTCGTTCGACAGGTCGTAGTGCCGCGAGATGTTCGACCGCGTGTTGGTCGTCGTGTTGGTCTCGGTCTTCGGTTGTTTCGGAATGTAGAGCCCGCGAAGGCGCTGCAACCACTTCGGGATCAGGGTCGCCATGCGCTCGGCGAATACGCCCAGGGCGGCGGTGAGATCCGGCGCGTCCCAGTCGCCGGCCATGTAGGCCTCGCCGAATCCGATCAGGCCGCTCTCACCCACCCGCGCCGCGAAGTCGCGCGGGCGGTGGATCGTCATGACGGGTGCCGACGGATCGTTCGCGCCGCCGCCGAGAACCACACCGCCCGGCATCTCGACGCGGATGTTCAGATGCTCCGACGCTCGCCGGAACAACGCGTCCGCGACGGGCGCGGCGAGACGCGCCTTGACCGTCATCGGAGCCGTGCCGATCGACGGCCATCGGTCCGCATCGATCGTCCGTGCCGGCGCGTAAGGAGTCATCTCGGTGCTTTCTGTCAGGGTGTCGGGGGCAGGAGTTGCGGGGCGTGTGTCATCGGGTGCGGGCGGCCGCGGAACTGTGCGTAGTCCGCGCGCCCACAGCGCGATGCCCTGGCGCCGGATACGCGCACTCACCACGTGGGGAGCGAACGGGGCGCGCGCCAGAACGCGCGCGACGACCCCCGGTGTCGCCGTCCGTCCGGTACCGGACATCGTCGCGACGAAAGGTGGGTGGCCGTCCCGGATCAACGTGATCGACAGCGCCAGAGTGCCGTCGGGTTCGGGAAGTCGCATCGCGTACTCGCCACTGACGTCGTTGAACGGCGAGACGTAGAACTCCTTGAGCGTACGGGCGGCGCCACGCTCGTCGGTGTCGAGCAGGTACCGGTGCCGCTCTCCGTAGGTGTTGTGCACCTCGGCCACGACGTGCTCGACGCGTCCGGCTCGGTCGTGCAGCCAGTACACGGTCAGCGGGTTGAACACGTACCCCAGGACGCGTGCGTTGGTCAGCATCGTGATGTGGCCGACGACGGGAGGGATGCCCCGCGACTGCAGGAAATCGTCGAGATTGGACCGCAGTGACGCCGCCGGATCACCGACGTGGTCCGCGGAGTCGATCGCCGCGAACGCTGCCAACGGGCCGGGAAGTGCAGGAAGGTGGTCGATGTCGACGAACCACGAGTAGCTGCGGTAGGTGAACTCGTTCTCGACGGGAGCCGTCCGGATGTGCCGGATGGACGTGTCGTAGATCGCCGGCCGAGTGTCGTGAGGCGTCCGCATCCCGCTCATGTCCAGGCTCCGCCGAGGCGTTCGGCTGCACGCAGACCCGATGCGGCGCCGTCCTCGTGGAATCCCCACCCGTGATAGGCACCGGCATACGCGACCTGGTCGGTGTCCAACTCGGGAAGACGCGCCTGCGCCGCCACCGATTCCGACGTGTACAGCGGGTGCTCGTATCGCATGGTCTCGATCACCGCGGACGAGTCGAGCGCGGCGCCCTCGGCGGTCGGATCGTTCTCGTCGCCCAGGGTGACGAGATAGCGAGACCCCGTGTCCGGAAGCCGCTGCAACCGTGACATGTCATAGGTGACGACGACCCCGCCGGGCGCAGCGCTGCACTGGGGCATCCGGTAGTTCCACGACGCGCGAGCTCTCGGCGTCCGCGGGAGAACTGTCTCGTCCGTGTGCAGCCGCGCGACGTTCGGCGAGTACGGCATGGCACCGAGGACCAGGTGCTCGGTGGAGGTCGGATCTGCCAGCATCTTCAGGGCCTGCTGGGGATGGGTCGCGACGACCACGGCGTCGTAGGTGTCCGTCGACCCCCGAGCGTCCTCGATCTCCACGCCCCGGTCGGTCCGCCGGATCGACGCCACCGGCGTACCGGTGCGAATGTCGGCGATTCTCTCCGCGACCCGATCGACGTACGTGACGGATCCGCCCGTCACCGTCCGCCAGGTCGGTGATCCGCCGACGCCCAGCATTCCGTGGTGCTCGAGGAACGAGAAGAGGTAGCGCGCAGGGTAATCCAAGGCCCGTGACGGCTCGCAGGACCACACGGCGGACACCAGCGGCGTCATGAAGTGCGACTCGAAGTACTCCGAGAACTCGTGGTGTGCGAGGAAGTCGGCGACTGTCGAATCGTCGTCGGGGGCAGCCAGCAGCGCACGAGCGCTACGGTGAAAGCGCGTGACGTCGAGCAACATTCGCAGGTAACGACCGCGCAGGAGCACCGAGGGGCTCGGGAACAGACCCGAGAATCCCTGGCCGCCGGAGTATTCGAGACCGCAACCGTCGCAGCGGATGGACATGCTCATGTCCGATTCCTGCGTGGGAACGTCGAGTTCGCGGAAGAGCCGTTGCAACGTCGGGTAGGTGCGATCGTTGTGGACGATGAAACCGGTGTCGACGGGAATCACGCCGTGCGACGTCGTCGACACGGAATGCGTGTCGGCGTGTCCGCCCAGCCGCTCGTCCGCCTCGTACACGGTCACACGAGCGTTCTTGGAGAGGACGTACGCGGCGGTGAGGCCCGCGACCCCTGCTCCGACCACGGCGACGCGCCGCTCGGTGAGGTCACCGTCCGTCATGTGTGTTCTCCCTAACGTGAAGCGACGTCTCCGGGAAGCGGAGAACCGTTCGCTGTATCACTCGGGTTTCGTAGACGAGACCTTCCGCGATTGGTCGAGAACGAACTCGCGTACCCGGCTCGACCATGCCCGCGGTGATCGAAGCATGAAATGTCCGGCTCCGCGCATCGCGACGAATGTGGCGTCCACTCCCCTGGCCGATGCCCGCTCCGTCGCCGCGCGGGACGCGACAGGATCGGTCCAGCGGTCCACCGTGCCGTGCAGGACCAGAAGCTTCTGCCCGGCACGCATCGTGTCGGTCTCGGTGCCGTCCGGCCACCACGGAGCAAGTGCGGCGACCGCGACGACGCGGGGATGGCCGGCAATGGCCGCGGCGGCGCGCCCACCCATCGAATGACCGACGACCGTGATGCTCACGTTCGGCCCGTACGCCTCGACCAGTCGGTCGCACGCCCACTGCGCATCGCGCACCGGACTGCGATCGCTTCCGTTCCACCCGCGGTACCGGTACTGCAGTTGGGTGACGACGGTGTCGTCACCCGCCGCGCGTCGCAGGTCGCGGGTGAACGGCACCATCCGGACGGCGGACAACTGCCACGGCTGCGCCCTGTCGGTGCTCGCCACCTTCCCGCCGTGCAGGACGAGAACCGCCGCGGACGCCGGGCCGCGACGCAGTCCGTGCAGATGCGGGGTGATGTTGGAGTCAGTGCTGCTCATACTCCTCATTCGCTACGCCGACCGTGGTGGATGTCGATCTGTGGCTGACACGACACCGGCCGAACACCTTCACGGTGTCCGGCCGGTGGTCGGTATTTCTGTGGAGCTGCCGGGAATCGAACCCGGGTCCTGTGTCGGTTTGCTAGGGCTTCTCCGTGCGCAGTCCGCTATGCCTCTACTTGGATCTCCAGATCTCGCAGACAAGCCTGGATGACGATCCCAGCCACTGTTTGATGTTCCACATCACTCCGCAGCCGAGTGAATAGGTGAGCCCTCTAGCTGATGCCAGTACCCGGCCCGAGGGCGAAACCGGACTGACAGACACGCAGTCGCTACTTAGGCAGCGAGTGCGTAGTCGCGCTGATTGGAATCGGCGCTTATATTTTTGCGATGACGCTTACGGTGGTCTCTCGCCTGCACCGGCACGCTTCCCCTAACTAGACGCACACAGTCGAAACCGTTCAGCCCCTTTCCCGCCCGAAGGCGATGTGTCCGCCGAACTTCTCCGGCGGCTCACCAGTCTAACGTCATCCGACGCGGGTTTCATCCCGTTTGTTGCCGGTGTCGGCCGCACGCTCCGCCTTGTGCGTGATGTTCTCGAGCATCCCCCGGAAGATGACGCCGTGGAACGGCATGATGGCGAACCAGTAGACACGTCCGCCCAGGCCACGCGGGAAGAAGATGGCGCGCTGCTCGTACCGCGACCGCCTGCCGCCGTCGAGCGGCAGCACCTTGAGCTCGAGCCAGGCTCCGCCCGGCGCCTTCATCTCCGCGCGCAACCGCAACAGCGATCCACGCTCGATCTCCTCGACACGCCACCAATCGAGAGCCTCGCCGTTGACCAGGCGGCGCGGGTCGCGTCGACCACGCTTCAAGCCCACTCCGCCGACGACCTTGTCCAGCCACCCGCGGATGACCCACGCGGCGGGGAACGAGTACCAGCCGTTCTCGCCGCCGATTCCCTCGACGACGTCCCACAGCAACTCCGGCGGGGCGTTGCAGTCCTGGGCCCGTTCGTCGACGTAGACCACCTCACCGGCCCAATCGGGGTCCGACGGCAGCGGATCCGACGGTGCGCCGTTGTCGGTAGCGTTCGACCACGTCGTCTCGACCTCGCCGTCCTCGATGCGTCGCAACGCGAGGTGGACGGAATCCGCGAAGGTGGTCAATCCGCCCTCGGGCGGAGGCACGACCGTGTCGATGTCCTGCTCGTGGGCGATGGCGTCGTACTGCAGTGATTCGATGAGCGGCATGGCCAGGCCCCTGGGGATCGGCGTGACCAGCCCGATCCAGTGACCGGCCAGCCTGGGCGTCAGCACCGGCAGCACCAACATCCGACGCTTGCGCAGGCCCGCCACGCTGGCGTATTCGTTCATCATCTCGCCGTACTGCAGAACATCCGGACCACCGATGTCCCAGGTACGGGACGTCTCGAACGGGGCTGTCGCAGACTCGATCAGGTAGTGCAACACGTCGCGGACGGCGATCGGCTGGATCTGGTTGTGCACCCACTTCGGGGTGGTCATGACGGGGAGTCGGTTGGTGAGATGGCGGATCATCTCGAACGACGCGGATCCCGACCCGATCACGACGCCGGCCTGGAGCACGACGGTGAAGACGCCGGAGTCGATGAGGATCCGACCGACCTCGGCGCGGGACTCGAGGTGCGGGGAGAGCTCGCCGTCGACCGGGTGCAGACCTCCGAGGTAGACGATGCGGCGAACTCCTGCAGCCTTCGCCGCGTCGGCGACGTTCTGCGCGCTGATCCGCTCGGCCTCGGCGAAGTGATCCGAACCGCCCATCGAGTGGACCAGGTAGTAGACGACGTCGACGTCGCGGAACGCCTCGTCGAGCGACTCGCGGTCGTTCAGGTCGCCGCGCACGACCTCGACGTTCGCGGCCCACGGAACGTCGCGAAGTTTCTGCGGCGATCGCGCGAGAACGCGAACGCGGTAACCGGCTTCCTGCAATCGCGGCGCCAACCGACCGCCGATGTATCCGGTTGCCCCGGTGACGACGACACGTGCGCCCGCTTCGGTGTTCATGTCCTCCATTCGTAGCAGAGGAGCACGTCGAGTGTGGTGCCCACCGAGCCTGCAGTCACCGACAGGTGGTCAGGCACCCGCGGTGATCAGCCCGACCGCACCCAGAGCGATGACCATGCCCACGATCTGAACCTTGGCAACCTTCTCTCCCAGCATCACCATGGCCAGCAACACGGTCGCGGCGGGATAGAGCGAGGCGATCACGCTGACGAGGGACAGGAGCCCACCCTGGAACGCGTAGAGCAGTGCTGCATTGGCCGCGACGTCCAGAACCGCGATCCACGCGGCCAGCTTCAGCACTCCTCCGCGGGGGAAGAAGAACATGCCCGTGCCGACGGCGACTGCCCACACGAGGGCGGTGGCCGTGACCCGATTGGCCAGCAACGGCCACAGACCTGCGTCGTCCTCCCCGGCCAGGTCGAGGAAGATGAACGTCAACGCGAACGCCAGACCGGATCCGACGGTCAGCCATGCCACGCGGGGCGTGAACCGCAGCGTCCGACCCCCGGCCACATCACCCGCTGCGTCGTCGGGAGACTCCTTGCTGACCATGATCACGGCGACCAGCGCCAGAGCGATGCCGATGTACGCCGGCACGCCGGGACGCTCGCCCAGGAGCAGTCCGACGCCGACGGGCACACCTGCCACCACGACTGCGGTGATCGGGGAGACGACAGCCATCGGTCCAACGGCGAGTGCCAGATAGAACCACCACACGGCAACTCCGCCGGCCAGTCCGGACAGCGCGCCCCACATCACGGACGACGCGGTCAGCGTGCCTCCGACGAACGGCATCACGGCTGCCACGATCAGAACCGAGACCGGGTACGAGACGATGACCACGCGCAGCGCGGCGACACGTCGGGACGCGACTCCTCCGACGAAGTCACTGACGCCGTAGCCGAGCGCCGCGATCAGCGCGAGGACGATCGCGGTCAGCGCATTCCCTTTATCCGACGACCCAGCTCACGAGTGACCTCGCGTTCCGCCGTGCGACGGGCCAAATCCTGACGCTTGTCGTAGTCCTGCTTGCCCTTCGCCAGGGCCAGCTCGACCTTGACCTTGCCCTCATTGAAGTACATCGACAGTGGCACCAGGGTCATGTTGCCCTCGCGGGTCTTGCCGATCAGCAGTTCGATCTCCCGCTTGTGCAGCAGCAGCTTGCGGTTACGACGCGGCGCGTGGTTGGTCCAGCTCCCCGCCATGTACTCGGGAATGTGCAGTCCGCGTAGCCACACCTCGCCGTCGTCGACAGTCGCGAACGCGTCGGCCAAGGACGCCTTGCCGTCCCGCAGACTTTTGACCTCGGTACCGACCAACGCGACACCGGCTTCATACACATCGAGGATCGTGTAGTTGTGGCGCGCCTTGCGGTTGGTCGCAATGGCCTTGCGACCTTTCTCCTTCACAGCTGGAACTCCTTCGGGCGCGGCTGGACATGACTTCTGACAACCATAAGGACGGTGTCCACTCGTTTGTTCCGGTGGGCGTTACTGGCGTACGTAGAGCCGGAGCGTGATGTACGAGGTGACCGTCGCCATCCCGACGCCGACGAGCAGCAGGATGGGCGAGACCAGGAGCACGTCACTGGTGGTGATCCGGGCCAGGATGTTGGCCTGGTACAGGTCGTCCAGGACCGAGTCGATGAACGCGGACTTCGCGGTGAACAGACCGGCGATGGCGAGGACGGCACCGACCAGCGACGCGACGATCGCCTCGAGCAGGAAGGGCAGCTGCGTGTACCACCGTGTCGCGCCGACGAGTCGCATGATGCCGACCTCGGTTCGACGGGTGAAGGCGGCGATCTGCACCATGTTCGCGATCAGGAGGACCGCGGCGATCGCCTGGACCACGGCGACGGCGAAGGCCGCGTTGCGGACGCCGGCCAGCACACTGAACAGCCGATCCACCAGTTCGCGCTGGTTCAGCACGCTCTGCACGCCGGGTCGAGCACCGAACTGGTCGTTGACCACACCGAAGCGTTCCGGATCGCTCAGCTTCACCTTGAACGACGCCGGGAAGCTCTCGGGCGAGACGAGCGACGCGAGCTCCGGCTGATCCTTGAACACACGATCGGTCGCATCCGCGACGGCGTCCTCACGGTTGAGGTACTGGACGGACACCACGGAGGGCGTGGACTCGAGGTCGGATCGCAGGCCGGAGCAGATGCCCGAGGTGCAGTCCGGGTCGCTGGTGGAGATGTCGTCGGTCAGGAAGATCTGGACCTCGACGCGGTCCAGGAAGATCTGCTGCGTCTTGCCGGCCATCTGCACCACGAGCAAGCCGCCGCCGAACAGGCCGAGCGAGATGGCCGTCGTGAGAACCATCGCGATGGTCATGGTGATGTTGCGGCGCAGACCCGTCAGGACCTCACCGAGAAGAAAACTGGCGCGCACGTTCACATACTTTCGTCGAGACGGAATCGGACAGTGGCCCGGAAAAGTCGAAGGGGCCGGGAGCGGGAATCGATCAGCGACCGACTCCGTACACGCCCCGCGCCTCGTCGCGCACCACACGGCCGTTGTCCAGTTCCACGACCCGACGGCGCATCGAATCGACGATGTGGTTGTCGTGGGTCGCCATCAGGATCGTGGTGCCGGTGCGGTTGATGCGCTCGAGCAGCAGCATGATGTCCTGGCTGGTGTCGGGGTCGAGATTGCCGGTCGGCTCGTCCGCCAGCAGCACCAGGGGACGGTTCACGAAGGCCCGCGCCACGGCGACGCGCTGCTGCTCACCACCGGACAGCTCCGTCGGGAGTCGATCCGCCTTGCCGGACAGTCCGACCAGTTCGAGGACCTCGGGAACGGTGCGCTCGATGACGTTGCGGGGCTTGCCGATCACCTCGAGGGCGAAGGCGACGTTCTCCGACACGGTCTTGTTCTGGAGCAGTCGGAAGTCCTGGAACACGCAGCCCATGCTCTGCCGGAGCTTCGGCACACGACGACCGGCGAGCTTGTTCACGTGGAAGTCCGCGACCGTGATGTTGCCCGAGGTCGGCATCTCCTCGCGCAGGAGAAGCCTCATGAACGTCGACTTCCCCGACCCGGACGCACCGATCAGGAAGACGAACTCGCCCTTGTCGATGGAAACGGTCACTTTGTCCAACGCTGGACGAGTCGACGACTTGTAGGACTTCGAGACGTTCTCCACGCTGATCACGGGTCGCCAGTGTAGCCGCGCGCCCCGACAGTGCCCCTACCGCGACGCGCGGGTCAGTTCGTTCCGGTCGGCAACGGCAGGCCCGGAATCGTCGGGAGCTGGAAGCCGGGTGCGCGCGTCGTCGTCGGCGCCACGCCGGTCGTCTGCTGCTGTCCGGACGGGACCGCGGTGTCGTCACCCGGAACAGTCGTGGTGACGGTGGGTGACGGTGTGGTCGTGGTCGGGAACACCGTCGTCGTCGGCGCGTACGTCTGCTCCGGCTCCTCCGTCGGAGTGATCGACGTCGGGGTGGGCGGAACGTACACGGGCGAATTCTCGTTCTTCGTGGGATCGAAGCGCACGTTGTTCCACAGCACGAGCACCAGGAAGAAGACGACCACCATCACGACCGTCGTCGTCCGGAATCCGCCGAGGATGCGCGCGGGAATCCGCGACATCCATCCCGGGCGCAGACTTCGCCGCCATCCGACGTCCTGACCGGTGCCGGGTTCGTTCGAGGTCACTGCTCCCCTCCCACTGGTCGATCGGCGGACAGTTCGGGCGAGACGGTGATGCCGTCGTTGCGCAGGGTGATCGCGATGCGGGCCCGCAACTCCCGCCCCACCTCGAACTGCTTTCCGGGGAGGGTGCGCGCCACGATGCGGAGGTTGACCTGGTCGACCTCGATGCTCTCGACACCCATGACGGTCGGCTCGTCGAGCAGCAGTTCGGACAGTCGCCTGTCCTCGAAGGCGTCGACTCCGACGGATTTGAGCAGCTCCGTCACACGGGACAGGTCGGCCGTCGGGGGCACCGGTACGTCGATGACGGCTCTCGCCCAGTCCTTGGACAGGTTGACCGCCTTGACGATCTGCCCGTTCGGGACGGTGATCACCTCACCCTCCGCCGACCGGACGCGCGTCACGCGGAGTGTGACGTCCTCGACGGTGCCGATGGCGTCCCCGGCCGTTCCGGTGATCGCGAGTTGCACCACGTCTCCGTAGCCGTACTGCCGCTCGGTGATGATGAAGAAGCCGGACAGAATGTCCTGCACGATGCGTTGCGCACCGAAGCCCAGCGCCGCGCCGAGCACGGTGGCCGGAGCGACGAGGCTCGTGATGGGAAAGCCGAGTCGCTGCAGCACTCTGATCGCCACCAACACGTAGATCATCGCGATGACGACCCAGGTCACGACCTGCGCGACCGAATGCCGATGCTTGGCCGCCTCGGTCCGGACCAGGGCGTCGGTCTGCTGGTAGGTGCGATCGATCCGGCCGGTGATCTTTCCGCCGGCCCATCCCACGGCCCGAGCGGCGAGCATGCCGCCGAGGATCCACAGGATGATCTCGAGAAAACTGTTCTGCAGCCAGAAGACGAAGTCGGGTGGTGCCAGTGAACCCACAGTGGTGTGCCTCGCCTGTTCCTACGACTCGTCGGTACGCATGCGCCAGCGGATGCCCGATTCGATGAATCCGTCGATGTCGCCGTCGAGCACCGCGGACGGGTTGTTGACCTCGTACTCGGTACGCAGGTCCTTCACCATCTGGTACGGGTGCAGCACGTACGAGCGCATCTGGTTTCCCCACGAGCTGCCGCCGTCGCCCTTGAGCGCATCCATCTCCGCGCGCTCTTCCTTGCGCTTGACCTCGAGGAGCTTGGCCTGCAGAACGCGCATCGCCGACACCTTGTTCTGCAGCTGCGACTTCTCGTTCTGGCAGGTGACGACGATGCCGGTCGGAATGTGGGTCAACCGGACGGCGGAGTCCGTGGTGTTGACCGACTGGCCGCCGGGTCCGGACGACCGGTAGACGTCGACGCGGATGTCGCCCTCGGGGATCTCGATGTGATCGGTGGTCTCCACGACGGGGAGCACCTCGACCTCGGCGAAGGAGGTCTGACGTCGACCCTGGTTGTCGAACGGGCTGATGCGCACCAGGCGGTGCGTTCCCTGCTCGATGGAGAGGGTGCCGTAGCTGTACGGGGCCTTGACCGCGAACGTCGCGCTCTTGATCCCCGCCTCCTCCGCATACGACGTGTCGTAGACCTCGACTCCGTAGCCGTGCTTCTCGGCCCACCGGATGTACATGCGCATGAGCATCTCGGCCCAGTCGGCGGCGTCGATGCCGCCGGCACCGGAGCGGATGTTCACCAGAGCGTCGCGCTTGTCGTACTCACCGGACAGCAAGGTGCGCACCTCCAGCAACTCGATGTCGGTGTGCAGCGAGATCCGTTCGGCGTCGGCCTCGGCGTGTGCCTCGGTCGCAGCGTCGCCCTCCTCCGCCTCGGCCAGCTCGTAGAGGACCGGAAGGTCGTCGAGCCTCTGACGCAGCGCTTCGACGCGGCGGAGCTCGGTCTGCGCGTGCGACAACGCGCTGGTCACCTGCTGGGCGTGGTCCTGGTCGTTCCACAGTTCGGGGTCGGCAGCCTGGTGCTCGAGCTCGTCGATCCGGCGGCGGAGTTCCTCGATGTCGAGCACCGACTCCACGGTCTTGAGGGTCGTGTCGAGTTCGGCGATGTCAGCGGATACGTCAGGATGCACGCGCCCGAGGTTACCGGCAACGGCCCGATGGCCTGTACCGCAGTAACGTCCCACCCCGTGACCGACCTCGCCGACGATCTCGCCCTCGCCCTCCGCCTTGCCGACGCCGCCGATGCCATCACCACCGCCAGGTTCCTGGCAGTGGATCTGCGCATCGAGGACAAGCCGGATCTGACCCCGGTCTCCGATGCCGACCTCGCTGTCGAGACCGAGGTCCGCCGCCTCCTGTCCGATGCTCGCCCGGCGGACGCGGTTCTCGGTGAGGAGTTCGGCGGCGACGCCGTTCTGTCGGGACGGCAGTGGGTGGTCGATCCCATCGACGGCACCAAGAGCTTCGTTCGCGGCGTTCCCATCTGGGCGACCTTGATCGCGTTGCTCGTCGACGGTGTCCCCGTGGTGGGTGTCGTCAGCGCCCCGGCGCTGAAGAGGCGATGGTGGGCCGCCGACGGGCTGGGGGCACACGCGCGTTTCGACGACGAGGACGCACGAGCTCTGTCGGTGTCCTCCGTGGGCACGACCGGTTCGGCCAGTCTCGGCTTCTCCAGTCTCTCTGGGTGGAAGGACGCCGGGTTACGGGAGCAGTTCATCGATCTGACCGACGAGGTGTGGCGCGTCCGCGGGTACGGCGACTTCCTCTCCTACTGCCTGGTGGCGGAAGGGTCGATCGATATCGCCGCCGAGCCCGAAGTATCACTGTGGGACCTGGCCCCTCTGGACATCCTCGTCCGCGAAGCAGGGGGACGTTTCACCGCGCTCGACGGAACTCCCGGGCCCCACGCCGGCAGCGCGGTCGCGACGAATTCACGCCTGCACGACGCGGTACTGGATCGACTGACGCGCCGAACCTACTCGACGGTAGACACGCAACTTACCGCCGAGTAAGATAGCAACCGTCCACGACCGAACACCGAGAAACAGCTGGTGATCATGACGAAGAACGACAGCGCTCCCACCACCAAGACAGAGACGTCTCGGCGCCCGGTGCGCGATACGTCCGCGGTCGGGCTCAACCCGATCAAGCGCGACGCCATCGGCACCGCCATGCGGGTTCTCACCAAGCTCTCGGGCTCCGATCTGGCCGAGAAGTACAACCTGCGCCAGACGATCGACCGGGTGACGTACGAGAGCACGAAGACCGGGTTCAAGACACTCGGCGCGGCGACGAGGACCTTCTCGAAGGTCTCCGGCACGGGCAAGCCCGCGCGGCTCCCCGAGGCGTCCACCAAGAACCTGGACTACTTCGACCTCACCCCGGACGACGAGCAGAAGATGATCGTCGAGACGGTGCTGGAGTTCGCCGAGGAGATCATGCGCCCGGCCGCGCACGACGCCGACGAGGCCGCGGCCTCCCCCGGTGATCTGGTCACACGCGCCGCCGAGCTCGGCGTGACCCTGATCAACGTGCCCGAGCAGCTCGAAGGTGTGGCCAGCGAACGCGGCGCCGTCACCAACGCGCTCGTCGCGGAGGCCCTGGCCTTCGGCGACATGGGCCTCGCGCTGCCGATCCTCGCACCCAGTGGTGTCGCCGTGGCTCTCACTCAGTGGGGTACCGACGCGCAGCAGAAGACGTACCTCCCGTCGTTCACGGGCGAGAAGGTTCCTAGCGCTGCACTCGTGGTCAACGAGCCGCGTGCCCTGTTCGACCCCTTCGCGCTGCAGACCAAGGCCGTCCGCTCCCCCAGCGGCTACAAGCTGACCGGCGTCAAGAGCCTCGTGCCGTCCGCCGCTGCCTGCGAACTGTTCATCGTCGCAGCAGAACTCGACGGACGCCCGGCACTCTTCATCGTCGAGTCGGACAGCAACGGCCTGTCGGTGGAGGCAGATCCCAGCATGGGACTGCGCGCCGCCGGCATCGGACGCCTGCACCTCGACGGAGTCGCGGTCCCCGAGGCCAACCTCCTCGGCGACGGTGATGCCGACTCGCACGCATCCGACTACGCCGACGCGATCCGCCTCGCACGTCTCGGATGGGCGTCGATGGCAGCCGGCACCTCGAAGGCAGTCCTGGACTACGTGGTCCCCTACGTCAACGACCGCACCGCATTCGGTGAGCCGATCAGCCATCGTCAGGCCGTCGCCTTCATGGTGGCCAACATCGCGATCGAGCTCGACGGACTGCGTCTGGTCGTCCAGCGAGGCGCATCGCGCGCCGAGCAGGGCCTCTCGTTCGCCCGTGAGGCATCGTTGGCCCATCGTCTGGCCACCGACAAGGGCATGAAGATCGGTCTCGACGGAGTCCAGTTGCTCGGTGGGCACGGATTCACCAAGGAGCACCCGGTCGAGCGCTGGTACCGCGACCTCCGAGCCGTCGGCGTCGCCGAGGGCATCGTCCTGATCTGATCCGACACCCACCCTTTCGATAGGAAATCTCATGATCAATCTCGAACTTCCTCGCAAGCTCAGGGCGTCGGTCAACCAGGCACACCAGGTCGCCGCCGAGATCATGCGCCCCGTGTCGCGCAAGTACGACCTGGCGGAGCACGCCTACCCGGTCGAGCTGGACACGATGGCCGCCATGATCGAAGGCATGAGCGACGCCGGTGGCGAGATCGGCGGCGCCAAGGGCGGCCGCGCATCCGGCACCGACGGCCCCAAGCCGAGCAAGACCGCAAATGCCAACGGCGGCAACATGTCCGCACTGGTCAACGTCATCGAGACCTGCTGGGGCGACGTCGGTCTGACGCTGTCCATCCCGTACCAGGGTCTCGGCAACTCGGCCATCGCGGCCGTCGCCACGGACGAGCAGCTCGAGCGCTTCGGTAAGGTATGGGCCTCGATGGCCATCACCGAGCCCAGCTTCGGCTCCGACTCGGCTGCTGTCAGCACCACCGCGGTGCTGGACGGAGACGAGTGGGTTCTCAACGGCGAGAAGATCTACGTCACCGCCGGCGAGCGCTCGACGCACATCGTCGTCTGGGCCACCGTCGACAAGAGCAAGGGCCGTGCGGCGATCAAGTCGTTCGTCGTCCCGCGTGACGCACCGGGCCTGTCCGTCGCTCGCCTCGAGCACAAGCTCGGCATCAAGGCGTCCGACACCGCAGCCCTGCTGCTGGACAACTGCCGCATTCCCAAGGACAACCTCCTCGGTTCGCCCGACGTGGACACGGACAAGGGATTCGCGGGCGTCATGCAGACGTTCGACAACACCCGCCCTCTGGTCGCCGGCATGGCTATCGGTGTCGCGCGCGCTGCTCTCGAAGAGCTCCGCACGATCCTGACCGACGCCGGCGTCGAGATCGACTACGACGCTGCGACCTACAACCAGTCCGCTGCCGCGGCGGAGTACATCCGTCTCGAGTCCGACTGGGAGGCCGCGTACCTGCTGGCTCTGCGTGCGGCATGGATGGCCGACAACAAGGAGCCCAACTCGCTCCAGGCGTCGATGTCCAAGGCCAAGGCCGGTCGTAGCGCGACCGACATCACGCTGAAGGCCGTCGAACTGGCCGGCACGCTGGGCTTCTCGGAGCACCTGCTGCTCGAGAAGTGGTCGCGCGACTCGAAGATCCTCGACATCTTCGAAGGCACGCAGCAGATCCAGCAGCTGATCGTCGCCCGACGCGTTCTGGGAAAGACGTCCGCACAGCTGAAGTGATCCACTGATCCATCGATAGGCCCGGCACCCGTGGTGCCGGGCCTGTCGTCGTCCGCGGCCACCGACGACCACGCTCTGGCAAGGTGGAGCGGGACGGAGCATGCATACGAGGAGGACAACGATGTCGGACTGGGCGAAGAAGATGGAAGACAAGGCCAAGGGCCTCGTCGCGGAGGCGGAGGTGGGTCTCACCCACCTCGAGGGTGCAGACGCCGTCGATCTCGACGAGACGGACGGATCAGAGGGCAGTACGGATGCCGGCGGCGACGTCGACGAGAACGACGCACCGAGCACGGGCATGACATCGGCGGATCCGGACATCTCCCACTAGGCCTACCGCTGGGGCATCGCGCCGTCCCGTCGGGGCGGCGCGGGCAGTCCCTTCATCGGCTGCCCTGGACACAAAGCAAGAGGCCCGACAGTCTGTGACTGTCGGGCCTCTCGTGGTGGTAGCGGGGACAGGATTTGAACCTGCGACCTCTGGGTTATGAGCCCAGCGAGCTACCGAGCTGCTCCACCCCGCGTCGGCATCAGGAGGCTTTCGACTCCGTCTGCGTGGCAAGCTGTACTGCGTTCTTGCTGAACAAGAAGTTACCGGACGGCATCGGCCAATTGCAAATCGCCTGCTGAGCAACGACATCGACTGCTTTCGAGGGGTATCGAGGTGACCGGGGTCTCATTTCCGCGGTGTTCCCCCTCACATAACGAAGCGGTCACGAAGTGAACACAGACGGGTACATATCAACCGTGACCTGCGGAGATCTCACAAAACCGCCCAGATGACGGGTTCGCACCTCACATATCGGCCAGGTGACGCGTCGTGATCGTTCCGTTACCGTCGCGCTCGGCCCACAACAAGGGCCAGGCCGACCCGCCGCTGGATTCTTCTGCCCCGCGGGATCGGAGACCCGAATCGACGGGGGCAGGGACAGAGCGGACCACGCAGGCTGCACATGCCTGCGCGCTCATGTCGACCAGCGCGGAGAGGATCTACCCCGCATGACCACTGCACGTAACTTCACCACCCGCGCACTCGGATGGGCCGCCGTCACCGGCGCGGTCGTCGCAGCACCACTCGTCCTCAGCGCAGGCACCGCCTCCGCAGCGCCCGCCCACAACTGGGACGGCGTCGCACAGTGCGAGAGCGGCGGCAACTGGGGAATCAACACCGGTAACGGCTACTACGGTGGCCTGCAGTTCTCGCAGAGCACCTGGGCAGCCAACGGTGGCTCCGGCACCGCATCCAACGCTTCCAAGGCCGAGCAGGTCCGCGTCGCCGAGAACGTCCTGGCGACCCAGGGTGTCGGCGCGTGGCCCGTCTGCGGCCAGTACCTCTCGTCCGGCAAAACGTCGGCCGCCGAGGCGCCCGCACCGGCCCCCGCTCCCGCGCCTGCTGCACCGGCCGCACCGGCGCCGGTCCAGTCGGTCGTCGAGCAGGGCGCAGCCCTGGCGAACCAGTACGGCGTCGGCCAGCAGTTCCAGGACTTCGTGGCCGCCAACTCCGGCGTGCTCGCGGCACTCCCGCAGTAGCACCACCCAGCATCGCCGTAAGCGGGCGCACCCCATCGGGTGCGCCCGCTTTCGTGCGCTGTGGGTGGTGTGGTGCTGCGCGGGGGTGTGCACCGCTTCTGGTGACCGCACACCCCTGGCAGCCGGCTGGAGAGGGTGTGCGGTCACCACGAAAGGTGTGCACTCGGCCAGGCCACAGCGCGCGTGTTGCTCGCACCGATGCTGCACGAGGTGCGCACACCCTCAGCATGAACCGCACACCCCTCGTAGCCGGCTGGAGAGGGTGTGCGGTCACCACGAAGGGTGTGCACTGGGCCAGGCCATGACGACGCGTGCCGCTCGCACCGGTGCTGCACGGGGTGCGCACACCATCAACGCGAACCGCACACCCCTAGCAGCCGACTGGAAAGGGTGTGCAGTCACCACAACGGGTGTGCACTCGGCCAGGCCACAGTGACGCAGGCTGCTGGCGCCCAGGCGGCGGTGCTGTTCGCGCCTGCGCACCCGTGCTGAAACGGGTGCACACACCCCATCTGCGAACCGCACACGCTTTGCGGCCGACTGGAGAGGGTGTGCAGTCACCACAACGGGTGTGCGCTGGGCCGGGCCACGGCGCGAGTGTTGCTCGCACCGGTGCTGCACGGGGTGCGCACACCATCGATGCGAACCGCACACCCCCAGCAGCCGGCTATAGAGGGTGTGCGGTCACCACAACGGGTGTGCGCTGGGCCCCCGGCCACAGCGACCCGTGCTGCTCGCGCACCGCACCCGCGTGCTGCACGGGGTGTACACACCCTCAGCATGAACCGCACACCCCCAGCAGCCGACTGAAAAGGGTGTGCGCCCACCAGAAGGGGTGTGCGCTCACCAGAAGGGGTGTCCACTCCCCAGGCAGCAGAGGTGCATCTCGTCGAACCACTACGCACCGGTGCTGCATGAGGTGCGCACACCGCCACCACCAACCGCACACCCCCAGCAGCCCACTGCAGAGGGTGTGCGCCCACCACACCGGGTGCACACCTGCCGAGCCACCACACAGCAACGCCCCGCCCTCATGAGTCGAGGGCGGGGCGTCGCGAGAGCAGGGGCGACTATCCGCCGGTGCTGTTGTACTGGTCGATCGCACGCTGCAGGTTGTCGAACGCCGTGCCCAGCTGAGCGAAGTCGCCCGACTGCTGGGCCGTACGCACGGCAGCGAGAGCACTGTTCAGATTGGTCACCGCTGCGTTCCTGTCGGCAGGTGCAGGCTGGGCCGGAGTGGTCGGTGCCGGAGTCGTCGAACCCTCGGTGGGCGCCGGCGTGGTCTGGGTCGACCCGTTGTCGGGCTGAGGCTCCGTAGCTTCACCACCGGGTGCTGTGGCCACCGAACCCGTGCCGGTGTCGAACACCTGCGTCAGCGCTCCAGCCAGCGTGGCCGAATATCCCACGCGCACACCGCCTCCCGCACCCGGCTCGCGATAGCTCACGAGGACGCGGGACAACTGCGGGAACGTCGAGGTGTTCGTCGTGTTGCGCTCGGTGTAGAGCGGCTCGACGTACAGGATCCCGCCGTTGGCGATGGGCAACGTCAGCAGGTTGCCGTACTGGATGCGGTTCGACTGCTGCAACAGGGTTCTGTCCGACGCCACACGCGTGTCGGACGTCATCGAGTTCTGCGCCTGCTGGGGGCCCTGAGTCTGTGTCGCCGTGGGCAACTGCAGAACCGTGAACTGGCCGTAATTCTCCGGATCCGACCGCACGGAGATGTACGCGGACAACAACTCTCGGTTGAAGCCGACCATGGCGCTCGTCAGCCTGAACGACGGTTGCCCGGTGTCCGGATCACCGATCAGCACGTAGTACGGAGGCTGGTTGAGGTTGGTCCCACCCTCGACGGTCGGGTCGCTGGGAACGGACCAGAACGCGTTGTTGGTGAAGAACTCTCCGGGATCGTTGACGTGGTACTTGGCCAACATCTCGCGCTGGACCTTGAACAGGTCCTCGGGGTAACGGAAGTGCTGACGCAATTCGTCGCTGATGGCCGACTCGGGCTGCACGGCACCCGGGAAAGCGCCCATCCATGCGGCGAGGACCGGATCGTTGTCGTCGACCTGGTAGAGGTTCACCGAGCCGTCGTACGCGTCGACCGTCGCCTTGACCGAGTTGCGGATGTACGACACCTCGTCACGTGGGAGGAGCCGACCGGTGTTGGCGTCGACACTGTCCTGCACGAGCCCCTCGAGCGAACTGCGCTGCGCGTACGGGTACTGGTCTAGGGTGGTGTACGCGTCGACGATCCAGACGATCTTGCCGCCGACCACCGCCGGGTAGGAGTTGCCGTCCGCGGTCAGCCACGGAGCGACCTTCTGGACACGCTCACGCGGATCGCGGTTGAAGATGATCTTCGAATCGTCGCCGATGGCACCCGAGAACAGGATGTTGCGCTCGGTGTACTTCGCGGCGAAAGCCAGTCGGTTGAACCAGTTGCCGATGCCGACACCGCCCGAGCCGGTGTAGGTGTAGCGCGAACTGTCGGTGTCGTACTCGCGACCACCCTGGTCCTGCCCACCGCCCACGATGGCGTAGTCGGGATTGGACGACGCGATGACCTCGCCGTAGTAGATGCGGGGCTGCTCGACGGGGATGACCTGGTCGGCCGCTGCCTGCGACGCGAGGTCGCTGACCGTGTAGATCGGGTAACCCGAGTTGCTGTTCGACTCGGTGTCGGTGCCCTCCTGCACAGCCGCGTTGACGCGGTTGGCCGGTGCTGCGACGAACCCGTTGCCGTGCGTGTACACGGTGTGGCGGTTGATCCAGTCGGTCTGGTTGCCGGTCAGGCTGTTCGGCGACAGCTCACGAGCCGCGACGATGTAGTCCTGCAACTGTCCGTCGATCTCGTAGCGGTCGACGTCCAGCGTCGCCGGGAACCCGTAGAAGTTCTTCAGCTGCTGCTGCTGGGTGAAGGTGCGCGAGAGAACGTTCGGGTCCAGCAGACGAGTGTTGGCAATAGTCGTCTGGTCCGCCGGGACATCGCGGGGCGATGCGGTCCCGTCTCCCGAGTAGTCCTCGTACGTCACCGTGTCGTCGGTGATGCCGTAGGCGGCACGCGTCGCCTCGATGTTCCGCTCGATGTACGTCCGCTCCTTGTCGGCAGCGTTGGGGCGCACCGAGAACTGCTCGACGACCAGCGGCCAGACGGCGCCGACCAGGATCGAGGACAGGACCAGCAACGCGGTCGCGAGAGCGGGAATGCGGAGGTCGCGCAGGAAGATCGCCGCGAAGAACGCACCCGCACAGATGACGGCGATGGCGAGGAGGATCAGCTTCGCAGGCAGAACGGCGTTGATGTCGGTGAAGCCGGGACCCGTGAACGTGGGTTCCTTACGACTGCTCGACAGCAACGCGTACCGGTCGAACCAGTACGCCACGGCCTTCAGGACGACGAACGTGCCTGCGAGGACGGCGAGTTCGATGCGCGCCGAGCGCGTCAGCGCACCTTCGCGGCCGCTGAGACGCAGGCCGCCGAAGATGTAGTGCGTCACCAAGGCGGCGAAGAACGCCAGCACGACGGCGACGAACAGCCAGTTCAGGATGGAGCGGTAGAACGGAAGGTCGAAGGCGTAGAAGCCCACGTCGAGCCCGAACTGCGGGTCCTGCACCCCGAACGAACCGCCGTGCAGGAACATCTGCACGGTGACCCAGTTGCCCTGTGCGACAAGGCCGGACAGCAAACCGACGACGACCGGGATACCGATGCCGAAGATCCGCAGCCGCGTCATCACCGTCGTGCGGTAACGGGCGATCGGGTCGTTGGGTCCTGCGGTGGGGACGAACACCGGACGCGACCGGTACGCCACGGTCAGGGCGGCGAACACCGTGCCGCCGACGATCACCGCGACCACGAGGAACGTGATCGACCTGGTCAGCAGAACCGTCGTGAAGACGTTCCGGAAGCCGACCTCTCCGAACCAGAGCCAGTCCGTGTACGTGTCCACCAGCCGCGGGCCGATGAGCAACAACGCGGCGAGTACCAGCGCCAGGACCAGCAAAGTTCGACTTCGCCTCGACAACGACGGTAAGCCGGTCGGTTGCCTCATACCCACGTGCCACACTCCATGTTTCCCGCGCGTTCGCCCCGTGACACCACCGTGACGACATCGCATGTCCGTTTTCGACCACTGTACGTATGCCGCGGACGAAGACTGTCCGAGCCGTGGCGACGACCATGACTCTAGCGGTCGGTGCAAGGATGGACGCGTGAGCGGAAACAGGTATGCATCGTGACCGAAAGCGAGTGGTTCGACCCCGAATCGGGTGACGCACAGGCCGAACGTGCCCTCGTGCGCAGTGTGCGGGAAGTCGTCGACTACGTCGATGCCGGCGGGTGGGATCAGCGACCGCAGCTGTTCGCGCTCGTCCCGACGGCCGATCTGGCCGCCGCCGAGCCCAGCCTGCTCGACCAGCTCGAGGACGGCACCGAACTCACCCCCGTTGCGCAGGAGCGCCTCCCGGCGGATGTGGCCGGCGGGTCGCACGCTCTCGACGAGTTCCTGGGGACGACGACATGGCCTGCCTCCGTGGCGGGGTGCGCTCTCGTCCAGGAGATCGTCGTGCTGCCCCCGGACGCCGAGTCCGACCTCGACAGCGCGCTCGCGCCGTTGCTCGCGGACCGTGACGCAGCGGATCAGGCAGCACGACTGGCTGCCGAGGAGCATCCCGAGCGCCGGGACGGACGCCTCATCGTCGCTGTCCTGCGGGACGGGCCGTCGATAGCTCTGCTGCAGTTACGTCCCGACGAGGAGGACGACGGCTTCGGTGATCCTCCGGAACTGTTGACCTACGAGAACCTCGCCCCCAACGTCATCGCGGCTCTGCACGCCACCCTCGACGCCGTCGAGGACGACGACTTCTGACGGTCAGGAGCAACTCGGCGCATCGCCGCCGGACGTCAGCGAGTCGAGCGAGTCGATGGCGTCGTCGAGGCTGGTCACGCGGACCAGTCGCAGACCGTCGGGGGCGCGAGTCAGCGCTTCGGCGCAGTTGTCGGCGGGGACCAGGAAGATTGTCGCGCCGGCCTCCCGTGCAGCGACCAGCTTGTACGGGATACCGCCGATGGGTCCGACTTCTCCGTCAGCGTCGATGGTGCCGGTGCCGGCGACGAACTGTCCTCCGCTGAGGTCACCCGGACCGAGCTTGTCGACGACGGCCAGCGAGAACATCAGGCCTGCCGACGGGCCGCCCACGTCGGCCAGGTTGAACTGGACCGTGAACGGCACATCGGGGGTCTCTTCCGGCGTGATGCCCAGGTACCCGCGCTGTGCATCGTCCGGTCTGGCCGCCACCGTCACGGACTCCGTGGCGGGAGTCCCGTCTCGGGTCACGTCGATCGACACCGCCTCGCCCGGTGTGGCGGCCCCGACTGCCTTCTGGACGTCGGCCACGGTTGAGACAGGAGTGCCGTCGATCGCCGTGATGCGGTCACCCTCCTGCAGGATGCCGGTCGCCGGACCGTCGTCACCCACCTGCGAGACGGACAGGGATGTCGGGAGGCCCAGGTGGTTCAGTGCGGCAAGTTCGGCGCTGTCCTCCGACTGTGCGAAATCGGCCTGATTCGCGCTCTCGACGTCCTCCCGGCTCTGATCGGGAGGGTAGATCTGGTCGCGCGGAACGAGACCCTGACGGCCGCTGAGCCACAGGCCCAGCGCGTCGAACACGGTCAGTTCGTCCCGGACCGCGACGGTCGTCATGTTCAGGTTGCCGGAGGGCTCGTCGACACCCGTCCCGCCGACATCACCCTCGATGTCGACGACCGGCTTCCCGTCCACCTCGCCGAGGGTGTTGAACGTGGGGCCCGGGCCCAGGGCGGCGAACGGCACCGTGACAGCGGATCCGAGGACACCGAGCACGAGTACCGGGAGCAGTGCGACCAGCAGCGTCGCGATCCGTCGATTCACGTCACCACACTAGAGAACGGCTCGGACATCACCGTCACGGTGTTCGCGCTCGGCGCACCGCGCGACCCTGTAGAACCACTGCCGGGCTTGTACCGTTGAGGCATGAGTAACAGCCCTTTCGGATTCTCCAACTCCGACGACGACCCCGACAAGGACAAGGGGTCCGGTGGCGGTCCCGGTACGCCCGGGGGCGGTGGGGGCGCGTTCGGATTCGGCGCGGAAGGCTTCGACCCGGCCGCGCTGGGCCAGATGTTCACGCAGATGGGGCAGATGTTCAGCGGCATGGGGACCGGTGGCGCGAGCGGCCCCGTGAACTACGACGTCGCCCGCAAGCTGGCACTGCAGCAGATCGGATCCAGCACGCCCGTTCGTGAGGGATCCCGGACCGCCATCGTCGACGCTGCTCACCTGGCCGAGCAGTGGCTGAACGAGGCGACCATCCTCCCGGCCGGCGCGAAGCGCACCGAGGCATGGACGCCCGAGGAGTGGCTGACCAACACTCTGGACACCTGGAAGCGGTTGTGCGACCCGGTCGCCGAGCAGATCTCCGGCATGTGGACGTCCGCGCTGCCGCCGGAAGCTCAGCAGATGGTCGGCCCGATGATCGGCATGCTCGGTCAGATGGGCGGGATGGCCTTCGGCTCGCAGCTGGGGCAGGCGCTGGGCCAGCTGGCGAAAGAGGTGTTGACCTCGACCGACATCGGGCTCCCGCTCGGACCGTCCGACACCGCGGCGCTTCTCCCGTCGGCCGTGGCCGCGTTCAGCGAGGGCACCGAGCTCCCCGAACGCGAGGTCGTGGTCTTCCTCGCCGCCCGCGAGGTGGCTCACCACCGTCTGTACTCCCACGTGCCGTGGTTGCGCCAGCGCGTCCTCGCCACCGTCGAGGAATACGCGCGCGGCATCCGCATGGATTTCGGTGCCATCGAGGACGCTGCTCGTGGCATCGATCCGTCGGCACTCACCGATCCCAGCCAGCTGGAGAAGATCCTTCAGCAAGGTGCATTCGAGCCGCAGACCACGCCCGAACAGAAAGCCGCACTGGAACGTCTCGAGACGTTGTTGGCGCTCGTCGAGGGGTGGGTCGACACAGTCGTCACCTCTGCCCTCGGGGAGCGTCTTCCCGGCGCATCCGCGCTGTCGGAGACGATGCGGCGGCGCCGTGCATCCGGCGGACCCGCCGAGCAGACGTTCGCCACCCTCGTCGGACTCGAGCTGCGTCCCCGCAAGGTACGCGAGGCGTCGAACCTGTGGCGCACGTTGACCGAGACCGCGGGCATCGAAGGCCGCGACGGCGTGTGGGCACACCCCGACCTGCTCCCCGACGCCTCGGACCTCGACGAGCCCTCGTCGTTCGTCGACCGGATGGTCGGCGGCGACACCGGAACGTTCGACGATCCCATCGCCCAGCTCGAGGAGTTCGAGCGCAAGCGTGCTGCCGAGAAGGCCGAGGGCGACGACGAGAACGGGCCCGCGCCTGCCTGATGTCCCGACCTGGCCTTTCCGGGTTCGCGGACCCGGTAAGGCCAGGTCACGGGGTTGCAGCCTGTGGATAACGTCGTCCGTCCGAGACGCACCGACCGAGCCTGCCTGTCATCGTCGGGTCCATGACCGATGCTGTGGCCGAATCAGACTCGTCACCCGCGCCCGAGACGGTGACAGCACGAGCGCGCCGGGACGGTGTGCCGTTCGTGAACGACTCCCTGACATTGCTCCCTAGACGGGACGGGACGCTGCAGGTCGGATGGCATCCCGATGCGCGTTTCGTGCTGGAACCACCCGCCGGAGTGAGCGCGTCGGTCATGGCATCCGTGCTGCGTTCCATGGACGGACGCCGGTCGATTCCGGAGATCTACTGGTCCGCGTCGGAACTCGGCGTGGATGCGTCCGTGTTGACCGAGATCCTGGCGGAGCTCGAGAGGTTCGGCATCGTGGAACGTCGGCGTCCGTCGCCGACCCGCATCGCGGCCGTCCTGGTCCTGGGCCGCGGTCCACTTGCCGACGCCGTCGCGATAGGCCTGTCATCTGGTTGCAGGGTTGCTCGACGGCACGTGACACTCCCCCGCGACCATGCCGAGTTCGACTGCGTCGTCGTCGCCGATTCGGTGGTGTGCGCCCCGGAAGTCGCCCGAGCACTGATGACGTACGGGATCGCTCACCTTCCTGTCCGATCACGCGACGGAACCGGCGTCGTCGGACCGCTCGTCCTACCGGGCCACACGCCGTGCCTGGAATGCGTCGAGTTGACCCGCTGCGACTACGACCGCGAGTGGCCTCACCTGGCAGCCCAACTGCTCGGCAGCATCGGGTCGGCATCGGGCCCGACCGTCACGGCGACGGCAGCGTTCGCCGCCGCACAGGTGATCCAATTCACGGAGGCTCACGCGGAATCCCCCGCGCCCGCGACGATCGGCCACAGCATCGAGGTGGACACCCGGGCGGCGACGGCCCGCCGACGCCGGTGGACGAGGCACCCACTGTGCAGTTGCGGACGACGGTGAGAAGCCGAATCCGATGTGAGGTGTCACCGACCGTGTCGCCCGCAGGACCGGTCGCGGCGCATCGGCGAAACGTCAGACATGATGGAGGCATGCCCGACATCCCCCGCAGGAGTTCCGCACGGACCGCCAAGATGGCAAGCATCCCCATCGGGATGGCCGGCCGAGCAGCCATGGGATTCGGGCGCAAGCTCGCAGGCGGAAATCGCGCCGAGATCGACGCCGAGCTCAGCGCGAAGGCTGCGCAGCAGATGTTCGCGGTTCTCGGTGAGCTGAAGGGCGGGGCCATGAAGTTGGGGCAGGCCCTCAGCGTCATGGAGGCCGCCGTTCCGGACGAGATGGCCGAGCCCTACCGCGAAGCTCTGACCAAACTGCAGGCCGAGGCTCCGCCGATGCCCGTCTCGACAGTGCACCGCGTCATGGATCAGCAGCTGGGAACCGGGTGGCGTTCGCGTATCACCGAGTTCGACGACACGGCCACCGCATCGGCCAGCATCGGACAGGTGCACCGAGCGACATGGTCGGACGGTCGCGACGTGGCCGTGAAGATCCAGTACCCGGGGGCCGACGAGGCCCTGCGCGCGGATCTGAAGACACTGTCCCGCTTCGTCGGCATCCTGGGCACGATCGTCCCGGGCACCGACGTCAAGGCAGTTCTGGACGAGATGTCGGCGCGGACCGAGGAAGAGCTGGATTACCGCATCGAGGGCGAGAATCAGCGTGCCTTCGCGAAGGTCTACGACGGTGACGAGCGCTTCGCGGTGCCGCGCGTGGTCGCCAGTTCCCCGAAGGTCGTCATCTCCGAGTGGATGCACGGGACGTCGATGTCGTCCATCATCGCGAGCGGAACCGTCGACCAGCGCAATGCGGCGGGCGAGAATCTGGCCCGGTTCCACTTCGAATCCGCTGCCAGGGTCGGACGTATCCACGGGGACCCGCACCCCGGAAACTTCAAGCTTCTCGACGACGGTCGACTCGGTGTCATCGATTACGGTGCGTGCCTGACTCTGCCCAACGGACTCCCGCCCGAGCTGGGTCGGATGGTCAGAC
Source organism: Rhodococcus sp. AC861 (assembly GCF_979256035.1). Classification (NCBI taxonomy): domain Bacteria; kingdom Bacillati; phylum Actinomycetota; class Actinomycetes; order Mycobacteriales; family Nocardiaceae; genus Rhodococcus; species Rhodococcus sp. AC861. The sequence goes on from NZ_CEEDMW010000005.1 coordinate 117,273, forward strand.
TGTCACGCGACGAGAAGTTCGACGAGCTCACCGAACTGCTCAAGGAGAACGGATTCGTCATTCCCGGGCGCGAGGTGACCGAGCAGGAGATCGCCGACTACCTGCGTCCGTTCACCGATCCCATCAAGACCGAGTCGTTCCACTTCACGCGGAAGTGGTTGCAGGGCACCGCCGGTAAGGCTGCCGACTTCAGCGGCCCCCAGTTCCGCACCGCGCGATCGTTGAACCTCCCTCCCCGGTACGCGGTCATCTTCCGAGTCCTGCTCGGGTCCGTCGGAATCTGCGCCCAACTGGACGCGAATGCTCCGTACATGGCCATCCTCACCGAATGGATGCCCGGTTTCGTCGAGTAGTGGAGCCCCACCCCTGCCGCCGTCATGCGCAGACGACGGCCGGGGTGGGAGCTACCGCGTTCTTGCGCGGGCGTCCGCGAGAACGCTTGCGAGCGATGACAACTCCCTGATCGAAGATCTCGCCGCCCCACACACCCCAGGGCTCCGCCCGGTCGAGTGCCGCGTCGAGACACCCCGATCGGATGGGGCAGTGCGCGCAGAGCTGCTTGGCGCGTTCGAGCCTGTCCGGTGACTCGGCGAACCACAGGTCGGGATCCGCACGGCGGCAGGGCAATTGCGTGGCGAGCTCGGTGATGTCGGTACGGTCCATGGTCGGCTGATCGAGCGCGACACTGTCTGTGCGGCATGTCGTCCGAGTAGCTGCGGGTGACACGTCGTTCTCCTCTTCTACGTCGTTTCACGGTGATGATGTGTGCGGTGACTGCGAAGTCCGTGAACGAAAGTCGAAGGGTTCTCCTACGACGAAGGCCACGGATCGCGTATGCGAATCCGTGGCCTCCGGTCAGGAAAGCTGTGTGGTGCCTATCGAGATCTCTCCCGACGAGCACCGATACTCACGAATTCACTCTGCGTCCGGCGTCCGCGATGACGGCGGGCAACCAGTGCCCCACCCACAGCGGACAGAACGGGGCTGTATTCCGACGTCCGGGCGGCGAACGGCGACGCATTCTGCGGCATGCACAATGCAGCGTTCGGGGCCAGTGCTGATTTCTGGAAGATCTTCACGGGTGACACCTCCTTCGCCGGACAGTCGAATTCGATCGGGTACGAAACACACAGTAAGCGGCGACCGAATTCGGCACAACCTTTTTTCTACCTGCGGTGATGCAGTCAGTCGCTCGCAGAGAGTCGAGCATCGACAAGAGCCAGGACGTCGGCTCCGAACCGTTCCAGCTTCTTCGCACCGATACCCGGGATGGCGACCAGGCCTCTGTCGTCGCGCGGACGCTGCTCCGCGATCGCGGTCAGCGTGTTGTCACTGAACACCACGTACGCCGGGACCTTCAGTGCCTTCGAGGTTTCCGATCTCCATGTCCGCAGCGATTCGAGCAACGGGATGTCCACGTCCGACGGGCAGTTCTCGCATCGACCGAGCATCGTGGCGACGGTCCCGATGACCTGTTTGCCGCACACCCGGCAGACAGGACGTTTCTTGTTCACGGTGGGGGCCGCGATGCGCGATGCCGGGGACGAATCCGGGACCAGATCCACGAGGAAGCGAGACCGCCGTCGTGATTTACGTCCGCCCTCGTTGCGCGCGAGGGCCCACGACAACTCGAGATGTTCGCGCGCACGGGTGACGCCCACGTACAGCAGGCGCCGCTCCTCCTCGACCGCTGCCTCGTCGGGAGCCGAATTGCTGTCTCCGAGAGCATGACTGATCGGCAACGTGCCGTCGGTGAGACCTACCAGGAAGACGGCGTCCCACTCGAGACCCTTCGCCGCGTGCAGCGACGCAAGAGTCACTCCTTCGACCACCGGAGGGTGACGCGCCTCGGCGCGCGCGGCGAATTCCCGCAGCAGGCCGTCGAGATCCAGGTCCGGTACCTGAACGACCAGGTCTTCGGTGAGCGTGACCAACGCCCGCAAGGCGGCCCACTTCTCCCGCGCCTGCGCACCGTTCGGTTCGGTCGCGCCGAGACCCAGCGGTGCCAGAACCGCTTCCATCAAGCGCGGCAGTCCGGCGCCCGATCGAGCGTCGTCGGGGAGATCGTCCCTGGCCGCACTGGTGCGCACGGCGGCGATGGCCGACCGCACGTCCTGCCGCTGGAAGAAGCTCTCACCACCTCGAACCTGGTACGGCACAGCCAGATCCGTCAGCGCTTTCTCGTGCGCCTCGGAGTGGGCATTGATGCGGTACAGCACCGCGATCTCCGACGGGCGCGTCCCGGTCCGGATCAGGCGCTGCACCGTCCTGGCGACGCCGGCAGCCTCGGACACCTCGTCGTCGTACTCGACGAACGTCGGCTCGGGACCCGCCGGTCGCTGGCCGATCAGCTGCAGCCGGGTACCCGCGATACGACCCTTCGCCGCACCGATGACCTTGTTGGCCAAACCGACCACCTGGGGCGTCGACCGATAGTCACGCTCGAGCCTGACGACGGTGGCATCGGGGAACCGGCGCGAGAAGTCGAGCAGGAAGCGGGGCGACGCACCGGTGAAGGAGTAGATCGTCTGGTTGGCGTCACCGACCACCGTGAGGTCGTCCCGGTCCCCCAGCCACGCATCGAGCACTCGTTGCTGGAGCGGCGTCACGTCCTGGTATTCGTCCACCACGAAGCAGCGGTAGCGCTCACGGAACTCCTGCGCCACAGCCGGACTGTTCTCGAGCGCAGCGGCCGTGTGCAGCAGGAGGTCGTCGAAGTCGAGGAGGACCGCATCGGGATCACGGTTCTTGAGTTGCTCGTACCCCTCGTACACCGCGGCCACCCGGTCCGCGTCGGTCGGAGTGTCGCGGTGCAGGCGCGCTGCCGTGGCGGCGTAGTCCTCCGGCGCGACGAGGGACGCCTTCGCCCACTCGATCTCTCCCGCGAGGTCCCGCACACTGTCCGTCGACGTCGATGCACCCGCCGCCGACGCGGCCTGCCCGACGATGCCGAACTTACGGTCGAGCAATCGCCAGTCGGTGTTGCCGACGACCTGCGGCCAGAAGTACTTGAGCTGGCGCATGGATGCAGCGTGGAACGTTCGAGCCTGGACCTGCCCCTCGGAACCGTGGATGCCCAGGCTCCGGAGACGCTCACGCATCTCGCCCGCAGCGCGGGCCGTGAACGTCACGGCGAGGACCTGGCCGGGCTTGACGTGCCCGTCGGCGATCAGATGAGCGATGCGTCGAGTGATCGTCCGGGTCTTGCCCGTACCCGCGCCGGCCAGCACGCAGACGGGACCACGGGGAGCGAGAACAGCGGCCGCTTGTTCCGGGTCGAGTCCCACCACCGCGTCACTGTCCTTCACGAGTCCATCATGTCAGCCCGCACCGACACTCCCGCTGCACCCGCCGAGTCACGCCGAACACCGGCACCCCGGAACAAACCGGGCACGACTGCACGTTGACCTCGCTGTGACTACAGGACAGCAGAACGACACACACGCACCCGCCGTGACCATGTACTCCACTACCTGGTGCGGATACTGCCGTCGACTCAAGACGCAGCTGGACGAGAACGGCATCGCCTACACCGAGATCGACATCGAGAAGGATCCGGCGTCGGCCGAGTTCGTCGGAAGCGTCAACGGGGGCAACCACGTGGTTCCCACCCTGAAGTTCGCCGACGGATCCACCGCCACCAACCCGAGCTTGGCGCAGGTCAAGAAGGCTATCGGCCTCTGACGATCCGCCAGTCGCTCGGTCCCGGGACCGCCGCGATCACGTCGCGGCGACCCAGGATTCGAGCATCGCGCGAGCGATCGAGATGGATCCGGGCAGCAGGAGCGGCGCGTCCTCGGACGCGCTCCAGTCCCCCGCAGCCAGCGCGGTACGTACTTCGTCGCGGCTGAACCATCGGGCCTCGGCGATCTCTCCGTCGTTGAACGACAGCGGTTCGTCGATGTCGGCGCGAGCGGCGAATCCGATCATCACCGATCGAGGAAAAGGCCACGGCTGACTACCGAGGTACGTGATGTCGGACACGGTGAGACCGACTTCTTCGTGCACCTCTCGCGCCACGCAGGTCTCCAAGGATTCGCCCGCCTCCACGAAGCCGGCAAGCACGGACATGCGACGCTCCGGCCACACGGGCTGTCGAGCCAACAGGACGCTGTCCGCACCGTCGTGCACGAGCACGATGATCGCCGGATCCGACCGGGGCCACTCCTCGTGTCCCGTCGATGTGCTGACGCGTGACCATCCCGCCGCGGCCGGAACTGTCGGTGAGCCGTCACGCGCACTGAACGCGGCTGCACGATGCCAATTCAGCAGCGCCACCGCGGTGACGACGAGTCCCGCGGACGATTCCGTCAGCACATCGCCGAACGACCGGAGATCGGTGACCTCGCCGGACAGTTCGGACACCGGCACCGCCCAGACGTGGCGATCGTCGACGATTCCGAGGAAAACCGCGTCCGCCGGCGACGACTCTCCCACCTCGGCTGCGGGCACCAGTGCTACGCGGCCGTTCTCGACGGGAACGCGGCCGTGGGCGTCGACGCGCAGAACAGAGGCAGTCGGCCACCCCGCGGCGAGTGCTGCATCGTCGCGGCGAAGTTCCTCGGCACGATCGATGGGTGAGCGCGACAGCATGGGTTCGGAGCGAAGTCTGAAGGACACCTCACGACCCTACTGATCGGCGACGGCCTCGCCGGACCGGGTACGAGCTCAGTTCGAGACGCGGCGGATGTAGAGCAGTCTGTCCTCTGCCTCGATGGCGTCGACCTCGGGCGTGCCGACACGGACGAGCCGTCCGTCGCGCACCACGCCCAGGACGATGTCGGACAGGTGACGCGGCGACCCGCCGACCTCGTCCCTCTCGACCTCTCGCTCGGCGATGGCGAAACCGGCCTCAGGGGTGAGCAGGTCCTCCATCATCTCGACCACGCTCGGCGTCGTCGTGGCGATTCCGAGCAGTCGTCCCGCAGTCTCCGAGGAGACCACGACGGAGTCGGCGCCGGACTGTCGCAGGAGATGCACGTTCTCCGCTTCGCGTACCGCCGCCACGATCTTCGCCTTCGGCGCGAGTTCGCGCGCTGTGAGTGTCACCAGCACGGCGGTGTCGTCACGATTGGTGGCGACGATGATCGACGCGGCGTACTGAGCGCCGGTCAGTCGCAGGACGTCCGAGCGGGTTGCCGAACCGAACACGGTGACGAGTCCGAGATTGGCGGCCGCTTCGAGCGACGACTGATCGGTGTCGACGACGACGATGTCGGATGCGGACACCCCGTCGCCCAACATGGCGGCGATCGCGGTGCGACCCTTCGTGCCGTACCCGACGACCACGGTGTGATTGCGCACGCTGCGCCTCCATCGCTGAATCTTGAACGCCTGACGTGAACGTTCGGTGAGGACTGACAGGGTGGTTCCGACGAGCAGGATCAGGAAGAAGATGCGCAGCGGTGTGATGACCAGAATGTTGACCAGGCGCGCCGACGGCGTGATGGGTGCGATGTCTCCGTACCCGGTGGTGGACAACGACACTGTCGTGTAATAGAACGCGTCCAGGAACGAGAGCTGATTGTCCTGGTTGTCGGCGTAACCGTCCCTGTCGACGTAGACGACCATGGCGGCCAGGAACAGAGTGGCCAGCGCGATCAGGATGCGCCGGTAGATCGCGCGCCACGGACTCTGCTCGAATTCCGGTATGCGCAGGACACCCACCAGCGCGAAGTCCGGACGGTCGGTGAGTCCGGCGTCGGTGTTCTGCAGCCGCCTGCGCAACCGTCCCGCCATGAGTCGTCCTCGTTCGTCGTTCGTCGTCCGTCGACCCGGTCCACATCGACTGACGTGACTGTAACGGAGCGCACGACGTGGACGCGCGGACGGCATGGTCCGCTTGGCACGGACGCCGTCGTCGTGCAGGCTGCGTCCATGACGCTCCCGAACCTGCCGCTGCTCGATTCCGTTCTGCGTTCTCCTCGCACGAAGGCAGCGGATGCTGCGGCGGCCCGCCTCGCCGTGCTCCTCGGTGGTGCCGGGGTTCTGCACTTCGTCACACCGGCGCCCTTCGATTCGCAGGTGCCGCACGTTCTCCCCGGGTCCCCCCGGACCTACACCTACGTCTCCGGTGTCGCCGAGCTCGGTTTGGCTGCGGGACTCGCCGTCCCGCGTACTCGCCGCGTCTCGGGCGCCGTCGCCGCCGCGTTCTTCGTCGCGGTGTTCCCGGCGAACGTGCAGATGGCCATGTCCTGGTTGTCGAGTGACAAGACCTCCACTGCGATGAAAGCGGGTGTCGTCGCACGACTTCCGCTACAGATCCCGCTGATCATGCAGGCGTGGAAGGTGTACCGGGACGCACGGTGACGCGCTGCTGTCACGGCGCCGAGGCATCGTGGCCGGCACTCGAGATCAGCAGCGAGAGCTGTTCCGCATCGGCGAGGTCTGACGGTGCGACCGTGACGCCGGAACGGACGTAGTGGAACGCGGCGCGAACCTGCTCGAGCGGAACCGGATCCCCGCGTGTCGCGGACATCAGTTCCGCCCAGGCCAGGCGGTACGCCGCGAGCTGGATCGACACCGCAGCCTCCTCGGCCGGGGTGGGTTGAGCGCCCGTCTTCCAGTCCACCACCGTCCATCCGCCGTCGGAATCGGCGAACACGGCGTCCATGCGCCCGCGAAGCACCACTCCACCCACGGACGTCTCGAAGGGCACCTCCACCTCGATCGGGCTCCGCAGCGCCCAGGGCGACGCGTCGAACGCCCGCTGGAGTTCCTCGAGATCTGCGTCGGCGGTCGATGCCCCGTCTGCGGCACCGGGTAGCTCGTCCAGGTCCAGCAGGCGGGTGGCGCCGAAACGGCGCTCGACCCACGCGTGGAAAGCCGTACCGCGCCGGGCCAACGGATTGGGCGGGTACGGGACGGGACGACGGAGCGTGGACGCGAGGGCATCGGGGTCCGCCACCAAGTTCACCACCTGGCTGACCGACATCGTGCTCGGAACGACCACGTCCGTACCCGGACGGGTCACCGCCGACCGCTCCGCGAGCAACAATTCCAGATCGTGCGCCCATCCGTCCGGATCGTCGGAAGTCGCCGACTCGTCCTGCGCCTCGACACGCGTCCGCCCGGCGGCATCGTCCGCCAACGCGTCGCGGACGGCGCGGACCCCGGCATCCACATCGGCTCGGCGTGCGCCGAGTGGATCAGCCGGCCACAGTGACACCGATCGCACTGCTGCATAGGGGTTCTCGGCGCTGTCCTCCGGCGCGGGCTGCCACTCGTCGATCCGACCGACGGCGTCCCCGGCAACGGTCGCGTGCAACTCCATGAAGAAGTCCGACGGCCCCTTGGGCGAGGACGCGCCGGGTGTCCAGTGATGCGCCGACACCAGGAGCACGCGCTCGGTCCGGGTGAGAGCGACGTAGAAGAGCCTGCGGTCCTCCTCGAGACGTCGGCGTGCGAGAGCCGCCTTGTGGTCGGTGATCGCGGTGTCGATGTCGCCTCGATGGGTCACGTCACCGAGGTCGAGCACGGGGACTCCCCCGGTGTCGTCGCCCGGGATCGCCCGATCCCCGCGCAGCGACGGCGGCAGCTCGGCGACCGATCCCAACCACGACGCGGATGCTCGGGTCGAGGGGAACACGGTCTCCGCGACGTGCGGGACCGCGACGATCTCCCACTCGAGCCCCTTCGCGGCATGGACCGTGAGCACCTGCACGCGATGAGGGTCGACGTCCACCTCGCCGGGAGCGAGCCCGTCCTCGACGGTGTCCGCGGCCGACAGGAAAGTCAGGAGGCCGGTGAGAGTGGCCGTCTGCTGATCGCTGTACTCGGCCACCACGTCGGCGAACGCATCGAGGTGTTCACGACCACCCGCATCACCGGACCGCCGCCGCGCCCCCGCTTCGACTCCGATGCCCAGTACGCGCTCGACGTCGGCCACGAGGTCCGGGAGTGGTTGGCCCAGGCGGGCTCTCAGCGCATGGAGCTCGCCTCCGAGTGCCGAGATGCGAGAGAAGCCGGCCGTCGAGTACCGCGACGCGTCGCCCGGATCCGCGATGGCGTCCACGAGGCCCGACTGCTCGGAACGCTCACCGGGCATTCCGTCCTCGAGAGCGCGCCCGAGTTCGTCGGCGTCCGTGACGGCACCGGTGCGGCCGCGTCCGGTATGCGCGGCGATCTCACGGGCCCGTCGCCACAACGCGCGCAGATCCGCTGCACCCAACTGCCACCTCGAACCGGTGAGGATGCGCATGGCCGCGCTGCCGGCCAGCGGGTCACTGACCAGCCGCAACATCGCGACGAGGTCGGAGACCTCCGGAGTGCGCAGCAACCCCCCGAGTCCGACGACCTCGACGGGCAGTCCCGCTCGCCGCAACATCTCCGCCATCGGTCCGGAGTCTGCGTTGCGCCGCACCAACACCGCGGTGGTCGGCGGTGTGACGCCGGAGTCTCGTGCGAGGCGATACTGCTCGACGATCGTCTCGGTGATCCAGTGCCGCTCGTCGTCGATCGTCTCCGTGAGCGCCAGGCGGACATCGCCCGCGCCGGCGCCCGGCCGCGCGCGTAGTTCGTCCACCGCGACACCTCGCATACGCAGCGGGGCGGCGACGGCGTTGGCGAGTGCCAGCGCCTCCGGCGGGTTGCGCCAACTCGTGGACAGCTGCGCGATCTCCGCCGGACGCCGTGCGGTGCGAGGAAAGTCGTGTGCGAACCTCGGCAGATTGGCGGCGGACGCACCACGCCAGCCGTAGATGGACTGCATCGGATCACCCACCGCCGTCACCGTCAGCGACGGATCCTTCGCGCCGCCGAACAGCGAAGACAGCAGGACGCGCTGAGCGTGGCCGGTGTCCTGGTACTCGTCCAGCAGAACGAGGCGGCAGCGAGAGCGTTCGTCGCGCCCGACGTCGGGATGGTCCGCCGCCACCCGCGCAGCGAGCGACATCTGGCGGCCGAAGTCGAGGAGACCGTCTCGCGTCATGACCTCGTGGAGGCGAACGACCAACGGCAGCAGGGCTATCCGGTCCTCCTGGACGGCCAGGACGTTGAGCAGTTCCTTCTTCGGTCCCCCCTGTTTCTGCCCGGGACCGGGCGGAAGATGGTGGACGAGCTTCTCGAACTCGGTGTGTGCTTCGAGGAGGTCGGACGGCTCGACCAGATGCTCCGCCAGTTGCCCGGACAGAGCCAGGACGGATTCGGTGATCGACGCCGGAGTCCGGTCGAGCGGGATGTCACCGTCCCAGCCGGCGACGACGCGATGCGCCAACTGCCACAGTTCCGTCTCGGAGACCAGAGTGGTGGACGGTTCCAGCGGCAGAACCATCCCGTGGCGGTCGAGAAGTCTGCCCGCGTACGAGTGGTAGGTGCTCACCTCGGGCTCGCCCGAGGCGACGGTGCGGCGAAGCTCTCCCGAGGGATCCAGCCGACGGATCAGATCCGATCCCGCGAGTCTCGCGAGCCGCTGCCTGATCCGGGACGTCAGTTGCTGCGCAGCCTTGCGCGTGAAGGTCAGCCCCAGCACCTCCTCCGGACGGACCAGGCCGTTGGCGACCATCCAGACCACCCGCGCAGCCATCGTCTCCGTCTTGCCGGCACCCGCGCCGGCCACCACGAGCAGTGGACCGCGAGGAGCGGCGATGATGCTCGACTGCTCGTCCGTCGGCCGATTCTGACCCAGCGCGAACGCCAGCTCCGCCGGGCTGACACGAGCCCCGTCGGCATCGTCGATCGTCGTCGTACTCACCCCTCCGTGACCTGCCGTCCCTTGTCCTGAGCCGGACACGACGACGCTATCGGGCAGTGCCGACATCCGTCGTTCACGCGAGCCTCGAAGACCGGCCCACGGGTCGCGCGAGCAGCGTCGACCACCACGTCACGCCATTGCTCGAGCGTCTCGCCCGACAACGGCGGCTGCGTCCGCTGCGTGGCTCCGGTGCTGCGGTGCCCCTTCGCGACGTACACCAGGCGACCACCACCGGGATCGCCCGCCGGTTCACCCTCGACCGCACCCGTGGCCAGCGCGATCTGGTACGTGGCCAGCTGCGCATGGTCCGCGGTCGCCGCGGCGGAGGCGGGATTCTTCCCCGTCTTCACGTCGATCACGACCGCTCGGCCGTCGGGATCGCGTTCGAGCCGATCGATGCGGCCGCGCAGATGAACGGACGGCTCGTCCGGCGTCCGGGGCGGGAGGATGCCGTCGACCGGCACCTCGACTCCGACGGCGGTCAGCTCTCCGCGAGATCGACTCATCCATTCCTGGAACGTGTCGATCATCGTGGCCGTACGCGCCAATTCCTTGCGGGAGAACCAGGACGACCCCAGATCGACTGCCACCCAGGCCTTCTCGAGTTCGCGTCGCACCTCGTCGGGAGGCACTTGACCGGCAACGGCCTGCACCAACGTGTGCACCAAGGTTCCGGTGACGGCGTGCACGGTGTCACCGTCGGTACCGCCACTGCGTTCGAGCGCCCACCGCAGGGGGCATGCCGTCAGCACCTCGACCGTCGACGGTGACAGCGACACGGGCCCGTCCTCCGGATCCCACAACGCCTCGTCGGTGCTGATACCGGACACCCCGTACCACTCGTCCGGGTGTGCTCCCCGAACTCCTTCCCGTGCCAGTCGCGCGAGGTGGCTCGCCGCCCTGGCGTGTCTGGCCGGATCCGCCTCGGCGACACCCTGATCACACACCACGGATCGCAGCTCGGCCACCAGCGCGGGCAACGCGAGGACACGGCCCTGCGGTGCCTCCGCAGGCACCTCGTCCGACGACGGGTCACCCACGGAGTGACGCGCGAGACCCGATGCCAGCACCTCGTCCACGAAGCGAGAGCGCACGGCGTCGGAACCGCCCGTCACCGAATCCACCGCGGTGACCAGCAGAGACGACCGTGCCCGACTGCATGCGACAAGGAACAGACGCCTCTCCTCCGCGAGCAGCGGCGCGGTGCGGGAGACCCGGTCCTCCAGGTCACGCCCACCGTCCGAGATCCCTGCCGCGAGATCGACCAGAGCCTCGACTCCGAGGAGCGATCCACGTGGCCGCAGGGCGGGCCAGAGCCCTTCCTGGACACCGGCCACTGCCACGACATCCCATTGACGACCGACGGCCGCGTGTGCGCTGATCACCCGCACGGCGTCCGGAGTCACCGCCTCCCGACGCCCGTCTCCGACAGGTATCTCCTGGTCCGTCACGTGGTCGACGAAACCCTCCAGGGTTCCGCGCGGAAGCGAATCCACGTACGACGCCGCCGCGTCGAACAGCGCGACGACGCTGTCCAGGTCGCGGTCCGCCTGGACTCCCAGCGGTCCACCACGCGCCGACGAGGCAACCCACCGACGTTCCAATGTCGTTGCGCGCCATCCCGCCCACAGAGCCTCCTCGACGCGCCGACCCGACGCGCCGACGGCCGCCGCGGTGGCGGAGACGACCGCCCGCACCCGTCGGAGCGGGGCACTCTCGACATCGGAGAGCCGACCGACGATCTCGTCGACCGAGTCACCGATCACGGCGGCGCGCAGCAGTGTCGACGAATCCCGATCGCCACCCTCGCCGACGTCGCCGCGTCGGAGACCGCGGCGCAGCCGACGGACCGCCAGCGGATCCGCAGCGCCGATGGGACCTTCCACCAATGCGAGCGCCGCGTCCTCGGAGAACACCGTCTGCGACCTCTCCGGAGCACAGCGCGACGCGGCAACAGCGCGCATCACCAGCAGCAACGCTGCGGCGCCGCGCTGGCGATGAAGAGGCAGCGCCGTCGCGGACGACACGACGGGGACGCCCGCCGCGTGCAGGGCTCGGCGGAGCGGTGGCAGCGAGCGAGGAACCGATCGGACGACCACGGCCATGTCCGACCACGCCACGCCGTCCGCGAGATGGGCGCGGCGGAACGTGTCCGCGATAGCGACGGCTTCCTTCGCCGTCGACGACGCCACCACGACTCGAACAGGTGGCACCGCTCGTGTCACGACGTCGCTGTCCGTGCCGTCCCCCTGCGGTTCGTCCCGATACGCCCCCGCGACTCGATGACCGACGCGTCCCGGAAGCATCGAGGCGACGGCGCTTGCGACCGAGCCGACGGCAGCCGACGCACGATGGTTGTGCGACAGAACGACTCGCCGAGCTCCCATCCGGTCGTCCAGATCCGCCAGGAACCGCGCGTCCGCACCGCGGAACGAGAACACCGCCTGATCGGGGTCACCCGCGACGACGGTCGACGACGCGCCCGCGGCCAGCAGCCGGATCAGCTGTGCCGCCTGGGGATCGAGGTGCTGGGCATCGTCGACCAACACGTGCCGGATGCGAGTGCGTTCCCGCACCAACAGATCCGGATCGGTCGCGAACGCGGTGAGCGCCGCGCCGACCAGTTCCGCAGCATCGAGGCCCGGCGCCGTGGCCTCCGGCGTCTCCACGCCGACGGAGCCGCGCAGGAGCATCGCCTGCTCGTACTGGGCGGCGAACTTGCCGGCCGCGACCCACTCCGGACGTGCATGCTTGCGTCCCCAGGCCACCAGGTCCTCGGGGCCGAGCCCCCGCTCGGCGGCGCGCAGGATCAGGTCGCGCAACTCGGACGCGAATCCGACCAGGCCCAGGGCCGGCCGCACACGTTCGGGCCACCGAGACGCGCCGTCCTCGACCTCGCCGCGCAGCATCTCGCGGATGACCGAGTCCTGATCGGCGTTGGTGAGCAGCCGAGGCGGCGGATTCCCGTATCCGGACGCCTGCAATCGGAGCACCGCGAACGCGTAGGAATGCACGGTCCGGACCAACGGCTCGCGGGTCGCGCGCGGTGCGGAGTCCGCCCCCAGGAGACCTGCGGTGATCTGCTCCCGCATGTCCACCGCGGCCTGCCGCGAATGCGTCAGCACCAGCACGGACTCGGGATCACTACCCGCCGCCGTCATACGCGCCACCGCGACATCGGCGATCAGAGAAGTCTTGCCGGTTCCGGGACCACCGAGAACCTGCCACGGCCTACCGTCTCCCGCCCCGAACAACGGCGAGCATTCCTCGGGCCACCGACGGGGCGCCTCACGGTGCGAGGACCGCCGCACCAGCCGTATACCGCCACCGGCCGTAGCGGACGTCACCGCCCTGTCCGTCCCGACCTTGTCCATGAGCGCATTGCATCATGGACCTACGACACCCGGCCCGACCCCGCCACGACCACCGACCGGAGGCCTGATGACCACCACCGAGCCCGACGATCCGACCACCGACGTCCACGTGTTCGGGCCGTCCGACGGTCCGGTCGTGCTGGCCGTCCACGGCATGACCGGACACGGACGGCGATGGAGACCGTGGAGCGAACACCTCCCGCATGCCCGCATCGTCGCCCCCGACCTGATCGGACACGGCCACGCCGACTGGACTCCCCCGTGGTCGATCGAACGACAGGTCGAGCGGCTCGCGTCCGTGGTGCGATGGAACACCGACGGCCCCGCCGTCGTCGTGGGCCATTCCTACGGCGCGGCCCTGGCGATCCACCTGGCGCGCGCGGAGCCGACGCTGGTCGCCGGACTGGTCCTGCTCGATCCGGCGATCGGTCTGCCCGCCCGCACGATGCTCGAGGTGGCGGAGTCGACGGTGATGTACGACGACTACACGGACGAGGACGAAGCACGGTCGGAGAAGATCCACGGCGCCTGGTCCGACGTGGACCCGGCCCTGGTGGAGGAGGAACTGGCAGTGCATCTCGTCGACGCCGGGAACGGGCGGGTGCGGTGGCGGACGTCGACGGCGGCGATCGTGGCGTCCTGGGGCGAGTTGGCCAGGCCGTTCGTCCTGCCGCCTCCCGACATCCCGGTGGTCGTGGTGCGGGCATCGAGGGTCGATCCGCCGTACGCGTCGCAGGAGTTCCGCGACGCCCTCACCGCGTCGTCGACGTCCGCCGAGCTCCTGGACTTCGACTGCGACCACATGGTTCCGCAAGCGAAGGGGCCGGAATCGGCCGCGCTGGTCGAGAAGATGCTCCGCACGATCGCCGATTCCTCACGTCCATGAGCCGCATCACGGACGAACAGGTCGAAGCGGTGCGCGGTGTCGTCGCCGCCATCCCCGTCGGTCGTGTGAGCACCTACGGCGACATCGCGCATGCCGTCGGCCTGCCGAGCCCTCGCATCGTCGCGTGGATCATGCGGACCGACTCGTCGGACCTCCCGTGGCACCGGGTCATCCGGGCCGACGGTCGACCGGCGCCACACCTGGCGACTCGACAGCTCGCGGCATTGGCCGACGACGGTGTGTCCGCTGTCGACGGCCGTGTGTCGTTGACATCCGTGCGCCACAGACCGGAACCGGCGGCGCAGGCCGACCTGCTAGACGACGGCCTCGGGTAGGGCGTGCGACGGCACGCTTTCACGCGGCCCGGTATCGCGGCCGTGGCCTACCAGTTCCGCGAGGACGGCGACAGCGTCGTCTATCTCACCGGGACTGCGGGAGAACGGGATTCGTTGGTTCTCGTCGAAGGCGTAGCCGGTCCCGAAGCGGGATCCGGGTGCCAGCAACAATCCTCGTCCGCGTGCGGACTCGACCAGATCTGTCGACCGCAGCCCCTCCGGCAACGTGCACCACAGCGACAACCCGCCGCGAGGTCGATGGAAGGTCCATCCGGGAAGCGATCGAGTCACGGCCGCCATCGTCGCGTCCCGGCTGCGTCGTAGTTGCTCGCGACGATGCGCCACGACGGCATCGTGCTCCCCCATCAGCTCGATCGCCGTGTACTGGTCCATCATCGACACCGACAGTTGACGTCTGGCGTAGGTGGCCGCCAACCGGGACAGGTGTGCGGGATCGGCTCGGAGCCATCCGACCCGCAGCCCTCCCCACACGGTCTTGGACATGGAGCCGACCGTGATGCACGCGCGGTCCGGCAGCGGTGTTCCGAACGGCTCGATGTCGTCGTCGCCGTCGAGGTTCAGATCGACCGAGACCTCGTCGACCAGCGTCACGACGCCGTGGCGGTGCAGCGTCGCGGCGAGTCGGCGTCGAGCGTCCTGCGGCATCACCGATCCGGACGGGTTCGAATAATCCGGCATGAGATACGCGAGAACGGGATCATGTTGTCGGGCAAGCTTGTCGGCCGCCTCGACGAAACTGTCGGGATCGGCCGGGTCGATCGGCACGGGAACACACTTGCCACCCCGTGACCGCACCATGTCGATCACCCCCGGATAGGTGGGATGTTCCGTCAGCACCCGGTTGCCCGGCTCGACGAACGTCTCGAGCACGACGTGCAGCGCGTCGCTGGCGCCGGCGGTGATCAGGATCTGCTCGGCGGTCGTCGGCAGTCCGCGCCGGGTATATCGTCGCGCGACGGCCTCTCGCAGACGGCCCACCCCTGCGGGTACGTATCCCACGTGCACCGCGAACGTTCCCAGCGCGCGGGCGGCAGCCTCGTAGGCCGGTGCCAGCAGATCCGAGGCCGGCGGCGCCGCGTTGACGAATTCGAGGACTCCCGGCTGCGTTCCTCGCAGGATTCCGCCCCACGGCTGGGAGTCACTGCGGGGGACGACGAAGGTTCCGGCGCCGTGGACCGACACGGCCACCCCGTGCTCGCGCAGTTCGCGGTAGGCCGACGCGACCGTGACACGGGATATGCCGAGCACGGAGGCGAGCACCCGCTCCGACGGCAGACGTGCATCGGACGGCACCATCCCCTCCTCGACGAGTCGGTGCAGTTCCTGCGCCAGGCCGAGGTACATCGACGTGGAGACGGCGACCACGGCGCTCATGTCGATGGCCGATGCGAGCGCTCGCGCGGAAACGCTGTCGCGGAGACGGGAGGGAGTCGTCATCCATCCACTATTGCACAGTCCACTGGTATCGAGTGGACTGCTCCATCGGCCCGAAACGGCGGCCACACTACGTCCATGATCATCATTGGAGTGCTCGCGACCGTGTCCCTTCTCAGCCTCGGCTTCGGCGCGGCAGCCGTCGTCGGCGGTGGCCGCTGCGCGTCGTCCGGTCCCCCTCGCAGTCGCTAGAGTGAAAGAATGTCGGGGCGCGCTGTGCGAATGGAGGCGCTGATCCTGGCCGGGGGACGCAGTTCTCGCATGCAGGGGACGGACAAACCGTCGGCAGTGGTGGACGGCATGTCGTTGGTCGATCGTGTCGTCGAGGCAGCCTCGTTCTGCGACACCGTGGTCGTCGTCGGCCCGTCGGACGCGGCCTCTCCCCGTGGACGACCATCCGTGCTGCATGCGCGTGAGGACCCGCCGTTCGGTGGGCCGGTGTCCGCGATCGGTGCGGGACTCACTGCCGCACAGGCCGATACGAGCGACGGCACCGATATCGTCCTGGTTCTGTCGGCGGATCTCCCCTACGTGAGCGGAAGAGAACTCCGGGAACTCGTTCACGCGCTCGAGCAGGACTTCTCCCTCGACGCCGTGTTCGGTGTGGACTCGTCGGACCGCGTGCAGTACCTGGTCGGCGCCTGGCGACGCGGCGCTCTCGAACGTGGCGTCGCAACCGCCCTGAGGTCGAGCCCTCCCGGAGACGGCCGCGGTCCGTCACTTCGCCGCGTACTCCCCGACGCGGTGACGACGATGCACCTCGCCGGCATCGACGACGTGGATACGCCGGACGAGTTGGCGGACGCACGCGGAGCGTCGGTGCGGCCCACCGTTGCACGAGCTCGCTTCCTGCTGGATCGGCGGGTTCGCCCGCTGCCTCCGCGTACGGTCCCGCCGGCCGACAGCCTCGGCGGAACGCTCGCCGCACCGATGATCGCGGCCGAACCATTCCCCGCGTTCGTGACATCGGCGATGGACGGCTACGCGGTGACCGGAGACGGGCCGTGGCGCCTCGACGACGCCGTCGTCGTGGCGGGAGACACCGCGACCGTCGCCCTCGCAGCGGGACATGCGGTCCGGATAGCCACCGGCGCAGCAGTTCCCGTCGGCGCGTCGGTCCTTCGGGACGAGTTCGCGCGGACCGACACCGCCGGCTTTCTCCATCGCCGTGACGACGCACCGGTGCGCGACGACGCACGCCGGATCGCGGAGGACTGGGATGTCGGCACCGCACTGGCATCCGTGGGCACCACGGTGTCTCCCGCCGTACTGTCGGCAGCTCTGTCCGCGGGAGTAGCTCATGTGTCGGTGCGGCCGGCGCCGACGGTGCGCCTGGTGCTCACCGGCGACGAGATCGGCGACGATCCGCATCCCGTCGTCGGGCGCATCCGCGACACCATCGGCCCCGTCATGCCGATCTATCTCCGCTGGTGCGGGTTCTCGGTGACCGAGGTCGTGCACTGCGAGGACACCGCGGCCGCCTTCGACGACGCGGTCGCGGGAACGGGATCACCCCCGCCCGACGTAGTGGTCGTCATCGGAGCGACGGGTGGGGGCGCCGCAGATCGCCTGTCCGGCGCCCTCGTTCGAGCACGCGGGCGCAGAATCGTCGACGGATTGGCGTGCCGTCCGGGAGGGTCGGCATCGGTCAGTGTGCTGCCCGACGATCGGATCGTCGTCGGCGTGCCCGGCAATCCCTACGCCGCTGTGAGCACCGTCTGCCTTCTCGGACCGGCGCTGGCCTGCGCGCTGACCGGACGGCCTGCACCGCAGCCGGTGACGGCGGAGCTCGCTGCGGACGTGACACCGGCAACCGTGACCCGCGTCCTCCCGGCCACCTACCTCGGGCGCGGCACCTGGGCGTGCCAGGACTCGGTGCGCACCGCGCACCTGGCCGCGCTGATCGGCAGGGACGGTCTGGCCGTGATCACTCCGGAGTGGAGTCCGGGCGACCGGGTCGAGATCGTGTCGCTCCCGCAGAGATAGCGTCGACACCTGCTCGGTACCGCTGCGCGATCAGATCGACCACGCCGTCGGCAATTCCCAAGGGGTCGGTCACGCCGTCCGCACCGACAGCCAGCAATCGCGTGTGGAAGAGCCCCGGCGCCAGGAGGTACGACGCGACGAAGACCTTGCCCTCACCCGATTCCCGCAGCGAGGCAACGACATCGGCCGCTCGGGGTTCCCCGGTGGCCACGTACGCGACCGTGACCTCGGACGACGTGACATCGGCGAGTTGAGCTGCGGCGGTATGGACATCGTCCAACGCGCGAACGTCGGACGATCCCGCTGCCGCGAAGACCACGCGGTCTCCGGGCTGCCAGCCGACGTCGACGAGTCGAGCGCGCAGCACATGTGCCAAACCCGTGTCGGGGCCGAGCGCGCGCGTCACGTGGACGTCGCCGTGCCCGCTCTCGCTGATCTCACGCGGGACATCGGAGTGCACGTGGTAGCCCGACGCCAGGAATGCGGGAACCACGACGACAGGATCGTCGAGATCGCGCAACACCTCGGAGGGTGTCGGGCCGAGGACGTCGACGAAGGCCACGCGGACCGGACCGACGAACGGCGCGACGGCGTCGGCCAGTGCAGCGATCACCTCGACACCGGCGGGGTTACGCGTGCCGTGCGCCACCAGCAGAAGGCGGGGATCGGTCACGACATCGCTCCCGACCCGGCAGTCACCAGTTCGTCGGCACCGGCTTCGACGGCCAACCGGTATCCCCGCTTGACGACCGTCTGGATCGCCTTGGGCGCGCCGAGCGACGATCGGAGCCTGGCCATCGCGGTTTCGACGGCATGAGTGTCCCCACCGCCCCCGGGCAGCGCGGCCAGCAGGTCTTCCCGTGAGACGACATTGCCGGGACGACGTGCGAGCGTCTTCAGCAACGCCATGCCCGCCGGTGACAGGGCCTTCGGAACACCGTCGACCACGACGCAGGCACCGAGAACACGCAATTGGTGCCCGCCGGCGTGGACGATGCCGGCGCGGCGAGGA
This sequence comes from Rhodococcus sp. AC861, assembly GCF_979256035.1. NCBI lineage: Bacteria > Bacillati > Actinomycetota > Actinomycetes > Mycobacteriales > Nocardiaceae > Rhodococcus > Rhodococcus sp. AC861. Next base: position 136,012 of record NZ_CEEDMW010000005.1, read on the forward strand.
AGTTCGTCGGCGACATGTCGTGCGAGCGCTCCGACCCGCGAGCGCGCAGGAGCCGTCGTCGGGACGTTCAGGACGTCGAGTGGAGCCGAGGTCACCGGTCCGACGCACACGGCCAGGACGCGGTCGCGGAACGACTGCAGCATCGGCTCGAGGACACCGTTCTCCTTGGCGCGCATCAGCATCGAGGCCACCGCGGGTGCACTGGTGAAAGTGACCGCGTCCAGATCACCGCACAGAACGGCCTCGATCATGCGGTCCATCGGCGCCGGATCGTCCGGCTGGACCCATCGGTAGACGGGGACGGGAATAACCGTGGCGCCCGCGTCGCGGAGCACCTCGCAGAAATCCGGAACCGGTTCCCACTCGGTCGTCGCGCCGTGCAACTGGACGGCAATACGAACCCCGTCCACACCTTCGGCGAGAAGATGGTCGAGCACCTCGGCCGACGATTCCGATTCAGGCGACCACTCCTCGCGAAGTCCGGCGGCGCGGATGGCGCCCTTCGCCTTCGGACCGCGGGCGAGGATGCGCGTGCGCTCGAGAGCCGACGACAGCGCCTCGGCGTTGCCCCAGCCGTCGGCGGCTTCCATCCACCCTCGGAAACCGATCCCCGTCGTGGCGACCGTGATGTCAGGCGGAGAGTCGACGATCTCCCGCGTCCTGCGACCGAGTTCCGCGTCGTCGGACAGCGGGATGATCCTGATGGCGGGCGCGTGCACGACGGTGGCCCCGCGGCGGATCAGCAACGTGGCCAGTTCGTCGGCACGGCGCGCCGCCGTGATGCCCACCGTGAAACCTGCCAGTGGGACATCCGACGAGGTCGGCTGTTCGATCACGGCGATGTCGTCTCCGTTCCACTGTCCAGTGCACCGGGTCCGCGCGACGTCGAGCGCGGATTCGCCGACACGGCGATCAGATCATCGGCCACCATGACGTCGTACGTCGCGAGCGACGTGGTCTCGTCGTCCAGGCATGTGCCGGTTACCAGCGAGAATACCTGCTTGAGCAACGGCGATGCCACCGTCGGCTCGCCCGCACGGTCCCCGACGAGCCCGCGAGAGATGACGGCAGCGTGCGCGAAGGGGTCGATGTTGCTCACGGCGAACAGTGCATCGTCGCTCGTACGGAACAACGCCACCTGCTCTCCGCCGGGCAACAGGACCGCCACACCGCGGCCCGGAGTCAACGCGGACAGACGGGTGGCGGTGACCCACTCGCCGTCGGCGAGGTCGTGTCGTACATCGTGCGTGTGCCGTGGTGCCGAGTCGATGACAGTCATGGTGTCCTCCCTGCGGACAGTTGTACGGGTCTGGTGTTACTCGTCCGTTACGTGCGTATTTCCGGCCGGTCCGGCGCTGTCACCCCACCGGGATCGACGGCATTCCCATCAGAACGGGGACCTTGCGCTGGCCGGACTCGTCGAACGCCACGGTCGGATCCGCCTCGTCGGGCGCGTTGACGAAGGACACGAAGCGCGCCAGCTTCACCTCGTCCTCGAGCACGCCCTTCCATTCGTCCTGGTAACCCTCGACGTGAGCAGCCATCGCCGCCTCGAGATCGGCCGCGATCCCCAGGCTGTCCTCGCACACCACGGCGCGCAGGTGGTCGAGCCCGCCGTCGAGGCTCTCGACCCACGGCGCGGTGCGCTGCAGACGGTCGGCGGTGCGCACGTAGAACATGAGGTAGCGGTCGATGTACTGCACCAGCGTCGTGTCGTCGAGACCGGACGCGAGAAGCTGCGCATGCTTCGGTGACTGCCCGCCGTTGCCGCCGACGTAGAGGTTCCATCCACTCTCGGTGGCGATGATGCCGACGTCCTTGCCGCGCGCCTCCGCACATTCGCGCGCACAGCCCGACACCCCGAACTTGATCTTGTGCGGCGACCGCAGACCGCGGTACCGCTTCTCCAGATCGACGGCCATGCCCACCGAGTCCTGGACGCCGTAACGGCACCAGGTGGAGCCGACGCAGCTCTTCACCGTGCGCAGCGACTTCCCGTACGCCTGGCCCGACTCCATGCCGGCATCGACGAGTCGCTTCCAGATGGCGGGGAGTTGCTCGACGCGAGCACCGAACATGTCGATGCGCTGGCCGCCCGTCACTTTGGTGTACAGCCCGAAGTCGCGGGCCACCTCACCGATGACGATGAGTTGCTCCGGTGTGCACTCGCCACCCGGCATGCGGGGGACGACGGAGTAGGTGCCGTTCTTCTGGATGTTCGCGAGGAAGTGATCGTTGGTGTCCTGGAGCGCGACCTGCTCGCCGTCGAGAATGTGGTCGGAGGACGTGGATGCCAGGATCGAGGCGACGACGGGCTTGCAGATGTCGCAGCCGGCCCCGCGTCCGTGGGCCGCGACGAGACCGGAGAACGTCCGGATCCCGGTGGCGGCCACGATCTCGAACAGCTCGCTACGCGACTGGGAGAAGTGCTCGCACAGCGCTTTCGACATCACGACACCGGACGCCGCCAGCAACTGCTTGATGGTCGGAAGGCACCCGCCACACGTGGTTCCCGCGTTGGTGCAGGATTTCACCGACGCGATGTCGCAGGCACCGGCAGCGATGGCCGAGCAGATCGTGCCCTTGTCGACCGCGTTGCACGAGCACACCTCGGCATCGTCGGGAAGTGCTCCGGCGCCGAGCTTCTCGCCTGTCGGGGAGATCAGGGCAGCCGGATCGCCGGGCAGTTCGCGGCCCACGAGCGGGCGGAGGGTGGCGTACGCGGAGGCGTCGCCGATCAGGATGCCGCCGAGGAGGGTCCTCGCGTCGTCGGACAGCACCAGCTTGGCGTAGGTGCCTTTCGCGGCATCGTTCAGCACGACCTCGAGCGCGCCCTCGGTGGCGCCGAGCGCGTCGCCGAAGCTGGCGACGTCGACACCGAGCAGCTTGAGCTTGGTCGACAGGTCGGCGCCGGGGAATTCGGCGGTCCCGCCGACGAGGCGGTCGGCGACCACCTCGGCCGTCGAGTAGCCGGGGGCCACCAGTCCGTAGCACCGGCCTTCGACGGCGGCGCACTCGCCGATGGCGTAGATGTCCGGGTCTTCGGTGCGGCAGCCGATATCGGTCAGGATGCCGCCGCGTTCACCGACAGGCAGGCCGCTGGTGCGGGCCAGCGCGTCCTGCGGCCGGACGCCGGCGGAGAACACCAGCAGCGACGCGTCGATGACGGTTCCGTCGGCGAGCGTCACATCGATTCCGGGGCCGTTGTCGGCGATGGCAGAGGTGCCGACACCGGCGTGCACCGTGACCCCGAGCTCGGTCACGAGACGCTTCAGCAGCGCGCCGCCGCCCTCGTCGACCTGCAACGGCATGAGTCGGGGGGCGAACTCGACGACGTGTGGTGTCATGCCCATCTGCTTCAGCGCGTTGGCGGCTTCCAGACCGAGGAGCCCACCGCCGACGACCACGCCGACCGCGCCGGGGCCTGCGACATCCGCGCAGGCGCGAATGCGATCGAGGTCCTCGATGGTCCGGTAGACGAAGCATCTGTCCAGGTCGTGGCCGGGAATCGGCGGCACGAAAGGGTAGGACCCGGTGGCCATGATCAGGGCGTCGTACGGGACGGCCTCACCGTCGGCGGTGGTGACGATCTTCGACGCGCGGTCGATCTCGGCGGCCCGCACTCCCGTGCGGAGGGTGACCGCAGGGTCGCCGACGTAGTCGTTGCCCGCCAGCGCCAGTTCCTTGTGGTCCCAGGCTCCGACGTAGGACGACAGTCCGACTCGGTCGTACGCGGGGAGCGCTTCTTCGCACAGCACCGTGATCGACCACTCGCCGGCGCTGTCGCGGGCGCGCAGCGCTTCGACGAACCGGTGGCCGACCATGCCGTGTCCCACGACGACTGCTGTGCGGGTGGGGTCGGTCATGACGATCTCCTCGAGGTAGCGGTAACGGTGTCGCGGTGGATGTCCTGCGGGGCTGGGGTGTCGGGCGGATCGGCACGGTGGAGCCACTCGCACAGCCCGTCGACGACGCCGACGCAGCTGCCGCAGCCCGTGGTGGCCCTGGTCTTGTCGGCCATCGCCTCGGGGGTGTGCGCGCCGCCCCGCCAGGCGCCGACCAGCTGCTTCTTGGTGACGGTGTTGCAGCGACAGATCACCGCGCTGTCCGGCATCGTCGACGGGTTCGCGCTCTCGGTCGGGCCGCCGACGAGATGCCCCAGCAGGAGCGTCATCCGGTCGACCGGCACGAGCGAGCCACCGTCGAAGTACTGGCTGAGCGTGCCGACCACCTCGGGGTTGCCGAGCATCACGGCTCCGACCAGCCTGTCCTTGCGGACGACGACCTTGGCGTATCGGCCTCGCGTCGGGTCGCTCATCACGAGCACCTCGGACTCGAGGTCGTTCGGGTCGATGTCGATCTCGCCCATCGACGCCAGGTCGACGTCGTGGGCTTTGAGCCGCGTGATCTGAGCTGTGCCGCCGTACGTGGTGTTCGCGCCCGTGCCGCACAGCTGGTCGGCGACGACACCGGCCATCTCCCATGCGGGCTGAACGAGTCCGTACACCTCGCCGCGATGCTGGGCGCATTCTCCGATGGCGCGGATATTCGGGTCCGAGGTGCGCAGGTCGTCGTCGACGACGACGGCTCTGTCGACGAGAAGTCCTGCGGTCCGGGCCAACTCGACGTTCGGACGGATACCGGCGGCGACGACCACGAGATCGGCGGGCAGTGCGCTGCCGTCCGACAGCACCAGTTCACGGGTCCCGTCGGCTGCGGTCCGAACGGATTCCGCGCGAGCATTCAGTGCGACGTCCATGCCGAGTTCGCGGAGCACGCGCGTCAGGACGGCTCCGCCTCCGGCGTCCATCTGCTTCTCCATCGGGTAGCTGCGCGGATGGACGATAGTGACGTGGGAACCACGCATCAGCGCTCCGCGAGCCGCTTCGATGCCGAGCAAGCCGGCGCCGATCACGACGACGCGCGACCCCGGCCCCGTACCGGCGGTGATGGTGTCGCAGTCGGCGAGTGTGCGGAAGGCGACGATGCCGTCGGAGGGGGCGCCGTTCTCGTCCGTCATTCCCGGTGCCGGAGGCAGGAACGACCGCGACCCGGTGGCGAGCACCAAGGTGTCGTACGTGTCGGTGCCCCCGTCGGAACGGGTGAGCGTCCGCGTCGCAGGGTCCACGGACGTGACCGCGACACCGATGTGCGTCTCCAGACCGTTCCGCTCGCACCAGTTCTCCGGTTTGATCCGGGTATCCCCCGGGGTCAGATGGCCGGCGACGACGTTGGAGAGCAGGATCCGGTTGTAGGCAGCATGATTCTCGTCGCCGTAGACCACCACCTGCACCCGCTCCGCCGTCGGGTCACGTCGGTGGATCTCCTCCTGCAGTCGGGCACCGGCAAGTCCGTTCCCGACGACGACCACGCGGTGGATCTCGGTCATGCGGGGGTCCCCGTCCGCGTCGAGGCCGGTGCGAGGCGTACGGCGCAGACCTTGAACTCGGGCATCCGGCTGGTCGGATCCAGAGCCGGGTTGGTGACGAGGTTGGCACGGGCGTCGTCGGCGAAGTGGAACGGCAGGAACACCGTGTCCAAACGCATCGACGCGTCACAGACGACCCGCGCGATCACCGTTCCGCGTCGGGAGACCACGTCGGCGTCGTCGCCCGCGGCGAGGCCCGCTCGCATCGCGGTGTCGGGGTGGATCTGGACGAACATCGGTCCGGCCGCGTCGGACAAGGACGGCACGCGGCGCGTCTGCGCCCCCGATTGGTAATGCGTCAGCACCCGTCCGGTGGTGGCCAGTAAGGGATACTCGGCATCGGTGGGCTCCGCCGGTCCGATGTGGTCGACTGAGACGAATCGTGCTCGGCCGGAGGGTGTCTCGAAGCGGTCGAGGAACAGCCTCGGGGTGCCCCGGTGCGAGATCGACGTCACGGGCCAGTGCAAGGCCTCCCCTGCGTCGAGGCGGTCGTAGGTCACTCCGGAGTAGTCGGCGAGACCGCCCTCCGACGCCAGCCGCAACTCGTCGAACACGACGCGTGGGTCACGGGGGAAGCGTTCGGGCGGCTGGCCCAGCCGTTCGGCCAGATCGGCGAGAATGTCGAGTTCACCGCGAGCTCCATCGGGCGCGTCCATGGCTTTGCGACGCCGCAGGATCCGCCCCTCGAGCGACGTCATGGTGCCTTCTTCCTCCGCCCACTGCAGCGTGGGAAGAACGACGTCGGCCATCCTCGCGGTCTCGGACAGGACGAAGTCGGTGACGACGAGCATCTCGAGCGATGCGAGTCGGTCCACGATGTGGCCGGCGCGCGGCGCGGACACGGCGATGTTCGAGCCGTGGACCATCAGCGCCCGTGGTCCACCCGGTCGTCCGAGCGCGTCGAGCAGCTCGTAGGCGCTCAGCCCGGCGCCGGGGAGCTCGGACTCGTCGATTCCCCACACCGACGCGATGTGGTGCCGTGCAGCGGGATCGGAGATCTTGCGGTATCCGGGAAGTTGGTCGGCCTTCTGTCCGTGCTCGCGGCCGCCCTGCCCGTTGCCCTGACCGGTGATGCATCCGTACCCGGTGCCGCGCCGACCGCACAGGCCGAGCGTGAGTGCGAGACCGATGACCGCGGAGACGGTGTCCGTTCCCGATGCGTGCTGCTCGGCGCCTCGCGCAGTGAGGATGTACGCGCCGGTGCCGTTGTCGCGCGAGGCGGCCAGCAGCCGGACGGTCTCGCGAAGTCGGCCGACCGGCACGCCCGTGACGCGCTCGGTACGCTCCGGCCACCATGCGGCCGCCGCGGTCCAGAACTCGTCGAAACCTTCGGTGCGAGAGTCGATGTAGTCCCGGTCGGCATACCCTTCGACCACTGCGAGATGGATCAGACCCAGCGCCAGCGCGAGATCCGTTCCGGGAGCGAGCTGAAGATGCACGCCCCCTGCCGACAGTGCCCGGTCCACGGTGGCGGTGCGCCGGGGGTCGGCGACGATCAGCCCACCGGCGTCGGCGGCTGTCCGCAGGTGTTGCACGAACGGCGGCATCGTCTCCGCGACGTTGCCACCCAGTACCAGGACGGCGCGCGCGGATCCGACATCGGCGAGCGGGAACGGAAGGCCCCGGTCGAGTCCGAACGACTTGTTGCCGGCTGCCGCTGCCGAGGACATGCAGAACCGGCCGTTGTAGTCGATGTTCGAGGTACCGAGAGCGACGCGGGCGAATTTGCCGAGCATGTAGGACTTCTCGTTGGTCAGTCCCCCGGCGCCGAAGATACCGACGGCATCGGCGCCGTGGTCGCGTCGGATGCGCCGCACCGTGTCGGCGATCAGGTCGAGGGCGCGGTCCCAGGTCGTCGGGACCAACTCACCGTCCTGCCGCACGAGCGGTGTGGTGAGGCGTCCGGGAACACGGAGCACCTCGGCGGCGGTCCACCCCTTCTGGCACAGGCCGCCCTTGTTGGTGGGGAACTGTCGGGCCTCGATGCCCGCCTCCGCTGCATCCGAGCCGGTGACGGTCATCGCGCACTGCAGTCCGCAGTACGGGCAGTGGGTCGCCGTTCCTGCGTGAGCGGTCGTGCCCATGACGGACGACGGAACGGATGCAGCGACGGTCATACGGTGATCACGCTCGCTGCCTCGGACGTCGAGCTCTTGCGGAGGTAGACGGCCCACGTGGCCGCTGCGCAGAGGACGTAGAAGATCAGGAAGACCCAGAAGGCGGACGTCGCGGACTTGGCCGTACCGGAGTACGAGGCGCGGAGAACCAGGTTGATGGCTACGCCGCCGAGTGCGCCGATGGCGCCGGCGATGCCGATGAGCGCGCCGGACATACGGCGCGACCAGGCAGCCTGCTCGTCGCTCGACATGCCGACCAGTTCGGTGGACTTCGCCGCGAAGATCGCCGGGATCATCTTGTAGACGGATCCGTTGCCCAGGCCCGACAGGACGAACAGCAGGATGAAGCCGATGACGTAGAAGATCATCATCGAGCCGGTCGCAGCTCCCGCCGTCGAGTCGTCGGACATCGACGTGGCCACCAGGATTCCGGCGGAGAAGATCATGGCGACGAAGGTGTACATCGTGATCCGCCCGCCGCCGACACGGTCGGCGAACTTGCCGCCGATGGGCCGCGAGAGGGATCCGAGCAACGGTCCGATGAAGGCGATCTGCGCGGCGTGCAGCGACGCCTGCGCCTGCATCGCCGGGGTGACCGCTCCCCCGTCGGCGAGGCCGGCCAGGAAGTTGATCTGCAGGATCTGTCCGAACGCGAAGCTGTACCCGATGAACGACCCGAACGTACCGATGTAGAGGAAGGCGATCCACCACGAGTCCGAGAAGCGGAGGACGTCGATCATGGAGCGCCCGTTGGTCTTCTGGTTGTCGAGGTTGTCCATGTACAGCGCGGCACCCACCGCGGCCAGGGCGATGAAGACGAGGTAGACGGCGCAGACGATCTCGGGTGCGGTGTTGCCGACCGTGGCGATGACGAGCAGGCCGATCAGCTGGATGACAGGGACGCCGATGTTGCCGCCGCCCGCGTTCAGGCCGAGGGCCCAGCCCTTCTCACGCTGCGGGTAGAACGCGTTGATGTTCGTCATCGACGACGCGAAGTTGCCTCCACCCAGTCCCGCGAACGCCGCCACGATCAGGTACGTCGTGTACGACGCCGGGTTCATCATGAAGTACAGGGTCAGCACCGTCGGGATCAGCAGCACCAGGGCGCTGAAGATGGTCCAGTTGCGTCCGCCGAACTTGGCCGTGGCGAAGGTGTACGGGATGCGCAGGATCGCGCCCACCAGGGTGGGGACCGCCACGAGGAAGAACTTGCCCGCAGGGTCGATCCCGTACTGGGCCATCGGCATGAAGAGGACCATGACCGACCAGATGGACCAGATCGAGAAGCCGACATGCTCGGCGACGACGGACCAGAGGAGATTGCGCTTGGCGATCTGCTTGCCGCCGGCCTCCCAGGCCTCGACGTCCTCGGCGTCCCAGTTCGAGATGTGGTGCCGACGAACCTCTGGGGCGGTACCGGTGGGCGCCGCGGCAGCGCCGGTGTCCGACAAGCTGGTCACGAGTGGCCTCCTGATCTGTGGGGAAGCCCAAAGATAGGAAAACCATGTTGCGGCGGCGCTGCACGGCGTGACCCGTGCGTGAACTTGACCTCACGGCAGTGTTTCGCCGGTGGTGAGGGCCCGGGAGCTACCCGGCCGGGGTCACGCGGCGACGACGTCCTCGAGCATGCGCGGTCGGCACGCCGCCTTGGCCGCGACGAGGAGCACGACGACACCACCGCTGAGGAAGGCGAAGGACCACTCCCAACCGCCCGAAAGCTCGTGCAGCACACCGAAGAGAATGGGACCGGCGCACGCGATGATGTAGCCGGCGCCCTGCGTGAAGCCCGACAACGACGCGGATCCGGCAGCCGTACGTGTCCTCAGATTGATGAGGGTCAGCGACATCGGGAAGGTGATGGGTCCTGCGCCGAGCAGGATGACCCACAGCACCGTTCCGCTCGACGGCGACCACAGCAGGCCGGCGAAACCGGCGATGTAGAGCACCGCGCACCCGATGACGATGGGGTACGGATCGATCATCCTGCTCGTCAGCGACGGTGCGATCAGCGACCCCGTCAGCCCGACGGCCGCGAAGACGCCGAGCGACGCACCTGCGGCACCCTCCCCGATTCCCGCCTCGACGAGCAGCGACGGCAGCCAGGTCAGCATCGAGTACGTGACCATCGAGGTCATGGCGAACATTCCCGCCATCCCCCAGCCCAGCGATGTCTTCCAGACGGGGATCGATGACGCCACGGGCAGCGCAGGTTCGGGTGTGGCCGGCTCCGGGCTTGCCGACGTCTCGGTCGGAGCTGCCGCTGCCGCACGCACGGTGCTCGTTCGCCGCGTCAGCACGACCGCCGTCCACGGTACGACCGCCGCCACGGCCGCCAGACCCCACATCGCGAGCGACCAGCGCCACCCCAGAGCATCGGCCACCGGAACGGCGGTGAGGGTCGGAACGATCGTGCCCAACTGCAGGAGGCAGATGTAGACCGTGCTCATCATGGCCAGGCGATCCGAGAAGTATCGCTTGACCAGCGGAGGAATCACCACATTGCCGACACCCATGCCGGCGAGGGCGACCGCGGAGAGCAGAAGGAGCGACCCGTACCCCGGCGCGAAGGAGCGCGCGAAGATGCCGATCGCTGTCAGGGCCGCCGCGGCGAGCGCAGTCCGCTCGAGCCCCAGGCGCGAGGTGACGACAGGGGTCGCCACGCCGAAGACGGCGAACATCAGGGTCGGCAGCATGCCCAGGACGCCGATCGCGCCGGCACCGAAGCCGAGATCGTCGCCGATGCGCGGGAACAGCGGCGAGACGGACGTGACCGCGGCGCGGAGGGTGAACGCGGACAGGATGATCGCGGCGAACACCAGGAGCCGCCCCTGCAGGGTGGACCGCGTCCGGGACACGGCGGTGGTCGGCGCGGCAGTTGTCATGCGGGAAATCATAGGATGATCCGACTACCCGTGGCAAAGGCTCTACCATGGGACCGGTCACGACCGTCCCCCACAGGAAGAACCGACGTGCAACCTGTTCGACGACAGAGCCTGATCGGCCAGGTCACCGACCAGCTCCGCGGCGAGATCGAGTCCGGGAACTGGCCCGTCGGCGCCAGGATTCCCACCGAACCCGAACTCACCGAACTCACCGGAACCGGGCGCAACACTGTCCGCGAGGCCGTCCAGGCCTTGGTTCACGCCGGGATGCTGGAGAGGCGACAGGGCTCCGGAACCTACGTCACCGCATCCTCCGACGTCCCGTCCGCCATGGGGAAGTACTTCTCCTCGGCGCGGCGACGCGACGTGTTCGAACTGCGCCGGGCTCTGGACACCACCGCCGCGACGCTGGCGGCCGAGCGGCGCACGGACGACGACGTCCGAATTCTCCAGGACACGCTGGCCCGCCGCACGCAGTTGTGGGACGTCGACCGTACGCAGGCACTGCATCTCGACGTCGCACTTCACCGCGCCATCGTCGCCGCGAGCCACAACAGCATCTACCTCGAGGTCTACGACTTCCTGTTGCCGAGCATCGAGGAGACCATCGTCGACCACAGCGCCGGCTCCGATCGCGCCTTCCACGACGAGCACGCGGCACTGGTCCACGCGGTCGTGGCCGGCGACGCCGATGCAGCGGCCACCGCCGCGCGATGCTTCTTCACGGTGCTGGCCGCCGACGGCGCCGACTGATCGGAGCCGCCCCGCCGCTACAGGATGAGTCGGATCAGGTCCGCCGTCCGCGCCAGGCCCGGGAACGCCTCCGCGGTGGATCGTGGGTGCAGAGCGTGCACGGCAAGCCGGAACATGACGGCGCGCAACAACATCTGAGGCCATTCCGGCATGTCGTCCCACCGGCCGATCAGTCCGTCGTCCGCGCCGCCCCACGACAATGCGTCGACGACGACGACCGCGGCAGCCCAGGACGCGGGACGCCAGTACGGGGTGATGTCGGTGATCCCCGGCGCCTGGACGCCGTCGAAGAGGACCGTGCCGAACAGATCACCGTGCACGAGCTGGTCCGGGGACTCGACGGGTCGACGCAGCGTCGCCAACTGGCCGATGATCTCGATACTGCGGAGTCCGTCGGGCGAGGTCGGTTCGATCGCTCCTCCGGCGCGCGCCGAGCGGAACGGGACCGTCTCCCACGCCGCGCGGTCGGCGGCGGCGAACACGTCGACGTCCGTCCAGGGCGCAACCGGAGTCTGGGTCAGGAACCGAGGCTTCTCGAGCTGGGACGTCGCGACGTGCAACCGGGTCGCCAGGGACACCACCTCGTCGTGGCGTGGTTCGGGCACCCCCTCGATGTAGGTGTCCGCGCGCCACCCCGACACGACGTACCTGCCGTCGGTCGAGCGGACCGGGTGCGCCAGCCGAACACCTTCCACCGCAAGGGTTTCGCGGACCTTCGCCGACCACGCACCGCGGGCGTGATCGGCCACCGGCGAGAGCACCACGTCACCGAGGCGCCATCCTCCGTCCCAGTCCGCACCGAGTGCCACCGGCGACACATCGCGCAGGCCGAACGTTCCGATGACGTGCTGGGGAGGTTCCGCCGAAGTCATGACGGCCACCGTACCGCCGTCGGCGCGTCGGTTTCTCTCCCCGCCGAGCGTGTCCGCCCGGTGTTCGGCGCGTCCGAGCGTTCAGTACGTCGGGAGCGACGGATCCACGTCGCGTGTCCATGCCTCGATGCCACCGCGCAGATGGTGCACATCGGTCATGCCTGCCGCGCGCAGTGCGACCAATGCCTCCGCGGACCGTATGCCGGTCTTGCAGTAGAGGACGACCGGTCGATCCTGTGGGAGCGACGTCATCGCATCGCCGCGCAGGATGTCGGCGAGCGGGATCAGCGACGCGCCGTCGAGATGGACGATGTCCCACTCGACAGGGTCACGGACATCGATCAAGGAGACGGGGCCGGAGCCGTCGAGCAGCGCACGGACCTGCACAGGATCGAGATCGCCGTCGACGGAGACCACCGCCGGGGCGGGGCTGATCACGCCGCAGGAGACTTCGTAGTCGGACTCCACCGCGGTGACGGGCACGCGGGACGGATCACGCCGCAGCGTCACGGTGCGGAAGGTCATCGTGCGGGCGTCGTAGATCAGGAGACGGCCGAGCAGCGTGTCCCCCATGCCCGTGACCAGTTTGACGGCCTCCGTCGCCATGATCGATCCGACCACGCCGCACAGGACTCCCAGCACACCCGCTTCCGAACACGACGGCACCGTCCCCGGCTCGGGGGGATCCGGATACAGGTCCCGGTAGTCCACCCCCCTCCCGCCGGGAGCGGCGTCCCAGAAGACGGAGATCTGCCCGTCGAAGCGGTAGATCGACCCCCACACGTACGGCACGCCGGCCACGGCGGCGGCATCGTTCACCAGGTACCGCGTCGCGAAATTGTCGGTGCCGTCGACCACGAGGTCGTACTGCCGGAAGATGTTGACCGCGTTGCGCGGTTCGAGTCTGACCTGATGCATCCGCACCTCGATCGTCGAATCCACCGCGGCGATGGACTCGCGGGCGCTCTGGGCCTTGGACCGCCCGATGTCCGCTTCGCCGTGGATGATCTGGCGCTGCAGGTTGGACGCATCCACCTCGTCGAATTCGACGATCCCCAGCGTGCCGACACCCGCGGACGCGAGGTAGAGCAGGACCGGGGAGCCGAGCCCGCCGGCGCCGACCACGAGGATCCGAGCGTTCCTCAGGCGGCGCTGTCCGAGGACACCCACGTCGGGGAGCAGGAGGTGACGGCTGTAGCGGGCCACCTGCTCACGGGAGAGCTCCGGTCCCGGATGGACCAGCGGTGCGAGCTCGCGGGGACGTGACGGCACGGTCACGCCCTCGGATAGGGCCACGGGTTGAAGCGACAGGTCTTGCCGTCCATCGGAACCACACCTTCGGGGTCGAGCACGGCGATGTCGTCGTTCGCCGTTCCGAACGTCTGCTGCATCATGATCGGCGCCAGACCGCCGTCCGTCTCGCACGGTTGGTGGGCCTGGTAGCCGATGGCGTGGCCGACCTCGTGGTTGATCTGGTACTGCCGGTAGGACCCGATGTCGCCCTGGAACGCCACCGCGCCGCGCACCCAGCGCGGCTCGTTGAGCACCACGCGTCCGATGCCGGGGTTGTAGCAGGACACCTCGAGCTGGATGTCGTACCCGCACGCGTCGCGGATGGTCAGCTGCGAGGTCAGGGACACGCGGAAATCGGGATCACCGGTGTCGACGCGTCGGAACGCGAACCGCTGGTCGTTGGTCCAGCTCTTGGGGTTGCCCAGGGTCTGATCGACCAGGCGCCCGAACGACTCGTCCCCGCCGAAGCCTGTCGTGTCGACGCCGTCCTCGATCTCCACGGAGTACGTGAACGTCCGCTCCGTGCCCTGACCCACCTGATCGGTGGTTCCCGGCACCACACGCCACGTCCCCGCTCCCTGCACCGCGAACTGGCCACCGTCCGGGAGCTGGCCGGACGGCACGGTCTCGGCGAAGTTGCCGTCCGCGGCGGGCGGTACGCCGATCACGCCGGTGCCGTCCGAGGTGTTGCTCAGAGCGGGGAACCCGGGAGCGGAATCGGTGGAGATCGCGGTGCCGGGATCGCGGATCGCATCGACGACGACCAGGATCGTGACCACCGCCAGGACGGGAATCGCGTACGCGCGCCATCCGTACGTGGCGGTGAAGCGGCCGAGGCGACTGCGCTTGCGCGCACTGCGCTCCGGCCGCGCGGGGCGCTGCCGGGACGGGTCCACAGCGGTGGGATCCCACTGCGCCCGCAACGGCTGATGCGACCGTCGGGCGCGGTCGTCACGCGCCTCGGACTCTCGCTGCGGCTGCCGTCGGTCGTTCACGGATCCAGGTTCTCACACGCGTCTGCGGCCCTGGCTCGGCGCGCCGGGGTATCGTCGTCACGATCTGCAGTACGACATGCCGCGTTAATTCCGATGCCTGAGTGATCCTCGTCCACCGGTACAGCGGCGGATGGGACAGAAGAACCACATGACTGACGTCACCGACCGCAGCTCCTCCGTGGGCAACTCGACAGGTGGCACTTCGGGGGGCAGTAGATCCACGAGCGGCACGCCGCCGACGAACGGTGGTCGACGCAGTGCTCGGCTCCCCCGTGATGCCCGTCGCGCCCAGCTGCTCGCCGCGGCGAGCGAGATCTTCGTCGCCCGCGGGTACCATTCCGCCGGTATGGACGAGATCGCCGAGTGCGCCGGGGTGAGCAAACCCGTTCTGTACCAGCACTTCCCCGGAAAACTGGATCTGTACGTCGCGGTTCTCCAGAACTACGTCGACAGCCTCATCTCCGGCCTGCGCCAGGCCCTGCGATCGACGACGGACAACCACAAGCGTGTGCGAGCGGCCGTCCTGGCGTTCTACGACTTCGTCGACAACGACAGCCAAGGATTCCGGCTCGTCTTCGAGTCCGACCTGATGGGTGACCCGCAGGTGCAGAGCCGCGTCGACCAGGCGACGGAAGCCTGCGTCGACGCCGTCTTCGACCTGGTCAGCCACGACTCGGGCCTGGACCCGCACCGGGCCCGCATCCTTGCCGTCGGCCTGGTGGGCACCAGCCAGTTCACCGCGCGCTACTGGCTCGAAGCCGACCGCCCCATCACCAAGGAGGAAGCGGTGGACACCACCGTGACCCTCGCCTGGGGCGGCTTGTCGCACGTCCCCCTGCAGTCCCAGTAACCCGTAGCCGGATACGCCGACGGCCCCGCACTCGCGAGTGCGGGGCCGTCCGTGCGTGAACGAGTGGCGTCAGGCGCGACCGGACGACGCGAATCCGACGCGACGACTGTCGGACGGGCCGATCTCGACGTACGCGAGCTTCCCGGCCGGAACCAGGAACTTGCGTCCCTTCTCGTCCACCAGGGACAGAACACCCTCACCGCCGAACGCTGCGGACACGAGCGACTCGACTTCCTCGGGAGTCTGCGCGCTGTTGACCACCAGTTCCCGTGGGCTGTCCGAAATTCCGATCTTGACCTCCACGGTCGACCTCCGAAAACGTTGTCACGAACCTGCTGTCCGTTCCAGGCTAGTGCAGCACCGGCGGCCGGGGAGGCCGCGGCACACACGCCCACAGCGAACAGGCACGCGTCAGACGAGTCCGAGCGTGGCCATCCTCTCGGAGTGACGGATCTGCATCCGATCGAAGAGCGCGACGATGCCGTTGAAGTCGCCGGACGCCGTCATGACCAGCTCGGTCAGTTCCTCGCGCTGCGCCAGCACGAACTGGGCCTGCGTGATGGCCTCCCCCAGAAGCCTTCTGCCCCACAACATCAACCGATCCTTGTCGGCCGAGCTAGCGGCCACCCGCGCCAACACCTCGGTGACGACGAATTCGGAGTGGCCCGTCTCGGCGAGCACGTCACGAACCGTCGAGGCGACGTCGGCCGGCAGGCTGTGCGCGATCTCGCGATAGAAATCCGCTGCCAGACCGTCGGCGACGTAGGTCTTGACCAGGACCTCCATCCACGTCGAGGGCAGAGTCGACGCGTGATAGGCGTCGAGCGCGGCGGAGAACGGTTCGGTGACGGAGAGGACGTCGCGTCCCCGCTCGCGCAGCGCGGCCTCGAGCACCTCGAAGTGGTTCATCTCCGCGGCCGCCATGCTCGCCATCGCGATGCGGTCACCCAGTGTCGGCGCCATCCGGGCGTCGTCGACGAGACGGTAGAAGGCGGAGATCTCACCGTAGGCGAGGACGCCGAGAAGACTCACGATTCCGGGGTGATCGGGGGGCACCGTGGTCGACGGATCGCCGGACAGCGCCGGGGCCGCCTCGGGGGTGGGGGACGGACGATCCGAGTTCACTGACATGACTGCCGAGACTACCGTCGTCGACGCATCCACGGGCGTCCGCGACGGGCCTGCGCAGAGACGATCCGAGCGCTCGGTGCCCGACCAGGTAGAATGGCCCGAGAGCTCGCTTGTCGAGGCCGATTCCGGCCCGACTCGTGGCGACGGTCGTTCGTCGCCACAGCCGCCTTCGATTCGCGGCAGCGTGCTCATGACATTGTGCGCGCACCTGATTCGTGTCTGCCGCCGATCGTGTCGCCGCATCGCCGGCCGACGCAGGCGGCAGCCTGACGGCGAATTCGAGGGCATCGGCCGTCGATCGGCCTGGCCCTCGTCGTGCGTGCGAGGCAACGGATACGAGAAAGGCCGAAACACTGAGCAAGATCACTGTCGACCATGAAGACGACGCCGTGGCAGAGACCACCGTGTCGGCGATCCTGGACACGACCCACACTCCCCCGACCTTCGCCGAGCTGGGCGTCCACCCCGAGATCGTGCGGGGTCTGAACGACATCGGCATCGAGCGCACCTTCGCCATCCAGGAGCTGACTCTTCCCCTGGCCCTGGCCGGCGACGACCTCATCGGTCAGGCGCGCACCGGTATGGGCAAGACCTTCGGCTTCGGCGTGCCGCTGCTGCACCGCCTGGCGACGGGTCCGGCCGACGGTTCGGGCACCACGACCCTCGACGGCACGCCGCGCGCGCTGGTCATCGTCCCCACCCGCGAACTCTGCGTGCAGGTCACCTCCGACCTCGAGAACGCCTCCAAGCATCTGCACTCGGCCAACGGTCGCGTGAAGGTCATGTCGATCTACGGCGGACGTCCGTACGAAGCACAGATCGCCACGCTGCAGTCCGGCGTCGACGTCGTCGTCGGCACGCCCGGCCGCCTGCTCGACCTGGCCAAGCAGGGCCACCTCGTCCTCGGCAAGGTCGGCGTCCTCGTCCTCGACGAAGCCGACGAGATGCTCGACCTGGGCTTCCTGCCGGACATCGAGCGTCTGATGAGCATGGTGCCGGACAAGCGTCAGACGATGCTGTTCTCCGCGACGATGCCGGGCCCGATCATCACCCTGGCTCGCACCTTCCTGACGCAGCCCACCCACATCCGGGCCGAGGAAGCAGAGTCCTCCGCGATCCACGAGCGCACCGCTCAGCACGTCTACCGTGCGCATGCGCTGGACAAGGCCGAGATGGTCGCCCGTGTCCTGCAGGCCGACGGCCGCGGCGCGACGATGATCTTCACCCGGACCAAGCGCACCGCCCAGAAGGTCGCCGACGATCTCGCCGAGCGTGGTTTCGCGGTGGGAGCCGTTCACGGTGACCTGGGACAGGTGGCGCGTGAGAAGTCGCTGAACTCGTTCCGCAACGGCAAGATCGACGTCCTCGTCGCCACCGACGTCGCGGCGCGCGGCATCGACATCGACGACGTCACACACGTCATCAACTACCAGTGCCCGGAGGACGAGAAGACCTACGTCCACCGCATCGGTCGTACGGGCCGCGCCGGTCGCACGGGTATCGCCGTCACGCTGGTCGACTGGGACGACATTCCTCGCTGGCAGCTGATCGACAAGGCCCTCGGCCTCGACATGCCCGATCCGGTCGAGACGTACTCGAGTTCGGATCACCTGTACTCGGAGCTGAGCATCCCCCGCGGCACCACGGGCAGCATCGCGAAGCCGAAGAAGTCCCCCGCCACGTCGTCCGACAACGGTGCGTCGACGAGCGTCGAGTCCGGTGGCACCTCGGACGGTTCCGGGTCGACCTCGTCGTCTCGCCGTGACCGTTCGCGTCGTCGCACCCGCGGCGGCACCGCGGACGCCTCCACCTCGGCGTCGGCAACGTCGGACAGCACGTCGGCAGCGCCGAAGACCGGTCCCGACGCCTCGGACGGATCCGCCCCGTCGGACCGGCCTCGTCGCCGCCGCCGTCGCCGCTCGTCTGCAGGCTCCGCCGCGCACGCGTCGGATGCAGGCTCGTCGGCACAGGCGTCGTCGTCCGCGTCGGCCACCGACTGAATCTCCGCCCCACGTGCTCGCTCCTGAACGGCGTTCCCGCGCCGACGTGATCGCCGCTGCGGTCATCCTGGTCGTCGTGGTGCTCGTCGCCACGGTGATCTGGGCTCGCAGCGATGCACGGGGAACCACGTCCGATGTGGCCGACAGCCCGCTCGCCCCACCGGCGTCGGCGCTGTCGGTCCCGGACTCGCTGTCCGAACTCTGGCGGTCGTCCGACGCAGGCCCGGGTGCGCCCGTCACCGCGGGTGGCGCCGTCGTCGTCACCGACGACCACTCCGTGCGCGGACTGGACCCTGCGACGGGCACGCAGTCGTGGGCCTACACGCGTGACGTCGAGCTGTGCTCGGTCGTCAGCGCCTGGGACGCCGCGGTGTCGGTGTTCCGGGACGACCGCGGGTGCGGCCAGGTGACCGAACTCGACGGGTCGACCGGGGCCCGCGAGGACCAGCGCACCAACGACGCCGACGATCCCGTGCGGCTGTCCTTCGACGGCACCTACGTGACCGAGCTGGGCTCCACTCGGCTCGAGGTGTGGCGGTCGGATCTGGTGCGCACCCTCGAGTACGGGCGGGTCGACGCTCCCGTCAATCCTCGCGACCAGCCGCGCGTCGGGTGCACGCTGGTCTCCAGCGCGTCCGCGAGCACCCGGATGGCCGTCCTCGAACGGTGCCCCGGTGAGAAGGGGCTGCGTCTGACGTCGATGAATCCTGCGCCGAAGGACAGCACCGTCCCCGACGTGTACGGGTCCACGATTCTCGCCGACGTCCCCGACGACGCCTCGACCGCCCGCGTCCTCGCGGTGGTGGGTGACCGTCTGGCCGTGTATCTGCCGGCGTCCGGTGCGGAGGTCGCACGCGTCGCCCTGTTCGACGGATCGGCCAACTTCACGTCCGCGCAGGCGGTCTCCGTCCCGGTCACCACACCGTCGGACGCCACCGTCTCGTCGGACGTCGTCCGCACCGGCTCGGTGATCTCGTGGTGGACCGGCGATTCGACCGTCGGGTTCACCCAGACGGACCTGACTCAGCGATGGAGCATCGCGGGCACCCTCGGTGCCGGCGCCGTCATGGCCGGGCAGCTTCTCGTCCCGGTGCCGGGCGGGCTCGCCGTGGTCGATCCCGCCACCGGTGTCGCATCACGCACTCTCGCGGTGGACCGAGCCGACTACACCGGTCCGGTCGCGATCTCCGTCGTCGGCACGCGGGTGTTCGAGCATCGCGGGTCCGAGACTGTCGCGCTCGGCTGACCTGTCACTCGTCGGCGACGTACGTCCGCAGCGCCGCACCGTCGGACCAGTGGGCAGCAAGATTGTCTGCGAGCTCCCGGTACGCCTGTGCGCCCTTGTTCTTCCGGCCTGCGATGACGGACGTGCCGGATGCGGATGCCTCGGCGAATCGCACGGTCCGTGGGATGGGCGGGGCCAGGACCGGGATGTCGTACCGCCCGGAGACATCGGCGAGGACGTCCCTGCTGTGTGTCGTCCGAGCGTCGTAGAGCGTCGCGAGCGCTCCCAGCAGGGTCAGATCGGGGTTGGTGATCTGCTGCACCTCGCTGACCGTACGCAGCAACTGGCCCACACCGCGGTGTGCCAACGTCTCGCATTGCAACGGGATCAGTACGCTCGACGCGGCAGTCAACCCGTTGAGAGTCAACACTCCCAGCGACGGCGGGCAGTCGAGCACGACGACGTCGTAGTTCTCGAGCACCGGAGCCAGTGCCCGCTTCAGCGTGTACTCCCGACCGGGCCGCATCAGCAGCAGAGCCTCGGCGCCGGCCAGGTCGATCGTCGCCGGCAGTAGGTCGACGCCCTCGTCGGTGCTCAGAATCGCCTCGGTCACCGAGCTACCGGCGGTCAGCACCTCGTGGACCGAGGATTCGAGCTTGTCCGGGTTGTGGCCCAACGAGAACGTGAGGCTGCCCTGCGGGTCGAGATCGACCACGAGTACTCGTCGGCCCAGAGCGACGAGTGCCGCTCCCAGCGATGCCACGGTGGTCGTCTTGGCGACGCCACCCTTCTGATTGGCCACTGCCAGGATCGTCGTCACCCCACGATCTTGGCATCACCGGGTGGTTCGAGCGACGTTCGGCCCGGCGTGGCGTGATGCCGCACCGGGCCGAACCTCGTGCACGAGGGTGCCGAATCAGTGCAGCATCGCTCCGCGAGCGGCCTTGTCTCCGCTGGCTACGGCCTGGAACTTCTTGCGCGGCAACATCAGAGCCGGGATGAACGTGAACGCCACGATGATGGTGGCCACCAGGAACGTCCCACCGAACGCGTCGGCTGCCTGCGCCAGTCCGGTGTCGACCGCGCCCGGCGGAAGCTGGGCCGCGATGGCCGGATCGCTCTGCGCGGCAATGGCCGGACCGGCCGCTGCGCGATCGAGGAGCTGATTGGTCAGGACGACGGAGATGACAGCGGTACCGATCGACCCGGCCGACTGCTGGATGATGTTCATCAGCGACGACCCACGAGCGACGGACGCGTCGTCGAGCGTCTGCAGCGCAGCGGTCATGATCGGCATCATCGTCGCGCCGAGACCGAGGCCCATGACGAACAGTGCGCCGAGCAGCACCACGTAGGACGTCGAGGCGCCCACCTGTGTGAAGACGGCCATGCCCGCGGTCACGAACACCATGCCGGCGACGACGATCTTGCCGGGTCCGATCTTGTCGGCGAGCTGACCGGCGATCGGCATGGAGACCATGGCGCCCAAGCCCTGCGGGGCGAGGAGAAGCCCGGCCATCAGCGTGGTCTCGCCGCGAACCTGCAGGAAGTAGCTGGGGAAGATCAGTCCGGCGCCGAAGAACGCGATCGCGAACAAGCTCATGGCGATGACGGCGACGCTCAGGTGCCGGTTGGCGAAGAGCCTCAGATCGATCAGCGGGTGCTCGGTGCGCAGGGCGTGCCGCACGAAGAGAGCCACCAGCAGAAGGCCGACGGCCGCCGAGACCAACACGCGCGCCGACATCACGGTTCCGGACTCGGGGATGGACGACACCCCGAACAGGAACAGCGCGAGACCCGGCGAGAGCAGCAGCATTCCGGTGAAGTCGAAGGACTGGGACGGCTCGGGAGCATCCTTGGGCAGGATCTTCCACGCTGCCACCAGGGCGATCGCGCCGATCGGGACGTTGATCAGGAAGATCCAGTGCCAGCTCGCGGCGTCGATGAGCCATCCGCCGAGGATCGGTCCGGCGATGGGACCCAGCAGCATGGGAACGCCGAGCACGGCCATGACGCGGCCGATCCGCTCGGGCCCTGCCGCGCGGGTCAGGATCGTCATCCCCAGGGGCATCAGCATGCCGCCACCGAAGCCCTGGAGCACGCGGAACACGATCAGCGAGGTGATGTCCCACGCGATGCTGCACAGCATCGACCCGGCGACGAACAGCACCAGCGCGAGGATGTAGAGCCGCTTGGTGCCGAAGCGATCGGCCGCCCACCCGGTCAGAGGGATGACCGTGGCCAGCGCCAGCGTGTAGCCGGTCATCGTCCACGCAACGTTGGCGTAGGAGGTCTGGAACTCGAAGGCGAACGTGGGCAGAGCGACGCTCACGACGGTGACGTCGAGGATGGACATGATCGCGCCGATGACGATGACGGCGGCAATCTTCAGAACAGCGGTGTCCAGACCGTTCTCCGCTACCGCGGGACCGTCCGGCGTCGGTGACGGTTCTGTGCTCTGGCTACTCATGCGATGTCTCCCGGTAGTGCTTCGTCGAACGCGGTCGCGGCGCCGGTTCGGCCGGTCCGCTCGGTCCGGTGCACGCAGGACTCGCCGCGCGCGTGACGAAACGGACCAGAGAAGTAAACACCCCGGGCGAACCCGACCACCAGTCGTTTCCGGGAGACCTCGGTCACCGGCCGGCGCACCGGGCAGAGCATGATTCGTCCATGGCTGCCTCAGCGGGACCGGACTCACCGTCACCCAGGACCACACCCACCGAAGGTTCCGTGCCGGAGGCCTCCGGCACGCGGCAGCGGACGCAGGCGCGACTCGTTCTCCTGCGCCACGGACAGACGGAATGGGCAGCGAGCGGGCGTCACACGGGATCGACGGACATCCCGCTCACGGCTCTGGGCGAGGATCAGGCTCGATCGGCCGGATCACGCATCGCCGCGCTCGGCCTGCACCGACCGTTGGTGGTCAGCAGCCCTCGCTCGCGCGCGCAGCGGACGGCGGAACTCGCCGGGCTGTCGGTCGACCGTGAATGGGACGCGCTGGTGGAATGGGACTACGGCGACTACGAGGGTCTGACCACACCCCAGATCAGGGAGACCACGCCGCACTGGACGGTGTGGACCCATCCGTGTCCCGGCGGCGAGACGATCGATGCGGTGTCGGCGCGAGCCGATCTGGTGCTGTCCGTCGTGGTTCCCACGCTCGCCGACCGGGACGTCGTCCTCGTCGGACACGGCCATTTCTCCCGCGCGGTGATCGCCCGGTGGATAGAACAACCGGTGACCGAGGGGAAGCGTTTCGCCATGGCGCCGGCTGGGTTCAGCGTCCTCGGCTACGAACACGAGTTCCGGCAGGTGCACACGCACAACGTCGACGCCGGCAGCTGACACGGCGCACTCGTTCTCGCTCAGTCGTCGGTGTCGACGTACTCGTCGGCCAACCACCGCGTGGCCGGTCCGCTGAACAGACACCCCAGAACGGTCAGCACGACGATTCCGAGGAGCGTCCCGAGGACGGGCCTGTCCGAATCCGTCAGCAGCGACCACACGACCGGCAGCAGCAGGAGCTGCGAGACGATGGCGATCGCGCGGCCCCACCGGTGACCGAGCACCAGCGCGATTCCCCCGGTGGTCACCGCGGCTCCGAGCGCGGCGAACCAGATGGCACTACCGAAGCCGTTGACGACGCTCTCGTCGGCGCCCGCGACACCACGAACGAGCAGCACGACGGCCACCACCACGGCGATGGCGCCCTGGACGGACACCAGCAGACCGGCGACGCGGATCGGTGCCGGTACTCCGGATTCGGGTAGCGAAAGACGCACCAGGCCACCCTAGAGCACACCCGTTCGACGTCGACAGCGTCGAGCCGTCCGTTCCCGCGTCTAGTCTGGACGATCGTGCGAGCCATCCTGATCGTCAACCCCAACGCCACCTCCACCACCGCAGCAGGCCGCGACCTGGTCGCGCACGCCCTGTCGAGCAGGGTCTCGCTCAGCGTGCTGCACACGACCCACCGCGGTCACGCCAGCGAGGTCGCCACCGAGGCACGTCGTTCCGGGATCGATCTGGTGATCGTCCACGGCGGCGACGGGACGGTCAACGAAGTCGTCAACGGCCTGCTCGGTACCCCCGCGCCCACCTCCATGCAATCGGTGACCGTGGGTCCGGTGCCGCTGCTCGCCGTGGTTCCCGGCGGATCGGCGAACGTCTTCGCCCGGTCGCTGGGCATCTCCAAGGACCCGGTCGAGGCCACGAATCAACTGATCGACCTGATCGAGTCGGGCACCCATCGCCGGATCGGACTGGGCCACTGCGACAAGCGCTGGTTCACCTTCAACGCGGGGCTCGGGCTCGACGCCGACGTGTGCGAGGCGATCGACGACGGGCGCACGAGCGGCGACGTCGTGACGCCGGCGCGCTACGTGCGGACCGCACTTCGGACATTCTTCCGTCGCAAGAGACGCGACCCGGTCTTGACCGTGGAAACGGATACAGGAGTCGTCTCGGACGGTGTGCATTACGCCTTCGTCTCCAACTCGGACCCGTGGACATTCCTCGAGGATCGGCCCGTTCATACCAATCCGGACACCACCTTCGACGGCGGTCTCGGTGTATTCGCGATGCGGTCGACAAAAGTGGTCACATCGCTGCGAGTGGTCGCGAAGATGCTGTCGGCGTCCTCCGACCCGCGATCACCGGCCCTCCTCCGGGAGGACGACGTGGCGTGGGTCCGCGTACGGTGCTCCGAACCCACCGGTCTGCAAGTGGACGGGGACTACCTGGGGGAACGCACCGACGTCCTCTTCGCCTCGGCACCGGATGCGCTCGACGTGGTGGCTCCCGCAGGACCCGTGTGACACCCGTCCGCGAAAGTGTGTTTCACGTCTCTGGCGGCGGGTACCAGAAAGTGGTACAGGATCCAAATCGGTTCCAGTGAGCTTGACCACCCCGCCCGTGTTATCTCTTGACTTTCCGTTGGTTCGTGAAAGCATTCACAAGTAACAGTGCGGAAACAATGATTGCCGCGCACACGAACTGCACCACAACAAGCTCACGGACCGGGACCACATCCGGCGTGAACGATTCGACAGCGCACACGTGCGCTCAGTAAGGAGTAAGAGGATGGATTGGCGCCATAAGGCTATCTGTCGCGACGAGGATCCGGAACTGTTCTTCCCGGTGGGAAACAGCGGCCCGGCCCTTGCACAGATCGCCGATGCCAAGGTGGTGTGCAACCGGTGCCCCGTCACCGCGGATTGCCTTACCTGGGCTCTCGAATCGGGCCAGGACGCAGGAGTCTGGGGCGGCATGAGCGAGGACGAGCGTCGTGCTCTGAAGCGTCGTAACGCACGGACGCGCGCTCGCTCCGCTGTCTGATTCATAGTTCGACAGACGCACGCAGGCCCGGCACCCACGAGGTGCCGGGCCTTTTGTGTGTCCGGAGACCGTCAGGAACGGCGTTCGCGTCGACCGAGAGGCACCTGCAACATCGCATCGGTACCACCACCGGGTGCCGGCACCACGGTGATCGTGCCCTTCAGTTCGACCGCCACCAAGGTCGAGACGATCTGCAGGCCGAGTCGACCGGACGACGACGGGTCGAAACCGTCCGGCACACCCTTCCCGTCGTCGCGCACCACGACGTCCAGAGTGCGAGACGACCGGGTCGACCGGATGGTCACGTGCCCTGTCGATCCGGGATCGAAGCCGTGTTCCAGCGAGTTCTGCACGAGCTCGGTCAACACCATGACCAGCGGAGTCGCACGCTCGGCAGGAAAAACGCCTAGGCTTCCCTCTCTCCGCACGGTCACGTCGGCGGACAGAGACCCGACATCGACCATGACCGGCACCAGACGATCCACCACCTCGTCGAGATCGACGACCTCGTCCACCGCGTTCGACAGCACGTCGTGCACCAGGGCGATCGAGGTGACGCGGCGTACCGATTCGGTCAACGCGACCTTGGCCTCGTCGTTCTCCGTTCGGCGAGCCTGCAACCGCAGCAGAGCGGCGACGGTCTGCAGATTGTTCTTCACCCGGTGGTGGATCTCGCGGATGGTGGCGTCCTTGCTCAGGAGCGCGCGATCGCGTCGCTTCACCTCGGTCACGTCACGCACCAACACCAGGGCACCGACGGACCTCCCGGCAGGTTGCAACGCCAACGTCCGCATCAGCACGGTCGCACCGCGAGCGTCGACCTCCATGCGCCGACCGCCGGACGCCGTGACCGCGTCCGCGATGGTGGACGCGATCTCCTCTGCGTCGAACGGGTCCGTCACCAGTGCGCGAGTGGACGCGGCGAGATCGTGCCCCGGGAGGTCGGCCGTCAATCCCATCCGGTGATACGCCGACACCGCGTTGGGGCTCGCGTAGGTGACGATGCCGGCCGTGTCGAGTCGGATGAACCCGTCGCCGACACGCGGACTCGAGTTGACGTCGGTCTTCTCCGACGGGGTGGGGAACGACCCCTCGGCGATCATGTCGCACAGATGGTGAGCGCAGTCGCGGTACGCCGCCTCCAGCAGGCTGGGAGGCCTTCGTGACACCGGGGCGGAATCGCGGGTCAGGACGGCGACGACACGGCCGGCCACCCGCACCGGGACCGCGTCGTGGGGAGGGCTGTGCTGATCCTGCCGACGGCCGCCCCCACGCACGATGGAGTCGGTGCGCAGGCACTCGGCCACCTCGGGATGTTCCGTCTCACCGACCACCGCGCCGACCTTGTCCACCGGGATGTACGTCGGGGCGGTGGTGGGTCGGCACTGCGCGACACACAGGATCACCGGTGCGCGACCGTCGCATCGATCGGACGGCACCCACAGCAACAGGTCGGCGAACGAGGTGTCCGCGAGAAGTTGCCATTCCCCCACTACTCGCTGCAGATGATCGACGGCCTCGCCGGGGAGCTCGGTGTGATCGGCGAGCATCTCCGACAGGGTGGACACGGCGGTAGCTCGCTACGACTCAGGAGATGACGGCGATCAGATCGCCCTGCTGGATCACGTCGCCCACGGAGACGTCGATCGACGTGATCACCCCTGCCGATTCGGCCAGGACGGGGATCTCCATCTTCATCGACTCGAGCACGACGACGGCATCGCCCTCGTTCACGTGGTCGCCCTCGGCCACCACGACCTGGAACACCGTCGACACCATCTCTGCCCGCACGTCCTCGGCCATCACGATCCCCCTCTGCGCTCGCACGCGTCGGCCGCAACCGACGCCGACCCGCGCTCGTGCACGGCCGCTGGACATACAGCCAACCACACGTGAGAAACTGGGTGGAACAGGAAGGAGATCAACCATGGGCAAGCGAGGACGTAAGAAGCGCAGTCGTAAGGGAAACAAGGCCAACCACGGCAAGCGTCCCAACGCCTGACGGCGAGTGACCGAACACGACGAGGGCCGAATCGCAGTGCGATTCGGCCCTCGTCGTGTTTGTGCTCGGACGGTGCGTCAGTCCTCCGTGGAGATGGTGACGGATCGTCGGATCTCGAGCGTCAGACGCTCTCGAAGACCGTCCGGTGCGCGCTCTCCGCCGCACTTCCGGTTGATCATCGACTTGATCTTCTCCTCGATGCCGTACTGGGCGAGGCATGATCCGCAGCTGTCCAGGTGGTGCTGGACACGCAGACGGCTGGCCTCGTCGCACTCGTTGTCCAGCAGAGTCCACACGTCGGCGATGACCGCCGAGCAGTCCAGATCCTCGAACTGATCCCCACTCATCGCACGACCTCCTCGGTGGCGACGGCCGACCGGTTGAAGCCGCGATCACGCGCGACCTCCGCCAGCTCACCGCGCAGTTGCTTGCGTCCGCGGTGCAACCGCGACATGACAGTGCCGATGGGAGTGCCCATGATCTCGGCGATCTCCTTGTACGGGAACCCCTCGACGTCCGCGTAGTACACGGCCATCCGGAATTCCTCCGGGAGTGCTTGCAGAGCAGCCTTGATGTCGTCGTCCGGCAGAGCGTCCAACGCCTCGACCTCGGCCGAGCGCAGACCGGTCGACGTGTGCTCCGCCGTGGCGGCGAGCTGCCAGTCGGTGATCTCGTCGGTCGGGTACTGCGCCGGCTGCCGCTGCTTCTTGCGGTACGAGTTGATGT
Source organism: Rhodococcus sp. AC861 (assembly GCF_979256035.1). Lineage (NCBI taxonomy): Bacteria > Bacillati > Actinomycetota > Actinomycetes > Mycobacteriales > Nocardiaceae > Rhodococcus > Rhodococcus sp. AC861. Next base: position 163,623 of record NZ_CEEDMW010000005.1, read on the forward strand.
AGGTGTTGGTGAGGATGCGGTAGAGCCACGCCTTGAGGTTGGTGCCCTCGCGGAAGCTCTTGAACGCCGTGTACGCCTTGACGTACGTCTCCTGCACCAGGTCCTCGGCGTCGGACGGGTTGCGTGTCATACGCAGCGCTGCGCCGTAAAGCTGATCCAGCATCGGGAGCGCGTCGCGCTCGAACCGTGCCGTCAGGTCCGCGGCGTTCTCGCGCGAGCGGATCCCGTCCTCGGTCTCGAGGATGGCCGGATCCACCGCGCCTGTCGTGGTGCCGGACGTGGGGTGTTCGGAGTGTGGCTGATCGGTCACGCTGGCCCCTCTCGTGTCCCGTCCACGGACGGTGGCGACAGCGGCAGGTGAACCGTCGTCGGACGTCCACTTTACCGGTGGGATGATCACCACATTCGTCAGCACCGTCGAGTGACTCTCGACCCCCGGGCGCACGGGTGCAACGACGTTCACACGTCCTCCTCGCTCGACCGACGGCGTTCTCGTCCTGCCGTCCTCGTCTCCGCTGCAACCACGGTCCGCTCCGTCCTGTTCCCGGCCCCGCGTCGTCCCCCTGCTCTCCCCTCGCGCATTCCCCCCCGCGAGTACGTCCAGAATGCTGTGGACACGCCGCGTGCGGACGACACTTCGGACGTACTCGCGGGGGATGGCCGGGCGGCAGGGCAGGAAAGGAATCGGCGACGTGGCAGGTACGGCGACACCGGCAACGACAGCACTCACGACACTCGGGATCGAGTTCGTCGTGCACACGTACACCCACGACCGCGGGTCCACCGCCTACGGCGACGAGGCCGTGGACGCCCTGTCGGCCCGGTTCGACCTCACCGCCGAACAGGTCTTCAAGACGTTGGTGGTCGCTGCCGGACCGTCGTTGGCCGTCGCAGTGGTGCCGGTGCCGAGCATGCTCGCGCCCAAGGCCGTCGCCGCCGCGCTGGGATGGAGCAAGGTGGCCATGGCCGATCCCGCCGCGGTGCGGCGATCGACCGGGTACGTCCTCGGCGGTGTGTCACCACTGGGCCAGAAGTCGACTCTTCCGACCGTCGTGGACGCCTCCGCACTGGCCCATCCGCGGGTGTTCTGCAGTGGTGGCCGACGCGGCCTGGAGATCGAACTCTCTCCCGAGGATCTGATCAGGGCGACCGGGGCCACTGTCGCGGACATCCGCCGACACGGGTGATGAGAGACTGAGCACGTGACGCCCTGGACTGCCCCGACCTCGCCCCACCCCGTTCGAGCGACCGTGGCGCTGCCGGGCTCGAAGTCGATCACCAACCGCGCGTTCGTCCTCGCGGCGCTGGCGAGCGGTCCGTCCACCGTCACCGGTGCACTGCGCAGCCGGGACACCGACCTCATGATCGAGGCACTCCGCACTCTCGGCACCACCGTCGAACCCACCGGCGACGACGGCACGACCGTGCTGGTCTCCCCTGGTCCACGCCGCGGCGGCGACGTCGACTGCGGTCTGGCCGGCACCGTCATGCGGTTCGTCCCCCCGCTCGCGGCGCTGTCCCCGGGCCGCTCGCGCTTCGACGGTGATGCGCACGCGCGCACCCGCCCGCAACAGACCATTCTCGATGCCCTGCGCGCTGTCGGAGTCGCCGTCGACGGCGATCGGCTGCCGTTCGTCGTCGACGGGACCGGGTCGGTCCGCGGAGGAACCGTCCAGCTCGACGCGTCGGGTTCCTCCCAGTTCGTCTCGGGTCTCCTGCTCTCGGCCGCACAGTTCGAGGAGGGGCTCACCATCGAGCACATCGGCGCCCCGGTGCCGTCCATGCCGCACATCGACATGACCGTCGAGATGCTGCGCGAGAGCGGCATCCGTGTCGACACTCCGGCAGACAGCGGTGTCGCGAACACTTGGCGTGTGTATCCGGGAGTCGTCGCACCGGTCGACCGCGCGATCGAGCCCGATCTGTCGAACGCGACGCCGTTCCTGGCCGCCGCCGCGGTGACCGGTGGAGAGGTCCGCATCCCGCGGTGGCCGGCGCGCACCACGCAACCCGGGGACGCGTTCCGCCACATCCTGTCCGAGATGGGAGCCGAGGTGACCTTGACGGACACCGCTCTGACCGCGCGGGGACCGGCGTCCCTGCGCGGCATCGACGTCGACCTTCACGACATCGGCGAGCTCACCCCGACCGTCGCCGCGATGGCTGCGCTCGCCGACTCGCCGTCGCGTCTGCGCGGCATCGCGCACCTGCGTGGTCACGAGACGGACCGTCTGGCCGCACTCACCGCGGAACTGGGGTCACTCGGATGCGGCATCTCCGAAACCGACGACGGGCTCCGGATCGACCCGGCGCCGATGCGAGGCGGCCCGTGGCGTGCGTACGCCGATCACCGCATGGCGACGGCCGGAGCGGTGGTGGGGCTCGCCGTGGAGGGAATCACGGTGGACGACATCGATTCCACCGCCAAGACACTCCCCGACTTCGCCGGTCTGTGGGACGCCATGATGACGGGTGATGCCCGCTGATCCGCCGGGTGTACGACGAGTCCGACGTCCGCGTCCGGCCCGGTAAGGGCACTCGTCCACGCACCAAGACCCGCCCCACGCACGCCGACGCGTCCGACGCCATGGTGGTCTCCGTGGACCGCGGTCGGTGGGGCTGCGTCATCGACAACGATCCCGACCGGCTCGTCGTCGCGATGCGAGCCCGCGAGCTGGGCAGGACGCCGATCGTGGTCGGGGACGCCGTCGGTGTCGTCGGCGACGTGTCCGGCCGCGTCGACGCTCTGGCGCGCATCGTCCGTGTCGACGAACGCCGGACGGTGTTGCGGCGCACCGCCGACGACACGGACCCGTACGAGAGAGTGGTCGTCGCCAACGCCGATCAGCTTCTCATCGTCGTCGCGCTCGCGGACCCCCCGCCGCGCTCGGGTTTCGTCGAACGGGCGATGGTGGCGGCGTTCGTCGGCGGACTACGCCCCGTCCTGTGCCTGACGAAGGACGATCTCGCGCCGTCGGAGGAGTTCTCCGCGGTCTTCGCCGATCTGGATGTGCCGGTGGTGCTGGTGGGTCGTGATCGTCCCCTGGACGACCTGCTCGCGATGATCGGCGGGAACATGTCCGCGCTGATCGGCCATTCCGGCGTCGGCAAGTCGACGTTGGTCAACCGACTGGTGCCGGAGGCACATCGTGCGGTGGGCATCGTCTCGGGAGTCGGAAAAGGTCGACACACGTCGACTCAATCCGTCTCGCTTCATCTTCCGGGCGGCGGCTGGGTGATCGACACCCCCGGCATCCGGTCCTTCGGGCTCGCCCACATCTCCCCGGAGGACGTGGTCGCGGCATTCTCGGACCTGGCCGAATCCATCGAGGACTGCCCACGCGGCTGCACCCACCTCGGCCCGCCCGCAGACCCGGAGTGCGCACTCGATGCCCTGACAGGACAGCAGGCGAACCGCGTCGCCGCGGTCCGCCTGCTGTTGGTTGCCGTGATGTCGAACGACTCCTACTGACGGAGCCCCTCTCGAACTGTCAGCGGGCGAACATCTTTCGGAGGCCCTTGCCGCCCTTACCCTGCTTGATCGCGCTCAGCAGACCGGAACGGCGTCCGGTCACCGGGTCGACCGTCGAGGTGACGTTGCCACCGAACTTACGTTCCGACGCCGTCTCCGGCGCGTCGTCGGCCGTGGCCTTGAGGTACTTGTCCGGAAGCGACAGCTTCGCGATGGTGCGCCAAGACTTGCCGTACTGCGCCAGGAAAGGCCCTGTCGTGTAGGGCAAGTCGTACTTCTCGCAGAGTTCCCGCACCCGCACGCTGATGGCAGCGAGACGGTTGCTGGGCAGATCGGGGAACACGTGGTGCTCGATCTGGTAGCAGAGGTTGCCCGACATGAAGGCCATGGTCGGTCCGGCGTGAAAGTTGGCGCTGCCCAACATCTGACGGAGGTACCACTGCCCCTGCGTCTCGTCCTGAAGATCGTGGCGGGTGAACTTCTCCGCACCGTCCGGGAAGTGTCCGCAGAAGATGACGGCATTGGTCCAGATGTTGCGGATGACGTTCGCCATGATGTTGGCGGTCAACGTCTTCCGGTAGGACGCGGCCGGTGACAGCGAGGTGATCGCCGGTGTGATCGCGTAGTCCTTGAGCATCTGCCGACCGACCTTCTCGCCGACCTCACGCAGCTTGCGCTGCGTCTCTTCCTTGGGCACACGGCCTTTCACGGCCTTGCCCAGTTCGAGGTGCTGCACGGCGACGCCGTACTCGAACAGGAGCATCAGCAGCGTGTTGTAGACGAGGTTGCCGGCGTTGAACGGGACCCACTTGCGGTCACGCGTCACGCGGATGAGGCCGTATCCCACGTCGTCGTCCATGCCCAGCACGTTGGTGTACTTGTGATGGATGTAGTTGTGGGTCTGCTTCCAGTGCTCGGACGGACCGGTGTTGTCCCACTCCCACGAGGTCGAGTGGATCTCCGGATCGTTCATCCAGTCCCACTGACCGTGCATGACGTTGTGGCCGAGCTCCATGTTCTCGACGATCTTGGAGACTCCGAGCATCGCGCTGCCGGCCCACCAGGCCACGCGATTGTTGCTCGCGAGCATGGTCGTGCGGCCGACGGCTTCGAGGGTGCGCTGGAAGCGGATGGTGTTGCGGATGTACCGCGCATCCTTCTCGCCGCGCGACTCCTCGATCTCGCGCCGCAGCGCGTCGAGTTCATGACCCAGCGCCTCGACGTCGGCCTCTGTGAGGTGGGCATATTCCTTGACATCGGAAATGGCCATGCAGATGACTCCTCGGCAGGTGGTCGATGCCCGTGCGGGCCTGACCGTTGTTACCTTACCGGAAGTTACGCATCCGTAGGTTACGCACTCGTATCTGTGACTCGCTTCACTGCCTGACGTGCTTCGAGCCGCGCTTCGTGCAGTGCGGAGCGCAATCCACGCTTGCGTCCGGTCACGGAATCGAACCGGACCCGGTCGACGACCGACGAGCCGTCACCCTGGAATCGGCGCTCCGAGCTGGTCTCCGGCGCATCGTCCGACGTGCGTCGGAGCAGCTGGTCCGGAAGCGACAGCTTGAAGATGGTGCGCAGCGCCTTCCAGTACTGGGTGGCCAAATGTCCCGTGGTGTACGGCAGGTCGTACTTGTCGCACAGCGCCCGCACCCGTACCGAGACCTCGGCATATCGGTTGCTGGGCAGGTCGGGGAACAGGTGATGTTCGATCTGGTAGCAGAGGTTGCCGCTCATGAACGCCATGGTCGGGCCCGCCGTGAAGTTGGCGCTGCCCAGCATCTGGCGCAGGTACCACTCCTCGTGGGTCTCCGTCTCGAACTGGCCCATCGTGAACTTCTCCGCGCCGTCCGGGAAGTGACCGCAGAAGATCACCGCGTAGGCCCAGAGGTTGCGGACGACGTTGGCGGTCAGATTCGCGCCGAGCGCGCGTCGCCACGCCGGTCCGGCGAGCAGCGGGAAGAACACGAAGTCCTTGCCGACCTGCGACGCGACCTTTCGCGCGAACTCCTTGTTGGGCTCCGAGAGCAGCTGCGTCGCGGGTACGCCGGCCTCGAGCTTCGCTGCATCGAGATCGTGCAGCGCGATCCCCCACTCGAACGTGAGTGCCAGCACCAGGTTGCCCAACGGCTGGAACAGATTGCGCGGCTTCCACTTCTCGTCGCGCGTCATCCGCAGGATCCCGAAGCCCACATCGTGGTCCATGCCGACGATGTTGGTGTACGTGTGGTGCGAGTAGTTGTGGGCGCGCTTCCAGTGCGCGGACGGACCTGTCTGGTCCCACTCCCACGACGTGGAATGGATCTCCGGGTCGTTCATCCAGTCCCACTGGCCGTGGGACACGTTGTGGCCCAGTTCCATGTTCTCGATGATCTTGCTGGCAGCCAACAGGCCGGCTCCGACGAGGGAGGCGGAGCGCCACTTCGAGCCCATGATCGCCAGACGTCCGCCGACCTCGAGGGCACGCTGCAGCGCGATGGTCCGCCGGATGTACTCAGCGTCCTTGCGGCCGCGGCTCTCCTCGACGTCCCGACGGATGGAGTCGAGCTCTCGGCCGAGGGACTCGATGTCCTCGTCGGTCAGGTGTGCGAATTCCAAGATGTCCGTGATGGCCATACTGGTCTACTCCCCAAATAGGCGTGTGCCCGTGCCGCACGCCGAGCAGTTCCGGCGGGGCAGGCATTTCGACAATAGCGGAACAGCCTGTGAAGCCGGTGAGTACGACGAGCGGCCCCGATCACATTTCCAGCGTGCAATCCCCCGCCGCCGCGGAGATGCATGTCTGGATCCGCTCGCCGTGCGAATGTTCCTTACCCGACCTCAGATCGCGGACGTGTCCGTCGGTGAGCGAGACGACGCACGTCTGGCAGATGCCCATACGGCAGCCGAAAGGCATTCGCACCCCGGCCTTCTCACCGGCTTCGAGCAACGTGGTCGCCCCGTCGACCGCTACCGAACGGTCGGACACCGAGAACGTGACGGTTCCTCCCTCGGTGGACGCACCGGTACGCACGATCTCGAACCGCTCGGTATGCAGATTGTCGGCGATGCCGGCGTTCTTCCACACGCTCTCGACGTCGTCGAGCATCGCGGCCGGGCCGCACGCCCACGTCTGGCGCTCACGCCAGTCCGGGTAGTGCTCGTCGAGAGAGGTGAGATCGAACTTCCCGTCCGAGCGGGTCAGCTGGATGTGGGACGTCACCGAGTCGTACTTCGCATCCAGAGCCGCCAGTTCCGATGCGAACATGACGTCGTCCGCAGTCGGCGCCGAGTGCACGTGAACGACGTCGGGCATGGTCCCGCGCGAGTCGAGGCTGCGCAGCATGCCGATGATCGGCGTGATCCCGCTACCCGCGGTGACGAACAGGAGCTTGCGAGGCGGGGGCTCCGGGAGCGCGAAGTTGCCCTTCGGCGCCGCCAGTCTGACGATGGTGCCCGACGGCACGCCGCCGACGAGGTGCGAGGACAGGAAGCCCTCGGGCATCGCCTTCACCGCGATGGAGATCTGCTTGTCGTTCCAGTCCGGAGCGGACGTCAACGAGTACGACCTCCAGTGCCAGCGACCGTCCACGTGCAGGCCGATGCCGATGTACTGGCCGGGCTTGTAGTCGAAGTCGAAGCCCCACCCTGGCTTGATGACGATGGTGGCGGAGTCGCCCGTGACCTTCTCGATCCGCACGATGCGTCCGCGCAGCTCGCGCGCCGACCACAGTGGGTTCGCCAGATGCAGGTAGTCGTCGGGAATGAGGGGCGTCGTGATGCGAGCGACCGCACCGCGCACGACGTTGAGCGACGGGCGCCGCGGCGACGACACGGAGGCGGCCGGCGCCTCCAGCCATTCCTTGACGCTCTTGCCCCTGAAGTTCTTCGCACTGAACTTCTTCGCATCGAAAGCCATGACCCACATCCCATTCTCGAGCCGATCTCGCTGCACGGCAACCGCTTTCACCGGCGTACAGGCCTGTACGCGCAGACGGGCGGAATTCTCAGAGCAGTTCCAGGAGGAACGGTATCTCCTGAGGCGCGTACCAGGCGAGTTCGTGGTCCTCGATGTCGCCGAGAACGAATTCCGCGTCGGGGTCACCGAGGTCGGCAGCATCGACCGCCGCCACCGCCGCATCGACGGCACTCTCCGCCCCGGCGAGGTCGACGTGCACGGAGGCGACCTGCGTCAACGACAACGGCTCCGGGAGTCTCACCACCGCGTCGTCGAGGTCGGGGCGCAGGGTCACCGGATCGATGTCCGCGGTGATGACGACTCGGCGGGACATCGGAGTGGCATCGGACACCTCACCGTCCTCGGCGTCGACGTCGTCGCTGCCGGGCTCACTACCGATCAGACGGAGCGATGCGCGGGCCGCTTCCCGCAGCGCGACGTCGGCGAGTTCGTCGTCGTCACCTGCCGAGTACGCCTCGCGCAGCGCCGGGGTGACCGCGAACGCGGTGCGACTGACGGGCGAGAACTCCCCCTCGTCGATCAACGTCTGCAACATCCGCATCGTCGCCGGAACGAACACCCTCACGTGCGCCTCTTTCCTCGTCGTCGCCGGTCGACCGTGCCTACCTGACGCTCTTGCCGTCCCGCGCCGCGTCGAGCAGTTCCTCGAGCGCTTCGTGCAGCAACGTGGTGACCACGTCGATGTCGGGCATCGCCGCCCGGTCCGCGTTCACACCGTAATAGACGTTGCCGTCGTACGAGGTCAAGCCGATACTCAGGGCCTGGTTGCGTACCAGCGGGGGCACCGGATACATCTCCAGCATCCGCGCTCCGCCCGCGTACAGCGGGAACTGCGGACCCGGCGCGTTGGTGACGATGATGTTGAACATGCGCTGGGAGAGCGACGACCCCACTCGTGCACCCATGGCATGCAGCGTGGCGGGCGCGAAGCCCGACAGAGTGATCAACGTCGACGCCGTCACCCCACGGCTCGGTCCCAGATGGGCCTCGGTCGCGTGCGAGACGTGCGAGAGGCGCACCACCGCGTTGGGCTCCCCGACGGGAAGGTCGATCAGGAACGACTCCACCTCGTTCGGCGGAACGTCCCCCGCCTGTTCCGACGCCGCGGAGTGCACGGACAGCGGAACCATCGCGCGCACCGTCGTGTACGGACCGATCGGCTCACCGCGGGAGAGCAACCAGTTGCGCAGCGCCCCGGACACCACGGTCAGCACCACGTCGTTGACCGTCCCGCCGAACTTGGAGCGCACCAGGCGGTAGTCGTCGAGGTCCGTCTTGGCGACGGAGTAGCGACGGTTGCGGGAGATCGTCGTGTTGAGCGGACTGGTGGGGGCGGTCTGGGCCGCGCTCCGCACGACAGCGGCGAACTTGCCCGCCGCGCGCACGGCATCGCCCGCGGCTCGCGTCACGTCGCCGACCGCCCCTCGTACAGCCTCGACGCCTTCTCCCGGCCGCGACACGATCTCGGCGAGAGCCTGCGCGACCAGCGCCTTCTCGGACGGCTCCCGCGCGGGCATCCACAGTTCCTCGGCCATCGGTGTCGGCGCCTTGGTGGCGTCGAGAATGACCTGGCTGATCTCGAGGGCCTTGTCCCCGTCGACGATCGACGAGTGCGACTTGGTGAAGATGGCGAATCGATTACGGGCGAGGCCCTCGACGAGGTACATCTCCCACAGCGGGCGTGTGCGATCGAGCGGTCGCGACGTCAGGCGCGCGACCAGATCGTGCAGCTGTTCCGTCGATCCCGGCTTCGGAAGCGCGGACCGGCGGATGTGGTACGTGATGTCGAAGTCGCGGTCGTCGACCCAGACGGGACGCGCCAGGCCGAGCGCCACCTCGCGCACCTTCTGTCGGTACCGCGGGACCAGGGCGAGCCGGCTCTCGACCAGGCTCAGCAACTCGTCGTAACTGAATCCCCCTCGCGGGAGCCGGAAGATGGCGAGCGACCCCACGTGCATCGGAGTCGTGCTGGCCTCGAGGAAGTAGAACGACGCGTCCTGAGTGGTGAGTCTGGTGGCCAACGCACGAATCCCCTCTGTTCGACTGCGACGACATCAGTCTCGCACGGCGTCGACCGTCGACACCGACCACGATCGCCGACGTTCGTCCCGGTGTGTCGGTTCCGGCCGACAGCCGGACATTCCCCTCCGTGCAGGAACGCTCGCTGTGACGCGTCACCGCGTTGTCCGTGCGGGACCGACTCGTGTTCTCCGCGTGTGAAACTCCCCGCAGGACGCTCACTCCGCACATACCGGGAAGGACCACCCATGCCCACCGATTCCGTCCACGTTCGACGACTTCCCCGGTCCGAACCACCCGCCGTCGGCGGGCACGACCACAGGTGCGCGGGGACGCGTGCCACCGCACCGACAGGCGGAGACGGAGCCGTTCGACGGTCCGGGTCCACCGTGTCGGCGCCGCGGACCGGCCCCCACTCCGGGCGCTCGAACGCGGCTCGCACGACAGCACCCGGTGCGCCGCGTACAGGCGCCGCCGCACGCCACGTCGCGGACCGGACGTTGCGTTTGGCCCTCGAGGTGATCGACGGCAGGCGCCAGGCGACATCGCTTCGTGCCGTCCTGGCTCCGTCGGTCGTCGGGCTGGTGGGAGCCCTGTCCACCGCGGCCGTACCCGGGCGATCACTGGGTGCCGCCGTGGTGCGGACAGTGCATGTACGACCGGTGGGCGACGACACCGACGACGTCGAGATGTTCGGCACCTACACCCGCGGCGACCGGGTGTTCGCCGTCGCGGGACGCCTCACTGCTCGACGGTCCACGTCGACACCTGCCTGGACGTTGACAGCCTTACGGCTGTCCTGACATCACTTGCGGCGCTTGGGCTTCGCTGCCCGCTTGACCGGCTTGGCGCTGGTCCGTGCCGCCTCGCGACGCTCGCGGCGCGTGGCGGATCCGGCATCGTTCGACCGATCGGACCCGGAGGCCGACCCTGCTCGGCGCACCGAGGTGCCGCCGCTCTCGTCGGGACCGGAGAACGTCAGCCTGCCGGTCTCGTCGTCGTCGAGCCCCTTCGCGCGCAGCGCTGCGGGTGCTGCCTTCCGCAGTTCGGGCGCCGGAGCCTCGCGGGGCGCTGCGGGGGCAGCGGGCGCGGCCGTCTGCGCCGCAGGAGCAGCGGCGGGACGAGAAGCACCTGCGGAGACCGGTGACTGCAGCCCTGCACCGACCTGCAGACCGGCAGCGGCGGCGGGACTCGGCGCAGCGGCTTCGACCTGGAGGTTGAACAGGAACCCGACGGATTCCTCCTTCAGGCCCTCGAGCATCCCGGTGAACATGTCGTAGCCCTCACGCTGGTACTCCACCAGCGGGTCACGCTGCGCCATGGCACGCAGGCCGATGCCCTCTTTCAGGTAGTCCATCTCGTAGAGGTGCTCGCGCCACTTGCGGTCGAGGACGGACAGCAGCACCCGACGCTCGAGTTCACGCATGCCGCCCTCACCGGCGATCTTCTCGATCTCGGTCTCACGCCGGGCGTACGACGCGCGAGCATCCTCGAGGACGGCCTCGCGCAGATCGTCGCGGGAGAGGTCGCCCTTCTCGCCGTACTCGTTCTCCGTCGTGAGATCGGTGTGCTCGATGCCGACCGGGTAGAGAGTCTTCAAGGCGGTCCACAGTTGGTCCAGATCCCAGTCCTCGACGTAGCCCTCGGACGTCGCACCGTCGACGTACGCGGTGACCACGTCGGTGATCATCTGTTCGACCTGGCCCTCCATGTCCTCACCGCGCAGGATCCGACGACGCTCCTCGTAGATGACGGTGCGCTGCTGGTTCATCACCTCGTCGTACTTGAGGACGTTCTTGCGGATCTCGAAGTTCTGCTGCTCGACCTGGGTCTGAGCGCTCTTGATCGCCTTCGAGACCATCTTCGCCTCGATCGGCACGTCGTCCGGAAGGTTGAGACGGGTCATGATCGATTCGAGGGCAGCGCCGTTGAATCGGCGCATCAACTCGTCACCGAGCGAGAGGTAGAACCGGCTCTCACCGGGGTCGCCCTGGCGTCCCGAGCGGCCGCGAAGCTGATTGTCGATGCGGCGGGAGTCGTGGCGCTCGGTTCCGAGCACGTAGAGACCGCCGGCGTCGCGGACCTTGTCAGCGTCCTCCTTGACCTGCGACTTGACCTGCTCGAGCGTCGGCTCCCACGCGGCCTCGTACTGCTCGGCCGTCTCGACCGGATCCAGACCCTGCCCACGGAGAGCGAGGTCGGCGATGATGTCCGGGTTACCGCCGAGCACGACGTCGGTACCACGGCCTGCCATGTTGGTCGCCACCGTGACGGCACCGGAGCGGCCGGCCTCGGCGATGATCGTCGCCTCCTGCTCGTGGAACTTGGCGTTCAACACGTTGTGGGCGACGCCGCGCTTGGTGAACTGCTTGGACAGGTACTCCGAGCGCTCGACGCTGGTGGTACCGATCAGAACCGGCTGGCCCTTCTCGTGCCGCTCCACGACGTCGTCGACGACGGCGCTGAACTTGGCTTCCTCGCTCTTGTAGATGAGGTCGCCGTTGTCCACTCGCACCATCGGACGGTTGGTGGGGATGGGGATGACGCCGAGCGAGTAGGTCTGGTGCAGCTCCGCTGCCTCGGTCTCGGCGGTGCCGGTCATACCCGAGAGCTTGTCGTAGAGGCGGAAGTAGTTCTGCAGGGTGATCGTGGCGAGGGTCTGGTTCTCGGCCTTGATCTCCACCTTCTCCTTGGCCTCGATCGCCTGGTGCATGCCCTCGTTGTAGCGGCGTCCGACCAGGATGCGACCGGTGAACTCGTCGACGATGATGACGTCGCCGTCGCGGACGATGTAGTCCTTGTCGCGCTGGTAGAGCTCCTTGGCCTTGATGGCGTTGTTCAGGTAGCTCACCAGCGGAGAGTTGGCGGCCTCGTACAGGTTGTCGATGCCCAGCTGGTCCTCGACGAACTCGACGCCCGCCTCGTGCACACCCACGGTGCGCTTCTTGATGTCGACCTCGTAGTGGAGGTCCTTCTTCATCATCGGGGCGATGCGCGCGAATTCCGGGTACCACTTCGACGATGCGTCGGAGGGGCCCGAGATGATCAGCGGCGTCCTGGCCTCGTCGATGAGGATCGAGTCGACCTCGTCCACGACGGCGAAGTTGTGTCCACGCTGGACCAGGTCGTCCAACGAGTGCGTCATGTTGTCGCGCAGGTAGTCGAACCCGAACTCGTTGTTGGTGCCGTAGGTGATGTCGGCGGCGTAGGCGGCCCGGCGCTCGGCGGGCGACATCCCGGACAGGATGACGTCGACGCTCAGACCGAGGAAGCGGTGGACACGACCCATCCACTCGGAGTCACGCTTGGCCAGGTAGTCGTTGACCGTGACCACGTGCACGCCGTCGCCGGACAGTGCATTGAGGTAGGCGGGAAGGACGCAGGTCAGGGTCTTGCCCTCACCGGTCTTCATCTCCGCCACGTTGCCGAAGTGGAGGGCGGCGCCGCCCATGACCTGGACGTCGAAGTGACGCTGCGACAGCACGCGCTTCGACGCCTCGCGGGCTACCGCGAATGCCTCGGGCAGCAACTCGTCGAGGGTCTCCCCGTCTGCGTGGCGCTTCTTGAATTCGTCGGTCTTGGCGCGGAGCTCGGCATCGGACAGGCTCTCCACGTCCGGCGACAGGGACGAGACGTGGTCGGCGATGTGCTTCAGCCGCTTGACCATGCGACCTTCACCGACACGGAGCAACTTGGACAACGACAACGTCGGCACGGGCTATTCGTCCTCAATATCGGGTACGTGGGGCAGTGGACCCGCATCGCCGGAACTCGGACGATGCGTCTCGACGCGGGGGGCCTCGCAGTCCCCAGCGCAACCATCGTAGGCGGCGCTCCTGACAATGTGCTGTGAGGTACGGGTACGAGTCCTCGCGCGCAGCGCATCGGGCGCCCGCACGAAGCGAGCGCCCGATGCGACGCGGACGAACCTGCGCGGCGTCAGGTCAGACGGAGCAGCCCGTAATCGAACGCATGGCGGCGGTAGACCACCGACGGCAGATCCGATTCCTTGTCGTGGAAGAGGAAGAAATCGTGACCGACCAGTTCCATCTCGTAGAGCGCGTCGTCGACGGTCATCGGTACCGCCGAGTGCTCCTTGATGCGCACGACCGTGCCGGGACCCTCCACTGAGGGCTCGTCGGCGACGGGTGCGGAGTCGACGGGCGCCGTGTCGGCTTCCTCGATCAACGCTGCGGTGGCCTCGGCGACGGATACCGGACGCTTCTCGCCGTAGTGCACCTTGCGGCGGTCCTTGGTACGTCGGAGGCGACTCTCGAGCTTGGTCGTGGCGGACTCGAGCGCCGCGTAGAAGCTGTCCGCGCAGGCCTCGGCGCGGACGACGGGACCCTTACCGCGCGCGGTGATCTCGACTCGCTGGCAACTCTTGGACTGTCGACGGTTGCGTTCGTGGAACAGCTCGACGTCGAACAGGTGGATGGTGGGATCGAAGCGCTCGAGACGAGCCAGCTTCTGGGAGACGTAGAGGCGGAAGTGTTCGGGGATCTCGACGTTGCGGCCCTTGACGACGACTTCGGCCGTGGGCTCGTCGCCGGCGCTGCTGTCGGTCGTGTCGATCGTCGGCGCATCGTCGAAGTAGACGGAATCCGAAGAGGTGTCGGTGGTGTCGGTGCGGTCGGCGGCATTCTGGTCCGGGACGTTGCCGTGCGCTTCTCGTGGGTGGGCGTGCACCCGATGCGTGCTGGTGTGTGCAGTCGTCGCTGGTGACGTGGTCGTCATACGTACCTCCCGATAAGAGGCTGCGCCGAAATGTCTTCGCGCGCAGCGGAAGAACGGTGACACCGGAGCGTGGACCGCCCGGCGCCGAGTGGTGAGGCATCACCTCCCAACCCGCATCTCGCGCTCTCGGATCGCTGCTTCGAACGTGGCCCTGACCGTAGTCGCTCCCCCATTGCTCTGCCACCGTTCATACGATATTCACGGCACCTTTTCAGACTCGTCGTCCGCGGCGGTCGATCACCCGACGGCGGCGACGACGAGCACCGCGTCGACCCGGGCGCCGACCCGCCTCAGCGCGGCGACCGATTCCGCGGCGGTGGTCCCGGTCGTCAGCACGTCGTCGACGAGAACGACCCCGGTTCGCGCCGGGTCGCCCGGCAGTGATCGCCACGCGCCGATGCGGCCACCCAGGTTCTCGGCGCGCTCCCGTGCGGACAGACCGACGGAATCCCGGACCCGCCCGTCGACACGCAGGATCGGTGCCACCGTCACCACCTCGGGAACCAACACCGCGGCAGCGGCACGGCAGAACCGTGTCACGGGGTCACCTCCGCGCAGACGCGCGGCACGGCGTCGTGACGGCGCCGGCACCAACGTCAGCGGGCTCAGTTCGTGCGGGTCGATCTCACCCTCCGAGCGGAGCCACCGCGTCGCCCCGGCGAGAGCAGTGCCGAGCGGCTCCACCAGCGCCCGAGCGCCCTTCTCCTTGACCGCGACGACCGCGTGCCGACGGACGCCGGAATACGGACCGAGAGCCCAGCACGGCACGCCAGGGTCGACGCGAGGGTGCACGCGCACGGGCGGATGCGCCGTCGCCGCACGACAGGCGTCGCACCACCAGGTGTCGGGGCGGCCGCATCCCCCGCATTCGCGGGGCAGGACCAGATCGAGCAGCGACGTCAGCACGGACTCACAGTGCTCCGGGGGTACGACACCACGGCCGTGCCGACCGTTCAGCCGGGCAGGACGGGCACCGATTTCGTCCCGGTCAGACCGGGAACCTCACGCCAGTACCGATCGCTCGCGGGGTCGCTGTCGTCGATCTGGAACACCGCCCGGGAGTCGGCCACGAAGGTGCTCGACGCCGACGCGTCGACCGCGACCACCGGTGCCGTGAGATTGCGACTGGGGAGCCCGTCGAGGCGCGACCCGTCGACCGCGACCTGGACGATGGGAATGTCCGTCGCGGCACGCGCCACCACGACGGTGTCCCCCGTGCTCCAATCGAGCGACAGTGCGGCACTGGCGAGTCCGCTGGCCACGGCCTCGGGTTCGCGCAGCGAGTACGTGCCGTCCGCACGGCGGACGACCACTGCGACGTACACCGCACCGTCGACGATCATCGCCGCCCGGACACCGTCCCGAGAGAGACGCAGTTCGGTGATCTGACCGCCCAACTCGGCGATCTCGGTGGAATCGACGTCCACCACCGACACCTGTCCCGTGGCCGGATCGCGTACCGCTCGCTTGACGACGGCTCCGTCCACGACCGCCCATACGGCGTCCTTGTCCGGACCCCAGGTGGGTCGGGTGATGGATCCGCCCTCGGCCACCGGGAACGCGTTTCCGCCGTACGAGCCGATCAGCAGCGCGTCGGGGGGTTGGGGTGCCGCGCGACCCGTGTCGGACACCGCGGCAACCAAGGTCCCGTCGCTGGACAGAGCGATGGACCGCATGTTGTTGACGGTGCCGAAGTATCCGGGAACCGGTGTCACGCCGTCGGTTCCGATGCGGACCAGCCCCCCGTTGCGCAAGGCGTGCAGTCCCACGTCGGCTCCCGCCACCGCGAGCGGATCGAAGTCGGACACCTCCGCCGTGGTCCACCCGTCGGGGTAGGCGGGGTCGAGTGGCGCCCCGTCGACGAGAAGGACGTAGGGCCCGGACACTTCCGCTTCGGCGAGGGTCCAGATCATCTGTGCCGCCAGGAGTTCGCGGGTGGCGCGGTCCAGCGCACCGGCCCCGCGGAAGTCGATCCGCACACCGCCGAGGCCGATACCGACGGCACTGGTACGGCCGTCCGCCTTGGTGATCGCGCCGGCGGTAGTGACGCCGTTCAGGACGTTGCGCACGGCCGGTTCGAGCGAGAGTCGCGGTCCCGCCTGCAGCAGTGCGGTCAGAGTCTCCGTCATGCGGTCCTGAGTCGTGTTGACCCACCGCTGGTCCGGCACCAGCGACGTTCCCGTGGGGTCGACGAAGTACAAGGACTTGCGCTGATAGGAGTTGAGGAACTGGGTGCGGTCCATGACCACGCCGGACGGCAGGTCGTCGATCCTCCACTCGCCGTCGACACGGGCCAGCGTCACCTGCGTCTCGAAGGACCCCTGCTCAGCGCGGTACTGACCGCCCTGATCGAGCTGACCCACCCGGTTGGCGCGGATCGTGTACTGGGCCGCGTCGCTCGACCGGGAATCCTCCAGCACGTCGACCTTGTCGACGACGATCGCGCTCGCGCCGTCGTTCCACTCCGACGCGGCATCGGTGGTGAGGAACTGTCGCGCTCCCGCATGGTCGTCCGCCGGATCGGTACTGGCCTTGACGAAGTCCCGGACCAGCAGATTGGGTTCGCGACCGGTCGCGGGAACCGGCAGCTCGTCGGCGACGGGACCCCGTGCCACGGTGCCGATGGCCTGCGGCGCCGACGACGCCGGGAGCGAGGCGCAACCCGACACCAGCAGTGCCAGCACGGCTGCCAGGACGACGGCCGCGGCGGGTGCACGAGACGGCCTCACGTCGTCCGCTCCCCGGCGGAGGCTCCCACGCCCGTGGGACGCGCGGCGGGAATGGGCTGCCCCTGGGCGTAGCGCTTGGTCGTGGGTCGCAGCGGAAGTGGGCTGGACACCACCTTGCGTCCGCGGACCCGCGGAATGGTGAAACGGAAGTACGCGCCCCGGCCCGGTTCTCCCCACGCTTCGAGCTTGCCGTCGTGCAATCGGGCGTCCTCCAAGCTGATCGCCAGTCCCAGGCCGGTGCCGCCGGACCGCCGCACGCGGGAGGGGTCGGACCGCCAGAAACGGTTGAAGACCAGCTTCTCCTCGCCGGGCCGTAATCCGACGCCCTGGTCGCGGACGACGAACGCCACCGCGTCGTCGTCGGCCCGCAGCCGCAGCAGCACCGGCTTGCCCTCGCCGTGGTCCAGCGCGTTGGCCAGCAGGTTACGGAGGACGCGCTCGACGCGGCGTGGGTCGACCTCGGCCATGACGGCGGTGTCCGGCATGTCGATGATGACTTCCGTGCCGGTGTCCTTGGCCAGGTGGCGCACGGTCGACACCGCGGCACGCGCACACATGCGCACGTCCAACAGTTCCGACGCGAGTTCCGCGACGCCGGCGTCGTGACGGGAGATCTCGAGCAGGTCGTTGAGGAGCGTCTCGAATCGGTCGAGCTCGGCCACGAGGAGTTCGGACGACCGTTTGAGCAGCGGGTCCAGACTCTCGCTCGCATCGTGGATCAGCTCGGCCGCCATCCGGACCGTCGTCAACGGAGTGCGGAGTTCGTGCGAGACGTCGGAGGTGAACTGTCGCTGCAGGTTTCCGAACTCCTCGAGCTGCGTGATCTGTTTGGACAGGCTCTCGGCCATCTCGTTGAAGGACATGGCGAGGCGGGCGATGTCGTCCTCGCCGCGCACGGGCATCCGCTCCTTGAGCCGCCCGTCCGCGAACCGGACGGCGATGCGGGACGCCGATCTGATGGGCACCACCACCTGGCGTGCCACCAGCATCGAGATCGCGGCGAGCAACACCATCAACGCGGCGCCGCCGAGCAACAGCGTGCCGCGGACCAACGCCAGACTGCGGTCCTCACCGGCGAGCGGGAACACCAGATACAACTCCAGCGTCGACAGGTCCGACGCGGTCGGACTGCCCACGATCAGCGCGGGTCCGGAGTAGCCGTCGGGCTCGGACACCGTCGCGTACTGGTAGCTCACCTGCCCGGCCTGCACGAACGAGCGCAGGGTCAGCGGAATCTGATCCGCGGGTCCGGTCGACGACTCCCCGCGGGCGCCGTCACCGGGCACGATCAGAACCGGATCGAACGTGCCGGCGGAACTGCTGTCCGCACCGCTCTCCGTGTCGCGGCTGGTCAGGCCGGATCGCGCCAGTTCGAGCCGGTTCGACAGCGACGTGGAGTCGTCACCCGCGAGCTGACTCTCGACGGACCCACGCGCACGGTCGAGTTCCTTGGTGGCGGCCTCGATCTTGGTGTCGAGGAGTCGGTCGGTGATCTGACTCGTCAGGACGACACCGAGGACCGTGATGACGATCAGGGACAGCGTCAGCGTCGAGACGACGACGCGGAGCTGGAGCGAGCGACGCCATGCGTGCCCGGCAGCCGCCCACACCGACCGGGACCATCTGACCAGGGGCGAGAAGGTTCCGTTGATGCGGCGGCGGGAGCGAGAGGTGAAGATCACCGACGCTCACGCCCCCGAACGTGCGGTGGTCACGGCGGGCCGGCCTTGTAGCCGACGCCGCGGACCGTCAGGACGACCTCGGGGTTCTCCGGGTCGGTCTCCACCTTCGCGCGCAGGCGCTGGACATGGACGTTGACCAGCCGGGTATCGGCGGCATGGCGGTAACCCCACACCTGTTCGAGCAGCACCTCGCGGGTGAACACCTGGCGAGGCTTGCGCGCGAGAGCAACCAGAAGGTCGAACTCGAGAGGGGTCAGCGAGATGAGGACACCGTCGCGAGTGACCTTGTGCGCCGGCACGTCGATCACGACGTCGCCGATCGAGAGCAGCTCGGCCGGTTCTTCCTCGGTCCGTCGGAGCCGGGCTCGCACCCGTGCCACCAGCTCCTTCGGCTTGAAAGGCTTCATGATGTAGTCGTCCGCACCCGACTCGAGCCCGAGCACCACGTCGACCGTGTCGGTCTTCGCCGTCAGCATCACGATGGGAACACCGGAGTCCGCTCGCAGAACTCGGCATACGTCGATGCCGTTCATGCCGGGAAGCATGAGGTCGAGCAGGACGAGATCGGGGCGGTTCTCGCGAACAGCGGCGAGTGCTTGCGTGCCGTCACCCACCACGAACGGCTCGAATCCCTCGCCCCGAAGGACGATGGTGAGCATCTCGGCCAGAGCCGTGTCGTCGTCGACAACCAGAATTCGTGGCTTCATGGCGACTATCGTGACATCCCGTCGTACTCGGCAGTCTGATTGAGAAGGTCGGCGGCGAGTCTCGGGGTATCGAGCGTGTCGCCATCGGCCTGCGCGCCGTTCACGACGAACCACGGTGACACCCACGACGCGGCCGCCAGTCCGGCGTACACGGCCGCGGTCCGCGACTGCAGACCGCTGTCGCGCTCGTACACGTCTCGCGCGCGGGACGGGTCCTGCTGCTCCCTACCCTTCGCGCGTTCCTCCGCCACGTCGACAGGTACGTCGAGAAGTATCTGGGCGGTCGGCGTCGGCAGGAGGAGTCGATCGAACTCCAGCGCGCGGACCCACTCGACCATGTCCCCGTCGGCGTCCTGATGTACGCGAGCTGCCGAGTAGGCGGCGTTCGAGGCGACGTAGCGATCGAGCAGAACGACGTCGTGACGGTGCAGCATCCGACGGAGGTCGGATGCTGCACCGGCACGGTCCAACGCGAAGAGGACAGCCATCGAGTTCACACCGGCGGCAAGATCACCGTGCTCGCCGGCGAGGGCTTCCGCTGCCAGATCGGCGTGGATGGACTCGCCGTACCGCGGAAACGCGACACGGACGGCGTCGATCCCGGTGGCCTCCCAGGCACGCGTCAGCACCGACGACAGCGTGAATTTGCCTGCGCCGTCGACACCTTCGATCGCGATGAGTACACCCATCGACCCGGTTACCGCCTGTCCTGCTCGGTGAGACGACTCAGTAGCGGTAGTGCTCGGGCTTGTACGGCCCTTCCACGTCCACACCGATGTACTCGGCCTGCTCCTTCGACAGCTTGGTCAGCTGTCCACCGAGCGCCTCGACGTGGATCTTGGCGACCTTCTCGTCGAGGTGCTTGGGAAGGCGGTAGACCTCGTTGTCGTACTCGTCCGGCTTGGTCCACAGCTCGATCTGAGCGATGACCTGGTTGGAGAAGCTGTTGCTCATGACGAAGGACGGGTGGCCGGTGGCGTTACCCAGGTTCAGCAGACGGCCCTCCGACAGCACGACGATCGACTTGCCACTGGAGAAGATCCACTGGTCGACCTGCGGCTTGATGTTGATGCGCGTCGATCCGGACCGCTCGAGGCCGGCCATGTCGATCTCGTTGTCGAAGTGGCCGATGTTGCCGAGAATGGCCTTGTCCTTCATCGACCGCATGTGCTCGAGCGTGATGATGTCCTTGTTGCCCGTCGCCGTGATGACGATGTCGGCGTTGCCGATGGCCTCGTCGACCGTGACGACGTCGTAGCCGTCCATCAGCGCCTGGAGCGCATTGATCGGATCGACCTCGGTGACCTGGACGCGGGCGCCCTGGCCGGCCAGCGACTCGGCGCTGCCCTTGCCCACGTCGCCGTAACCGCAGATGAGAACCTTCTTGCCACCGATCAGGACGTCGGTGCCGCGGTTGATGCCGTCGATCAGCGAGTGGCGGGTGCCGTAGGTGTTGTCGAACTTGCTCTTGGTGACCGAGTCGTTGACGTTGATCGCGGGGAACGTGAGCTCTCCGGCGGCAGCGAACTGGTACAGGCGCAGCACGCCCGTGGTGGTCTCCTCGGTGACACCCTTGACGGAGTCGGCGATGCTCGTCCACTTGGTGGCGTCCTGCGCGAGCGACTCACGCAGCAGGCCGAGGAACACCTTGTACTCGTCGGAGTCGTGGTCCTCGTCGACGGGAGGCACGACGCCGGCCTTCTCGAACTGCGCACCGCGCAGCACGAGCATCGTGGCGTCTCCACCGTCGTCCAGGATCATGTTGGCGTGGCGGGGGGTGCCGTCCTCGGCCACCGGCCAGGTCAACATCTTCTCCGCGGCCCACCAGTACTCGGCCAGCGACTCGCCCTTCCAGGCGAAGACCGGGATTCCCTGCGGATCCTCGGGCGTGCCGTGCGGACCGACGACGATCGCGGCGGCTGCGTGATCCTGGGTCGAGAAGATGTTGCACGACGCCCAGCGGACCTCCGCTCCGAGCGAGACGAGCGTCTCGATGAGCACGGCGGTCTGGACCGTCATGTGCAAGGAACCCGAGACGCGGGCGCCCTTGAGCGGTTGGACGTCGGCGTACTCACGACGCAGGGACATCAGGCCGGGCATCTCGTGCTCGGCGAGCCCGATCTCCTTGCGCCCGTACTCGGCCAGTGAAAGATCTGCGACCTTGAACTCGATGCCGCCGCGGATATCTGCCTGCGGCGCCTCGGTGGTTGTGGATGTCGTCATTATGTAATGCCACTCCTGTCGGCTGGTGATCACCGTCCAGGCTATCGGCTCACCGTCCCCGGTGCGTGTGTCGGGGGTTGGCGATCAGGCCGCGTCGGCCCTGGAGGGGATGGATGCCAGCAGTCTCTCCAGACCCGCGCGGTCGTGCGGACGGAGGTTCGCACGGGTGATGTCACCGTCGTAGTGCGCGAGGACACGGGGATCCATGACCCGCCTCCACAGCGGGGGCACCATCGCCAGCACCACCATCGTCGCGTAGCCGGCGGGGAGCTGAGGCGACTCGTCGAACGTCCGGAGCGTCTGGAAACGGCGTCCGGGATTGGCGTGATGGTCGCTGTGTCGTTGCAAGTGGTAGAGGAAGATGTTGGTGACGATGCGGTCGCTGTTCCAACTGTGCCGGGGAGCGCATCGCTCGTAGCGGCCACGTGCCGTCCGCTCGCGGAGCAGCCCGTAGTGCTCGACGTAGTTGACCGACTCGAGAGTCAGGATGCCGACGAATCCCTGCAGCAGCAGGAACGGCACCACCGTCGCACCGAACACGGCGACCAGTGCGGCCACGAGGACGACCGACAGTGCCCAGGCGTTCAAGACGTTGTTGCGAATCGACCACACCCCGACGCCTTTGCGCGCGAGACGCGAGCGTTCGAGTTCCCAGGCGGAGGTCACCGCACCGCTGATGCTGCGAGGGAAGAAGCGGTACAGCGACTCGCCGAGGCGCGCGCTGGCCGGATCCTCCGGGGTGGCGACGCGGGCGTGATGGCCGCGGTTGTGCTCGACGTAGAAGTGTCCGTAGAAACTCTGAGCGAGCGCGATCTTGGCCAGGCGACGCTCCCCCGTCTCCACCCGATGCCCCAGTTCGTGGGCTGCGTTGATGCCGATGCCGGCCACCAGGCCGACGCTCACGGCGTACCCGATCTTGTCCAGAGCGGACAACGACCCGAAGGCGACGAGATAGCAGGCGACGACCAGCCCCGCGTACTGCACCGGGAGGAACATGAACGTGCACCACCGGTAGAAACGGTCGCCCTGCATGTCGTGGACGTCCGCCTCCGGCGGGTTCGCACCGTCCTCACCACCGATGATGTCCATCACCGGGATGGCGACGAAGAACAGCATCGCCCCGCTCCACCAGAACGCGGAGATACCGGTATGCAGCACCAGTTGGGACGGAAGCAGTGCGGAAGCAGGGGCGAGCATTCCCAGTAGCCAGAGCAACTTCTTGGGATCGTGCCACCGCCGCGACATGCTTCACACTCCTCGACACCCGGATTCGGAACGCTTCGGGGTCGGAGGCTCGGCGCAGTCACCGACACGAACATCGGTGCGGACCGAAACAAACCTCTCGACCTGAATCCGAGTGTAGATCAAGTTCGAGGCCAGGAGTGCAGTCTCCGTTCGTGATATCGGTTCGTGATAGGCGAGTTATTTCGTGATCATCGACTGTCATCCGCGCGCTGCCGGGCTCCGAGAACGGAGTGACGACGGCTGTAGACGAAGTACACCGCGATTCCGAGCACCATCCACACGACGAACCGTAGCCACGTCTCGACCGAGAGGTTGAGCATCAGCCACAGGCACGCGAGAACCGCCAGAACAGGAACGAGGGGTACCAGCGGGACGCGGAAACCGCGCTCGAGATCCGGGCGAGTGCGCCGGAGCACGACCACGCCGATCGACACCAGGACGAACGCGAACAGAGTTCCGATGTTGACCATCTCCTCCAGCGTCCCGATGGGGAAGAAGGCCGCGAGGATTCCCACGACGACACCGACGACGACGGTGATGCGTACCGGCGTTCCGCGCTTGCCCGTCTTCGCCAGGCGGCGCGGCATCAGGCCGTCGCGGGACATGGCGAACAGCACCCGGGACTGGCCGAGCATGAGCACCATGACGACTGTTGTCAGGCCGGCCAACGCGCCGAACGAGATGATCTTCTGCGCCCAGGTGATGCCGTTGAGTTCGAAGGCGGTGGCCAATGTGGCGCTCTCACCTGCCAACTCGGTGTAGTTGACCATTCCGGTGAGCACCAGGGTGACCGCGACGTACAGGACGGTCACGATCAGCAGTGAACCCAGGATTCCGCGCGGCAGCGCCTTCTGCGGGTTCTCGGCCTCCTCGGCCGTC
Organism: Rhodococcus sp. AC861; assembly: GCF_979256035.1. Classification (NCBI taxonomy): domain Bacteria; kingdom Bacillati; phylum Actinomycetota; class Actinomycetes; order Mycobacteriales; family Nocardiaceae; genus Rhodococcus; species Rhodococcus sp. AC861. The sequence continues at coordinate 187,274 of NZ_CEEDMW010000005.1, forward strand.
GTGGCCACCACGTCGAAGCCGATGAAGGCGAAGAACACCAGACTTGCCGCTGCCAGCAGTCCGTACCACCCGAAGTTGCTGCCGCCGGCGCCGGTCAGAGCGGAGAAGAGCGACTGGGTCAGGCCCGATTCCTTCTCCGCGGGCACGGCCGGGGGAATGTACGGCGAGTAGTTCGCAGCCTTGATGTAGAAGGCACCGACCACGACGATGAGCAGCACCACCCCGACCTTGACGGCGGTGATGACCAGCGACACCCGCGAGGACAGCTTCACACCCGTCGCCAGCAGGACGGTGAGCACGATGACGATGAGCAGTGCACCCCAGTCGACGTCGATCCCGCCGACCGAGACCACGGGCGACGAGGTGCCCAGTACCTCACCGAGGTAAAGGGACCATCCCTTGGCGACCACGGCCGATGCAAGGGCGAACTCGAGGATGAGGTCCCACCCGATGATCCAGGCGACGAACTCCCCGAAGGTCGCGTACGAGAACGTGTACGCGCTGCCGGCGACGGGAACAGTCGACGCGAACTCCGCGTAGCAGAGGGCAGCCAGACCGCAGGCCACCGCGGCGAACACGAACGCGAGCGAGACCGACGGTCCTGCGACGTTGCCCGCGGTACGCGCGGTCAGCGTAAAGATGCCGGCGCCGACGGCGACCGCGACTCCGAAGACCGTCAGGTCCCAGGACGACAGACTCTTCCGGAGTTTGGTGTCCGGCTCGTCCGTGTCGCGCATCGACTGCTCGATGGACTTGGTCCTGCGAAGGCCCGTGCGACGCGTACTGTGCGCGTCATTGCCGTCGATACTCACCGTCGGATCTCCTCACCTCACGCCCGCGTCGATCGACGACGCTCGTCGCGCCATCGTGACACGCGAGGACTACCCGGATGCGCGCTATCGACGCGTGTCGTGCGAGGTTCGCCCGTATCAGCGACCGACGCCGGCGACGAACACTCGCGCGGAATCGCTGATCGCACACAGCGACGGATCGGGATCCGAGGCCGCGATCCACACGGCGCTCCCCCGTTCCATGATCAGAACGGTGTCGCCGGAGGAGATCTGGACACGGCCGTCGACGCAGAGCACGATCCGCGGAGCCGGGTCGCCCGCGTGCCCCAGTACCCGCGGCCGTCCGCCGTCCGTCGTCGCGGTGAGTCCGATGGCGATCAGCGCGAATTCCGGTGCGGGAGTGGGGTAGAGAACTGTGCCGTCGTCCCCGGTCTCGGACTCGAGTATCGGTGATGCCAGCGGTTCGAAGTCGAGCACCCGCAGCAGTTCCGGCACATCGACGTGCTTGGGGGTCAATCCCCCACGCAGGACGTTGTCCGAGTTGGCCATGATCTCGACGGCCGTTCCGCGAAGGTAGGCGTGCAGGTTGCCCGCATCGAGATACAGGGCCTCCCCCGGCTGCAGCGTCACACGGTTGAGCAGCAGGGCCGCCAGGACACCCGCGTCCCCGGGGTAGTACTCACCGAGTTCCAGCACCGTCCGCAATTCGGGAACGAAGGTCCGGTCGCCGGTGTCGTCCGCTCGCTCCAGCGCCCGCACGCAGGCGTCGATGACAGCGGGCAACAGCGTGTCCAAGGCGCGCTGCGGCAATGTGATCCACGAGGTGAACAGCGTTCGGAGCCCGCTCGCGTCGGGCTGCCCGTCCAGCATGTCGGTGTACGGCCGCAGTTCGTCCGCGCCGATCAGACGGAACAATTCCACGGTCTTCGACGGAGTCCTGAAGCCCGCGAGCGCATCGAATTCGGTGAGCGCGACCACCAGTTCGGGCTTGTGGCTGGCGTCGCGGTAATTGCGCGTCGGCGCGTCCACCGGCACTCCGGCCGCGTTCTCTCGACGGAAACCCTCGCGTGCCTGATCGAGCGACGGGTGGGCCTGCAGGGACAACGGCTCCTCGGCTGCCAGAAACTTCACCAGGAACGGCAGCCGGTCACCGAAACGGTCCAGCACCGACCGACCGAGCAGCGAACCGGGGTCCGAATCGATCGCGTCCAGCAGTGACACCGCTCCGGCCGAGGTGCGCAGCTGAGCGGGATCGCCCGGGTGCGCACCGAACCACATCTCCGCTTCGGGATGACGTGTGGGCGCCGGAACCCCGCGGAGTTCGGCGAGTGCCGTGCGCGACCCCCATGCGTAGGACCGTGCTGCTCCGTCGAGAAGGTTCACCGACCACCGCCTGTCATCCGTGGGACGTTCGATCGTCCACCCATCAGTTACCGCCGGAGAGCTGCAGATATGCCGCAGCCGCCTCGATACGTACCGCGAGGACCAGTGCGCGCCGCAATACGGTTCCTACCGGCGTCGACGGTTCGGTCGCCGCCGGTCGCCGATCGCCGGACATCTCGTCGTCGACGCGCGCGCCCACGTCGTCGGCCCGCACCACGTCGACTTCGCCGAGCACCGCGACGCGGCGTCTGACGGAGCTGTCGTCGGCGTCGGTGGACACGGCGAAGATTCGGACCGGGTCGGCCGGACGTGGCCCGTCCAGCTGGTCGTCGTGGAAGAGCGGGTCGTACTCCGCGGAGCGTTCCGTCGGCGCGTCACCGCCCACTCGCCCGAGATCGTGGACCACCCCGACCGCGTCCGAGAGCTCGGACGCTGCGGCCACCACACCTGCCACCCGGAGCAGAACAGCTGCCCCGTGCCGCGCGACGTCGGCTGCGACGACGTCGTCGCCGGTCAGCAGTACACGTCGCCCCGCCATTCGCGACGCCAGTCCCTTGGCCGGGTTCTGGAACACCTCGACCGATGCGTGATGACGCATCGTCTCGGCGTCGACCGCGTCGGCGACAGCATCGAGGTCACCGATCGACGACGCCGGATCGACCGCCGCCAGGACTGCCGCCATCACGGCGACGTAGCGAGGGAAGGTGTTCCGGTCGAGCACCCGCACCCGTGGGGGCACCGAGATCACGCGGCCGGCGCCGGCATCGGCGACCGGTCCCTCGTCGGGCGCCGCGACGACGACCTCGGCGCGCCGACGGACACCGGCGCCGATGGAGACTGCCAGGGACGGGTCACCGGCGTCGTCACCCGCGACGACGACCACGTCGAGAGGCCCGACCCACGGGGGCGTCACCGGAACCCGCACGACCGGCACTCCCGCCGTGGGGGCGACGGCCGTCATGATCAAGGCCGCCGCGCGGCGTGCCGGACCGGATGCCGCCACGAGAACCACACTGCGTGGCCTCAATCCGTCGAGACGGACGAGCGCGCCCTCGGCGACCGCTGCCGCGGTGGCGCGGATCTGAGCGCCGGCCAGCGCGGCCGAATGGAGCGCGCCGAGCGAATCGGCGGCCAGTACCGCATCAGCGTCGTCGAGATCGACGTGTACCGACGGTGCAGTCATGGACACCTCACCTGCCTCTCGAGAACCGTCCCACCACTATGACAGTCGATCCGCATCACGCGCGGACGATGCTCAGGATCTCCGTGGTCAGACGGTCGACGTCCTCGTCGGTGCGCGCTTCCACATTGAGGCGCAGAAGGGGTTCCGTGTTCGACGAGCGCAGGCTGAACCACGCTGCGTCTCCCAGATCGATCGTCACACCGTCGAGCTCGTCCACCGCGACCGTGCGGTCGGCGAACGCCTCGACGACGGCCGCAGTCCGCCCCGCTGCGTCCGCGACGGTCGAATTGATCTCTCCCGACGCCGAATACACCTCGTACTTGCTCATCAGTTCCGACAGCGGCCGATCCTGCGTACCCAGCGCGGCGAGGACGTGGAGGGCGGCCAGCATGCCCGAGTCGGCACCCCAGAAGTCGCGGAAGTAGTAGTGAGCGGAGTGCTCTCCACCGAAGACCGCACCCGTCTCGGCCATGAGCGCCTTGATGAACGAATGTCCGACGCGTGTCCGCACCGCGGTGCCGCCGAGTCGCTCGACGAGCTCGGGGACCGAGCGTGAGGTGATCAGGTTGTGGATGATCGTCGATTCCGGGTGCTTCGCGAGTTCCCGCTCGGCCACCAGTGCCGTGATCGCCGACGGCGACACGGGCTCGCCGCGCTCGTCCACCACGAAGCATCGGTCGGCGTCGCCGTCGAAGGCGAGTCCGATGTCGGCGCCGGTCTCCCGCACGAACTTCTGTAGATCGACGAGGTTGGCCGGCTCGAGCGGATTGGCCTCGTGGTTGGGGAACGTGCCGTCCAGCTCGAAGAAGAGGGGATGCACCGTGACGGGCGTCGGTGTCAACACCGCCGGAACGGTGTGCCCGCCCATGCCGTTGCCCGCATCGACGGCCACCGACAGTGAGCGGATTCCGGAGATGTCGACGAGTTCGCGCACGAAGGTCGCGTAATCCTCGAGGACGTCCTGCTCGGTGACCGATCCGATGTCACCGTCGTAGGACGGCACACCGTGCACCACGCCCTCGGAGATGGTCGCCAGACCGGAATCCTGTCCGACCGGCTTCGCGCCGGCGCGGCAGAACTTGATCCCGTTGTACTTCGCGGGGTTGTGGCTCGCCGTGAACATAGCGCCGGGGCAGTCCATGATTCCCGATGCGTAGTACAGCTGGTCCGTGGAGGCCAGACCGATGAGGACGACGTCGAGACCCTGTGCGCAGACACCCTGAGCGAATGCGGCCGACAGCGTCGGCGACGAGTCACGCATGTCGTGTCCGACGACGACGCGCCCGGACACCCCTTCCTCACGGATCAGTCGCGCGAATGCAGCGCCGACATCGGAGACGAACGCCTCGTCGATCTGTTCACCGACGACACCACGGACGTCGTACGCCTTGATGACGCTGTGAACCAGGTCAGCTGGTCTGGCCACTACACACTCCTGCAACTTCGGACGTACCGGACGGATTGGACGACGGCAGAACTGTCGTCGCCTCGTTGGAGCCTAGTGCCACAGGCTCTCTCGCGAGGTGTCGTCCGTACCCGTCGCGAGAGTCAGTTCTGCGGATCGGGCAGAACGCGCAGGTGCCCTCGGCGACCGGTACGTGCAGTCGGTGCAGAGGGGAGGTCGGAACCGGGCGCGGAGTCGGCAACCGCTCCGCGTCGCGTCGGCAGCGTGGCCGGACGCCGTCGTGAACCGGCTTCTCGAACAGCTTCGGCGAGAGCCGTCAGATCGTCGTCGTCGGGACTCGAGGGAGAGAATCCACCTTCGTAGCGCACCATTTCCCACCCCTTGGGGGCAGTGGTGGACACTCCGTGTACCTCGCACAGGTCCCACGAGTGGGGTTCCTCCACTGTGGCGAGGGGGCCGACGACGGCCGTGGAATCGGAGTAGACGTACGTCAACGTCGCAACGGCCGGTCTGTTACATCCCGGTCGGCAGCATCCCCGCACAGCTCTCACACACCGAACCTTAGCGCCCGGCGATCGGTCGGTTGCGCCGACACGCCACTGATGCTTCCGTCACGCCCGGCCGTACCATGATCGCCGTGACGTCCACCGGATCAGCCTCGTCCCGCAACGGTAGGCCCAGCCGCCCGTCGACGTCGCGGTCCGCGGCACGACGCGGACGGGGCATGCGCGGAACCCTTCTCCCCGAGTCGGTCCCTGCCCGCAAGTCGCGTGCGGAGAAGTTCGACGCCGCTGTACTCGATGCGTTCGCCGAGATCGATCGGAAGTGGCACGACCGCCTGGTGAAACTCGACATCGCTGTCGACGACGTGCCGAAGATCCGAGCCGTCGACCCGGAATCGGTGAACTGGCCGCCGGAGGTCGTGGCCGAAGGACCGGTGCCGCTGTCGCGACTCGTCCCCGCGGGAGTGGACACGCGGGGGGCGACGACACGGGCGAGAATCGTTCTGTTCCGGCGCCCGTTGGAGCGACGGGCACATACGTCGCTGGAGCTGACGGATCTGGTACACGACGTGCTCGTGGAGCAGGTAGCGACCTACCTCGGCGTCACCCCCGAGGTCGTGGATCCCGACCCCGAGGAAAGCTGAGCGAGCGGCTCAGATGATGCCGCGCTTGAGGCGCCGACGCTCGCGCTCGGACAGGCCGCCCCAGATGCCGAAGCGCTCGTCGTGGGCCAGTGCGTAGTCGAGGCAGTCGTCCTTGACCTCGCAGCCGAGGCAGATCCGCTTGGCCTCGCGGGTGGAGCCGCCCTTCTCGGGGAAGAACGCCTCCGGATCCGTCTGAGCGCACAGTGCGCGTTCCTGCCACTGCTCCTCGAGGGAGTCCGCATCGTCGAGCACCAGGCTGAGATGCTGTGCGGGAGCGGGCATCCCGAGGCTGGTGAGCGGAGGGTCGACCTCGCGGTCGGGACCCTCGATCGGCTCGATGGTCTCGTAGTCGGCGTCGGCATTCTCGGGGTCGTGGACCTCGAGACGGTCGACGACGGAATCCTCACGACCGAAGTCCTGGTGTTGTTCAGGCATCACTTCCGCCTCCTCACCTGTTCGAGCGCAGTTGTTGTCGGTCATTTGTGTCGATGATCGACCGTGAAGCCGGATCGAAGAGCGAGTCGCCGTGACACCCGGACGGAACGAGGATCGAGGACCCCGCCGTCACCATGGGAACACGTGTTCGAACGATGGTTCGCTGCAAGCGATTCCGCCGTCCGAACCGGTAATGACATGACTGTGATTAGACACGCCGCGGTGTGTCGCGGTCAAGCGGACGGGACTTTCTGCAATACCATCCGATTCCCCGTTCTCCCGGAAGGCGACGTGCGTACGGTGTTTCGCGTCGGATGCACCGTGCCGGGCCCGGCGAGGCCACGCCCGGCGAAATCCCCGGCGGTCGCCACAGCCTAGGCTCGAGAACCATGAAGGTGACTGTGGTGGTGGGCGGCGTCGGCGGCGCACGATTCCTCCAGGGCGTACGGGCATTTCTCGGCGACGACGGCGACGTGACGGCGGTGGTCAACGTCGGAGACGACGTGTGGATGCACGGCCTTCGCATCACACCGGATCTCGACACCTGCATGTACACCCTCGGCGACGGCATCGATACCGACCGCGGGTGGGGTCGTCGCAACGAGACCTGGAGTGTCAAGGAGGAACTCGCCGCGTACGGAGCTCAGCCCGACTGGTTCGGACTGGGCGACCGCGACATCGCGACCCACCTCATCCGTACTCGCATGCTCCGCACCGGGTACCCGTTGTCGGCCGTGGTCGAAGCACTATGCGACCGGTGGTCGCCGGGTGTCCGCCTCATCCCGGTCACCGACGATCGCAGTGAGACACACGTCGTCATCACCGATCCGGAGGACGGCACCGACAAGGCAGTCCATTTCCAGGAATGGTGGGTCCGTCACCGAGCCGCTGTGACCACTCACAGTTTCGCGTACGTCGGCGCCGACAAGGCGACTCCGGCAGAGGGCGTGCTCGAAGCCATCGAGACGGCCGACGTCGTGATTCTCGCGCCGTCCAACCCTGTGGTCAGCATCGGAGCCGTTCTGGCCGTGCCGGGAATCCGCTCGGCGTTGCGCACGACCTCCGCCAAGGTGGTCGGCCTCTCCCCCGTCATCGACGGCAAACCTCTCCGAGGAATGGCCGACGAATGCCTCAGCGTCATCGGTGTCGAGACGACCGCGGAAGCGATCGGTCGGCACTACGGCGCACGGTCGGCGGCCGGCATCCTGGACGCCTGGTTGATCCACGAGACCGACACTGCCGACGTCCCCGGCGTCGACGTCCGCGCGGTGCCGCTGCTGATGACGGAACCGTCCGTGACGGCGAAGATGGTCGAGGCCGCACTCGACGCCGCGGGTGTTCTGTGACGACACCCGGCGATCACGCACCCGGCGGTTCCCTCGAGATCGTTCCCGTCCCGGGGCTGCCCGAGTTCCGCCCCGGCGACGATCTCGTCGCGGCCCTGACCACGGCGGCTCCGTGGCTGGTGGACGGCGACGTCCTCGTGGTCACCAGCAAGATCCTGTCCAAGGTCGAGGGACGCCTCGTGTCCGCACCGGTGGACGCCGAGGAACGAGATGCCCTCAGGCGCACGTTGGTCGAGCAGGAGGCCGTCCGTGTCCTGGCACAGCGTGGGCGCACGCTCATCACGGAGAACAAGCTCGGCATCGTGCAAGCGGCCTCCGGCATCGACGGGTCCAACGTGGCCACCTCCGAACTCGCGCTACTGCCCGAGGACCCGGACGCATCGGCGCGCGCTCTGCGCGACGGGGTCCTGCGCACCCTCGGTGTCCGCGTCGCCGTCGTCGTCACGGACACCATGGGTCGAGCCTGGCGCAACGGGCAGACCGACAACGCCATCGGATCCGCCGGCCTGCCCGTGCTGCACAAGTACGCCGGCGGCCGCGACAGCCAGGGCAACGATCTGCTGGTGACCGAGGTCGCTCTCGCCGACGAACTCGCCTCTGCCGGTGACCTGGTCAAGGGGAAGCTCGGCTCCGTTCCCGTCGCCGTGGTCCGAGGACTCGACATGGTCGACGACGGGTCGTCGGCACGTGACCTGGTCCGCCCCGGCGAGGACGATCTGTTCTGGCTCGGTACCGAGGAGGCGTGGCGTCGCGGCGCGATCGGCGCGGTGTCCGCTCGACGCTCCGTTCGCGACTTCGATTCCGCACCGGTGGATCCCGTGACCGTCGATGCGGCCGTGACCGATGCGCTCAGCGCGCCCGCACCCCACCACTCACACCCGATGCGGTACGTCGCGGTGCGAACGCCCTCGGTGCGCACGGCACTTCTCGACGCGATGGCGGCACGGTGGCGCGAGGATCTCGAGCGGGACGGGAAGAGTGCGGAGTCCGTCGCGGCTCGGCTGGCCCGGGGCGATCTTCTGCGCGATGCCCCGGAACTACTTCTCGCGTTCGTCGTCCTCGAGGACGCGCACGACTATCCGGATGCCGAGCGCAGCGCTGCGGAGGCGACGATGTTCACGGTCGCGGCCGGGGCATCGGTCCAGGCCCTGCTGGTCTCGCTCGCCGCCCGCGGCCTCGGAAGTTGCTGGGTCGGTTCCACGATCTTCGCCGCGGATGTCGTGCGGACGCAGCTGGAACTGCCCGACGAGTGGCAGCCGGCCGGTGCGATCGCCGTCGGCCATCCTCGGACGGCGCCGGCTCCGCGCCCCTCCACCACACCCGGCGCCGCGCTCGTGGTGCTGTGACCGAGCGAACGAGCGCGCCCGGGACCCTGCACGGGTCCGCCGTGGACATCCTCCGCACGTGGGACACCGACGATCCCCACGACGACACCATGCGGCACACCATGCTCGCGTTCCTCGACAGCGCGCCGAAGGGGTGCCTTCGGGAGAACGTGGCCGGTCACATCACGGCGTCGGCTCTGGTTCTCGATCGGGACGGGTGCCACGTGCTCCTGACACTGCACCCGCGGGTCGGTCGTTGGCTGCAGCTGGGCGGCCACTGCGAACCCGAGGACGCGACCGTGCGGGACGCCGCGTTGCGGGAAGCGCGGGAAGAGAGCGGCGTCGAGGACCTGATTCTCGAACCCGAGTTGCTGTCCATCCACACGCACCCGATCACGTGTTCGCTGGGTGTACCCACCCGTCATCTCGACTTGCGGTTCGTGGTCCGCGCTGCGAACGACGCTCACATCGTGCGCAGCGCGGAATCGAACGATCTCCGCTGGTGGCCCGTCGACGACCTCCCTGACGGGGAGGAAGGCGCCGAGCGAGAGGTGTTGCGCGAGATGATCACTCGCGCCGAACGACGCCGCTAGACGTCGGTCGAGAAGCGGACGCCGCCGTCGGGAAGGGTGACTCCCGGCCACACCCGTGCACCACGCAGCAGTTCGCAGCGGGCGCCGATGTTAGCGCCGTCGCCGATGACGGCGTCGCGCACCAGTGCCCGTGGTCCGATACGAGCGCCGAAGCCGAGAATCGACCGTTCGACGACGGCCCCGGCTTCCACGCGGGCACCGTCGAACAGCACGGCGCCGTCCAGACGTGCCCCGGCACCCACCTCGGCGCCGCGGCCGACCACAGTCCCGCCGATCAACAGTGCGCCGGGCGCCACTCCTGCGCCCGGATGCACCAACGACTCACCTCGGGGGCCGTCGAGCGCAGGCGACGGCGCGATGCCGCGGACGAGGTCGGCGGATCCCTTGACGAAGTCCTCGGGCGTACCCATGTCGCGCCAGTAGGCCGCGTCGACGTGTCCGAACACGCGCTTGTCGTCGGCGAGAAGTGCGGGGAAGACTTCCCTCTCGACCGAGACGGGCCGGTCGGACGGAATGCCCTCGATGATCTCGCGCGTGAAGACGTAGCAGCCGGCATTGATCTGATCGGTGGGCGGATCCTGGGTCTTCTCCAGGAACGCGGTGACGCGTCCGTTCTCGTCCGTGGGGACGCAACCGAACGCGCGCGGGTCACCGACCCGGACGAGGTGCAGGGTCACGTCGGCCTCGGTCGTGCGATGGGTGTCCAGCACGCCGCGAAGATCCGTGCCGCCCAGGACGTCTCCGTTGAAGACCATCACGTTGTCGGCGCGCAGACGCGGAAGGACGTTCCGGATACCGCCGCCGGTTCCCATCGGCTCTTCCTCGAACACGTACTCCAGCTCGAGGCCGAGCCCGCTCCCGTCTCCGAAATACTCCTCGAAGACCTCGGCCTTGAACGACGTCCCGAGCACGACGTGATCGATTCCCGCCGACTTGATACGCGCCAACAGGTGCGTCAGGAACGGCAGACCTGCGGTGGGCAGCATGGGCTTGGGTGCGGAGAGAGTCAACGGCCGCAGTCGCGTGCCCTTTCCTCCCACCAGGACAACGGCATCTGTCGCCGAACCGGTCATCTCGTATGGCCTTCCCTGTTGACACGAACGTGGATCTTCGACCGACACATCTTGGACCGACACCGGGGTGGCGACGGCGGAGAAACGCTCAGGCGTCGTCGCGAGTGCGCAATGCAGCCGCCACGACCACCTTCGAACGCACCGCAAGACCCGCACGGAGTGTCCATCGGAGTGGAGCTTGCCACTTCCGGGGGTGGCGGTCTGCTTGGAAGCGGTACGCGCTCTCGTGGTGTGCGGGCAACATCGACTCGGGATGGCGCCCCGCTGCGTGACCCTTCGCGTGCGTCACGACGGCACTGGGCACGTATACGTTCTGCCATCCGGCCTTGCCCAGCCGATCGCCGAGGTCGACGTCCTCCATGTACATGAAGTACCGCGAGTCGAACCCGTTCACCGAGTCGTACGCAGCGCGCCGGAGCAGCAGGCACGACCCCGACAGCCATCCGACGGAACGCTCGCTGACTTCCTCGGTGTCCTGCCTGTAGCGCTGCGTCCAGGGATTGGCGGGCCAGACGCCGCCGAGCACGGCGTGCAGTGACCCGGACGTCAGATCGGGAACGCGTCGGGCCGACGGATACCGCGAGCCGTCCGGTTCGAGGATCAGCGGACCCAGCGACCCTGCGCGGGGCCAGCGCTCCGCAGCGTCGAGGAGCGCGTCGATCGACCCCGGCGAGAACGACACGTCGGGATTGACCACCATGACGAACTCGATCGACGGATCGATCTCCGCGACAGCACGATTGGCGGCGCCGCCGTAGCCGATGTTCTCACCGGTGCGGAACAACGTGACGTTGTCATACGCCGCCGCAGCGGCCTCGGGCGTGCCGTCGGTGGAACCGTTGTCGGCGAGGATCACCGTCACCGGCCGCGTCGTCGCCGCGGTCAGGGACTCGAGGAACGTCTGCAGATGCTCACCGGGCGAATAGGTCACCGTCACGACGGCCAGGGGCGCACTCACGCCGGTCACCCTACTGGGCGAGTGACCGAGCCTCGAGCGCGGCGGACAAAGCGTCACGCCACGGGCGCAGCGGGGTGAGGCCCGCATCTCTCCACGCCGCGGTGGACAACACCGAGTACGCGGGCCTGCGCGCGGGCCGGACATACCGGTCGCTGCCGCAGGGACGGATTCTCCCGGAATCTGCTCCCACACCGGTGAATGCCGCACGTGCGAGGTCGAACCACGACGCAGTTCCCGCATTGGTCGCGTGCAGGATCGGGGGGAGATCCGATCGTCCCGCGGCCTCGAGGAGCGCGTCCGCGAGGTCGGCCGAGTAGGTGGGCGATCCCACCTGGTCGTCGACGACGTCGAGCGTGTCGTGCTCACGCTCGAGGCGGAGCATCGTCGCGACGAAGTCGGATCCCGTGCCGGTGTAGACCCACGCCGTCCGGACGACGGTCGCGGTGGGCAGCGCGGCGAGTACGGCGCGCTCCCCCGCCAGTTTGGTGCGGCCGTAGGCCGTCGTGGGCCCGGTGGCATCGGTCGGTTCGTACGGAGTGGAGGCCGCGCCGGCGAAGACGTAGTCGGTGGACACGTGGAGGAGTCGGGCTCCGACCTCCGCACAGCGTTCGGCCAGCAGTCGCGGGCCGATCTCGTTGAGCAGAGCTGCCCGGTCCTCCTCGGATTCGGCAGCATCCACCGCCGTGTGTGCGGCGCAGTTGACGACGACACTTCCCGGTGTCACGGCCGCCGCGATCGACGAGGGGTCGGTGATGTCGAGCTCGGCCGAGCCGTATCCCCGGACCTCGGCGCCCGCACGACCGACCACGTCGGCGCGGGCAAGGATCTGCCGGCCCAGCTGTCCCCCGGCCCCCGTGATCACGATTCGGGTGCCCGACTCTGCGTCTCTACTCACAGCGATCGAGTGTGGCACGCCGTGTCCGCTTGCGCCGGGCACGGCGATGCTGCCGTTAGCCTGTGAAGCGTGACGGATTCTGTGACGGGCCCCGGGACACCGCGCGATCCGTACAGCTCCCGGACATCTCGCGGTGCCGAGCGACGACCCCGCAGCGCATCCGATTCCCGCAGGAATGCCGATCCCCGCAGGTCCTCCGATCCCCGCAGAACCTCGGATCCCCGCAGGACGTCGGAACCCCGCAGCGACCGCGGGCGACGCCACGAGCGCGGTCCCACCAGTCATCGACCGACGAAGCCGCCGAGGTCGGGAGCCGCTGCGGCCGGCTCGTCGCGTGCCGGTCGCATCGCCGTGGCGTTGTTCTCGGCGGGCGCGCTGCTGGTGACGGGCGTCGCCTGGCAGAGCATCGACTCGCTACGCAGCAATCTGGCGACGGTGTCGAATCTGGGTCTGGGCAACGGCGCCGACGGAGCCGTCGACATCCTGCTCGTCGGCACGGACAGCCGCACGGACGCACACGGGAACGCTCTGTCGCAGGGGGAACTGGACTCGCTGAGGGCCGGCGACGAGGTGGCGAACAACACCGACACGATCATCCTGATCCGAGTGCCGAACGACGGCTCCTCGGCGTCCGCCATCTCGATTCCACGCGACTCCTACGTCGCGGTGCCGGGTATCGGCGACAGCAAGATCAACGCGGCGTACGGCGCCACCAAGGAAGAGAAGCGTCTCGAACTGGTGGAGAGCGGCGTTCCCGACGCGGAAGCCGACAGCGAGTCGACGCTGGCCGGGCGGAAGGCGCTCATCGACTCGGTCGCCGGCCTGACCGGGGTCACCGTCGACCACTACGCGGAGGTGGGCCTGCTGGGATTCGTGCTGCTGACCGACGCGGTGGGCGGAGTCGACGTCTGCCTGAACGCTCCGGTGGACGAACCCCTGTCCGGTGCTCGGTTCGCGGCCGGTCAGCAGACGTTGTCCGGCGCCGACGCGTTGAGCTTCGTCCGCCAACGGCACGATCTTCCGCGCGGCGATCTGGACAGGATCGTCCGCCAGCAGGTGTTCATGGCGTCGCTGGTCCGCAAGGTGTTGAGTGCCAGGACGCTGAGCAACCCCGGCACTCTGGGACAACTCGGGTCTGCCGTACAGCGGTCGGTCACCATCGACGACGACTGGGATGTCCTGGACTTCGCCACCAAGCTGCAGGACGTTGCCGGCGGCGCGGTGACGTTCGACACGATCCCCGTCGCGGACATCAACGGTGTCACCGACTACGGCGAGTCCATCGTCGCGGTGAACCCGGTCGAGGTGCAGGCGTGGGTGCGAGGCTTGATCGGCGACGCGGCTCCGCCCGAGAGCACCACGACCACGCCGAGCATCCCGGACATCGATGCCTCGTCCGTGACGGTCGACGTGGCGAACGACAGCGGTGTCGACGGCTTGGCGTCGTCGGTGTCGGACACGCTGAGCTCCGAGGGATTCGTCGCCGGACAGGTCGGCAACAACGAGGGCGACAGTGTGACGGAGACGACGGTGTACGCCGGGTCGTCCGACGGTGACGCCGCGACGGCCGTCGCGGCACGAGTGGGTGCCGACACCACGGCGACGGACGACTCCCTTCCTGCCGGCACGGTCCGGGTGGTGCTGGCGTCCGGATACACGCCGTCGAGTTCCGGTGAGCCGTCCGCCCTGCCGGGTGTGTCCCCGGCCGGGGACACGGCCACTCCGGCACCCGCGGCGGCGAATCCGATCGACGCCGGTGCCGCCGGCCCTCAGTGCGTGAACTGACCGAGTCACTACAGTCGACGGCATGTCTCAGATGCCGTCCCCGGGCCGCGGTGCGACCCTCACCGATCACCTGCTCGCGCCGATCCTCGCAGCCGACGCTGCCGGTCCTCGCATCACGTACTACGACGACTCGACCGGGGAACGCATCGAACTGTCGGCCGTCACCCTGGCGAACTGGGCGGCCAAGACCGCGAACCTTCTCCGCGACGAACTGGGCGTCTCGCCCGGCGACGTTGTCAGCGTCGCCCTACCCGCACACTGGCAGACCGCATCGGTGCTGCTGGGAGCATGGTGGGCCGGCGCCGACGTCGTCCTGGGATCCGATCCCGACGCGGCGGTCGCGCTGGTGACCGCCTCCGGGGTGGACGCTGCCGACGCGCGCGAGGTCGCTGCGCTGTCCCTCGATCCCTTCGGTCGGCCGATCGACGGCCTGCCTCTCGGTGTCACCGACTACGCGACGTCCGTCCGTGTGCACGGTGACCAGTTCGTTCCGGCGGGTTCGGGTCCTGCGCTGCACGGGCGTTCCGTCGAGGACGTCCTCGCGGATGCACATGGCCGGGCAGGCGCCCGGGGACTCACTGCCGAGGACCGCGTGTTGGCGACGGGCACCTGGGACGACCCCGAGGGCCTGATCGACGGGCTGTTGGCGGTGCTCGCCGCGGGTGCCTCGTTGGTTCAGGTGACGGCGCTGGATCCGGCCGCGTTGGATCGCCGCGTCGCCACGGAGAAGGTCACGACCGTCGCCGGGTGAGATAGCCGCCGTCGCCCAGCCCGGCCTCGATCTCGTAGCGGTTGGCAGCGCCCGGCCGACGCATCTCCTCCACCAGGTACCGGGTCGCGAACGAGAACCCGTGGCGGGCCCACTGGTCGGCATGCACGGACTCGTGGCGCAGCATCGCCCGCCGCCGACGGGGGTCGACGAGTGCGTGACCGGTCAGGAAAGCCCCGCCGAAACACGTTCCGCCGCGGGCATACCCGCCTCGCATCGCCTCGCACACGATCAGGTTCGACGACGCGTCGTACGAGACCTGCGCGCGCCACAACCGTGCCCAGGTGAGCGCCGAGGCGGTCACGACCAGCGACTGGACGCTGCCACGCGACACCCGTCGCAGCGGGCCCGACCCCCGCGGACCGGAGGACGTCACACCGAACCCCCACCCGACGCCGCCCACACGAGAGCCAGCCCACCGGCGCAGGCCACGACGGAGGCGATCACGGTGATACCCGCGTTCATCGCAGCCGCCCGGTGCCGGCCCTCCTGGACGAGCCGGACCGTCAGCACGCTCGCCGTGCTGAACGTGGTGTACCCGCCGCAGAACCCGGTACCGGCGATTGTCTGCCACTCGGCGGGCCGACCTGCGAACATCACGAGCCCTGCGAGCACGCCCAGCAGGAACGACCCGCTGACGTTGACGAACAGGGTCCCGAGGGGAGAAGACCGACCCAGCCGGGCCGTCACCTCGCCGTCGACGATGGATCGGACCACCGCTCCGAGTGCGCCCGCCAGCAGCACCGCGGCAAGCGTCATGAGCGCGACCGCCGCGCGAGCGCGCCACCGGTCACGATGCCCGCCCAGGCACAGATCAGTCCCGCCACGACTCCGACGACGGCGTAGGTCAGGGCTGTCGTCGGTGCGCCGTCCCGGACGAGCTCGACCGTCTCGAGGGCGAACGTGCTGTAGGTCGTGAAGGCGCCACAGAACCCGGTACCCGCCACCAGGCGCAGCCACCGACGCCGCCCGACGTCCGGTCCCGAACGCGCCAACGCCTCCAGCAGCAGACCGAGGACGAACGCACCGCCGAGGTTGATCAGGAACGTGGCCCACGGCCATCCCGTTCCGGAGTGCGGCATCCACGTTTCCCCCGCGTAGCGGGCACCCGTTCCCGCGGCACCGCCGACGAAAACCGCGACCAGGGCAGCGGGCGTGCGGTGCAGCGGGCGGACCGAGTCCGCGGACGCAGTCATTCGAGCAGACTGCGACGCAGCGCCTCGTCCTTGTCCAGGACCATCTGCTCGAGTCCTCGCTGGAACTCCGACATACGTTCGCGCAGAACGGGATCGGCCGCTCCCAGAATGCGTACGGCGAGAAGGCCCGCGTTGCGCGCACCGCCGATGGACACGGTGGCCACCGGGACACCGGCCGGCATCTGCACGATCGACAGCAGGGAATCCATGCCGTCCAGGTACTTCAGCGGAACCGGGACACCGATCACCGGCAGGGGCGTTGCCGATGCCACCATGCCGGGCAGATGTGCGGCCCCGCCGGCGCCGGCGATGATCACCTGGATGCCCCGCCCCGACGCCTCCCGCGCGTAGTCGAGCATGCGCTGCGGGGTGCGGTGAGCCGAGACGACACCGACCTCGAATCGAACCCCGAACTCGGCGACGGCTTCGGCGGCCGCCTCCATCACCGGCCAGTCGGAGTCGCTGCCCATGATGATGCCGACGCGAACGGCAGTGCTCTCAGCCATGATGCGGATCCCATCCGTCGGTCCAGATACCGTGCGACAGCCAGTGCGCTGCGCGTTCGGCGCGTTCGCGCACCTCCGCCACGTGCTCGGCACTGCTCGCCGACCCGGTGATCGGGCCGACGATATTCACGTGACCGATCTTGCGGTCCTTGCGCTCACCCTTGTCGTAGAGGTGAACCTTGGCGTCGGGCATACGAGCGAAGAGATGGTGCACGCGCTCGTCCATCGACGACGTCGGCTGCTCCGGCGCGCCCAGCACGTTGGCCATGACGGTCACCGGCGCCAGGGGCGCGCAGTCGCCCAACGGGTAGTCCAACACCGCCCTGAGGTGCTGCTCGAACTGCGACGTCCGCGCGCCGTCCTGGGTCCAGTGGCCGGAGTTGTGAGGCCGCATCGCCAGTTCGTTGATCGACAGCGTGCCGTCGACCTTCTCGAACATCTCCACCGCCATGACGCCCACGACGCCCAGCTGTGAGGCGACCGTCAAGGCGATGTGTTCGGCCTCGGCCGCCAGGTCGTCGGACAGGCCCGGAGCGGGCGCGATCACGACGGCGCACTGTCCGGACCGCTGCACGGTCTCGACCACCGGCCATGTGGCGCCCTGCCCGAACGGGGATCGCGCGACCATCGCGGACAGTTCCCGTGCCATCTCCACGCGTTGCTCCACCATCAGCGGAACCCCGGCTGCGAGCTGCTCGGAGACCACAGCCGCGGCGTCCTGCACCGTGTCGGGCATCCAGACACCGCGGCCGTCGTACCCGCCCCGGATGGCCTTGATCACGATGCGCCAGTTCTGCGCGGTGCCGAACTCCACGACATCCTCGACCGACGTCACCTCGGCGAAGTCGGGAACGGGCAAGCCGAGCTCACGCAGTCGTGTGCGCATGCGCAACTTGTCCTGAGCGAAGATCAACGCGTCGGGCGGCGGTTGGACGTTGACCCCCTCGGAGACGAGGACGTCGAGGTGTTCCGTCGGAACGTGCTCGTGATCGAAGGTCAGCGCATCGGCACCCGCTGCGACGGCGCGCAGCGCCGCGAGATCCGTGTGCTCACCGATCACGACGTCGGCGCTGACCCGCGCCGCGGGCTCATCGGGGCCGGCGGACAGCACGCGCAAGGTCTGGCCGAGTTCGATAGCGGCCTGATGCGTCATGCGCGCCAGCTGACCTCCACCGATCATCGAGACCACCGGCATTCTCGTCGTGCGGTCCCGTGGGGGGTCCTCGCGCGGCGGTTGCACGGTGATGTCCGAATTTGGGGAATCCTCTGCTGTCACGGCGTACATGGTGTCACGAGTCCGATTAGTGTTTGTGCACTGCTCTTCGTAAAGTGACTGACCGTGCCTCTGATCGACCGTGTGGTTGCCGGTATCCCGCAGCCTTTCCGGAACATGGCTCTCCGCCATTCGGAGCTGATCAAGTTCGCCATCGTCGGTGCGACCACGATGGTGTTCGACCTCGTCATCTTCTACTCGCTGAGCCTGACCGTCCTCGAGTCGAAGCCCGTGGTCGCGAAGATCTTCTCCGGCGTCATGGCCACGATCCTGAGCTACATCCTCAACCGTGAGTGGTCGTTCAAGAACCGCGGCGGGCGCGAACGCCACCACGAAGCCCTGCTGTTCTTCACCATCAGCGGTATCGGCGTCATCCTCGCGGCAGCGCCGCTCTGGATCGCGAACAATGTCTTCGACGTCCGCGAGGGTCAGGCCAGCCTGACCGCGCTCATCATCATCGACTTCGTGCTGAACTACGTCATCGGCAATCTGCTGCAGATGGTCTTCCGGTTCTGGGCCCTGCGCCGGTTCGCATTTCCGGACGAGAACGGGCGCGGCATCATCGCCAACCCGCTCGATCCCCCGGACGAGGATCCTGACACCGTCGACCCGGACGACGAGCAGACCCAGTTCCTCGGCCACAGCTGACGCGGAGACGCTGCTTCTAGCGCGGCTCGGCCACGCCGGACGTGACAACCTGCGCGCTCCGCGCCGCGGGGAGGAAGACAGCGAACAGAGCCGGACGTCGTCGTTGAAGTTCGAGTCGCCCGCCGTCCGCTTCGACCAGGGCGCGGGCGAGCGCGAGGCCGACGCCGGTGGACCCGGCCCCGGAGAATCCGCGATCGAAGATGTGCGGTGCCAGTGTGTCGCTGACGCCCGACCCTTCGTCGGCGACTTCGACGCACACGGACGGACGCGCTCCGTCCCTCGAGGCGGCCCTGCCCTCCCCCACGAGCCGCACCGAGACGACGCACCGTCCGTCGCCGTGATCGAGAGCGTTGTGCACCAGAACCGAGACCGCTTCCCGCAGACGTGAACCGGTCACCATCGCCGTCACCGCGGAATCTCCGCTGAGCACGAGGTCCCGGTGGGCCTCGGCGAACGGGCGTCGCCAATCGTCGATCACCGGCTCGAGTTCACCGCGCACTCGCACGGTCGACGCATCGGCGGCGCCGTCACTCCGGGACGAGCGCACCAGGTCGTCGATCGCGGTAGTCAACCGATCCACCTGCGCCATCGCCTCGTTGGCCTCGGTCACCACTTCCGGATCGGGGTGTTCGGACAGTTCGTCGAGCCTCAGCCGTACGGCCGTCAACCGACTACGCAACTGATGGGAAACGTCCGCGACCAACGAGTGCTCACGCTGCAGCCGACCCACGATCTCCACCGACGCCGAGTCGAGAACGTCGGAGACGCGATCGAGTTCGGCAATGCCGTATCGCGTCGGGTCCGTCCGGAAGTCGCCTTCCGCGAGTCGCGCGGCTCGACCGGCAACGTGCAGAAGTGGGTTCGCGAGCCTGCGGGCGGTCAGGACGGCGACGACGGTTCCCGACGCGATGGAGGCCAGAACGACCAGGGCGACGGCACCGACTGCCTGCTTCTGCGCGGTCCGCATCTGCGCGGACGGCACCTCGAGCAGCAACGACCCGGAGGTCCCCATCGACAACGACTCCTCGATCGGGTCCTCGACGGAGGGAACCCCGATGTCCATCCGCGACGCCGGGTTCTCCGGTGTGGGGTACACGACGACGAGGCGGCCACCCATCGGAACGACAAGCCTCAGCGACGCCGTGTCCAGTCCGCCGTCGACGCGGCCGTCGCCACCCTCCTGGTCGATGATTTCCGACGCCATGCGCTCGAGGCGGGTCCGCAGATCCCCGCGGGTGAAGTCCTCGACCCACAACCAGGCGGTGTACGTCAGCGGGATCCCGAGCAACATTCCCGTGAGGATGACGACCGCGAGGATCGACTGCAGGATGCGACGCCTCATGCGCGGCCGTCAGTCCGTGTTGATTCGGAAGCCGACACCGCGCACCGTGGCGATGCGACGCTCGGCGACCGTGCCCTCGTCGCCGATCTTGCGTCGCAGCCAGGACATGTGCATGTCGAGGGTCTTCGACCCGCGCAGTTCCACATCGCCCCACACCTCGCGCAGGATCGTCTCCCGGGAGACCACCTGCCCGGCGTGGTCGAGCAGAATCTTGAGCAGCTCGTACTCCTTGTTGGCCAGCGGTATCTCGTGACCGTCCAGGAGGACGCGGCGGGCGGCGGGTTCGAGTCGCAGTCCCCCGACTTCGATCACCCCGTCCTCCGACGCGGGACCTCGTCGGCGCAGCAGTGCGCGGACACGCGCCATCAGCTCGGCGACGCGGAACGGTTTGCTGACGTAGTCGTCGGCTCCGGCGTCGAGTCCGACGACGAAGTCCACTTCGTCGGTCCGCGCGGTGAGCATGAGAACGGCCAGGTCCGACCGGGTGGCGCGGATCTGACGGCACACTTCGAGGCCGTCCATTCCGGGCAGACCCAGATCGAGGATCAGCAGGTCGAACGACCCTTGCAGGGCACGTTCGAGAGCAGCGGGTCCGGTCTGCTCGACCGTCACCGTGTACCCCTCACGGCCCAGGGCACGGGACAGCGGTGTCGCGATGGCTTCATCGTCTTCGGCGAGCAGTACTTCGGTCACCGGACCACCCTACGTAGTGCGCGCCGGGCCGAAGTTCTCTCCGTCGTCGTACCCGCCGTGATTCTGGGCGTCGAAGACCTGGTGGTAGAGCAACGAGTGCACCCGCTCGACGTCGGGAATGTCGTCGAACTCGAGGGGGTCGTCGGAACTGGCGACGATGACCAGAGTGCCCGTCTTGAGCATTCTGTCCACGAGACCGTGCCGGAACTGGACGTTGGACACCCGTCGGACGGGGATGTCGATGCCGGAATGGGACAGGATGCCCTGGCGGACCAGGACCCGGCGGTCGGTGACGACGAAGTGGGTCGATTTCCACCGCAGCACCGGTGTGAGTGTCCGCCACACGATCACGGCCGCCCAGAGCGCGAGCAGAGCCAGCAGCGCGGCGGTCCGAGCGGTGGACTCCAGCGACCGTTCGATCACGCCGGCGCCGAAGCCCGCCAGCGTGGTGACCACCAGGAACGTCAGCACCGGTAGCACCAACATCTTCCAGTGCGGGTGACGGTGGAGGACGAGTTCTTCCTCGTGCCCCAGCGCGTCCTGAGGGAAAGCCATCGGTCCTCCTGCGTTGTCGTCCGTGTCAGGCCGGGTCGTCGACGGCCCGGAGGTGGGTCACGTCGCCCGCCGATACGGCGACAGGCGTGGAATCACCCGACTCCGGCACCACGACGATGCGGCCGTGCCGATCGATGTCCGTGGCACGTCCGAGCAACTCGACGTCGCCGGGCATGCTCACCCGTACGCGGCGGCCGAGGGTATCGCACCGGGTCCGGTACAGATCGGCAAGTGGTGCGGTGTCCCACCCCGTGTCCCGCCACTCGTCCATGGCCGACCCCATGGCCCGCAGGAACGCACGCACCAGCGTGCTGCGGTCGATCACGGTGGCGCCCGCGAGCTGCAAGGACGTCGCCGTGGGCACCGGCAGCTCGGACTCGGTGAGACTGACGTTGATGCCCACACCCGACACGGCCGTCACGACAGGGTGGGTCGACGCGACCTCCACCAGGATGCCGGCGACCTTGCCCCCGCGACGCCGGGTGTCCCCGGAGGCCGCAACCGAGGTGTCGTCCTCGCGGATCAGGACGTCGTTGGGCCACTTCAGAACCGCATCCACCTCGGAGACGGATCGAACGACGTCCACGACCACGATTCCGGTGAGCAGGGGCAACCATCCCACGGACTCGGGGGCAATCCCGGGCAGCTTCAGCAGTGCCGACACGATGACCTGCGAACCCGCGGGCGCGGTGAAGGACCTCGAGTGACGGCCCCGGCCGTGGTCCTGGACGTCGGCGATCAACGCCGTGCGGTCGGCCGCGGTGGCTGCCGCTGCCAGCAGGTCCGCATTGGTGGACCCGGTGCGCCCGACGACGTCGACTCGCGACCACGACCCGCGCGGACCGTCGACGAGTGCGCGGCTGATGGCGCGCGCGTCGAGCGGAGGCCTGTCCAGGTTTTCCCACATGGGGCGAGCATAGAGAGGCACTCTCACGGCCACCCGCCGCGAAGTCTCACGAGCGGGACGCGACGAGCCGAGGCGACCCCTCCCGCATTCCGGGGGACGACGTCGATACAGTGCTGGTCTATGACGAGTGTTCAGGATGCGTCCGCGCAGGAATCAGTGGCTCGGGAAGAGACGGGGGCTGCCGCTCCCGACATCCACACCACTGCCGGCAAGCTGGCCGAGCTCGCCGCACGCCAGGCCCAGGCCGAGAAGCCGATGGGCGAGGCAGCCGTGGAGAAAGTCCACGCCAAGGGCAAGCTCACCGCCCGCGAACGCATCACCGCACTCCTCGACGAAGGCTCGTTCGTCGAACTCGACGCCCTCGCCCGCCACCGCTCCGTCAACTTCGGCCTCGCCGACAACCGCCCCTTCGGCGACGGCGTCGTCACCGGCTACGGCACCGTCGACGGCCGCGACATCTGCGTGTTCTCCCAGGACGCCACCGTCTTCGGCGGCAGCCTCGGCGAAATCTACGGCGAGAAGATCGTCAAGGTCATGGACCTCGCCCTCAAGACCGGACGCCCCCTCGTCGGCATCAACGAAGGCGCCGGCGCCCGCATCCAGGAAGGCGTCGTCTCCCTCGGCCTCTACGGCGAGATCTTCCACCGCAACGTCCGCATGTCCGGCGTCGTCCCCCAGATCTCCCTGATCATGGGACCCGCCGCCGGCGGACACGTCTACTCCCCGGCGCTGACCGACTTCGTCGTCATGGTCGACAAGACCTCCCAGATGTTCGTCACCGGACCCGACGTCATCAAGACCGTCACCGGCGAGAACGTCACCATGGAAGACCTCGGCGGCGCCCACACCCACATGGAGAAGTCCGGCGTCGCCCACTACGTCGCCTCCGGCGAACAGGACGCCCTCGACTACGTCCGCGACCTCCTCGGCTACCTCCCCTCCAACAACCAGGCCACACCGCCCCGCCTGGCCCCCTCGGACCCCATCGACGGCGCCATCGCCGACAACCTCACCGCCGAGGACATAGAACTCGACACCCTCATCCCGGACTCGCCGAACACCCCGTACGACATGCACGAAGTCATCCGCCGCATCCTCGACGACGACGAATTCCTCGAGGTGCAGGAAGGGCGGGCCCGCAACATCATCGTCGGGTTCGGCCGCGTCGACGGGCGCAGCGTCGGCATCGTCGCCAATCAGCCCACCGCGTTCGCCGGCACCCTCGACATCGACGCCTCCGAGAAGGCCGCCCGGTTCGTGCGCACCTGCGACTGCTTCAACATCCCGATCATCACCCTCGTCGACGTCCCCGGCTTCCTGCCCGGCACCGACCAGGAGTTCAACGGGATCATCCGCCGCGGCGCCAAACTGCTCTACGCCTACGGCGAGGCCACCGTCGGCAAGATCACCGTCATCACCCGCAAGGCCTACGGCGGCGCCTACGACGTCATGGGGTCCAAGCACATGGGCGCCGACCTCAACCTCGCCTGGCCCACCGCCCAGATCGCCGTCATGGGCGCCTCCGGCGCCGTCGGCTTCGTCTACCGCAAGCGACTCCTCGAAGCAGCCAAGAACGGTGACGACGTCGACGCGCTGCGTCTCGAGCTGCAGAACGAGTACGAGGACACCCTCGTCAACCCGTACGTCGCCGCCGAACGCGGCTACGTCGACGCCGTCATCCCCCCGAGCCACACCCGAGGACAGATCGTCACCGCACTGCGCCTACTCGAACGCAAGATGGTCACCCTGCCCCCGAAGAAGCACGGCAACATCCCGCTCTGATGCCACGGGTTCCGCCGACGCTCACCAGAACGAGTGGTCCAGCGACCATCGGGTGAGCTCGGCGGATACCAGTGCGCGGACCGTGTCGGTATCGCCCGCGTAGTCCGGGTGGATGCCGAACACCGTGACGGTGACCTTGTCGCCGTATTCCACGGCCCACGCCGCGATGGCGGGTCCTTGCTGTCTCCGTGCGGCGGCGTCGCGACCCTGCATGATCGCGCGGATGGCGAAGGATTCGGCGACCTGGTCGCCGAGTTCCAGTGCGCTCTGCGGAGCCGAGCCCAGGTTGCTCACCGTCGTGTCCGGACCCGGGACGGATTTCATCATCGTCCCCAGCACGCGGTCCGGCAGTAGTCGGGCCACCGGCTGCAGGTGTCGCTGAACGGAATCGTCCGCAGCAGCGTTGGCGGCGAACGCCGCTTTGCTCGACGCCCGGATCTCGCCGAGACCCCTCTCGGGTCCGATGGGACCGGGGACTCGGATCCACACGCCGCCCGACGCGTTGGCTCGCTCGTCTCCGTCGGTTCTGTTGCTCACCGCGATGCAGATGCGCGTGCCCTCCGGCCCCATCGGGTAGCCGGTCGACCGCAGGAGACCACCGAGGATCGCGGTGAAGAGACTGTTGGGCGTTCCGCCGAGGTCGGCTGCTCGTCGGGCCCACTGCGCGCGGTCGAGGTCGACCACTGCCAGCGTCGTCTCGGAATCACGTGGGCAGACGGTCGGCTCGGTCGTCGGCGAGGACGTCGGAACAGTGACCTCCTTCGCGGCGGATCGGTCGAGCAGCGACTGTCGAAGTGCCGACGCACCCGCGCGTACAGCGGCTCGCCCGATGACCGCGAGCGAGGTGAGCACGGCAGGAACCTGGGCACCGACGTCACGCACGTCGTCGCGCACCCCTCTCCATCCCGATACGTCCTCCGCGTCGGGAAGCAAGGACCGCGCGCGACCAGTCCTCGCCGCGTCGAGTGCCGCGTACACCGCCTGGCCATCGGCGATCATGTGCGACACCAGCAGGGCCATCACGAAGCGACCCGACGTCGTGTGCGCGCACTCGACGGTGAACCCTCGGCCGGCTCTCGGATCGAGATCGACCGCCCGGAGGCGCTCATCCATCCAGTCGCCCACAGCGGCGTCGTCGATGGTGCCCGGTTCGATGCGCAACGGAGCGGGCCGGCGGGCTCGTACCCAGCGGTCGTGAGCGAGCGGAACGGACGCAGCCTTCACCTTCCGATCGAACGACCCCGCCGCGAGCGCATCGACGAGCGTCGCCACGACGTCGGCTCCGGGGTCCGCGGGAAAGATCCACATGTACTGGATCGGGGCAGTCCACCCGAACAACCGCTCCGCCAGCGCGTAGGACTCGTCGGCGCCGGCGACCCGATCCGCGACGAGATCACCAGAACTCATGCTGCACACCCCAATCCGTCAGCTCTCCGGACAACGCGACTGTGAGGGCCCGAGCCGAGCCGACACGCGATTCGTCGAATCCCGCCACCGCGAAGGTGGCCCGGCCGTCCGATTCCAGGTACCACGATTGAACTCCTTCTCCGAAGCGCCGGGTCCCGTCCGGATCGACGTGTTGGGCCGTGCCCCGGAACGCGACCTTCGACGCCGGCACCGAGCCGATGTCGAGGAGTCCGTCGGCACGTCCGAGGTTCGATGCGACCACGTCCGGCATGCCGTTCTCCCCCGACATCACCAGTGCGGTGACCACCGACAGCGGCAGGATCTGCAGCAGCGGCTGCAGGTGGATCATGGCGGGTCGACGACCGGCGGACAACGCGGCGAACGCGTCGCGGCACAGTCCACGGATGTGCGTGAGGTCTCCGCCCGCGACAGGCCGCTCGGTCAACACGATCGACACACCGCCGGTCGCGTTCGCGCGATCGTCGCCGGTGTCTCGGCGCAGGCTCATGGGTATGCCGACTTTCACCGGCAGCCCGTCGTCGGCATAGCCGGTGGAGTAGAGCGCGCCTGCGACGACCGCCACGAACAACGAGTTCCGAGTTCCACCGTGCCGGTGCGCTGCCGCATCCCACGAGTCCAGGTCGACCGTGACGGTGGCCCAGGCGGGTTCTGCGCGAGGCGCCCTGACATGCGCGGGTGTGCGCGTGATCGGCGGTGTCGCAGTATCTTCGGTGAGACGGTCGTCGGTCGGACGGCTCTCACCGGGGCGCAGTGCGGCGACCACCGCGCGGCCGACACCCCCGGCCGCACCGACGATCTGGCCCACGGCGTCGACGACGTCGTCGACCACGAGCGGCAACCGGCGGGCCTGCGGCGGCGAGCTCTCGCGTCCGGTGATCGACACTCCCGCCGACACTGCCACGGCCGTCATGGATCGACCGTCCGCCACCAGATGCAGACAGGTCAGTGACAGGGCCGTGCCGCCGGATCGAGTGCGCACCGACCGGACTGCCCAGCACCGTCCCTCCTCGGCATCGAGGTCCACCGTCTCGAGTTCCCGACGTGCCCACACCTCGACGGCGTCGTCGTCGATCGGCTCGTCGACCCGTGCAGCGGGAGTAACGGGCGAGCGTTCCCACCTCGGCCTGGCCAGTGGTACCCGTGACCGGACGATCCTCCGATGGAGTGGGCCGGCGGACAACGCGGAGACGACAGCGTGGACGTCGTTCTCCGGCAACCCCTGCGGCCACGTCCACACGAGTTGGAGCACGACGTCCCACCCGAAGGCCTCGGACAGGAACCAGTAGGTGAAGTCCTGGTCCTGGAGTCTGGTCATGTCGAGGCTCCGGACTGCGCCTCGGTACGGCGGGTCGCCGACTCCACGAGGTCCGCAGCGCGCGCCGCGGCGACCTCCGGCGGAATCATGGCGTCCGACAGGGCGCGTGCTGCTTCCTGTGCGTCCGGCGAGAGAGCTACGCGCAGAGCACGATCCATCGTGTCGGCCGTGACGGACGACGCGGGAAGAGTGGCGCCGCACGACTGTTCGACGATGCGACGCCCCCAGAACGGTTGATCCGAGGCCACCGAGCACACGACGGTGGGCTTGCCGGCGCGGATGCCGGCGGCCGTACTCCCGGCGCCGCCGTGATGGATTACCGCTCGGCACCGTGGGAACACCGCCTCGTGGTCCAGCGAGCCGCCGACCAGGAGGTGTCCCCCGTCGTCCGTCGAGCCCGCGTCGTCGGAGAAGTCGCCCGCGTCGTTCCATCCGACGCTGACGAGCGCCCGGACTCCCGAGCGATCGCATGCCTGTCGGACGGCCGCGACCATCGCTGCGGGATCTTTCACGGGCATCGACCCGAACCCCACGTACACGGGCGGCGGACCGGCAGCGAGCCAGGTCTCGAGTTCCGCCGTCATGGTGCCGGGGTCGGCGGTCGCTCGGAGCGCGGACGGCATGTCCAGGAATCCTGCGAAGGGCCTCGTCTGCGCCCAGTCACGCTGCAGGTCCGGGCAGAACGCGGGGTCGTAGGCCTGGATCTCTATCGCCCCGTACTCCGCCATCCGACGCGGCAGAGGTGTCGACACGGTTCCGAGGCCGAGTCCGCGGCGCAGCACGTTCTCCCGATGGCACGTTGCCGCCCACAGCGCTGTGTCGACGACGGACCACGCGAGGGGTGTCACGACGCGCGGCAGGGATTCCGCACCGGGAATCGGCGAGTACCGCGAGTTCGACCGCACCGGTGCGTGATGCACCGCGACCAGCCCGGCGCCGAACCGCTGCGCGAGCGGCAACGCGATCTGCTCGGTAGTGATACCGGTCAGGAGGACGTCGGGCCGAACGGAGTCCATCACGTCGGTCAGCTCCCGCACGATCTGATCCCACCCGAAGTTCCACAATCGGGCGACCGCCCGTGCGCGGTCGGCCACGGACCCCTGCGAGACGCCGTGACGGACCAGGTCCGAGTTCATGTGTTCACGGGTGTCGTACCCGAACGGGACGGTCTCGAGACCCGCTCCGCGTGCGAAGGAGACGAGGTTGGGAGGGACGGCCATCACCACTTCGTGACCGCGCAGGGCGAGTTCCGCTCCGAGCACCACGGCGGGCTGGACATCACCCCTGGTGCCGCTGACGGCCATCACGATCTGCACTGCGCGACCCCCTCGATCATCGATCTCGTCCCTGCGTTCTCGGCGGACATGACCGGCAGATGAACACGTCGAGAATGGTTGCGCGCTCCACGGCGCGCTTGTTCGATTCCATTCGTAGCCCATGTGGGCGAGTCTGGGTAACCGACCGGTTTTCGTACCGACCACAGGATCGCACGGCTGCTCCGATCCTGCGTCACAAGTGTCGGGACATCCCTATTGGTATGTCCGACAGCCGTATTGCGTGAATCGCGAGGTCACGGTGCCGTACGTCCGTGCCATGTCCTCACCGACGCATCCGCAACTCGGAGAAGGAGACACTCGTCACCCTCGCCTGCAACTGTGGGGTGCGACGTCACGATTGGCGAGGTCCCCACATCTCTGCAATGGTCGTCCCCAGACAGTTCGCGAAGGTCATGATGTGCCGCCGAGATGCGGAGGGGGGCGCGAGAGATGAAGTTGACATTGGCCTTCCACGGAAGCAGAGGAGACGTCCAGCCCGGTATCGCACTGGGTGTGGAACTCGAAAAACGCGGCCACGACGTGGTTCTCGCCGTACCGCCCAACATGGTCGAGTTCGCGTCACGCTCGGGGCTCGACGCCCGGCCCTGCGGAGTGGACACCGCGCAACTCCTCGCGTCGCCTGTGGTCCAGCGGGACATGAACTCGCGCAACCCGATCCGTCGGCTCGCCGCGATCACGGAGATGACCGTCGGCGGAGGTCGTCTCGCCCGTCGGCAACTGCTCACGTACACAGAGGATTCCGCGGCGATCATCGGCGGAAGCGTCGGGCAGGAGAGTGCGCTCGACGTGGCCGATCTCCGCGGCGTCCCTTACGTACCGGTGCATTTCTGCCCGGTGCGCCGTAACGGCAGCGTCTCGATCCTCCCCCTCCCCCGGTGGAGTCCTCCGTGGATGCACCGAGCCGGCTGGACGGCGCTGGACCGCATCCTGCGACTGGCGTCTCGACGCGCCGACAACCGACTTCGACGCGAACTCGGGCTCGCTCCGATGTCGACCAGCATCGCTGTCGGACTGGCACGTTCGGGTGTGACCGAAATACAGGCCTACGACGTCGAACTGTTCCCCGGCCTCGACAGCGAGTGGGGATCTCGTCGTCCGCTCACAGGATTTCTCGGACCCGACGAGGCCACCCGGCGTGCGATGGACAACGGTAGGGAGCCCCTGCCCGAAGATCTCCGAGCCTGGCTGCGGTCGGGACCCGCACCCGTGTACGTCGGCTTCGGCAGTATGTCCGTACCCGGCGGCCCCGCCACCGTGGACACCATCGTCTCGGCGGTGCGCCGCGCAGGACGCCGTGTCGTGATCGCCGGAGGCTGGGCCGACATCGGATCGCGCGAGTCAGCCGACGTCGTGACCATCGGAAGCGTCGACCACACGGCCCTGTTCCCCCTGTGCGAGGCCGTCGTTCATCACGGTGGAGCCGGGTCGACCGCAGCCGGGCTCCGTGCGGGCCGACCCACGCTGGTGTGCCACGTAGGCGCGGACCAGCCGATGTGGGGACGGCGTGTCGTCGCGGCCGGTGTGGGTGCCGCCGTCCCCGCGTCGGGCATCACCGACACCCGACTCGATGCAGCGCTGACCGTCGTTCTCGACCCTCGGATACGCGACACCGCAACGACTCTGGCCACGAGGTTGGTCCCCGCGGCCGACGCGGTGGACCGGTGCGCCGATCTGGTCGACCATGCCACCGCCCACACACCACGATTGCGAGTGACCTGACATGCCGAGGTCGACCTATTCCTCCCCGGGCATCGGCGACGCCGTGCCCATGTTCACCCGGTCCCTCTCCGTCGTCGTACCGGCGTTCGACGAGGCCGACTGCATCGGCCTGTGCCTCGACCTGCTGTGCGAGCAACTGGACTGCATCACCGAGATCATCGTCGTCGACAACAATTCGACGGACGACACCGGAGACATCGTCAAGCGTCGTGCAGCTGAGCACCCCGAGATCCGCTACATGACGGAGACGCAGCAAGGACTGGTGTTCGCGCGCAACGCCGGGCTCGACGCCGCGTCCGGGGACATCGTCGCACGCATCGACGCGGACACCCGGGTGCCCCCGGACTGGGCGGCCACCGTTCTGGCCTTCTTCGAGGACGACGTCGACGGCGCCTGGGCCGCAGCCTGTGGTCGCGGCGAGGCGTACGACCTGCCCTACGGCGACGCGGCAGCACGGCTGAAGAGTCGATTGTCCCCGTTGGCGCGACGCACACCGTCGACGCCCGAGGTGCGGGACGTGCCGGTCCTCTACGGCTCCAACATGATTCTGCGTCAGGAGACGTGGAAGGCGATTCGCGACGGCGTGTCCCTGCGACGCGACGTCTTCGAGGATGTCGACATGGGGCTGTGCGTCCAGGAGACCGGAGGGCGCAATGCCTTCCTGCCGTCGATCACCGTCGGTGTGTCGCCGCGACGCATGGAATCGGGAATGCGGTCCTTCGTCCGCTACATGGCCTGTCTGCCCAGAACCCTGCTCCTGCACCGCCGATATGCGCTGGCGCTGGGTGCGCTGACTCTCTACGTCCCGGCCGTGTCCGTTCTGCATGTCTGTCGCCTGATCATGATCCGCGCGTACGACAAGGACACCGGAACCTTCTCGCCGGCCGGCGTCCTGCGGCCGCGCGTCGATCGCGCGATGCCCTGACGCGAGCGTCATCTCGACCCGAACGGATGTGAGACGACCATGAAGTTCACCGAACTCGCCGACTACCCGCTCCCGCGTGGAGTGGTCACCGAATGGATCCCGGCCGTCACGTCGGCCGATCGCTGGAGCGAAGACCACCGCCCTCTCGCCTACACCCACGAGGAGCATTGCCGACACAGCCTGGCCAAGGCTGCCACCGGCACGTCGGAGGACGTCGGCGCGTCGTGGATCGGTGCGGTGTTCGAGATCCACGAGCGCTACGACCCCGTCCTCCTGCGACGTGCGCTGACGACGTGGACCTCGCGACACGAAACCTTCCGCTCGACCGTGTCTGCGGACGGTACCGAGTCCGACGGGTCGGTCCGGCTGAGCCGCTCGACGGTGGCGGCGGACGCCGTCGACGTGGTGCCGCGGGTCGTCGGACGACGGCGCTCGGGCTCCGATGTCCACGACCACGTGGTGTCCTTCTTCGGGCGCACTCTCTCGCCCTTCCGCTGGCCCCACTGCCTCGTCGCAACGGTCGACGACATCCTCGTCACCGACGAGCCGGGCGAGAAGTTCCTGCTCGTCTTCGGTGCCGACCACTCGGTCATGGACGCCTACTCGATGCTGCTGGCGGTCAGCGAGCTACGACGACTCTACGAATTCGAGGTGCACGGTCGGGATCCACAACTGGCCGAGACCGCGAGCCATGTCGACTTCAGTGTGCTGGACCGTCGGACGGGCGACGGCCTCACCGTCGACCACGAGGTCGTGCAGACGTGGTCGTCCTTCCTCGGCGAGACCGGGTTTCCGCGCTTCCCGCTCGATGTCTCGACCGACCGACCCTGCGCTGCACGCCAGAGCAGTCTGTCGACGGACATACTGTCGGCGGATCTCACCGACGACCTGGCTCGGCTCAGCCGATCCGACGGCGCATCGATGACCGCAGCGCTCGTGGCAGCCATGACTCTCGCGACGCGCGATCTGACGGGCACCCGACGCCTGCGATTCGCCATGCCGATGCACACTCGTTTCGAGCCGCGCTTCGCAGAGTCGGTCGGGTGGTACGTCGGTGTGGTCCCTGTCGACGTCCACATCGACCCGCAATCCGATTTCACCGATGCGCTGCACAGGGCCGTCGCCGGTCTGGATGCGGTGAAAGGCTATGCCCGACAGCCGTACTCGAAGGTAGCTCGACTGCTGGGTATCGATTCGGTGCCGCAGTTCGTGGTGTCCTACCTGGATCTGCGCCACACTCCCGATGCCGAATCGTGGCCGTTGTGGAACACCCGCACCCTGCGCAGCGCCACCGCCTCACGCGACGAGGTATACCTCTGGATCCTGCGAACACCGCGAGGGCTGAACGTCTCGGCTCGTTTCCCCGGACACGAGATCGCCGTCAACCGGGTACATGCGTTCGTTTCCCGGCTGCAGGCCGTGCTCCATGACGTCGTCGGAGCCGAACCGCTGGAGCGGACAGCGTCGCAGACCGTCGTCGAGAGCGTGCGCGCATGATCATCACCGCTCTGCGCAACTGGGCACCGCAGCCGGGCACGCTGATCGAATGGCATCCGCATCCGGACGTCGTCCCGCTCGTGGAGGCAGCCGCCGTGGATCCGGTGCCCCCGTCGTTCCTGCAGGACAACCATGTCCGCGGGGTGAAGAGCGCTGCGGATCGCGGCGCCGTCCACACCGCGTACCTCGGTTCGGCCACGGAGATCGCCGGCGACCTCGACATCGACGCCCTAACACGCGCTTTCGAGGCCTTCCTGGTGCGGCACGACGCCCTCCGGACCAGCTTCGACGTGTCGGACGGGTCCGTCGTCCGGCGCCGGGTTCCGCTCGACGCCGTCCGGCTGGAGACTCGGACCGCGGGTAGTTTCGCCGAGCAAGAGGAGTTCCTCGACTACGTGCGCGCCCGGTTGTCCCGGGACGCCACTCCCCTGAGCTGGCCCGCGGTGGCCTTCGGCGCTGTGTCCCGCGCCGGCAGTTTCACCTTGTACTACGGCGCCGATCACGCGTTCTCCGACGGCGCGTCCCAGGTCATCGTCCTCTCGGAACTCGCGGACCTCTACCGCGCGGAGATCACCGGCACACCGGCCACCGACCTCTCGGCATGGACGGGGAGCTTCGTCGACTACGTCGGCATCGAGAACGACATCGCACGCGGTATCGGCCCGGACTCCCCGGAGATGGCGGAGTGGACCGATGTCGTCACCTCGCACGGCGGGTCGATGCCGTCGTTCCCTCTCGACCTGGGCTTGGCGCCGGGCGAGACCGCACCTGTCGAGCCGATCGAGTTGGACCTGCTCGACGCCGGGGAAGCCGCCGCGTTCGAGGACGTGTGCCGCGCCGCGGGCGGCAAGTTCGTCACCGGACTCTTCGCAGCCGTGGCGATCACCGACCACGAACTCGCGGGACGCGACGTCTACGCCGGAATCACCGTGCTGGGAACTCGGCACCTCGGCGACTTCGCCCTGTCGCAGGGATGGTTCTGCAACTTCGCACCCGTGACGTTCCCGGTGGTGGGGGCACCCGATTTCGACGCCGTGATCGGGCGGGCAGTGGAGGCGTACCGTCGTACCAAAGCCACGGCTGCAGCACCGATCGGACGTGTGCTGCAACTCCTGGTGGAATCGGGAGCAGGAGGAGCCGGCGTGGCATCGAGTCCGCACCTGTTGTCCTACATCGACTTCCGATGGTTCCCCAGCCACGGGTCGGAGGCCGACCGCTCCGCGATCCTCTTCACCGGAGAAGGCCGTACCTCGAACGCCTCGATGTGGTTCAACCGAGACGAGAGTCACTTCTACCTCGGCTCGCAGACTCCCGCGACTCCGTTCGCGCAGGAGCAGGTCTCGCGCTACCACCACCATCTGCGGACAGTTCTGCGCACGATCGCCCGTGACGGCGCGTACGTCCTCGGAGCGACACGGGAGTCCGTCCAGTGCGGGTGATCGGCATCGACGACTGGTCTCCTCGACCGGGCACGGTCATGCAGTGGACCGTGCACGCCGCCGAGCCGCCGCGTCCCTCGGACGTTCCACCGTCCTTCAATCAGAGTGCCCACCTCGCCGACGCCGAGGACGGAAGTACCTGGCTCGCAGCGGCGTTCGACGTGGTCGGCCCCGTCGACGTCGCCGCCCTCGAACGCGCGCTCGCCGCCCTGATCAGCCGTCACGAGTCGCTGCGAACCGGATTCGTGCGTACCCGCGACGGTATGTCCCGCGTCGTGCACGGCCGGGACGCCCTGGGACTGCTGCGCGGGACGGACGTCGCCGTCACCACGTCGACCCGAGCGCGCGAGGTCCTGCGGAGCGCGTCGAGAGAAGCGTGCGAACCGTTCTCGGCCCCCGCGTTCACGTTCGCCGCGATCGACAGGTCCGACACGTCGACCGTCGTCGCCGCGTTCGACCACGCCCACGTCGACGCGTACTCCCTTGCCGTCGTCATCGACGAGATCCGTCGTGTGTACCTCGGGGACACCGTGGACGACCCGGAACCCGGAAGCTTCGTCGACTACTGCCTGCTCGAATCCACCTCTGCCGCGGTCCGTCTCGACGATCCGCGGGTGGTGTCCTGGGTGGACTTCCTCCGCGCCCGCGGCGGCGCCCCACCTCAGTTCCCGCTGGATCTCGGTGTGCCTCCGGGAAGGACCGACCGCTGCGCCATCCGCGTGGACACGCTGATGTCGACGGACGAGGCCGCCTCGTTCGAAGCCTGCTGCCGGGAGGAGGGCGCGAGCCTGTACGCCGGGGTGCTCTCCGCGATGGCGCACGCAGTGCGCGATCTGGGCGGCGGTTCGACACTGCCGTTGCTCTTCCCGTTGCACACCCGCACGATCGACGCGTGGCGGTCCGCCGTCGGGTGGTTCGTCACCAACGCACCTCTCGACGTCGTCGTCGAGAACGACATGCTTGCCACCATCCGTCGGACCGGACCCGACCTACGCCGCGCGGTCGACCTGGGCGCTGTGCCGATCCCCCGCGTCGTCGAAGCCGCCGGTGGCCTGAACCGGCCTCGCAAGAACGTCTTCATGGTCTCGTACGTGGACTACCGACGGCTACCCGGCCACGAGGAGATGCGCGCGGTGGATGCCCATCACATCTCGAACGTGACGGTCGCCGACGACGCCCAGTTCTGGATCTCTCGGACCGTGGAGGGGATCGCTCTGCGATCGCGGTTCCCCGACAACCCGACGGCCCGAAGAACCGTCGAGAGCTTTCTGCGCGTCGTCCGCGATCACATCGCGGCGTGCACCGCGAGCCTGCCCGCGCTGGCGGTGACATAAAGTCGGCTCCGGACACGGACAGATCCCGAATCCGGACGACGCGAGGAGAACATCGGTGAGTGAAGCGGACGATCGGCCCGAGAACGACCGGCCCGTCACGGACGACACGGTCGCTGCGCCGTTCCTGCGCGTCGAACGCGGCAACCCCACCGACGAGGATCTCGCTGCCTTGGTCGCCGTCCTGTCCGCCGCAGCCGCGGACAGCGGGCCCGCCGAGGTTCCCGTCCGGGACCACTGGGGTCGGCCGGAGACGATGCACCGGCCCGACACGGCCTTCTCGCCGTACGCCTTCGGTTCCGGAGTCCGCTGACCCCGATGGCCGTTCGTCTCGTTCTGGCCTCCCGATCCCCCGCACGGCTGGCCGTGTTGCGCGCTGCCGGCATGGACCCCGTCGTGCGTGTCTCCGATGTCGACGAGGATGCAGTCGCCGCCGCGCTTCCCGATTCCTCCCCGGACTCCGTCGTCGTCACCGAGCTCGCTGCTGCCAAGGCCGCTGTGATTGCCGACTCCCTGGACAGCGATCTCGCCGTCGGCACCGTCGTGATCATCGGCTGCGATTCGATGCTGGCCATCGGCGGCGAGCTGGTCGGCAAACCCCACGACATCGAGGTCGCCCGACAACGCTGGGCGGTGATGGCGGGGAACAGCGGAAGCCTGCTGACAGGCCACTGCGTCCTGCGTGTCGACGACGGCGTGGTCACGGCCCGGAGCTCGGCCCACTGCTCCACCGTCGTGCACTTCTCGACTCCGGATCCGGCGGACCTCGAGGCATACCTGCACTCCGGTGAACCGATGACCGTCGCGGGTGCGTTCACACTCGACGGCCTCGGCGGGTGGTTCGTCGACGGCATCGAAGGCGACCCGTCGTCCGTGATCGGCATCGGCCTGCCCCTGGTCCGCAGGCTGCTCGCGGAGGTCGGCGTGTCCGTGGCCGAGCTCTGGGCCGCGACGCGGGCATCGGGCGACTGACACCCGACCGGCGCGCGACCTAGGATCGGAAGCGACACCCGGCCTCGGCCGACCATCGCTGACAATCTCAGGAGTCGCACGTGCCCGTCGCGCCAGATCCCCACCCCGCCTTCGCGTCGTTCGCGCACCCCGAGCGGCTCGTCACGACGCAGTGGCTGTCCGCCAACTTCGGCACACCGGGGCTCAAGGTCGTCGAATCCGACGAGGACGTCCTGCTCTACGACGTCGGCCACATCCCCGGCGCCGTCAAGATCGACTGGCACCTCGACCTCAACGACCCGGTCACTCGCGACTACGTCGACGGCGCAGCGTTCGCCGATCTGATGAACCGCAAGGGAATCTCCCGCGAGGACACCGTCGTCATCTACGGCGACAAGAGCAACTGGTGGGCTGCGTACGCCCTCTGGGTCTTCACCCTGTTCGGTCACGAGGACGTGCGGTTGCTCGACGGAGGTCGCGACGCCTGGCTGGCGGAGAACCGGGACACCACGCTCGACGTTCCCGAGACCTCCGTCTCCGGCAGCTACCCCGTCGTCGAGCGCGACGACGCAGCGATCCGCGCGTTCAAGGACGATGTCCTCGCCCACCTCGGATCGGGACCGCTGGTCGACGTCCGGTCCCCCGCCGAGTACACCGGCGAGCGCACCCACATGCCCGACTACCCGGACGAGGGCGCCTTGCGCGGCGGTCACATCCCGTCCGCAGTGAGCATCCCGTGGGCGAAGGCCGCAGCTCCCGACGGACGCTTCAAGTCCCGCGACCAGCTCGACGAGGTGTACGCCGACGTGTCGTCCGACGCCGAGGTCATCGCCTACTGCCGCATCGGCGAGCGCTCGAGCCACACCTGGTTCGTGCTCACGCACCTCCTCGGATACTCGAACGTCCGCAACTACGACGGTTCGTGGACGGAGTGGGGCAACGCGGTCCGCACACCCATCGCCCGCGGCGAGGAGCCCGGGGTACTGCAGTGACCGGCGCTCTTCCCGCTCCCCTCGCGGAGATCGTCGAGGACTTCGGGGCCGTCGAGGGTCAGGATAAGATCACTCTGCTGCTCGAGTTCAGCAACGAACTCCCCGCGCTTCCTGCCGGACTCGAGCAAGCGGCGATGGAGCCGGTGCCGGAGTGCCAGTCGCCGCTGTTCCTGTCCGTCGACTCGTCCGACCGTTCGGCGGTGCGGCTGTTCTTCAGCGCCCCGCCGGAGGCACCGACCACCCGCGGGTTCGCGTCGATCCTCGCGCAGGGGCTCGACGGCCTGCCGGCGGACGACATCCTCGGGGTACCGGACGACTTCTACACCGAGTTGGGGCTCGCCGACACGGTGAGTCCTCTACGGCTGCGCGGAATGTCGGCGATGTTGAGTCGGGTCAAGAAGCATCTTCGCGGCTGAGAGCGTCGATATGTACTGACAATCTCGCTCTCGGCGGTAGACTGAGGTACCGAGAGCGCGGTCCGTCAGGGGTCGCGCGCCGGGTGTGGGAGGGGCAGTCCCGAAAGTGGAGTTCACCGAGCTGGTCGACTACCCGATCCCGGCAGGCACCATCACCGAGTGGATTCCCAGTGTCGGACCGCACGCCTCCACCCCCGAGGACGCCGGGTGGCTCGAGGACGACCGGCCGACGTCGTTCGTTCACGAAGCCCACCTGCGGCGGACCATCGCCGACCCGTCCGCCGGTCGCGAGTCGTGGCTCGGAACGGCATTCGACATCCCCGGCACACTGGACAAGGCGGCGTTCCGGCGGGCTGTCCTCGCGTGGATCGACCGCCACGAGGGTATGCGCTCCAACGCCACGATCGATCCGGACACCGGGGTTCTGTCGCGCGTCACGGCCCCCGTGGGTGCCACCGACATCTGGGTGATCCAGCAGGACGAGTGCACGCGCGCCGACGAGGTGTACGAACATCTCCAGCATCTGTTCGACGAGTACACCTCGCCGCTGGTGTGGCCGTCGTACGCGTTCGTGACCCTCGAGCCCCGTTCGACCGACGACGTTCCCGACCACGTCACGGTGTTCTTCGCGGCCGACCACTCGATCATCGACGGTCTCTCCATCGTGCTCATCGCGCACGAGTTGACCCGGCTGTACGAGGAGGAGACGACCGGCGTCCACGCCGGTCTGTTTCCCACCGGCAGCTACCTCGATTTCGGTGAACTCGAACGCACCCTGTGCAGCGGCGTCGATCACACACACGACGCCGCTGTGGAGTGGTCTCGATTCCTCGCCGAGAACGGCGGGCAGTTCCCGTCGTTCCCTCTGGACATCGGCCCCGCTCCCGAGGTCCGGGTCCCGCAGAACGGGCTGTCCGCCTGGATCATGACGCCGGAGGAAGCCGAGTCGTTCACCGTCGCATGCCGTAAGACGGGGCCCGGGTTCCTCGCCGGCTTGATGGCGGCGATGGGCGCGGCGTCCTACGCCGTGTCGGGGGCACCCCGCTTCCGGACCGTCACCCCGATGCACACCCGGCACGACCCGTCGTGGGCCGCATCCCTCGGATGGTTCGTCGGGGTCGCTCCGCTGGCGTTCGACGTCGCCGACGGTGAATCGTTCGGCGATCTGGTCGTGCGCGCCGGATCGGAACTGGCCCGAACCAAGCCGGTATCGAAGGTGCCGTTCGACCTGATCGCCGATGCCACGGGCGTCGACGTGCTGCCGCGGTTCGTCGTGTCGTTCATGGACGTCCGCTTCGCTCCCGACGCCCGCACGTGGCCCGACATCAACGCTCGGGCCCTCCGTAGCAAGAAGTACGACCACGACGTCTACCTGTGGATCCATCGCACGCCGCAGGGCGTCAACATCTCCTCACGGTTCGCCGGCACCGAAGTCGCTGCCGCCGCGGTGCACCGGTTCGTCGGCGAACTGAGGGCCGTGCTGACCGCGGTCGCGAGCACGGGGACGTACCTGGTGCACGCGCCGGAAACACCCCACCTAGACTCCGAAACAAGGATGTCCATCTAATCTCGTGGGCGAGAACCCGCGTATGCCCGCCGGAGCGATACCTCGCGACGGCCTATCCGACCCTCACAGGAGGCTTCGTGCCCAGCCACGCCACTGCCCGCATCAGTAAAGTTCTCGTCGCCAATCGGGGCGAGATAGCGGTTCGCGTGATCCGAGCTGCGGCCGACGCCGGCTACACCTCCGTCGCCGTCTACGCCGAACCCGACGCCGACGCCCCCTTCGTCCGCCTCGCCGACGAAGCCTTCGCCCTCGGCGGTCAGACCTCCGCCGAGTCCTACCTCGCGATCGACAAGATCATCGACGCCGCCGCCAAGTCCGGCGCCGACGCCATCCACCCCGGCTACGGCTTCCTGTCCGAGAACGCCGACTTCGCCCAGGCCGTCCTCGACGCCGGCCTGATCTGGATCGGACCGTCCCCGCAGTCCATCCACGACCTCGGCGACAAGGTCACCGCCCGCCACATCGCCACCCGCGCCAAGGCCCCCTCCGTGCCCGGCACGTCCGAGCCCGTCAAGGACGCCGACGAGATCCTCGCCTTCGCCGACGAGCACGGCCTCCCCATCGCCATCAAGGCCGCCTTCGGCGGCGGCGGACGCGGCATGAAGGTCGCCCGCACCCGCGAGGAGATCCCCGAGCTCTTCGACTCCGCCACCCGCGAAGCCGTCTCCGCCTTCGGCCGAGGCGAATGCTTCGTCGAGCGCTACCTCGACAAGCCCCGCCACGTCGAAGCGCAGGTCATCGCCGACCAGCACGGCAACGTCGTCGTCGCCGGTACCCGCGACTGCTCCCTGCAGCGCCGCTTCCAGAAGCTCGTCGAGGAAGCCCCCGCTCCGTTCCTCACCGACGACCAGCGCGCCGAGATCCACGCCTCCGCCAAGGCGATCTGCAAGGAAGCCGGCTACTACGGCGCCGGCACCGTCGAATACCTCGTCGGCCAGGACGGACTCGTCTCCTTCCTCGAGGTCAACACCCGCCTGCAGGTCGAACACCCCGTCACCGAGGAAACCTCCGGCATCGACCTCGTCCTGCAGCAGTTCCGCATCGCCAACGGCGACGAACTCTCCATCACCGAGGACCCCACCCCGCGCGGACACTCCTTCGAGTTCCGCATCAACGGCGAGGACGCCGGCCGCGGCTTCCTCCCCGCCCCCGGACCGGTCACCACCTTCGTCGCCCCCGAGGGCCCCGGCGTGCGCGTCGACTCCGGTGTCGAGTCCGGCTCCGTCATCGGCGGCCAATTCGACTCCATGCTCGCCAAGCTCATCGTCACCGGCGCCACCCGCGAGGAAGCCCTCGCCCGCTCCCGCCGCGCCCTCGCCGAATTCCGCGTCGAAGGCCTCGCCACCGTCATCCCGTTCCACCGCGCCGTCGTCTCCGACCCCGCCTTCATCGGCGACGGTCAGTCCTTCGACGTCCACACCCGGTGGATCGAGACCGAGTGGGACAACACCGTCGAACCGTTCACCGCCGGCGCCCCCATCGAGGACGACGAGAACGGACCCCGACAGAACGTCATCGTCGAGGTCGGCGGCCGCCGCGTCGAGGTGTCCCTGCCCGGCCAGTTCTCCCTCGGCGGGGGTGGTGGCGCCGGCAACGGTGGCGCCATCCGCCGCAAGCCCAAGCCGCGCACCCGCGGCGGCGCAGGCGGCGCAGCCGCGTCCGGTGACGCCGTCACCGCACCCATGCAGGGCACCGTCGTCAAGGTCGCCGTCACCGAAGGCCAGGAAGTCGTCGCCGGCGACCTCATCGCCGTCCTCGAAGCGATGAAGATGGAAAACCCCGTCACCGCCCACAAGGACGGCGTCGTCACCGGCCTGTCCGTCGAGCCCGGCTCCGCCATCACCCAGGGAACGGTCCTCGCAGAACTGAAGTGATCCACCGAGACAGCCCGCCCCCGTTAGGCTCCTCTCATGGCTGACGACAGTCCTGACGTGAGAATCGGAACCGCCGAACGGGAGCGGGCTTTCTCGTTGCTGAGCGAGCATTTCGCTGCGGGACGGTTGGGTTCCTCGGAGTTCGACGAACGGTCGGCTGCCGTGTCGGCAGCGGTGACCCGCGGTGAACTCGTGCCTCTGTTCCGCGACCTTCCCGGTGGATCCGCGATGCTGCACTCCGACCAGCCGATGTCACCCGACTCGAGCCCGGCGATCGCGTCGTCGGGACACGTACCCGCGGTGAGCGGTGGACGGGACTATCGAGCCGTGGCAATGGGCATCATGCCGCTCGCGGCGCTCGTGCTCTTCTTCGTCACCGGGTCATGGCTGTGGTTCCTGGCCGTCCCCGCCGCCGGTGCGATCCTGTATGCGGGCCGCAAGGACGACTCGTGACGGCGATCCGCGCAGCACTCTTCGACGTCTTCGGAACGGTCGTCGACTGGCGCGGCGGCATCGCGTCGTCCACCCGGACCTGGCTCGACGACCACGCGCCGGACCGAACCGACATCGATACCGGAGAATTCGCGGACAGGTGGCGAGCGAAGTATCAGCCGTCGATGCAGCCGATCAGGGAGGGTCGGCGCGAGTTCACCGCACTCGACGTCCTGCATCGGGAAAGTCTGCTGGAACTTCTGGACGAGTGCGCGTTGCCCACCGCTGCGGCCGAGGACCTCAACCGTGCGTGGCACAGGCTTCCACCATGGCCCGACTCGGTGGCCGGCATCTCGGCGATCCGGGAATCCGTCATCGTGGCACCGCTGTCGAACGGCAACATCTCGCTGCTGCTCGAC
Organism: Rhodococcus sp. AC861; assembly: GCF_979256035.1. Taxonomy (NCBI): domain Bacteria; kingdom Bacillati; phylum Actinomycetota; class Actinomycetes; order Mycobacteriales; family Nocardiaceae; genus Rhodococcus; species Rhodococcus sp. AC861. Next base: position 228,906 of record NZ_CEEDMW010000005.1, read on the forward strand.
ATGGCGAAGAATGCCGGCCTGCCGTGGGATGCGATCCTCGGGGCCGAGGTGGTGCGGGCGTACAAACCGACGCCCGAGTCCTACCTCCGCACCGCGGCTGTCCTCGACCTGTCACCGGACCAGTGCCTGATGGTCGCCACGCACAACGACGACCTCGCCGCTGCGCGTGGGTGCGGACTGCGGACCGCCTTCGTCAGGCGACCTCGTGAACACGGCCCGGAACAGTCGTCGTCCGAGCCGACCGACGACTGGAACTACGTCGTCGACGATCTACTCGAACTCGGAGTCCTGCTGCGTCAGTGAATGATCCGCTCGTACACGCCCACTTCGGAACCCGTCTCCCACTCGCCGAGCCCCGCGAAGGTGGACAGCACGCGCTCGTGGTTCCAGTCCTCGTCGACATGGATCTCGTGCGGATTGCCCTCGATCTCGTGCTGGGGGTAATGGACGATCGGAATGGAAAGGTACACCGCGCGGCGCGCCGCAGCAGAACACTTCTCCCACAGCGCGAGTGCGTCCGCCTCGGTCATGTGCTCGGCGACGTCACCGATGATCACCACGTCCGCAGCCGGTAGGTCGACCTTGCGTGCATCACCGATGACGATCTCGTCGTAATAGTCGTGCAGTCGGTACGTGTCGACGTACGGCTGCCAGATCTCGACGCCCGTGATGTGCGAGACCGCGGGCCCGGCAAGCAGTTTGGCGTACGTTCCCACCCCCGGCCCGATATCGAGCACGGTCACCGGGCTGTCGGCCCCCAGCGCGGTCACTCGGTCACGGATCCAGCTCTTACCCTCTGTCGAACTCATCGGCATAGGTTCGTGTGCCCACCGCGGGCATTTCGTAACCGTCGCTGCGGTGGTCGTGGTCGCGGCCGGTCGCCAGATCGCTGCAGTCGACGAGGACGACGTCGGGATTGTCGGCCAGGAATGCCCGCGCTCCCCGGTCTCCGTCCGCGGCACCGGCCGCCTGCGGCCACCAGTGCCGCGCGAGAACGACGGGGTGTCCCGGCCGGCCGTCGAACGTCGCTCGCGCCAGACCCGTGGAGAGCGACGCCTCCACGACGCGTCCGACCACGTCGCCGCCGATATCGGGGGTGTCCACGAGGTGCAGTACGGCCTTGTCGGCGTCGGTCGTGGCACATGCCTGCAGGCCCACCCGGACCGAGCTGCCCATTCCGGTACGCCACTCGTCGTTCATCACGGCATGCGCGCCGGCAGGCATCTCGGGTGCCGCCGCACCCACGACGACCAGCACCTCGTCGCAGCCACCCTCCCGCAGTGCACGGACGGCGAGCCTGAGCCACAGCCCCTCGTGCGCCAGGATCTTCGGTTCGCCGTAGCGGGTGCCCGCACCCGCCGCGAGCACCACGCCGATCGAGGTCATACCTGCCACTATGGCACCCCGGACGGTGGAGTTTCTGCTCCTGTCGCGCTGATTTTCGACGGGATCCCGCCGCTGTCGCCGCCGAGAGGAGCAGAAACTCCACCCCGGACGCCACGCCCCACTACCAGCACCCACGAGCGGGAACCCGCCCCCAGCGGCCACAAGTGGGACACCCCGCGCACGTAGAGCTCCCCTCGACGCAGAATCGCGCGGGATCCCGCCTATCCGGGCGCCGAGCGGAGCAAAAACCCCACCTCTCGGACGCCACCTACTCCAGCCGCGCCTCGAGCTCGGCGATGCGGTCGAGCAGCACCTTCTCCCGCGCCGCAGCGTCACGCTCGTAGAGCGCCCCCATCCTGCTCACGTAGTCCTGGTCGTAGCGCGGGATGATGCTGCGGGTGCAGTTCCAGTCGATCGCTTCGACGGAGATCACGACGCTGCGTTCGCACCGCGATTCGACGGTGCCGCCGGGTACCTGCCGGAGTCGCTCGAGCAACGCCGGGTCCGCACTCCCCTCGACCACCGTCGCGCGCCCGTAGATCTTCACGCGCTGGCGGCGCGGGTAGTCCACGACGATCAGCGCCACACGATCGTTCGCATCGAGATTGCCGGCCGTCACAAACTGGTTGTTCCCGGCGAAGTCGGCGAACGCGAGTGTGTGGTCGTCGAGCATCTGCAGGAACCCGGCCGGCCCGCTGCGGTACTGGACGTAGGGCCATCCGGTCTCGGTGACCGTCGACAGGTAGAACTGGTCCGCCGCGCGGATGATCACCTTCTCGCGGCCGTCGAGTTCGTCGGGTCCGTCGTCGCCGCGTTCCGTCTGCGCACCATAGGCCGTGTAACTGCCCTTCTCACGCTGCCGTGCGAGCGTCGAGGCTCCGAAGACCAGATGGTGGTAGTGGTTGCTCATCGCCCGTCACTCTGCCATCGATCTCGGCTCGTGACCTTCGGGGCGTGGCATCATCGCCCGCAACCCTCACATCCGCGCTCAGAACAGGAACTTCGATGCATCAGATAATTCAGCAATTCGTAGGTCAGGAAATAGGCGTCAATTTCGAGAAACCGGAGAAGTTCGAACCGGTGAAGCTCCTCGATGCGAACCCAGAATTCATGTCACTCGAAACACCTGGCGGCCGAAAGATGCACTTCGGAATGAAATGGGTCGTCTTCGTACTGGAAGGAGAGGCGCAACTCGGCGGCGGATTCGGTAAGAAGACTCGGGTACCCGTACTCGTACAAGTTCACCATTTTCTTGTTTACCGCGGCGGTGGAGGTGGAGTTGGGGTGGGCGTGGCATTCTGAGTTTCGGCCAGGGAGACTGCGCGTCCCTTCACCACCCGTTGGCGGATCACCCAACGACCAGCGCGAACCGGTGACCCGACTTTGTGCGGTCTCGACTGGCGGGGTGGCTCTGCATGGCGGATTCTGATCGCACCGCACTCCGGTCACTCGCCGCCCTGCACCGTCGCAGGGCACCGCCTCAGGCCCTTTCGGCCCTCGCCTGGAACCAGGTCCACTCATGACTGTTCGCTCCGCCGTCACACGGCGTCACCCCGTCGACGAGGTTCTCCCCGCCCACAAGCTGGCGGCCTACGGGTTCCAGCACGTCGTCGCGTTCTACGCGGGAGCTGTGCTGGTCCCGATCATCATCGGTGGGGCCATCGGGCTCACCAACGAGCAGTTGATCCACCTGATCAACGCCGACCTCTTCACGTGTGGCATCGCCTCGATCATCCAGGCGGTCGGCTTCCGGAAGATCGGCGTGAAACTGCCGCTCCTGCAGGGCGTCACCTTCGCCGGTGTCAGCCCGGTCATCGCGATCGCGATGGCGAACGGCGGCGGAACCGAGGGGCTGCTGTACGTCTACGGCGCCGTCATCGTGGCGGGCCTGTTCACGTTCCTCATCGCTCCGTGGTTCAGCAGGCTGCTGAGGTTCTTCCCGCCGGTGGTGACCGGCACGGTCATCGCCATCATCGGTATCGCGCTGCTGCCGGTGGCCGTGAACGATGCCGTCACCAATCCTGCTACGCACGAACAGGATCCGACGAACGGTCGCTGGATGGCCTACGCGATCGGCACCCTGGTGATCATCGTGCTGATCCAGCGGTTCTTCCGCGGCTTCACCGCCACCATCGCCGTACTGCTCGGGCTCGTCATCGGCAGCGCCACCGCGTACGTGTTGGGCGACATGACGTTCGACGGTGTATCCGAGGCCTCGTGGGTCGGGTTCACGCAGCCGTTCCTGTTCGGCGCGCCCAAATTCAGCGTCATCGCCATCATCTCGATGATCGTGGTGCTGATGATCACGGCGGTCGAGTCGACGGGCAGCGTCTTCGCGACGGGTGAAATCGTCGGCAAGCGGATCACGAAAGACGACATCGCCGCCACCCTGCGTGCCGACGGCGTGGCCACGGTGATCGGCGGTTCCTTCAACTCGTTCCCCTACACGGCCTTCTCGGAGAATGTGGGCCTGGTGCGCCTGACGCGCGTTCGCAGCCGGTGGGTGGTCGCCGCCGCCGGTGCCATCATGATCGTCCTGGGCCTGCTGCCGAAGACGGCGGCGGTGGTCGCGTCCATTCCGTCACCCGTCCTGGGCGGCGCCGCGTTGGCGCTCTTCGCCACCGTGGCGGTCGTGGGCATCCAGACGCTGTCGAAGGTGGACTTCACCGATCACCGCAACCTCATCATCGTCGCGACCAGTCTCGGCCTCGCCCTGCTGGTCACCATTCAGCCGACCGTCTCGGAGGGTGTCCCGAGCTGGCTCGAGCTGCTGTTCTCGAGCGGCATCGTGCTCGGTGCGTTCACCGCGATCGTGCTCAACATCCTGTTCTTCCACGTGGGCGGCTCGCGCGGTGCGACGGTGGCGGGTTCCCCCGGCGATTCGATCACTCTCGACGCCGTCAACGAGATGAGCCTCGACGCGTTCTCGGAGACCTTCGGCGACGTCGTGCAGGGATCCGACTGGGTGGTGCGTCGCGCGTACGAGCAGCGGCCCTTTGCCGATGCCCATGCACTACGGGAGGCGTTCCAGGATTCCCTGCTCGCGGGAACCACGGAAGAGCAGGTCGAGCTGATCAGCGCCTTCCCCGATCTGGGTAGCGAGGACGACACGGGTGAGGCGTTCGCCAAGGACCACGTCTCGCTCGCGCACCTCGGCGACGAGGAGCATCGCTCGGTTGTCGACCTTGCTACCGCCTACCGCAACCACTTCGGCTTCCCCCTCGTCATCTGTGCCGCCGAGACCGAGCACTACGACAGGGTGCTCGCCAACGGGTGGTCACGGATGGAGAATTCGCCCGGCGCGGAGCGGTCGTTCGCGATGATCGAGGTCGCGAAGATCGCGAATCACCGGTTCGACGACCTGGTCGCCGATGCGAACCCGATCGCTGCGGCGCGCTTCGGCAGACTGAACGACCTGTCCTGATCCCCACCACAGAAGGGAACGCCCGTGTTCCTGCACGAAGCACTCGGGCTCGACGCGTTCAACCGGTCGACCGATCGCGCCGCGATGCACGCACTGTTCGAATGCTGTTCGTCGCCCATCTGGGCGCGCCGAGTCGCGGCGGGTCGCCCCTTCGACAGCGCCGAAGCCCTTCTCGACCGCGCCGACAGCGAGTTGGTGGAGTTGTCCGAGACCGAGATCGACCGGGCTCTCGACGGTCATCCGCGCATCGGTGCGTCGGTGACCGCCGGCTCGTCGTCGCAGCGCGAGCAGGCCGCGGTGAGCGAGGCGGACCAGAGTGTCAAGGACGCGCTCGCGGCAGGTAACCGGACCTACGAGGAGAAGTTCGGCCACGTGTACCTGGTGTGTGCGACCGGCCGACCGGCGACAGAGCTTCTCGCTATCCTCACCGAGAGGCTCGACAACGATCCGGAGACGGAGAGGCGCGTGATGAGAACAGAACTGGCGAAGATCAATCGAATCAGGTTGACCCGCATGCTGACCGAGCGGACCGAACAGTGAGTGTCAGCACCCACGTCCTCGACGCGGTGCACGGAACCCCGGCGACGGGGGTAGGTCTGGCGGTGGTCGACGAGCACGGCGACGTGGTCACCACGGGGATCACCGACGAGGAGGGGCGCGCGAAGGAACTACTGCCCGACGACGCCCTTGCCGGTGTCTACACGCTGGTGTTCGACACCGCCGCGTACTTCGAACAGTCCGGGACGCAGACCTTCTACCCCGAGGTGTCCATCACCTTCACCGTCCGCGACGTCGATGCGCACCACCATGTTCCGCTGTTGCTGTCTCCGTTCGCGTACTCCACCTATCGAGGAAGCTGACGCCATGACCGACCTGACCGGAAACATCGTCCTGGGAGCAAACCAGTACGGCAAGGCCGAGAACCGGGTGGTGCGCATCTATCGCGACACCGCCCGCCACGAGATCCGGGACATCTCCGTGTCGTCGGCACTGCGGGGTGATTTCTCCGCCGCCCATCTGGTCGGTGATCAGGGCGCCGTCCTGCCGACGGACACGCAGAAGCAGACCGCCTACTCGTACGCGAAGGAGAAGGGCCTGCTGCATCTCGAGTCGTACGGCCTCGATCTGGCACGGCATTTCGTCGACGATGTCGAGCCGGTGACGGAGGCGCGGATCGAGTTGGAGGAGTACGCGTGGGAGCGCGTCACCGTCGACGGCCGTCCGCACGATCACACGTGGGTACGCAAGGGTCAGGAGACGCGGGTCGCCTCGGTCACCGTGGCGGGCAGCGGAGCGGAGCAGAAGACCTGGGTCACTGCGGGTTTCAAGGATCTCGTCATTCTGAAGTCGACGGGATCCGAGTTCGCAGGGTTCCTCGAGGACTCCTACACCGTGCTCGCGCCGACCCACGACCGCGTCATGGCCACCTCGCTCGAGGCCCGGTGGCGCTACACCACCACCGACGTGGCGTGGGACGAGGTGTACGCCGGCGTCAAGGCGGTGATGATCGAGCAGTTCGCGACACTGCAGTCACTCGCGTTGCAGCAGACACTCTTCGCGATGGGACGCGCTGCACTGGAGGCATTCCCGTTCATCGCAGAGCTCCGGATGAGTGCACCGAACAAGCACCACTTCCTGTACGACCTCGACCGCTTCGGCGTCGAGAACAACGGCGAGGTGTTCAACGCCGACGACCGCCCTTACGGACTCATCCAGGCGACCGTCGAACGGGACGACGCCCCCGACGCAGGATCCGCCTGGCGGGGTTACAGCGTCGTCGGCTGAGGCCCCAGCACGGCCAACGCGACGAAGACGTCGGTGCGGTCCTCCGTCGTCCCCAGATCTCGGTCCGTCAGCGCCTCCACCCGACCGATGCGGTACCGCACCGTGTTGACGTGCACGTGCAGCGCGTCGGCCGTCCGACTCCATGAACCGTCGTGGTCGAGGTATGCCCGAAGCGTGTCCAGAAGGCCTGCGTCCGTGCGGGTGTCGTGGTCGATCACCGCGCCGAGCACCCGCCGGGCGTAGGCGGCGCGCAGTCCGTCCGGGACCACCGAGAGCAGAACGGCGGCCGATCCGGTGTCCGCGCTGGTCCGCACCGCGATGCGGTCGGCCGACACCGCTGCGACCTCGCGTGCGTGTTGCGCCGACTGCACGCACCCGACGACGGCAGCGGCCTCGGACGCAGTACCCACGCCCACGGCGATGCGCCCGGTCACGATGTCTCCCAGTCGTCCCAACGCTCGGGTCAGATCCTCGGCCACGCGGGTGGTCGTGCACCCCGGCGGCAATCCGATGACGCCGATCAGGAGGTCCCCGTCGGTGACCCCCACGCTCACCGCGCCGCCGACCGACGTCCGCACCGCATCCGTGAGCACCGCGGCCGACACCTCGATCGGCAGATCCGACGTGGCGGCCAAGGCCACGACATCGCCTGTCAGGTCGACCCCGATCTGGCGGACACGGTCCAGCGCGTGCTCCCCCGCCCCGGCGACGAGAAGCTCCGCCGCCTGGTCGGCCATGGTGCGCAGAACCCGGGCGCCGTCGTCGTGCCGCACCCGATCGAGGGCCGCGATACTGGCCAGCTGAGTGAGCGTGTCGAGAACCTGCGGGTCCATCCGCTCGTGGTCACCGTCCACGACGAGGTACCAGGCGGTCGCGCGGTGACCGAAACTCGACCCGACGGGCAGCACCGACCGCACCGTGTCCCTCGCTACCACGCTGCACGGAACACCCTGCGCCGCAGTGCGAACGAGAGCGTCCACCGCCTCCGTGGTCAACGGCTCGGCGGACACCACGGACCGTCCCACCGCCGTGATGATCCTGCACGTCACCCCGGTGTCCCGCGCTGTCTCCTGTGCGAGGTCGGCGAGCGCGCGGCCGTCGGCGACCGCGGTGAGCAACCGGTGCTGGCGGGCCAGACTGGCGGACAGGCGCGCCACCCGATCGCCGGTCACGCGGCTGGTGACGGCCTCGATGACGTCGGCGAACGCGACCGACGACGGCACCGCCAGCAGCGGGAGCGAGTACTTCTCGCAGGCTCGGACCACATCGTCGGGGACGCAGCCGAACACCTCGTCACCCGCCGCGAGCGCCACCGCGCCGGCAGCAACGACGGACGCCACGAAGGCGTCACTGTCCTCCGGCGCTCGGCGCCACACCATGCCGGTGACGACCAGCTCGCCGCCCACGATGTAGCGCGACGGGTCCGGCAGGTCGGTCGCGAAGGCCCACCGCACGGTCCGACCGAGTTGGTCGTCGGTACCCACGAGCCGTCGCAGCGTGAATTTCGGCACGTCGAGCACGTCCTGGATCAGCACACCCGTTCACCTGCCCACATTGTCGTTGGAGGATCCGACAGTAGGCGGCGCTCGTTTCGGCCATATTTCGTCGGCGCGCGCCCTGCGCGAGTCGCCGTCACGGTGTTGACTCGGTGGCACAGCGAGAACAGGAGTACGACGTGCCGGACCGCATTCTCATCATGGGCGCCCACGTGATCACCGTGGATCCCGCCCGCTCCGAGTGGGCGGCGGGCTGGGTCCTGATCGAGGACGGGCTCATCGCGGCGCTCGGCGACGGGTCACCGCCGCCGCGTCCCGACGGTCCGGAGATCACCGTCGTCGACGGCCGCGGCTGCGTCCTGACTCCCGGCTTGGTGAACACGCACCACCACCTCTACCAGTGGATCACCCGAGGCCTCGCTGCCGACTCGACGCTCTTCGAGTGGTTGACGACGCTGTATCCGGTGTGGGCCGGCATCGACGCCGACTCGGTCCGGGTCGCCGCGACGGGTGGACTCGCCCGGCTGGCCGCGACGGGGTGCACCACCACGACCGACCACCTCTACGTCTTCCCCCACGACGGCGGCGACGTGTTGGGCGCCGAGATCGACGCCGCGCGGACGGTCGGTCTGCGGTTCCACCCGACGCGCGGATCGATGGATCTGGGACACAGTCAGGGTGGCCTGCCACCGGACAACGTCGTGGAGTCGCTCGATGCGATCCTGGCCGCGAGCAGCGCCGCGGTCGACCGCTGGCACGACCCGTCCATCGGATCGATGCTGCAGATCGCCCTCGCGCCGTGCTCACCGTTCTCCGTCACGGCCGATCTCCTTCGCGAGTCGGCGACGCTGGCGCGCGAGCTCGGCGTCCGGTTGCACACACACCTCGCCGAGACGCTGGACGAGGAGGAGTTCTGCCGCAGCAACTTCGGCATGACGCCCGTGCAGTACATGGAATCGGTCGGCTGGGTCGGCAACGACGTCTGGTACGCGCACGCAGTGCATCTCGACGACGCCGCGATCGCGACCATGGCGGCCACCGGAACCGGGGCGGCCCACTGCCCCACGTCCAACGCGCGGCTGGGCGCCGGCATCGCCCGAGCACGCGATCTGATCGACGCTCGGGTTCCCCTGGGGCTCGGCGTCGACGGTGCCGCCAGCAACGAGTCGTGCAGCATGCTCGAGGAGGCGCACCACGCTGCACTGTTCTCGCGGGCGCGGGGTGGCCCGCGCGCGATGACGGTGCGCGAAAGTCTGGACCTCGCCACCATCGGCGGTGCGCGTGTCCTCGGCCGCGAGGACGAGTTGGGGTCGCTCGAGGTGGGCAAGGTGGCAGACCTCGCCCTGTGGCGGATCGACGGGATCGCTCATGCGGGCATCACGGATCCGGTGGCTGCGCTGGTGCTCGGCGACCGCCCACCTCTCGAGCGACTGTTCGTCCACGGCCGCACGGTGGTCGAGAACGGCGTCGTCGTCACGGTGGACGAAGACGCGGTGGCCGGCCAGGTCGCCGCCGCGCATACGGCGCTGGTGGCCAAGGCAGGGCGGTGAAGCCATGGATCTGAACACTGTCCGGGACGTAGTTCGAGCCAGGTCCCGCGACGACCTGACGGTGATCGACGACCGGACGTCGATCGTTGCGGGTGGGACCTGGGTGTTCTCCGAACCTCAGGTGGGTGTCCGACGTCTGGTCGATCTGTCCGACCTCGGCTGGCCGTCGATCGTCGTCCACGACGCTCACCTGGAGATCGGCGCGACCTGCACGGTCGACGATCTCCGCCGCGCGACGTGGCCGGACCGATGGCCGCACCTGGGGGCCTTAGTCGGGCTCTGCGCCGATGCACTCCTCGCATCCTGGAAGGTTCAGCAGTTCGCCACTGTCGGCGGGAACATCGCGTTGGGTCTTCCGGCCGGCGCGATGACCTCGCTCGTCGCCGCTCTGGACGGTATCGCTGTCGTCTGGACTCCGGACGGGGGCGAGCGCCGAATCCCCGTAACGGACTTGGTCGTCGGTGCCCAGCGCACCTCGCTGGCGACAGGCGAGGTCATCCGCAGCGTCGACATCGACGACAGTGTTCTGCGATCCCGGATCGCCTGCCGCAGAATATCTCTCGCCCCGCGTGGGCGGTCCGGCGCCGTCGTGATCGGCCGCCTCGACGCGGACGGATCCGTCGTCCTGACCATCACCGCGGCCACCGACCGTCCGATCCAGCTACGGGCCTCGACACTCCCCCTCGATGCCGCGACCTGGGTCCGGGACGCCGTGCCCGCCGATGCCTGGTACGACGACGTCCACGGCGCGCCCGACTGGCGTCGACACGTCAGTGGTGTTCTCGCACAGCAGATCTGTGAGGAGTTGTCATGAAGGTGACCGTCAACGGCGAGGCCGTCGAGATGTCTCCGCGGCCGGGTCAGTGCCTCCGGACCGCTCTGCGCGACATCGAGCGGTTCGACGTCAAGAAGGGGTGCGACGCGGGTGACTGCGGGGCTTGCTCGGTACTGCTCGACGGGCGTGCAGTCCATTCGTGCATCGTCCCCGCCTACCGTGCCGAGGGCCACGAGGTCACCACGGTGGCCGGGCTGGGCACACCGGACGACATGCATCCGATGCAGCAGCGCTTCGTCGACGCGGCCGGCTTCCAGTGCGGATTCTGCACGGCCGGCATGGTCGTCACCGCGTCCGCTCTCGACGAGTCACAGACCCGCGACCTCGACACGTCCCTGAAGGGAAACCTGTGTCGCTGCACCGGGTATCGGGCGATTGCCGACGCGGTGACGGGGGTGCGCACCATCGACAAGTCGACCGAGGGCCCGGCGTGCGGGCGGTCCGTCGCCGCCCCGGCGAGTGCCCGCATCGTCACCGGAACCGAGCCGTACACGCTCGACGTGGCGATGCCGGGAATCCTGCACCTGTCCGTTCTCGGGAGCCCCCACGCCAGTGCGCGCATCGTCTCCATCGACACGTCGGAGGCGCTCGCCGTCGACGGTGTGGTGGCCGTCCTCACCCACGAGGATGCTCCCGACGTCGCGTTCTCCACCGCCCGCCACGAGTCCCGGGAGGACGATCCCGACGACACCAGGGTTCTCGACTCGGTCGTGCGCTACGTCGGCCAGCGTGTGGCGGCGGTGATCGCGGAGTCCGTCGACGCGGCCGAGGAAGGACGACGCCGACTCCGCGTCGTCTACGACGTCCTACCCGCCGTCTTCCATCCGAGGGACGCCCTCGCGCCCGGTGCCCCGACGGTGCACGCGGGTGCGTCGCCCGACGCCCGGATCGCCGACCCCGACCGCAACATCGTGGCCGAGGTACACGGCACCACCGGCAACGTCGACGCCGCGATACGTGCCGCCGACGCCGTGGTCAGCGGAACTTGGCACACGGCACGCGTCCAGCACACGCACCTCGAGACACACGCGTCGATGGCGTGGTTCGCCGACGACGGACGGCTGACCGTGCGCACCAGCTCGCAGGTCCCGTTCCTGGTCCGGGACGAGTTGTGCCACGTCTTCGGCCTCGACCCCGCGTCGGTCCGGGTGTTCGCCACCCGCGTCGGCGGAGGTTTCGGCGCCAAACAGGAAATGCTGACCGAGGATCTGGTCGTACTGGCCGCACTCACCGTGCGGCGGCCGGTACAACTGGAATTCAGTAGGGCCGATCAGTTCACCGTCGCGCCGTGTCGGCATCCCATGGAGGTGTCGGTGACGGCCGCTGCCACTGCGGACGGCACGCTGACCGCCCTGACGCTCGACGTTCTCAGCGATGCGGGCGCCTACGGCAACCACAGTCCCGGCGTCATGCATCACTCGACCGACTCGGTCGCGCTGTACCGATGCGACGCCAAGCGCGTCGACGCGAAGGCGGTGTACACCAACAACATTCCCTCCGGTGCGTTCCGTGGCTACGGGGTGGGGCAGACCGGATTCGCCGTCGAATCAGCGCTCGACGCCCTCGCCCGGAAGCTGCATATCGACCCCCTGGAATTCCGGCGTCGTAACGTCGTGGTCCCCGGCGATCCGTTCGTCGCTGCACACCCCCTCGACGGCGACCTGCTGTTCGGCAGCTACGGACTCGACCAGTGCCTCGATCTGGACGATCGGGCCTTCGCGGACGACCCCGGCCCCGAACCACCCCCCGGGTGGTCCGTGGGGGTCGGCTTCGCGATCGGGATGAACGCCACTGTTCCGCCGAGGGGACATGTGTCCGACGCATCCGTGACGGCTCTGCCGGGTGCGCGCTACCTCGTGCGGGTCGGCACCGCGGAGTTCGGCAACGGGACCACGACGGTGCACGGCCAGATCGCGGCGTCGATCCTGAACACGACCGTCGATCGCATCGAGATCGCGCAGTCCGACACCGACGTCACCTCGCACGACACCGGCGCGTTCGGATCGGCCGGCACCGTCGTAGCGGGCAAGGCTGTCGCACTGGCGGCAGAAGCGTTGCGCACGATGGTGATCGACGCGGCGGCAGCCCGGTCGGGTGCTCTGCCCGGAGAGTGTGTGCTCGGCCCGGAGGGCGTCACCGTGTCGGAAACCCTCGTCTCACTGGACGACATCGTCTCCGCTCACGACGGGCCGTTGATCGCCGAGGGGTATCACGGGGGGTCGCCCCGCTCGGTGGTGTTCAACGTGCACGGCTTCCGCGTCGCGGTGGACCCCGAGTCGGGTCGAGTGGAGATCCTGACGTCGGTGCAGGCAGTGGACGCGGGCACGGTCATGAACCCTGTCCAATGCCGCGGGCAGGTGGGAGGTGGTGTCGCACAGGCACTCGGCGCCGCGCTGTACGAGGAGATGCGTATCGACGACGCGGGCCGGGTCACCACTGCATCGCTGCGGAACTATCACGTCCCGCAGATCGCGGACATTCCCGCGACCCGCGTCCTGTTCGCCGACACGTACGACGCGCTCGGACCGCTGGGCGCGAAGTCGATGAGCGAATCTCCGTACAACCCCGTCGCCCCCGCTCTGGCCAACGCCATCGCCGACGCGACGGGCGTGCGGATGCACGAGCTCCCGATGTCGGCGGACCGGGTCTGGCGAGCGTTGCGCTCTCAAGAGTCGTAGAAGGTCTGCAGGATGATGGTGCTGCGCGTCTGCACATTGGCAGTCGTGCGGATCTGCTGCAGCAGGCGTTCGAGGTCCCGCGGTGACGCCACCCGCACCAGGAGGACGTAGCTGTCCTCACCGGCGACGGAATGACACGCCTCCACTTCGGGCAGATGTCGCAGACGTGCGGGTGCGTCGTCCGGTGCCGTCGGATCGAGCGGTGTGATCGCAACGAACGCCGAGAGCAGCTGCCCGATCGCCTCGCGATCTACACGCGCGGTGTAGCCCAGGATGACATTGGACGTTTCCAGTCGGCGGACACGGCTCTGCACGGCGGACACCGACAGCCCGGCCTTCTCGGCGAGTTGAGCGAGGGTGGCACGGCCGTCGGCGATCAACTCGTCGACCAGCACGCGGTCGACGGGATCGAGATCGTCCGGCGCGGCCGTTGCCTTCGCGGCCTTACCCCGGACACCCGTCATGCGTGACAGCCTGCCATGCGCGGTCAGGCGAACAGGGGCGGCATCGCGAACACCATGACCGTCGACCACGCCACGTGCGTGAGGATTGGGGCGAGGATGCCACCGGATGCACGGCGTTCGAGTCCCAGCACGAATCCCAGGGTGATCGCGGCGAAGCCGAGCATCGGGTTGCCGGTGGCCAGCGTGGCGATCGTGTAGACGATCGTGGAGATGACGACGGGACGCTTGACCCCGATCGCGGAGAACAGTGCTCCGCGGAAGAAGATCTCCTCGGCGACACCGTTGAACAGGGTGATGAAGACGATCAGTGCCAGCGGTCCGACGCGAGCATGATCGAGAACGTTGGCCGTGAAGTCCCGCAGCGGGGGAATTTCCCGGACCACCAGGGCGCCCAGGATGAACACTCCGCCCGCCGCGAGTCCGATCGCGATGGGGGTGACGATCGGACGTCGGAGCGTGCCGCGGAAGTTGATCCTGCCCAGGTGCAGCGGTCCGGAGAGGAAGCCGCCGATGATCCACACGAACGCCAGCGCAATCGTGAGTGTGTAGAACATGGGGTCGCCGGGCTCGGTCGACAGCGACACCCCGAGAAGGGTGGCACCGATGACCAGGACCACCGCGACGATGATCCGACGACGCAGGAACGCCCGATCGGTTTCGTGATGATCACGATCGACCTTGTCCACCAAGGCGTTGCGCACGATGGACTCGGCCCTCATCTGCCAGGACACCATGGACCATTCCTCCGGTTCGTTGCGTCGTCGGGCTTCAGAGCTTCAGGAAGGAACGTACCCGGGACGTCACGCCCGCAACCACGTCGAGATTGGTGCGGACGACGGGCGCGACCGGCCACGAGTACAGAACGGCGCCCGCTCCCAACGCCTCGGCCAACTTCCACCCGTCCTCGGTGAGCAGTTCCGCGCCGCGGCGGCGGATGCTGCGGACGTCGCCGCCGGTCCACTCCGCGTCGGAGTCGACCAGACGGAGCGAGTCGGGCGTCTTGCCCAGTCCGCGGGGGGTTGCCGCACCGAGAAGGCTGCGCCGCATCGCATCGTCGACCCCGGTCAGCCCGCCCTCCGGCTCCGGTACGAACTCCGAGATGCGGTTCTCCGACGCGGTCATCGAGTTGACCAGCGACTGCACCAGGTCGTCGGCCAGCAAGCCGGGGACGGGAATGAGTCGGCCGATGACCAGAGCGGCCAGCTTCGTCGGGATCCCCGGCGTGGGGATACCCAGTCGGTGCAGGTCCGCGGCGTGCACGTACGCGAACACGAGGTCCTTGTAGGGCAGGATTTCCGGTCCGGCGATGTCGTAGGCACCGGCGGGGACGTCCGACGACGCGGTTGCCACCAGGTAGTGCACGACATCGTCGACGGCGATCGGCTGCACGGGCTTGCTCAACCAGCTCGGCAGCGGAAGTACCGGGAGCCGATCGGCCAGGTAGCGGATCATCTCGAACGACGTCGACCCGGCGCCGACGACGATGGCTGCCCGCAGCCAGACCACCTCGATACCGTCGATCGTCAGAGCCTCGCCCACCTCGGCGCGGCTCGCGAGGTGCTCGGACAGCTTCTCGCCCTCGGGAACGAAGCCGCCGAGATAGACGATGCGGCGTACACCCGCGGCCTTGGCGGCCTCGGCGAAATGGCGCGCGGAGGCCAGGTCGGTCGCCCGGTATCCGGACTCGCCGATCGCGTGGACCAGGTAGTACGCCACGTCGATGTCTCCGGACGACAGCGCCTCGGCGCAGGAGTCGGCATCCGTGACGTCCAGTCGCACGGCGCGGACGTCGTCGTACCAGTCGAAATTCGTCAGACGCGTCGGCGTGCGGGAGCCCACCACCACGTCGTCGCCGTCTTTCACCAGCGCAGCGACGAGGCGAGAACCGATGTAGCCACTGGCCCCGGTCACGAAAGCAGTCATGTTCTCGACATTACGGGTGCAGTGCGCTCGCATACCGCCGCGTGAGAGGCGTCACCGTGCAGACTGTGCTCATGGCCGACGTGGATCGACACCGAGCACCCGACAACGATCTGTCGGTGCGCACCGTCCGGCTGCCCGTACCGTCACTCGGCAACATGCTCGGACTCGCCCGCGGCACCGTGCTCTGGTCGCTCGACACCGTCGCATTCGTCGCCCAGCTGCCTCGGCGCATCGACGACCTGTTCGTGCGTGTCGACGAGGTGATCGCCGCCATCGAGCGCATCACCGACCAGGCTCAGACCGTCATCGGCAAGGTCTCGGCCACCACCGAGGACGCGCAGGGCGTCATCGTCGGGGCGGAGTCGGCCTCGTCCAAGGCGCTGGCGATGATCTCGGAGCTCGAACCGATCACCGAGCGCGCGATTCCGCTGGGCCGCACCTTCGTGGACAACTTCTCCGAGGCCGAGGTTCAGGCGGCCGTGAAGCTCGTGGACCAGCTGCCGGAGCTGGTGCAGCGGATGGAGGGCATCATGCCGATCCTCGCCACGCTCGACACGGTGTCCCCCGAGATCCACGAATTGCTCGAGGTCACCAAGGACGTGCGCAAGGCCGTCATCGGCATCCCGGGTTTCAAGTTCTTCCGCAATCGCGGCGAGGAACGCCTGCACGACTGATCGTCGGCGACATTCTCGACGTACTCGCGGGGGGTGGGGACCACACACGGCAACCGTGTCGGTGGGTCCGTGCACTATGGAGAGGTGAAGAACCCCACCGCTCCGTCGCCCGAGGACGTGCTCGCGCGGTTCACGGCTCCGACGCGTGCGTGGTTCGACGGTGCCTTCCCCGCTCCCACGGCCGCGCAGATCGGCGCGTGGGACTCCATCTCCAGCGGCGCGCACACCTTGGTCGTCGCTCCCACCGGCTCCGGCAAGACGCTGTCCGCATTCCTGTGGGCGCTGGACAAGCTGGTCAGCCGTGATCCCGAGGACACGGCACCGGGCACCCGGGTGCTGTACGTCTCCCCGTTGAAAGCCCTTGCTGTCGACGTCGAACGCAACCTCCGCGCACCGTTGGTCGGCATCACCCAGACGGCCAAGTTGCAGGGGGTCGCGCCGCCGGAGATCTCGGTGGGCGTGCGGTCCGGCGACACCAGCCCCGCCGATCGTCGTCTGATGCTCAAGACGCCGCCGGACATCCTCATCACGACACCGGAATCGTTGTTTCTGATGCTGACGTCCGCGGCGCGGGAATCACTCGAACGCGTCGACACCGTCATCGTCGACGAGGTGCATGCCGTTGCCGGCACCAAGCGCGGCGCGCACCTGGCGCTGTCGCTGGAGCGTCTCGATGCGAGATTGGACAAGCCCGCTCAGCGCATCGGTCTGTCCGCGACCGTCCGTCCGCACGAGGAGGTGGGACGCTTCCTCACCGGATCGGCACCCATCAGCATCGTGTGCCCGCCGTCGCCGAAGACGTTCGACCTCTCGGTGCGCGTTCCGGTCGAGGACATGACGGAACTCGGCACCACCGAGCCGCAGGAGGGGTCCGCGTCGGCCGCCCCACAGCAGGGGTCCATCTGGCCGCATGTAGAGGCGCAGATCGTCGACCTCGTCCTGGAGCACCGGTCGTCCATCGTCTTCGCCAATTCCCGACGGCTCTCGGAGCGACTCACCGCCCGACTCAACGAGATCTACGCCGAACGTATCGGTGACGGCGCCCCCGTGGATCACGCGCCGCCCTCGCAGATCGGGGCGTCCGGCGACGTCGTCCACGGTGCCGAGCCGCTGCTGGCCCGCGCGCACCACGGCAGCGTGAGCAAGGATCAGCGCGCTCTCATCGAGGACGATCTCAAGTCCGGCCGCCTCCGCTGCGTGGTTGCTACCAGCAGCCTCGAGCTCGGCATCGACATGGGCGCAGTCGATCTGGTGGTGCAGGTCGAGGCGCCGCCGTCCGTGGCCAGTGGTCTGCAGCGTGTCGGTCGAGCCGGCCACCAGGTCGGCGAGATCTCCCGCGGCGTGCTGTTCCCGAAGCACCGCACCGACCTGATCCACTGCGCCGTGACCGTGCAGCGGATGACCGACGGGCACATCGAGGCTCTGAAGGTGCCGGCCAATCCCCTCGACATCCTGGCCCAGCACACCGTGGCGGCGTGCGCCCTCGAACCCATCGACGCCGACGAGTGGTTCGACATGGTCAGGCGCACCGGCAATTTCGGGTCGCTGCCTCGGTCGGCCTACGAGTCCACGCTGGACCTGCTGTCGGGAAAGTACCCGTCCGACGAGTTCGCCGAGCTGCGACCACGTTTGGTGTGGGACCGCGACGGTGGGTCGCTGACCGGTCGCCCCGGCGCCCAGCGCCTGGCGGTCACCTCGGGCGGCGCCATCCCCGACCGCGGACTGTTCGGCGTCTTCATGGTCGGCGAGAAGGCCAGCCGCGTCGGCGAACTGGACGAGGAGATGGTCTACGAGTCGCGCGTCGGAGACGTCTTCGCCCTCGGTGCCACCAGTTGGCGCATCGAGGAGATCACCCACGATCGAGTTCTCGTCAGCCCGGCCTACGGGCAGCCCGGCCGACTGCCGTTCTGGCACGGCGACGGACTCGGTCGCCCGGCCGAACTGGGCGAGGCACTGGGCGCGTTCCTGCGCGAGTCGTCGGACGACGACGCGCTGCGCGGCCGGCTGCAGGAGAGCGGGCTCGACGTCAACGCGGTGAACAACCTGTCCGCGCTGCTCACCGAGCAGCGCACGGCGACGGGCCACATGCCCACCGATCGCACGTTGGTCGTCGAACGGTTCCGCGACGAGCTGGGCGACTGGCGTCTGGTGCTGCACTCCCCGTACGGCCAGCAGGTGCACGCACCGTGGGCCCTGGCCATCGGCGCGCGCCTCATCGAGCGGTACGGCATCGACTCGCAGCCCACGGCATCGGACGACGGCATCATCGTGCGCCTCCCGGACACCGACGACGAGCCGCCGGGCCCGGACCTGTTCGTCTTCGAGAAGGACGAGATCACCGACATCGTCACCGAGCAGGTCGGTGGCTCCGCCCTGTTCGCGTCGCGGTTCCGTGAATGTGCCGCGCGCGCACTGCTTCTGCCCCGCCGCAATCCGGGCAAGCGAGCGCCGCTCTGGCAGCAGCGTCAACGCGCCGCGCAGCTTCTCGACGTGGCCAAGAAGTACCCCACGTTCCCTATCCTGCTCGAGACGGTGCGCGAGTGCCTGCAGGACGTGTACGACCTGCCCGCACTCGAGGACCTGTGCGTCCGCATCGCGCGCCGCCAGATCCGCATCGTCGACGTCGAGACCGACTCGCCGTCACCCTTCGCCACCTCGTTGCTGTTCAGCTACGTCGGGCAGTTCATGTACGAGGGCGATTCCCCGCTCGCCGAGCGTCGTGCTGCCGCACTGTCTCTCGACGCCTCGCTGCTGGCGGAGCTGCTCGGACGCGTCGAACTGCGCGACCTGCTCGACGGCGACGTCGTCACCGACACCGAGCTCGAACTGCAGCGCCTCGTCGACGACCGCAAGGCACGTGACGCGGAGGGCGTGGCCGATCTGCTGCGCCTGCTCGGCCCGCTCACGACGGCGGAGATCGAGGCACGCATCGAGTCGCCCGGCTCCGCAGCGCAGTGGGCGGGCGAGCTCACCGCGGCGCGCCGCGCCCTCGAGGTCTCGTTCGCCGGGTCGCAGTGGTGGGTCGCCATCGAGGACGCCAGCAGACTCCGTGACGCCCTCGGTGTTCCGTTGCCCATCGGCACCCCGGCGGCGTTCATCGAGCCCGTCGAGGACCCGCTCGGGGACCTCGTCAGCCGCTACGCGCGCACGCACGGTCCGTTCTCGGTCGCAGACGTCGCCGGCCGCTTCGGCATCGGGTCGGCGGTCGCCCGCGACGTGCTGCTGCGCCTCGTCGCCCAGAAGCGCGTGGTGGAAGGGGAATTCCGGCCCGGCGGTTCCGGCAGCGAGTGGTGTGACGCCGAGGTGCTGCGCAGGCTCCGCCGGCGTTCGCTCGCCGCCGCACGCCAGGACGTCGAACCCGTGTCCACCGGCGTCCTCGGCCGCTTCCTGCCGCGCTGGCAGCACGTCGGCGGCACCCTGCGCGGACTCGACGGTGTGGCGACGGTCATCGACCAGCTCGCCGGTGTCCCGGCTCCGGCATCGGCCTGGGAGTCGCTGATCCTGCCCCAGCGTGTCCGGGACTACTCCCCCGCGATGCTCGACGAGTTGACCGCTACCGGCGAAGTCGTGTGGTCCGGCCACGGCGCGATCTCCTCGAAAGATGGGTGGATCTGCCTTCATCCCGCCGACGCCGCACCGGTGACGCTGCCGCCTGCGAAGGACGATGAACTGACGGACTTGCAGCAGACCGTGCTGCAGGTGCTCTCGGGCGGCGGCGCGTACTTCTTCCGACAGCTGTCCGACACCGTCGGGCAGCTGCACCAGACCGAGTCCGGCGCCCCTGCCGACGACACGACTCTGGTTGCGGCACTGTGGGATCTGGTGTGGACCGGACACCTGACCAACGACACGTTCGCTCCGCTGCGCTCGCTGCTGCACGGCACCACCCGGTCCGCACCGAGCCACCGCCCGGCGCGGCGCTCGCCGCGAGCACGGTCCTACCAGCGGTTCGCGCGACCCTCCCTTCCGACGCGCACGGGCCCGCCCTCCGCGGGTGGTCGCTGGGCACTGCTCCCGGAGGCGGAGTCCGACCCCACCATCCGGGCACATGCCACCTCGGACATCCTGCTCGAGCGGTACGGCGTCGTGACCCGCGGTTCCGTGATGAACGAGGGCGTTCCGGGCGGCTTCGGCGGGGTCTACAAGGTGCTCACCGGCTTCGAGGACAGCGGCCGGGCCCGACGCGGCTATTTCGTCGACTCTCTCGGCGGCGCCCAGTTCTCCACCTCGGACGTCGTCGACCGACTGCGCAGCGAGTCCGAACGTCCTGTCGGAGCCGTGGCACTTGCCGCGACCGATCCCGCCAACCCGTACGGCGCCGCACTGCCCTGGCCCAAGAGTTCTGTGGACGCCGCCTCGGGCCACCGTCCGGGACGCAAGGCCGGTGCCCTCGTCGTCATGGTCGACGGCGAACTCGTGCTGTACGTCGAGCGCGGCGGCAAGACGGTGCTCACCTTCACCGAGGAGCGCGACGTGCTGGTCACCGCGGCGTCGGCTCTCGTGTCGTTGGTGACCACCAGATCCGTCGACAAGCTGGTGATCGAACGCACCGACGGGAGCGACATCCACGGCTCCGTCTTCGCGACGATCCTCACCGAGGCGGGCTTCTCGGCGACGCCGCGTGGCCTCCGGATCAGGGCCTGATCCATGCCCGAAGGCGACACCGTCTGGCGCACGGCCAACAGTCTGCGCGACGCACTCGACGGCAAGGTTCTCACCACGTGTGATGTCCGCGTGCCGCGCTACGCCACGGTCGACTTCACCGGCGAGACGGTGGAATCGGTTCTTTCGGCGGGAAAGCATCTCGTCATCGAGGTCGGCGGCAAGGTCATCCACTCGCACCTGAAGATGGAAGGCGCCTGGCACGTCTACCAGCCGGACACACCGTGGCGACGGCCTGCCTACCAAGCGCGCATCGTGCTGGGAACGAATGACCGAGTCGCGGTCGGATTCGAACTCGGTGTCGTCGAGATACTGGATACCGTCGAGGAGGCGGTCGGGTATCTCGGGCCGGATCTGCTGGGGCCCCTGTGGGATCCGGCGGAGGCCCTTGCGAATCTCGAAGCGGAACCCGACAGGCCGATCGGTCTCGCTCTGCTCGACCAGCGCGTCATCGCCGGACTCGGGAACGTCTACCGCAACGAGATCCTGTTCCTCCGCGGCGTGGACCCGCACACGCCGGTCTCCGCGGCGGGGAACCTGGCGAAGATGATCGATCTGTCGCACCGCACGATCACGGCCAACAAGAACCGCAACGCGCGCACCTTCACCGGAGATCTCCGTGCGGGCCGGCACTTCTGGGTCTACGGCCGGGAGAACAAGCCGTGTCGTCGCTGCGGAACACGCATTCGCGACGGGCTTCTCGGGGACAACCCTCTCGAGGAGCGGCAGATCTACTGGTGCCCGAGGTGCCAACCCGCTCCGTGAATCAGCTGTCGGGTCACGACTCCTCGTGCACCTCCGGTGCACCCAGTCGCGCCGAGGCGTCGAGCATCGTCTCGGTCCGATCCCGGTGCGAGGTGGCCGGAGTCGTGGTGTCCGTCCAGTCCTCGATCTCCGCCAGCGCCCAGTCGCTCCATTCGACGATGTGCGTGAAGTGTCCGACCATGAAGCGATTGGCGAGTGCCATCAGGTGCTGACGTTCGGGAAACGTCGCGACGGTGGTGTCTCGGAGCGTGACGGCGTGCCGCCCGAAGAGTTGGCGGGTGGCGTCGGCCTGCTCCCGCATCGTCCGTAGGTTGCTGCGCAGGTCCTCGAGGGAGCCCTGGTCGGCGAACAGCACCCGCATCATGCCCTCGAACTCGAGAGCCGACGGGCGGGACCGCTCCGCCAACCACGCCGTCAGGGCTGCGCGCCCCTCGTCGGTGATCGAGTAGACGGTGCGGGGACGCGCGCCCACGGCATCGGCCCTCGCTGTCACCAGCCCGCGTTCGAGCAACTTCTTCGGCGCGTTGTAGTGCTGCCGTCCCGCCCGAGGCCACAGTTCGCCGACACCACGACCGAACAGTTCCGAGATGTCGTATGCGGTCAGGTCCCGCGACACCAACATGCCGAGCACGACGTACGACGTCGTGGTGAGGTCGCCCTGAGCCACCGGTTCCACCTCTGGATTTCTCCCCCGGTAGCGAGCCTACTTGCCGGTGTCCTCCGCCACCTCGTCGATGTCGTCGGCTGTGTCCTCGGCGCCGGAAGACGGCCCGGACTGCTGCGCATACAGGGCTTTCGCCAGCGACCCGGCCAGCGCCGCCGCCGGCGCACTCCCGTCCGTTCCGGGCGCCATGTTCGCCCAGACCACCATCGTCAGGTCGTTGACCGGGTCGTACCCCATGAAGGAGTTGTACCCGGGCATCTCGCCGATGTGTCCGAACATCGGTCCCATCTGCGCGAGCCCGTAGCCGTACCCGGCAGAGGACGGGTTGTCGGGATCGGTCGGCTGCACACTGTCCATCCGCACCGTCTGGGTGTCCGCGTCGAGCAGGTCGCCCCTGACCAACGCCCGGACCCACGTGGCCAGATCGTTCGCCGTCGAGATGCCCTGGCCGGCCGAACTCGTCCACGACGGGTTGTCGTTCGTGGTGTCCCTCGGCTGGACCGAGCCGGCGTCGATCGCAGCGATCCGGTCCGGGGACAGCGCTTCCTTGCCCTCCCCGAGAGTTTCGACATTGCCGCTGTAGCTGTACCCGCGGGTGAACGGCGCCGGGATGCTCGTATCGGTGGTGGCGGGATACGACGTCCCCGCCAATGCCAGCGGACCGAAGAGCCTGTCCTGGAAGATCCGGTCGATGGGCTTGCCGTCGAGCTTCTCGGCGATCAGTCCGAGCAGCACGGTGTTGGTGTTGGAGTAGCTGTAGCCCTCTCCCGGTGGGAAGTTCGGCGGGTTGCTCAGCCCCAGTGCGACGAGTTCCTCGGCGCTCCACACCCGGCCGGGGTCGGTGTCGAGTGCCTCGTTGAGCTCCACGGTCTGGGTGTAGCTGTAGAGCCCACTGCGCATGTCGAGCAACTGCCCGATCGTGATGGCATCACCGTTCGGCACATCGGGCCGGAACGTGCTCACCGGATCGTCGACGGACAGCAACCCCTCCTGGACCATCTGCAGGATGACCGTGCCCGTCCACGTCTTCGTGTTCGACCCGATCCGCACCTTGGTGTCGAGAGTCGGGGCCTCCGACCGATCGGCCGCCACCGAACCCCAGGTCTTGACGTAATCACCGTCCGGCGTGGTGATCAGCACGACCATGCCGATCTCCCGCGACGTCGTGGCGACGTCCTCGACCATGGCATCGAGAGCTGCGGGATCGAGTGGCAGGAGAGCCGATGCGGTCGCTGACGACGTGGCCGGTGCCGGCGTCTCGCCGCTGCCGGACGAGCAGCCCGAGACGAAGATCAGGGCAGAGGCCGTCGCGATACCGACGGTACGAGAGACAGTGCGAACAGTCATGAGCGTGTGAACCTTCCGAGTCCCTGCTTGTCGAGGTATTCGACCGTGAACGAGGCGGGAGCACCGTTCACGATCTCGAACGTGACCCCGGTCGGGCCGACAGCGTTCTCGCCCGACGTCTCGAAGAAGTAGGTGTCACCGTCGTAGTGGGTCAGGGGGTACGTCAGCTGACCGTCCTTGCCGACGGTGAGCGTGAGCCGATCACCGTCCGCCGAGACCCGTGCCGGTCCGTGGAACGGGCTGTCGAACGTTCCGACGTACTCGGTCGCGGGACGAGCAGGGGTCACCGAGGCCGGCGGTGTCGCGTAGTCGATCGGCGACGCCTCCTCCTCTGCGATCCCGTCGAAGATCCCGGCGATCAGCGGTGCCCAGTCGACGGTCTGCCGACCGTTCCGCACCTGGTCCATGAACTGCGCGGCAACAGTTTCCGAGCCCCCGACCGGTGCCGAGTTGGACAGGACGACGATGCCCAGCTGTTCACTCGGCAACATGAACACCGTGGTGCTCGCCCCGAGGGCGAACGCTCCGGAATGCGACAGCTCGACGCGCCCCTTGTCGTCCGTGCCCACGTTGAACCCCAACCCGTAGAACGAGTCTCGCGCGCCCTCCGTCCCGGACGCGCCCGACAGGGAGTGCGAGGTGTGCGTGTACTGCAGTGCGTCCGCGTCCACGATGCGACGTCCCTCGAACTCTCCCCCGCCGAGTTCCATGCGGATCCACTTCGTCATGTCGTCGACGGACGAACTCGCTCCTCCCGCAGGTGACTGATTGTCGGGCTCGCGAACGTACTTCGCTTCCCACTCGGTAGTCGAACCGTCGGCGAGCACGTGGTTCACCGCATGGTTGGGCGAGTTCGCCCAGTCCTCGAATCGTGACGAGGTGTCGGCCATGCCGAGGGGCTCGTAGATGCGACGACGAGACAGCTCGGGCCAGTCGGTGCCCTGCGCCTTCGCTGCGGCGTTGCCGGCGGCGGTGAACCCGAAGTTCGTGTACGCGTAGCTGTCCCGGAACGACGCCAGCGGGAGCTGGTCGAGTCGGCCCATGATGTCGTCGTAGTCGTACCCGAAATCCTCGAGGACGTCTCCGGCATGATCCGGCAGACCCGATCGGTGCGAGAGCAGATCGACGAACGTCGCGTGCTCGCTCACGTACGGATCCGCCACCGCGAACTCGGGCTCGTAGCGTCGGACAGGATCGGCCCAGTCGACCGCTCCGTCTCCGACCGAGGCAGCGATGACGCTCGACGCGACCGGCTTGGACACCGACGCGAGCTGGAACCGGGTGTGGGTGTCGACAGGCTCGTCGGTACCGACCTTTCGGACACCGAATCCCCGCGAGTACAGAACCTCGTCCTGGTACACGACGGCAGCCGCGACTCCCGGCGTGCCGGTCCGCGCCATCATCGCCTCGACGTACCCGTCGAGATCGCCGACGGCCGCGTCGACGTCCGCGCGGTCGATCTGGGCGGCTGGGACGGCCGGCGGGCTGTCTGCGAGTAGCTCCGGCGATGCCTCCTCCGAGCTGCATCCCGCTGCCACCAATGCCAGCGTCACTACCGTCGCAGCAATTCTCGCGGCCATCTCGTCATCCCCGTTCGACGTGCCGAGTCCCCGTCCCACGAACATGGGCTGGAGACCGATCGGTTCGAGACCCTACGCCGATACCGCACTGTGCACCATGCAACTTGCACCATCGGGGCGGCCGGGTGTACCGACGGCACTATCCGGGTATCAGCCCCGCATCCCGACGGAAGGACACGACACATGTCGAAGGACGAATTCACCAAGGGCGACAAGGTCGAGTGGAAGACGCACGGCACCAAGACCGAAGGCGAGGTGGTCGAGAAGATCACCTCCGAGACCGAAGCCGGTGGGCGGAAGGTCAAGGCGTCGAAGGACGACCCGCAGTACCGAGTGGAGAGCGACAAGTCCGGCAAGGACGCGGTGCACAAGCCCTCCGCTCTGGACCCGAAGGACTGACCCGCACTCACGCCTTGTCGTCGACGCCGGCCTTCTTCCTCTTCACCTGGTAGAGGTCGGCGTCGGCGCGTGCGAGGACATCCGACGCCGACTCGCCAGGAAACGCGGACACTGAGCAGCCGACACTGACGTGCGGGAAGGCAGCGGCGGTCGCGTCGGCGAAGGCACGGCTCACGGTCGGCGATGCACCGTGCACGAGAGCCGCGAACTCGTCGCCGCCCAGCCTCGCGATCACCGTGCCCGGGGGTGCCAGATCGGACCACGAGCGGGCGAGTGAGATCAAGAACCGGTCGCCGGCGGAATGGCCGGACGTGTCGTTGATGGCCTTGAAACCGTCGACGTCCAGCGCGACGACGGTGATCGACGACGTCGTCACCTCGCTGACGGCCATCTCCCAGCCCGCCCGGTTCCGCACACCGGTGAGCGGGTCGGTGTGGGACGCGTCGATCAACGCCCTGGTGACACTCCCGAACGCCTCGGCCGCGCCGACGACGGCGACTGCGAAAACCAGGTAGCTGATGGGATAGAGCTGGGCGGGGGACGCGGCCGCGGCCCCACAGACCGCCACCACGAGCACGATCACCAGGACCTGAGCGACCGTCCGGTCGTGGAAGGCGCGGATGTACATGGCCAGGAACATCACCGCGATCAGGCACATGAACTGCGATGCGGTGAGCACATGAAAGGCCATGACAGCGGGCGTCGCGATCATGGCGGCGCCCACGGCCATACCGAGCGCGACGCGTCCGCGAGGCCGGACCGCCAGGACGAGCAGCGCCGCCACCCCGACGACGACCGCCACCACTCCGCCCGCCACCGGTGACGTCACCCGGTCACCGTGCGGCAGGAGCGAGACCGTCACGCCCACCGCGTACAACGATGTCGTGACGAGCAGATATTGGCGAAGCAGGCGGGTCCGGAGTTGGGCGGTTCCGTGCCGAACACTCGGTGGCTGGACGCCGTCGACGGACCGCATGCCGACACGATGCCAGGTTCGGCGGAAGTCGGAAAACCGGAGAGGACTACCGCGCGTCGTGCGCCGCGGCCAGGCGTCGCACGGCCTCCTGCAGCTCGGCCTCGGTCGACGTCGCGAAGCAGACGCGCAACGCAGTTCCGAGTTCGTCCCCGCCGGCCGGGTCGAAGGCGCGACCGGGCACGTACGCGACCCCGCGCTCGACCGCTGCCGGCAGCAATGTCGAGGTGTCCGTACCGTCGGCGAACTGCACCCACAGGAACATCCCGCCGCGGGCCGCATCGACCTCGATCGCCGGACCGAGTTCGCTCCGCAATTCTCCGACCAGCACCTCCGCCCGTGCCGAGTAGACAGCGCGGACGTCGTCCAGGTGCCGTTGCAGCCACGTCTCGTCCGCGAGCAGGTCCGCCGCGATCAGCTGCGTCAACGACGAGCCGCACAGATCGGCGCTCTGCTTGATCCGCTCGACGGCGTCGCACACCGGTCGGGGCGCGGTGAGCCACCCGACGCGCAGGGACGGTGCCAGGATCTTGGACGCGGAGCTCAACCGGATCACCCGATCGGACACGACGGGGCTCGGTGGAGGCGCGTCGAACCACACGTCGCCGTAGGGATCGTCGTCGACGACCCAGATGCCGTATCGCTCCGCGAGGTCGACGAGAGCGCGGCGACGCCCGACCGACAGCACTCCCCCTCGAGGATTGTGGAAGTTGCTGACGGTGTGCACGACACGAGGACGCACGCCCGACACCAGCAGTCGCTCGAGGGCGTCGGTGTCGGTGCCGTCCGCGTCGACCGGAACCGACTCGATGCGGGCGCCGACGGCCTGGAATGCTTGCAGCGCACCGGGATACACCGGTCGATCGACCACGACCACGTCGCCGGGATCGACGAGCACGGACGCGAGCAGGCTGAGCGCCTGCTGGGAGCCGTGGGTCACCACCACCGAGGCGGGCGACACCTCGCCGTGGACCAGCGCCGACTCCCGTGCGGCGATCACGTCGCGGAGCCGCCGCACCCCCGTGGTCTCCGCGTACTGCAGGGCGGCGGTGGAGCCGCTCAGTATCCGATGCGTGACGTCACGAATGGTGCTGTGCGGCATGACGTCCGGCGATGGAAGACCGCCGGCGAGGGACAGTATGTCCGGCCGGGCGGTCAGCGTGAGCAGGTCACGGATCGCTGATCCGGTGACGGACGACGCGCGGACGGACAACGAGGGGACAGGGGGAACCGTGATGGACATGACGAACTCCGAACACCGTGGAAACCAGGCGTCGCGGCGCGCTCACAGGGTGTCTGTGTACAGAGTGGCTCGGACGGGAACGGCGCCCATGGTGAGGCGCTGGACCCATGCTAGGCCGAGTGCCCACTCTGTGACACCCTCGTCTCATCCCTCGAGACAACTCCCGGTGCGTCAGTCCAGATCGTCGTGGCGCATGAGCTGGCGAGCGGCCTCGGTGATCGACCCGGTCAGCGACGGATAGACGGAGAACGTCGCGGCGAGGTCGTTGACCGTGAGGTTGTTCTGCACTGCGATGGCAATCGGCAGGATCAGCTCCGACGCGGTCGGCGCGACGACGACGCCGCCGATGACGACGCCGGTGGCCGGTCGGCAGAAGATCTTGACGAAGCCGCGACGGAGCCCGGACATCTTGGCCCTGGGGTTGGTGTTGAGCGGCAGCATCACCGTCCGTGCCGGCACGTCGCCGTTGTCGATGGCGGACTGCCCCACACCGACCGTGGCGATCTCCGGACGGGTGAACACCGCCGACGCGACCGTCTTGAGCTTGATGGGGCTGACGCCCTCACCGAGAGCGTGGTACATCGCGATACGGCCCTGCATCGCCGCGACGGACGCGAGAGGCAGCAGCCCCGTGCAGTCACCGGCGGCGTAGATACCGGTGACACGGGTGCGCGACACCCGGTCCACCCGTAGGTAGCCACCACGGTCGAGTTCGATGCCGACACTCTCGAGCCCGAGATTCGCGGTGTTGGGCACCGAGCCGACGGTCATCAGAGCGTGGGAACCTTCGACGGTCTCCCCGTCGGACATCGTGACGACGATGCCGTCGTCCGTGCGCGTGACGGAGTCGGCGCGCGCGTTCTTGATCAGCGTCACACCGCGTTCGGACAGGACGTCCTCGAGAACCAGCGCGGCATCGGCGTCCTCGCCGGGCAGCACGCGGTCGCGGCTGGACACCACGGTGACCTTGACGCCCATCTCCGTGTACGCCGAGACGAACTCGGCGCCGGTGACACCGGAACCCACGACGATCAGGTGAGTGGGGAGCGAATCGAGGTCGTACAGATGACGCCACGTGAGGATGCGCTCGCCGTCGGGCTCTGCTCCGGGAAGGATCCGGGGGCTGGCACCGGTCGCGATCAGCACCACCTCGGCGTCGAGCTGCTGCGTCGTACCGTCGGCGAGAGTCGCCTCGACCTGGTGGGCAGCGAGGCCCGGCTGGGTGTCCACCACTTTGGCGGAGCCGGCCAACACCGTCACACCCACGGTCTGCAGACGAGCCCGGATGTCGGAGGATTGGGCCTGCGCAAGGGATTTCACACGGTTGTGGATCTGCGGGAGATCGACGGTGGCGGATGCCGGATCCAGCTCGATGCCGAGATCGGATGCACGCCGCATGTCGGTTCGGATGCCGGTGGACGCGATGAAGGTCTTCGACGGGACGCAGTCCCACAGCACGCAGGCGCCGCCCACACCGTCGGAATCGATGAGAGTCACCGTCCCACCGTGCTGAGCAGCGACCAGTGCAGCCTCGTACCCGGCCGGTCCACCGCCGATGATCACGATGCGGGTCATTCATCCTCCGTAACGGGTTTGCGGGAGAGTCCTAGCGGGCGTGAGGGTTGCTCACACTCCTCAAACCTATTCCACCGAGGCTCGCGCTCGCACCTCAGCCCGACGCCGGAGCGCGGACGACCTCGATCCGCGGGACACGGACATGACGGTTTAGGCTGACCGCCGTGCCGATCTACGCCGCTTACGGTTCCAACATGCACCCCGAGCAGATGCTCGAGCGGTGCCCCCACTCGCCTGCGTCCGGGACGGGGTGGCTGCCGGGATGGCGTCTGACGTTCGGTGGCGGCGACATCGGGTGGGAAGGCGCGCTGGCGACGGTCGTCGAAGACCCCGATTCGAAAGTCTTCGTCGTCCTGTACGACGTCTCCCCCGAGGACGAGGAAAGCCTCGACCGGTGGGAGGGTTCCGAGCTCGGCATCCACCGCAAGATCCGTCTGCGCGTCGACACCGACGACGAGCCCGTCCTGGCGTGGCTGTACGTCCTCGACGCGTACGAGGGTGGACTTCCGTCCGCCCGCTACCTGGGTGTGATGGCCGAAGCGGCGGAGATCGCCGGAGCTCCCGCGGACTACGTCCGTGACCTCCGCACGAGGAACAGCCGCAACGTGGGTCCCGGCACCTCCCCGTCCTGAGAGCTGACGGTCAGAGCACCTGATCGTCGCCCAGGCCCAGGGCGAGCGCCGTCATCGCCCGGACGCCGACGGCGAGCGCACGCTCGTCCAGATCGAACGTGGGCTGATGGATGTCGAGTTGCGGTCCGACTCCGGACCACACACCCAGCCGAGCCATGGCACCCGGAACGTTCTCGAGGTACCACGAGAAGTCCTCACCGCCGCCGGACTGCGCGGTGTCGGCCAACGCGTCCGGGCCGAGTGAGCGGATGGCTGCCTCGAAACGGCGCGTCGCGTGCTCGTCGTTCACGACGGGGGGCACGCCTCGCCGGTAGTGCACCTCGAACGTGACTCCGGTGGGTGCGAGCACCCCTGCCACGATCTCCTGCACCAGTGGCTCGAGCAGTGCCCAGGTCTGGTGATCCCCTGTGCGGACGGTGCCGGTCAGCATGCCCTTCTGCGGGATCGCGTTGGGCGCCTGCCCCGCGACGACAGCGCCCCACACCATGACGGTGCTGGTCCGCGGATCGACCCGACGGCTGAGCAGCCCCGGCAGACCCGTGATGACCGAGCCGAGTGCGTAGACCAGGTCCGATGTCAGGTGCGGACGTGAGGTGTGTCCGCCGGCCGAGTCGAGGCGCAGTTCGACCGTGTCGGCCGCGGACGTGATGGCACCGACGCGGATGCCGATCTTGCCCACCTCGAGGCGTGGGTCGCAGTGCAGCGCGTAGATCTGCGACACGCTCGTCAGCGCTCCCGCCGCCACCATGTCCAACGCCCCACCCGGCATGACTTCCTCGGCCGGCTGGAAGATCAGACGTACTCCGTGCGGAAGGTTCGGCAGCGAGGCCAGCGCCAGGCCGGTCGCGAGGAGGATCGTCGTGTGCGCGTCGTGACCGCAGGCATGTGAGACACCGGGGACCTCGGACGAGTACTCGGCGCCCGTGAACTCGGTCAGCGGCAATGCGTCCATGTCGGCGCGGAGGGCCACTCTCGGCCCACTCGGACCGATGTCGCAGATCACGCCGCTGCCGCTGGGCAGCACGACGGGCGACAGACCCGCCGCCGTCAGGATCTCGGCGACCATCTTCGTGGTCTCGAACTCCTGACGCGCGAGCTCGGGATGTCGGTGGATCCGACGACGCCACGTCACGAGATCCGCCCCGTGTGCAGCGATCCAGTCGTCGGCCGGGTTCATCGTCGTGCGGTCCTCTCGTGGGCGCCCTCGACGAATCGAGCGCGGTGATGCGGATCGGTGGCGGCCGCGACGACGACCTGCGCGAGAGCGCGGGCACCGTCGGTCACGGCGAGATCGGCGGAGTCGGTGACACATGCCGCCGCGAATGCGGGCTGGTGGGTGACGGCTCCACCCGAGTCCAACCCTATGACGGGGTGGATACCGGGAACGACCGCCGTGACGTTGCCCATGTCGGTGCTGCCGAACGGTCGCGATGTCTCGAACTCGGGCGGGACCAGCGTCCGCCCCAGAGCCGGTGCGAAACTGCGGTATCGGTCGACCAGCCACGCGTCGGGCGTGAGTTCGGTGTAGGTCGGCGACACCGTCACGATCTCGTGGGTACACCCTGTCGCCGTCGCACCGGCTTCGAAGCACCCGCGAGCCCGACGGTCGAGGTCGTCCAGGGCTTCGGCAGTGTCCGCTCGCAGGTAGTAGAACATCTCGGACGATCCGGGAACGATGTTCGGAGCGATACCCGCGTGCCCGACGATGCCGTGGATCTGCTGGCCGGGCCGCAGATGCTGACGCAGCAGTCCGACACCCACCTGTGCGACGGTCACCGCGTCACCGGCGTTGATCCCCCACTCCGGCGCAGCGGACGCGTGAGCTTCCCGCCCGGTGTAGCGGACGGCGATGTCGGACAGGGCGAGTGACCGCGCGGCTGCGATGTCGAACGGACCCGGATGCACCATGAGCGCGAGGGACACGTCGTCGAAGACGCCGGCGTCGAGCATGAGCACCTTGCCGCCACCGGATTCCTCCGCCGGCGTGCCCAGTACCCGCACGGTCAGGCCCAGCTCGTCCGCGACGGACGCCAGTGCGAGACCGGCGCCCACCGCGGACGCCGCAATGATGTTGTGCCCGCAGGCATGTCCGATCTCCGGCAGCGCGTCGTACTCGGCGCAGACGGCGACCACCAGGTCGCCCGATCCGAACGACGCGTCGAACGAGGTCGGCAGGTCGGCGACTCCGCGCCGCACCTCGAATCCGGCGCTCACCAGCAGCTCGGAAGTGGCCGCGGCAGCGAAGTGCTCCTCGAACGCCACCTCGGGACGGGCATGAATGGCATGCGACAACCCGATCAGTTCGGTACGCGCCGTGTCGATGACGGGGTCGATAGTCGGGTGCACGGTCACCAGTCTGTCACTGACCCAAGGCGAAGCCGCTCTCAGCGGTGGGGACGGACAGCGCCGCCAACGTGGACACGTGGACGCTGTCCTTGATCGACGTCAGATTGGGTCCGCGCGTCGCGACGCGCTCGGCGGCTTGCCGTACGGCAGTCTCGATCACGTGGTCCTCTCCGGCGACCGTCTGGACGATTCCCGCTGCCACAGCGTCGGGACCTCCGTAGCGGCGTCCGGTCGTCATGGCCTCGAGCGCGGTCTGATTCGGGAGTCGCTCGAGAAGCAGCGTCGACATGCCGTGGGTGAACGGCATGCCCAGGTTCACCTCGGGCAGGCAGAAGAAGCCGCGGTCCTCGCGCATCACCGAGGTGTCGTGGCACAGCGCGAGCATCGCGCCGGCGCCGAACGCATGGCCCTGCACCGCGGCGACGGTAGCCATCGGGTACCGCAGCAACCGGGTGTAGACGGTGTGCACCAGATCGAGGTACTCGGGGATCGCGTCCGCGTGGGAGAAGAGGTAGTCGACGTCCAGACCGTTCGAGTAGAACTTGCCGCCACCCACGGTGACCAGGGCTGCAGGGCCCTCCGTTGCATCCGCCTCGTCGAGAAGCTCGTGGACGTGCTCGATCCAATCGGGGTGGAAACGGTTCTCCGGATTCACTCCGTCCGCGTGGGCCAGGCTGAGAACGAAGACGTTTCCGTCGCGATCGAGTGAAGGCATGAGCGGATGGTACTAGCCGGTAACACGCCGGTGACGTCGGCGGCTGTCCACCTTGCGCCACCGCCCGGCCAGGGGCACTGTGCAGTCATGCAGTTCGCGGCAATTGTCCAACTCGTGGTCATCGTGCTGCTGGCTGCCCTGTCGGCGATGCTGCTGTTCGTCGGCGCCTTCGGATCCGGCGCCGTCCTGGCGTCGGGGGCAACGGTGTGGTTCTGGCGTCTCTACCGCGCCCACACCTGAACCCTCGTCAGTTCCGACGCGTCGCGTATCCGTCCGGGAGATCACCGGGCGCCACTGCGACGACCGTGTCGTCGTCGACTCCGACGTTCTCGAGAAACGTGATCTGCGCGAACTCGGGCACCACATGGATCGGGTACGTCGGACCCTCGTCGCGGTAAGTCGTCATCAGCGGCAGATGGTCGTTCTGGAACAGCACCGTCTTCGAGCCGTCCTCCTCCACCCACGCGGGGAAGAAGATCGTGCCGTGGACCCGCCGGAGCCCGGGCATCACGTCCACCACGACGCAGGTGCCGGTGGGCTCGACCCACGAGATCTTGTAGACGTCGTCGGTGAGCCGCACGACGTCCACCTGCTGGTCCTTGACCCAGCGACCTCCCACCATCCCGCTGTGGATCCGGTAGTCGATGGTGGCGTCGTTCTTCACGTACATCTCGTACTGCCACCCGTTGGCGTAGGTGTAGATGAAGTGATGGCCCACCAGTCCGGTCAGATCCTGGTCCGGTGCGGGGCTCGCGGTCTCGGTCATCTCCCGATTCTGCCTGCCGCAGCGGGCACCCCCCGTCGGCGATAGGGTCGAGTTCGTGAGTACTCCCCCCACACAGGCCTCGTCTACGAACGTCCCCGTCGACCCGGAGACCGATCCGACCGGAGCCGCCGAAGCGGCCGCCGCGGCGCTCGCCGACATCACAGGCGTCGCCGAGCATCCCGTCGCGGTAGTGCTCGGTTCGGGATGGCAGAAGGCAGCCGAGCAATTCGGGACGCCCGAACACATCGTTCCGATGTCGTCGCTGCCGGGTTTCGCTGCCCCGAAAGCCCTGGGCCACTCCAGTGCGATGTGGTCGGTGGACGTCGAGGGCACCAGGGTCCTGATCCTGCTGGGACGCACCCACGCCTACGAAGGCCATCACCTCGGTCGCGTCGTCCATCCCGTGCGCACCGCGGCCGCCGCGGGCGCACGCACCATCGTGCTGACCAACGCGGCCGGGGGTATCCGTGAAGGAATGGCGGTCGGAGACCCGGTGCTGATCTCGGACCACCTCAACCTGACCGCGCGGTCACCGTTGGTCGGCGCGCAGTTCGTCGACCTCGTCGACGCCTACTCGGCCGACCTCCGCGATGTGGCGCGTGAGATCGACCCGTCGCTGACCGACGGCGTCTACGCGGGACTGCCCGGTCCTCACTACGAGACCCCCGCCGAGATCCGCATGCTGCGCACCATGGGCGCAGACCTTGTCGGCATGTCCACCGTGCACGAGACGATCGCAGCCCGTGGCGCCGGAGCGCGCGTACTGGGTATCTCCCTGGTGACCAACCTCGCGGCGGGAATGACGGGCGATCATCTCGACGGTGCCGAGGTCATCGCCGCGGGCGCAGCGTCCGCCGAACGGATGGGAACCCTTCTCCGGCAACTCGTGACGCGCCTGTGAGCGACGTCCGGGCAGCAGTCGAAGCGTGGATCGCCGACGACCCGGACCCGGTGACCCGCGCAGAACTCGCGGCACTCGACGCGACCGAGTCGGCCGCCCGGTTCGCCGGCACGCTCACGTTCGGAACAGCCGGGCTCCGCGGCCCTGTGCAGGCCGGCCCCAGTGGGATGAACGTGGCCGTGGTGACACGCGCGACGGCCGGCCTGGCCGCCTATCTCGCACGGCATCACGCGCGCGGATCCGAGGTGGTGGTCGGCCGCGACGCGCGGCACGGGTCCGCCGCCTTCGCCCGCGCAGCAGCAGAAGTGTTGGCCGCAGCGGGCTTTCGCGTCACCCTGCTTCCCGACCCCGCACCCACTCCCGTTCTGGCGTTCGCGACACGGTCCCGGCGTGCAATCGCAGGAGTACAGATCACGGCCTCGCACAATCCCGCGGCCGACAACGGCTACAAGGTCTACCTCGACGGCGGCGCCCAACTCGTCTCCCCCGCGGATCGCGAGATCGAGGACCTCATAGGGGCAGCACCCGGCGCCGCCCACGTTCCGCGCACCGCGGTCGAGCCCACCTCCGACCCGATCGTGGCCGCATACCTGGATCGGGTCACCGACCGTGTTCCCGCTCGACCGTCCCACGGCGGGGTGCGCATCGCAATGACTCCCATGCACGGCGTCGGTGGAACCGTCGCCGTCGACGCGCTGCGCCGTAGCGGGTTCACCGACGTACACACCGTGCAGTCGCAGTTCGACCCCGACCCGGACTTCCCGACGGTCGCCTTTCCCAATCCGGAGGAACCGGGAGCTACGGACGAGTTGCTGGCGCTCGCGGACCGGGTGGGCGCCTCCCTCGCGATCGCGCTCGACCCCGATGCGGACAGATGCGCCGTCGGGGTATCCGGCGCTGATGGATGGCGCATGCTCACCGGTGACGAAACGGGAGCCGTTCTCGCCGACCACATCCTGCGCACCGCGACTCCGAACTCCCTCGTGGCCAGCACGCTCGTGTCGTCCACGTTGCTGTCCGCACTCGCACCCGCTCGCGGCGCGCGGTATCGACGCACGCTGACCGGTTTCAAATGGCTCGTCCGCGCCGGCGAGGGTCTGATCTACGCGTACGAGGAAGCCATCGGCCACTGCGTCGATCCGGATGCGGTGCGCGACAAGGACGGGATCTCCGCCGCCGTTCTCCTGGCCCACGTGGTGGCCGAGCTCGCGGAGCTGGGTCGCACCGTGCTCGACGTGCTCGACGACCTCGACCGTGAGTTCGGCGCGCGCGTCGGAACCCAGGTGTCGCGGCGGGTGACCGACCTGTCCGAGATCGCCGACATGATGGCGAAGCTGCGTGCATCACCGCCCGAGACGTTGGCCGGATCCGAGGTGACGGTGCGTGATCTCGACTCTCCCGAGGCCGAACTCCGCACGGACGCAGTCGAACTGACCACCGACAGCTGCAGAGTCGTCGTCCGGCCGTCGGGCACCGAACCGAAGCTCAAGGCGTACCTGGAAGTGGTCGAGCCCGTTCATGGAAACGACGGACTCGAGGCGGCGCGTGCGCGTGCACGCGCGAGCCTCGCAGCCCTGGTCACCTTCGCCGACAGCCTCTAGCGAGGTCCGAACTGACGATCGCCGGCATCGCCGAGGCCGGGAACGATGTACGCGTTCGCATCGAGTCCGTCGTCGATGCTCGCCGCCACCAGTCGCACGGGCAGCCCGGACGACGCGAGGGCCTGCACGCCCTCGGGAGCCGCGACGACGCAGATACACGTGACGTCGTCGGCACCGCGCTGAACGAGAAGCTCGATGGTATGCACCATCGATCCGCCGGTGGCCAGCATCGGATCCAGTACGTACACCGGGTATCCGGCCAGGTCGTCGGGCAGCGATTCCATGTACGGCACCGGCTGATGGGTCTTCTCGTCACGGGCGATCCCGACGAATCCCATCCGTGACTGCGGGATCAGCGAGCTCGCCTTCTCCACCATGCCGAGTCCGGCTCGCAGTACGGGGACGAGCAGCGGGGGCTTCGCCAGACGCGTTCCCGTGGTGACCGCGACAGGCGTCGTCACCTCGAATTCGACCACAGGAGCATCCCGTAGCGCTTCGTACACGAGCATCTGGGTGAGCTGGCGCAAGGCGGAGCGGAAAGCCGGGTTGTCCGTTGCCTGGTCGCGCATCTGAGTCAGCAGCGCGGACGCGAGGGGATGGTCGAGTACGCGCATGTCCATGTCGGGCGTGGTGTTCACCGGCAACACACTAGTCGCCACCGCACCGGCTGGTCGTGCTGACGAGCCGGGGAACCGTCGGGACCGCCAGGGCGTCCAACCCCGCGAGAACAAGGATGTTCGCGCACAGGATGGGTGGAGGAGAACATGGTGAGAGTTCCCGGTGTCGGCCCGGACGTGCACGGTGGTGTGGAGGTCGATGCCGATGCGATGACCGCGCCCGCAGGTGGACTCGACGACGCGTCGACCGCCCTGCGTGAGGCCTCGACCGCCGTGAGCGTCGGCGAGTCGGCGGCATTCGGAGTTGTCGGATCCGATTTCGCGGCCGTCCTCGGCGCGGCATCGCAGCGCTACTCGGACGCTCTGTCGACGCTCTCGGACCGGTTCGCCGCGACTGCCGACGACGTTCTCCGTGCGTCGAGGAGCTACCGAGTGGGCGACGAGTCGCTGTCCGACTCGCTGTCCGGAGGCGTGACCCGGTGATCGACGTGTTGGCCGCGCCGATCGAGGACCTGCTGCGATGCGTCGCCACGGAAGACTCGGTCGACAGCGCAGTGCGTACCGGCGACCGGCACGTCGCCGGGGCAGTACGCGCTGCCACGGACGCGTCGAGCGCACTGTCCGGGGTCTGGACCGGCACGGCCGCGGATGCGGCGCTGTCCTCCGTGCGGAGTTCGATCGAGGCGGGAACGGCGTTGATCGCTCACGCCGGTGAACTCGAGGCAGCGGCAGCCGAGGCCACCGAGTCGATCGCCCGAGGTCGCGCCGAGCTGTCCGCGGTGTTGTCATCGTTCCTCTCGGCCGCGGGCGTCCTGCTGCCCGCAGCCCTCACCCCGGCGGGGCAGACGGCCCTGGTGGCTCTCGCCGCCGAGCATCTCGAGCGGGCCACCGTCGTCTACGCCCGCGTCCGCGCCGAACTCGACGCGCTGGCGGCGCGAGTCGCGGCGCTGGTTCTCCCGGAGATCCCTGCCCCCACGTCCACTATCGATGCGATCGTGCGGTCGTTCATCTCGCCGACACAGGCGGCGACGGTCGGCGACTTCCAGCCTTTCGTCGACCCGCAGACATCCGACGCGACAGCTCCAGGCCATCGAGCCTACGACCCTGCAGATGGCGGCACCGGTACGTCGGTGACACTGCCCGACGGCAGTACATCTCTGGCTCCCAACGCCCGGGCGGCCAGCGCAGTCCGCTTCGCACTCGACCAGCAGGGCACGCCCTACGTCTGGGGTGGCACAACCCCGGGGCAGGGACTCGACTGCAGCGGGCTCACGCAGAGCGCCTACCAGCACGCCGGTGTCGACATCCCTCGGCTCGCCTCGGACCAGTCCGTCGGAACCCCTGTCGATGTGGAGAACGTGATGCCGGGTGACCTGGCCGTGTGGGACGGTCACGTGGCCATGGTCGTCGGCAACGGCCAGATGGTCGAGGCCGGCGACCCGGTCAGTGTCTCTCCCATCCGGACATCGAACTCCGGCATGGGCTTTCACGGGTTCTACCGGCCGACAGCATGACAAAGTCTTACATCGAGGTCGCGCCGTCGGGTGAGATCGTCTCGCTCGAGGTAGATCCGGGCGAATTCGCATACGGAGGCGAGGCTGTCGCACGTGCCGTTCTCGATCTACACCGAACCGCCCACCGGCCGCCGGCTGTTCCCTCTCCTTCGCCCTGCGTGTTGTCGGGAGATACCTCCGGCCCGTTGTACCGAGCAGGACTCGCGTCCGCCGCGTTCCGCGACAGCCTCGATGCGTTGGGGGCGGTACGCGGATCGCGAACCGTCGACGGCCGGGGCGGGTTCTCGGTGTCCGCACAGGCCGATGTGTACGGATCCCTGGTCGTACTCCACGTCGACGACCGGGTGCGCGACCGCAGCGCTCACCATGTCGAGAGCGTTGTCGTCGAAGCTGTGAACGGCTCGGTGAGAGATGCGGCTGCAACCAGGGAGGCCATCACGGCGCGGCTCCTCTCGGTGCTCGACGCAGCATCCGCCGACAGCCGCCGCTGAGATAGGCTCGCGGCCATGCCTGGAGACATCGTCCCGATCGAACTCGGAGTGACTGCGGGAAACCTCGTGACACTGTGGGCGCCCGAGTGGCGCGAGGACGGTGAGGAATGGGAAGCGTTCCTCGGCCGCGAGGACGACCTGTACGCGTTCCCGTCGGTCGCCGAGATGGCAGCGTTCATCCGCAACGACACCGACAATGACCTGGTCGAGCACCCGCAGTGGCGCACCGTGGTGGCGTTGTCGGCGGCGCACATCGAACCCGACGACGAGCACGTCTTCGATCTGGTCGGCGTCCCGGAGCTCGCAGCCGGTGAGCCGGACGAGGAATCTCTCGTCGAACTCGCGCGGTCGCTCGAAATGGCGCGCACCCTCGGCGAGGTCTGCGAACTGGATGCCGTCACCCGGTTCTTCTCCGCCAATCCCCTACTCGGAGTTCTTTCTCGTGGCGCCGACGCCTTCGTCGGCCGTGAGGGCAGTCAGCTCTGGAACCGCATCGGCTCCGTCGTCGCCAAGGGATGGGACGCGGTTCTCGATGCGATCGACGACGTCCTCGTCACCCCCGACGTCGATGCAGACGCCACCGCCATCGCCGACGCCGAAATCACCGCGGCGGCCGAGAACATCGTCGACGTGGACGACCTGGACGACGAGGACATCGACTCCGACGACGACGCGGACTCGACGGTGATCGTTCCGCTGGCCGTCGACGAGGACGAGGACGACGACGACCAGGACGACGAAACGTTCTGGGGCGCAGTAGGAATCGACCCTGTTCGCATCATCACCTTGGACGACACGTACTACACACTGCGGTGCTACCTGGACGACGAGCCTGTGTTCCTCGGTCGCTCCGGCGCCATTCTCGTATTCGGCAGTGAGCGAGCACTGGCCCGCTACCTCGCCGACGATCACGACCACGACCTGACGTCGGTGAGTACCTACGACGACGTCCGTACCGCGGCAGTCGACGGCTCCCTCGATATCGAGGTCACCGACGAGAACGTCTACGTACTGCCGGGCCTCGCCGACGACCTGGCTCGCGGCCCGCAGTTCGTCGACGTCGACCAGCTGGACCTGGCGGTCGAGTTGTTCACCGATGCAGCCGATTACGCCAAGGATCCGTCGGTGGAGGAAGCGTTGGCGACCTCCACGCCCCTCGGGTGGCTGGTGTCGTACATCGTCGAGCCGACCGAGGGCCGTATGGCGCCCAGTGCGCCGTTCGATGCCGAAGCCGAGTCCTGGCGGGCCCTGGAGCGCGAGTTCGAGACCCGGTTGCGCCCGACCACCTGACGGTTGCGCGTGATCGACTCAGGCGTCCGTCGGCGGATCGAGAAGGGCACGCGCGTACGCCGCGACGGACTGCCGGTACCGCGGTAGATACGGTGTCAGCGCGTCGATCGTGAGCTTCAGAGCTTCGGCCGAACGTCCCGAATCATGCAGCGCCAGGGCGAGAAACACCGTTCGAGCATCTCCCGTCGACGGATCGGGAACCGCAGCACGCAGAACGTCGACGGCCTCGTCCAGCCGACCGAGGTTTCGCAGAGTGGACGCGTACTGAATATCCAGCTGTGACCTGCGAGATCCGGTAAGTCCAGACGCTCGGGCGGCCTCGTACTCGACGACCGCCGCCTGTTCGTCGCCGACCGAGTCGTACACGCTCCCCATCTCGAAGTGCGCGATCGATTCGTCGAGGTCGAGTGTCGTGACGAGCTCCTGCAGACGCGTGACAGCGCCGGCGTGATCGTCCAGGTCGACGGTGTCCCAGTAGTCCGCGAGAGCTTCGTCCGGTGTCTGCTTCAGCTCGGGCGATGCGTTCCGGTCTTCTGTCATGCCGCCATTGTCCGGCAGCCGTCGATTCTCGTCACCGCGAGCTTCACGCCCGCGTCGACATGCGTTACGGTGCGATCAGTGACTTCCTTCATGATTTGGTGACTCGGCCCTCCGGCCTCTCCCGTGCACCGTTCCGGCGCTCGGTGGCATCTGCGTGCGACGTTGTCGGCGGCACCCCCGGTCCTTCGGTGACCGGCCAGGGTCCCGCCGCATCTGGCCCAGCATTCCTGCCACCCGGAAGCACATCGTGCCCACCTCACCTCGCCCCCTGCCGTCCCTCAACGCCGATTGCCGTAGCTGCGTCGGATTATGTTGCGTGGCTTTCGCCTTCACCCGATCGTCCGATTTTCCCGTCGACAAGAACGCGGGCGACCCCTGCCCCAACCTGAGCACGTCCTTTTCCTGCACCGTGCACGACAGTCTGGACAACCGCGGCTTTCGCGGATGCAGTGCCTTCGACTGCTTCGGAGCAGGACAGCACGTGAGCAGCAGACTGTCCGGCGGCCGCACGTGGCGTGACGACCCGTCGACCGCGGCGTCGATGTTCGCCGCGTTCAGAACCGTCACTGCGCTACACGAACTGCTGTGGCACCTCACCCACGCGCGGCACCGCACCTACGACGACGACCTGAAGGCCGCCGTCGACGTCCTGGTCAGCGAGATCACGGCGAGTGTCGACAGCGCCGACCCGGCGGCCGACCTCGAGATGTACAGGGAGAGAGTCCGCCCGATCCTGGACGCGGTGAGCGAGGACGTGCGCGCAACGTTCTGCGCGCAGGGTGACTCCGTCGATCCGATTCTGGTGCGCTACGCAGACCTGGCCGGCCGCGACCTCCGACGTCTGCGCACGGTCGGTGCCGACCTGCGAGGCGCGTCGCTCCTGGGCTCCGACCTGCGCGGAGTCGACATGGCAGGCTGCGACCTGCTCGGCGCCGACCTTCGGGGAGCCGACGTCCGCGGTGCCGATCTCACGGACTCTCTCTTCCTGACACGCACCCAACTGGGAAGCGCACGCGCCGATCAGCGCACACGGTTACCGCAGTGGGCGGCGTGATCGTCCGGGCGCCCGGTGTACGACGACTACCTCGTACCGGACGTGCCCAGGAATTCGCGTACCGCCGCCATGTCCTTCTCACCGAGGCCCGCGTCGAGGGCGCGGTCGAGAACGTTCCCGACCGTCACGGCTTGGGGGAGGTCGAGCCCATGAGTTCGCGCGAGTTCCAAGCCCAACCCCACATCCTTGCGCAGCAGCGACAGGGGGAAGGCAACGCCGGCTTCGTCCGGATTCAGGAAGTGCTCACGCTTGTATCCGACATAGGGCGCCGCGACCGCGCTGGACCCGAGCACCTCGTAGAACGTCGATGCGTCCAAGCCATCGGCCTCGGCGAGGACGAGCGCCTCGGCAATCCCCTGGTTGAGGCTCGCCAACACCGAGTTGACGGCAAGCTTCGCCACCGACGCGGTACCTACCGGTCCGGTATGGAACTGAGCCTTCGTCATGGCGGCGAGCACCGGCTGCAGGCGCGTGAACTGGTCCGCATCGGCTCCCACCATCGTGCTGATCTGACCGGTCTCGGCGAGGCTGACACTGCCCGATACCGGAGCGTCGATGACGTCGACACCCGCAGACGCTGCCCGCGAGGCGAACTCACGGACCGCGGTGGGTCCGACCGTCCCCATCACGACGTGGAGATGTCCGGAAGTAGCGGCTGAGACGATGCCGCCCTTGCCGAACAACACGTCGTCGGTGGCCGCGGCGTCGGGGAGCATGCTGAACGAGACATCGGCTCGGGCCAGATCAGACGGGCCGGACG
This sequence comes from Rhodococcus sp. AC861, assembly GCF_979256035.1. Taxonomy (NCBI): domain Bacteria; kingdom Bacillati; phylum Actinomycetota; class Actinomycetes; order Mycobacteriales; family Nocardiaceae; genus Rhodococcus; species Rhodococcus sp. AC861. The sequence continues at coordinate 271,556 of NZ_CEEDMW010000005.1, forward strand.
CGACGGTGACCGCTTCCAATCCTTCGGGTAACGAGTCTGCGGACAGATACAGGTCGTAGGCGGTCACGGAGTGTCCGGCCTCGAGGAGACGACGGACCATGTGCGCGCCCATACGTCCGATGCCGGCGAAACCGATATTCATGTGTCGTCCTTCGTCGATGGTGGTCACGACGGCGAACCGCCGACTCGGACCAAGAGCTTCTGGGCGTCACCCTCGGGGTCGAGCAGTCGGTCGAATCCGCCGGCGACGATGTTCTCGACGTCGATGATTTCGCTGACCACTTTCTCCACGGGGAAGCGACCCGAGGCGACCAGAGCGATGATGCGGGGCCAGTCGTACACGGGATAGCACCACGTGCCTACGAGCGTGATGTCTTTGTTGGACAGAGCCATCGGGTCGATGGTCGCAGGCCGCACGTGCAGACCGACCTGCGAAACCGTGCCCGCCGAGCGCACGCTGTCCAGCGCTGCCGTCAGACCGTTCTGGTGGCCCGAGCATTCCGCCGCGACGTCGACGCCGATTCCGCCCGTCAGTGCGCGCACCACCGCCGGAACGTCCTGCACCGTCGGGTCGAGAACCTCGGCGATGCCGAAGCCCTCGATCAACGCACGACGCTTGGCATTCGGTTCCGAGACCAGAATTCGTGAGGCGCCGGCCGCATGGGCATACAGTGCCGACAGGGCGCCGATGGGTCCGGCGCCGGTGATCAGAATCGTGTCGCCCGCACCGAACCCCGTCCGGTCGACACCGTATGCAGCGACCGCGGCGGGTTCGATCAGCGCGCCCTGGACGTCACTCACGGCGTCCGGCAACACCGATACCTGTCGCTCCTGAACCACGACCAGTTCGGCAATACCGCCACCACCCCAGCTCAGACCTGTGCAGGCCATCACCACACACAGGTGGTTCAGTCCGCGACGGCAGTAATAACACGTGCCGCACGTGATCAGCGGCATCACCGAGACGCGGTCACCCACCGCTACCGAGGTGACGTCCGCTCCGAGTTCCACCACTCGGGCCGAGAACTCGTGTCCGAAAATCTGCGGGGCGCTGGCGCCGGTCAACGCGTGCGGCTCGGTAGGAATGACGATCGGTCCGAAGGCGTACTCGTGCAGGTCCGTTCCGCAGATGCCGCAGAAGAACGGCCGAAGCAGAACCTCGTTCGGCCCGACGGTTGCGGGCGGCGCGACGTCTTCCACTCGGACGTCGTGACGGTCGTGAAATACGGCAGCGCGCATCTTTCTCTCCTGTGTTCGGTGTGGTCGACGTTCGTGCATCACACAGCGGTGATGCCACCGTCGATAGTGATCGCGGCGCCGGTCTGGTAGCCGACATCCTCGCGGAGGAGGAAAGCGACCAGTTCCGCTATCTCGGCCACGCTGCCGTAGCGGCGTAGCGGCGTCCCCTCCATGAAGCGTTCCCGTTCGAATCCCGGATCGTCGGGGTTGACGAGCGTTTCCGACCGGGACATGAGCGGGGTGTCGATGGGTCCGGGACAGATGCAGTTGACCCGAATGCCGTCGGGAGCGGATTCTGCTGCGGCCGTTCGGGTCAGACCCAGAACGCCGTGCTTGGTCACCACGTAGTCCGAGCGATCGGGCGCCGCCTTCAGGCTGAGGATCGACCCGGTGTTCACCACCGCACCACCGCCTGCCCTGCGGATCAGAGGCAGGACGTGCTTGAGGCCGAAGAACATGCTCGACAGATTGATGTCGACGACGGAACGCCATTCTGCTTCCGTGGTGTCGATGATCGACTTGTGCACGCCCTCGACGCCCGCGTTGTTGAAGAACAGATGCACGTCGCCGAGCAACGACGTCGCGGCGTTCGCGTACGCCTCGACCTGTGCGTAGTCGGATACGTCCGCCTGGTACGGGTGGATGTCGCCGTTCGACTCCGATGCAACACTCTCCGCGCCCGCCCCATCACGATCGACGGCGAGCACCCGCGCGCCGGCCGAGGCGAGCCGCAAGGCCACCGCCCGTCCGATTCCGCTGCCCGCTCCGGTGACGACGGCGCCTTTTCCGGCGAAGGATTCACTCATCGCGTCGGCAGGATCGAGGCGGCGCGGTACCGGTCGGTCTTCTCGACGAAACTGTCGAAAGTCGAGCGGAATTCGAGGAAGCCCGCCTGACGGCTCTTGGTCATGTCGGTCAGGCACTCGATGTTGCGGCCCAAGTCGCTGTCCGTATGCCACCACGACGCCAGTCGGTCGACGTCGTCTTCTGCCAAGGAGTGTCGGGCGGCAATCTCCGCCCAGATCTTCGGTGCGTCCTCGGTGCGATCGTCCAGAGGCTTGGGACTGTCGGCATACCCGACAGGCTCGACGCCGAACACCGCGGCGATCTTCGGCCACATCCATCGCCAACGGAAGACGTCACCGTTCGCGATGTTGAAGGCTTCGTTCTCACCTTCCGGATGGGTTGCCGCCCAGATCATCTGCTCACCCAGCAGGTCGGCATCCGTGATGTCGGTCAAGCCGTCCCACTGCGTCTGCGATCCGGGAAAGACGAAAGGTTCGCCCTTCTCGCGGCAGATCTCGGCGTAGACGCCGAGGGTCAGCACCATGTTCATGGCGTTGCCGACGGCGAAGCCGAACACGGTGTGAGCGCGGTGCACGCTCCACGTGAAGTTCTGCTCGGACGCTGCAGCGAACAGCTCGTCTTCCTGCGCGTAGTAGAAGTTCGGGCTGTCCAGTCGAGGTTCGTTCTCGTGGAACGGCGTCTCGGCCATGACACCGGTGGCGTAGTCGTCGAAGGGGCCCAGATAGTGCTTGAGCCCGGTGAGCAGCGCGACGTGCCGTACGGATCCGCTGCCTTTCAGTGCCGCGAGGACGTTGCGCACCGTGGCGCTGTTGACCTCGATGTTCTTCTGCTCGGAGTCCTGCTTCATCCACGCCGTGATGAAGACGATCTCGGGGTCTACGCCCTGAAGGGCCGTGGCCAGAGACTCGGGGTCGAGAAGATCTCCCGCAACGGGGATGACGCCGTCGACGGGGTTCTTCGATCCGCGGGAGAGTCCGTACGTGGTCCATCCCGACTCGACGAGTTGACGTGAGACCGTCTGTCCTGCAATGCCGGTGGCACCGACGACAAGTGCTGTGCGTGCGTGGTTCTCTTCTGACACGGGTGAACTCATTTCGCTGGGTCGATCAGGACTTTGCCCTCGACCTGGCCTGTGGACAGACGATCGAGGGACGAGGGAAGTTCGGACAGCCCGACGGGCGCCTCGGCGAGTTCGCGGCCGAGCCGACCGGTCGCGAGGATGTCGAGGGCGGCAGGCAGATCCGTGTCGCAGACATGGGCCAATGTGCTCTCGAGGGTGATCTCGCGGAACACGATCGAGTGCATGTCGAGAGCAGGCTTCTCCTTGGGGATGCCGACGGCGAGAACGCGCCCGCCGTCGGTGACCATCTGCAGCGCGGACACCAGCTGGCCCGGCGCACCACTCGCTTCGATCACGACATCGGGCTTGCCACCCAGCGCCTCGACGACGTCGGCGGCGATGTCGTCCGATGCGCCGAGGGTGCGATCGGCCCCGAGCCGCGTTGCGCGCTCGAGACGAGGACCCGGGAAGTCGACCACCGTGACGTTCACGTCGCCCAGGTATTTCAGGCCGGCGAGGACGAACGAACCGATCGCGCCGGCGCCGATCACGACGACGTTGTCGCCGTCGCGCGCACCGGACCTGCGAGCCGCATGGATTCCCACGGCCAGTGGCTGAGCAAGACCGGCATGGTCCACAGACAGTCCGTCGGGCAACGCGCGCAACGTCTTCGACGGTACCGCGGCGAATTCGGCCATCCCACCGTTCACGTTCAACCCGAGTGTTCTGTAGGTCGAGCACTGATTCGTCCGGCCCTCGAGGCAGCGTCGGCATCCGCCGCACCAGATGCCCGCGCCGGTCGCCACGAGGTCACCCACGGCGAAGGACGATCCTGCCGGGACATCGACTATTTCACCCACGAACTCGTGTCCGAGAATCAACGGTCCGATGTGCCCGCTGGTGGGATGACGGCGCGTGACGGGGAACGTCTTCGGGCCGGCGACCCACTCGGAGGCATCCGTCCCGCATATCCCGGACCGCAACACGCGGAGAAGAACGTCGCCGCTCGACGGATCGGGGACTGGAACGTCTTCGATGCGGATGTCGCGCGCACCGTGATATACGGCGGCTTTCATGGTCTGAGACAAGGAGACTCCTCGACGTGCTCGAAGTGTGATGCAAGCAACTGTGTCTGTAGAGTAACACTGCACATGTCCACCGCAAAGCACCTGTGTTCGTCCGAGATAAAACAGGAAACGAGTGCAATACTCGAGTACAAGCGTCGTGCGTCCAGTGGACACACACATGGCAGCAGTGCCCGCGGATCTGGAAGGGGAGGCGTGCGATGAGCGACACGGCGATCGAAGTCGGTGCCTCGGACACAGCAGCACAGATGAACGTCCAGATGGGTCTGCGGTTGCGCGGGGCCCGCGAGGGCGCGGGAATGTCGCTGCGTGAAATGGCGCGACGCGTGAACCTCTCCCCCAGTTTCATCTCACAGGTCGAGTTGGGCCGCACAGCTCCCTCGGTCGGAACCCTCTATGCCATCGTGACCGAACTCGGGCTGTCGCTCGACTCACTGATGGCGGAAGACGTCGCGCCGCGCGATATGGAAAGCGCCGAGCCCGAACCGACTACGACCGAGGACGACCGACACGGCGTCAGTCACGCGCTCGGAAGCGCACCGGCGTCCCGTGTCGTCCCGCTGCCGGAAGTCGGGGCACTCCCCGGGCTACAACGCGCCGACGAGCGGCCCGAGCTGTACCTGGGCGGCGTGCGGTGGGAGCGCCTGACGCCCGACGACGATCCGAATGTCGAGTTCCTCCGGGTGACGTATCCACCGAACACGGAATCGTGTCCCCCGGACAACCTGATGAACCACGGCGGTAAGGAATACATCCACATCCTCTCGGGCAAGCTCGAGATCCAGGTGGCGTTCGCTCGCCAGGTACTCGGGCCGGGCGACAGTCTCCATTTCGATTCGTCGATCCCTCACCGGCTCAGCAACCCGCACGCCGAGACGTGCATCGCGATGTGGTTCGTCGTGGGGCGCCAGCACTGAAACGCTGACACCCCCCGAGCGTCACACGGCGGTGTAACCGCCGTCGACCACCAGCGCGGAGCCGTGTACGAAGCGTGCTTCGTCGCTGGCCAGGAACAACACCGCCTGTGCCACGTCCTCCGGCTCACCCACATGTCCGATGGGGTGTTTGGGCTCCATGATGTCGAGATATCCGCGCAATCCGCCCTCACTGCGCTCGGCGAGCTCGCGGACGAACGGCGTCAGAATGGTTCCCGGATGCACGGAATTGACCCGGATATGGTCACGACCGTACGTCGCGGCATCCTTCTTCGTCATGAGCGTCACGGCACCCTTGGCTGCGTGGTAGGGCGCCATCTCGTGCGAGCCCACGAGTCCGTAGATCGACGAGATGTTGACGATGCTTCCGCCACCGTTGTCGCGCAGATGTCGGATGACATGTTTGGTGCAGAAGAAGACACCTTTCACGTCGACGGCGAACACCGCGTCCCATTCCGCTTCGGTGACTTCGTCGGTGGGCTTGTCGACTCCTGAGATCCCGGCGTTGTTGACCAGGATGTCGAGTTTTCCCCAGTGACGGCGCACCTCGTCGAACACGGCGGACACGGAGTCCTCCGAACTCACGTCCAGCGACCAGAATTTCGCCTGCCCTCCGCTCTGTTCGATGAGGCGCACGGTCTCGAGACCGTCCTTCTCCGAGACGTCGGTGACGGCGACGGCGGCTCCCTCGGCGGCGAACAGAACGGCCATCGCACGACCCATTCCGTTCCCCGACCCGGTGACGATCGCAATTTTTCCGTGCAGGCGTGGCATGAGCAGTCCCTCGGTCGGTCGAACGATCAGAGTGTGGCGTCGAAGGTGATGTGCACCTTGATGTTCTCGGCAGTCTTGCGCGACTCGGCGAGTGCGGTCACCGCGTCGTCGGCCGAGAATTCCCGGGTGACCAGTCGACCGAGGTCGATGCCGCTCCTGGCGATGAAGCGCAGGGTGGCCGGCCACACCCCCGGTGATCCGATCGCCCCCCTGATGTCGAGTTCCTTGGACTGGATGAGGCCGAGCTTCGCCGGCGCGGAACGTCCGACATCGATACCGATGTACACCAACCGTGCACGGTGGCCGGCGAGTTCGAGCGCGGTGGCCATGACCTCCGGGCGGCCGGTAGCCTCGACGACCACGTCGGCTCCCCGTCCCCGGCTTTCCTCGCGCAGGACACGCTCGACGTCTTCGGGTGTCACCGCGTGCGCCGCACCGAGTTCCAGCGCTGCCGCACGTCGCGCGTCGGACGGCTCGACGACGATGGTCGTGGCGCCGAGCGCTGCCGCACCGGCGACGACGCCGAGGCCGATCGGTCCGGCACCGAGGACGACGAGCACATCGCTGGCATTGACGTTCCCAGCGCGCATCAGCCCGTAGTAGCCACAACTGAACGGCTCCACCAGAGCCCCGCTGGTGAAGGACACCTCGTCCGGAAGCTTGTGCAGCCAGGAAGGTTTCACGACGAAGAACTCCGCCGCCGCACCACTGATCGAGAACCCGAAGTGGTCCTCACCGATGACGCATTCGCCGACCACCCGGTCTCCGACGACGAATTCGGTCACATCCGCGCCGACCTTCGCCACCTCACCGGACCACTCGTGCCCGGGGATGACGGGATACTCGAACGGAATGATGTACCGACCTTCGAGCAGTTCGATGTCGGAATGGCACACACCGACGGATCGGGCCGCGATGAGAACCTCGTCGGGGGCGATCTGCGGAACGTCGATGTTCTGGACCTCGGCCGTGTTCTCTGCGACAAATCTGAGTGCTTTCACGTCACATGCCTTTCGGGAAGTATCGAGTGGGGTGCGGTGTCAGTGGTGACGGGTTGCCTGACGCTTCTGTAGGCCGATGTAGAGCACGGCCGCGATGATGACGATCCCGCCCTGCAGCCAGTACTGCCACGCTGTGCCGAGCCGCAGGAAGTTCGCCATCGCCAGGATCACCTGCAGAAGAAGCGCTCCCAACAGCACAGCGATCGGAGAACCGCTACCACCGCGCAGCAACGTTCCGGCAACGACGACGGCCGTGATGCTGGCAAGGGTGAAGGTGATCCCCTGATTGGGGTCGCCCACGCCCACCTGGCCGACCAGCATGATGCCGCCGAGCATGGTCAGCAACGAGCACCCCACGTACGCCGCGGTGACGGTGACGCCGGTCCGGACGCCGAACTTCTCCGCGATGGACGCGTTCGAACCGGAGGCGCGCAACGCGATACCGGGCCGTGCGTACCGCAACGCGACAGCGAGGCCGACGGCGGCGATCACCACTATCACGGAGGCGACAGGGACGGGGCCGAGGCTGTAGTTGATGACGTCGAGAATGGTGAAGTCGACGTATCCGTCGATCTCGGGGCGGAGCAGCAGCGACACACCCTGGATACCGATGTAGGTCACCAACGTTGCGGCTACGGCCGTGAACTTCAGTCCGCGGATGAGACCACCGTTGATCGCACCGACGACGATCGCCGCGGCGACCGCGATGACGATGCCGCCGAGCAACCGGGTCACCGACGCGCCGTCGTACCAGAAGAACGACATGATCACCAGGACGAGTCCGGTCAGAGGGCCGACAGACAGGTCGATCCCGCCCGTCATCACCACCAGCATCTGGCCCAGCGCGATGAAACCCAGGGCAGTTGTCGTGAGCAGGATCGACGAGATGTTGGCCTCGCCCAGGAAACGGACGTTCTGCGTGGTCGCGATCAACGCCAGCAGGACTACTGCCCCCAGAAGGATGTAGCTCGGGAGGGATCGTGCGACACGGCTCGGCGCCGTCGCAACGGATCCCCTGCCGCGTGCGTCGTCGGACTCGGATTTCTCGGTTCGATGTCCCGTGGACGAGACCATCGCGGACATCATGTTGCGTTCGGTGAGGTCGTCACCGGTCAGCGATTCGACGATGGTTCCGCGTGAGATCACGAGGACACGGTCGCAGAGACCCTCGAGTTCCAGTGCGTCCGAGGACAGGACCACGACGGCCATGCCGTCGTCGGCGGCCGCCCGCAACTGAGCGTAGATCTCGGCGCGTGCACCGGCGTCGACACCCTGCGTGGGTTCCTCGGCGAGAATCAGGGTGGGCTGTGACAGAAGCGCTCTGGCCAGGACCACCTTCTGCTGATTACCACCGGACAAGTTTCCGACCAGCGTCTCGACGCTCGGCGCCTTCACGGTCAGAGCCGAGGACATCTCGGTGGTCAGCCGGCTCTCCCGGCCGCGATCGATGATGCCGTTCCGCAGGAAGCGACCGAAAGCTCCGAGCGCGGCGTTCTCGCGAATCGAGAACTCGGAAAGGACACCTTCGCCCGCACGATCGGCAGGCATGAAGGCGATTCCTGCTCTGTGGGCGTTCGCGGAGGAAGTCAACGACAATTCGGTACCGCCCAGGCGGACGGAACCGGTCGACGGCGTCAGACCGGCGAGCGCACGGAGGAGGGACACCTGCCCGTTGCCGGCGACGCCGGCAAGTCCGACGATCTCCCCCGCACCGACCGAGAACGAGATGTCGTCGAAGTCTCTGCCGGACAGCGCGTCGACGACCAGGCCGTCACCGGCCGGGCCTTGTCGCTTCGGAGGAAACACCGCGTCGACGTCGCGTCCGGCGATGAGGGTGATGATCTCGTCGTCCGTCAGCGTCTGTGGGTCGTAGGATCCGCGCACGCGTCCGTCGCGCAGGATCGTCATGGTGTCGGCCAACTCTCGGACCTCGGGGATACGGTGCGTGATGTAGACGACGGCCACCCCCGCAGCAGCCACACTGCGTACCCGCTCGAAGAGAAGGTCGACCTTGTCCTGGACCAACGGCGCCGTGGGCTCGTCGAGAATGAGCACTTTGGTCTCGGTGGCGAGGGCTTTCGCGATCTCGATCAACTGACGCTCGGCGATCGGCAGATCACCACACTTGGTGTCCGGGTGGACGACGCACCCCACGGCGGCCAACTTTTCGGTGACCCAGGGACCGATCTCGAAGACGGACGGCCGAAGACTGCGAGGAATGGCGAGGGCCATGTTCTCCGAGACCGTCAGGTCAGGCAGCAGGGCCGGAGTCTGATGGACGATCGAGATTCCCAGTTCCAGTGCTTCGGCCGGTGTCAGACCCGTGCGCTCCACCCCACCGACACTCACCGAACCCGATGTGGGCGCGAGTGTCCCGGAGATGATCGACATGAGTGTGGATTTGCCGGCACCGTTCTCACCGAGCAGGGCATGAACTTGGCCGGGCACGACGTCGATGTCGACGCCGGACAGAGCGGTGACGGGTCCGAAGGTCATCCCGACTCCGCGAACCTGCAGATACGGGGTGGCCAGGGTGGCGGAGTTCGCATGGATCATGTCGGTCACTGGAGTACCTCTCCGATACGTTGCGGATCGAGCGAGCTGGAGAGGAGGGCATCCTCGGGGAGTGTCGGGTCGCATACGGGTGCGGAGGGACTACCGCTGATCGAGTCCTCGAAGGCCCTCGGCACGTCGATCTTCGACTCGGGAGCGACGCCTCCGGTGGCCTCCGCCACCACGTGCTGCACAGCCAGTCGCACCATGTAGGTCTGTGATGTGACGGTCAACAGCTGGAACTCCGGATTCGCGTCCTTCAACTGCTCGTACTGGCACGACAATCCGTTCACATCCGCCGATGCCAGCAGTGGCAGTGGCCGACCGGCCTGCTGGAATGCGGTCAAGATGCTGGTGGCGGCGAAGTCGGTCATCACCGCGTCGATCTGGGGGAAGCGCGACAGCATGGTCGACGTGGCCTGCTGCGTCTCTGCGGGAGTCCAGTTGGTGACAGTGAACGGCTGGTCACCGATCAGCTTGATTCCCGGATGATCGACCAGAACCTGCTGCAGTCCCTCGTATTCCGCGAGATCCTGCGAGTTCGCGGGTGGCCCACCGAGGAAGAGAACGTTGCCTTGACCGTTCGGCAACGACTCGACCAGCCATTCACCGTAGATCCGGCCGATCTCGTTGAAGTCGGCGGCGACGAACGTCGTGTACTCCGAACCCTCCGAGCCGCCGGGAGAGACACGGTACGGAACCACGGCGACTCCCGACTTGTACTCGTAGCGGAGTGCGGGCAGTACCGCTTTACCGGAATCGGGGAACACCAACATGCCGTCGACGCCCTGGGCCCCGAGACTCTTGATATCGGCGATCGCCTTCTGGGTGTCGCCCTGAGCGTCCGTAGTGATGAAGTCCGTCACCGACGAGCATTTGGCGAGTTCGTCCTTCAGCTCCTCGATGTTGGTTCTCTTCCAACTGTTTCCGCCGCTACCGTCGGCGAAGCCGATGATTGCGGAGTCGGGGCCGCACCATGTCGGCCGGGGTTCGTCGGCGGACACGGTGTCGAATCCGCCGACCGAGCAGCCGGCCACCATGGATACGGCGCAGGCGAGCGTCAGTGCTCGGGTGGCTGAGTTTCTGTACGTCATCGCATTCGTCCTCGAGTTGCGGGTGAGCGGTTCGGCGGTCGGTCGTGTCACTCGGACGACACCAGATCTCGTGGTGCTGTTTCGATACGGCGTCTGCGGAGGACACCGGGATTCAGACCGCTGTGGAAGGCCACGCCGAGACCCAGAGCGAGTGCCTGGATCACGATCTGCCAGCCGTAGCTGAGCCCGAGGGTCGACGCGAGACGGTCGACCTGGGTGAAGAAGAGCGCTGCGATCAAGGAGGCGAGCACGCTGCCCTTGCCCCCGAGGAGCGACGTACCGCCGAGGACCACGGCGGCGACGGACGGCAGCAGATACGTGTTGCCCTCAGTGATGCCCGGTGTGTTCACGATGCCTGTCAACAGGATTCCGGCGATCGCGTAGAGAACCGCCGCGCCGGAGTACGCGCTCAGGGTGTATCCGAGCGGCCTGATGCCGGCGGCGGTGGCGACGCGGGGACTGGCACCCACGGCTTCGAATTTGCGTCCCGACGGTGTGAGCCGCACGAACAGTCCGACGACGACGGTCAGAGCGACTGCGACCAGCACGGTCACGGGAATGCCGGCGAACGAGGATCCGATGACGTCGGACAGACCGTTCGGGGTACGGCGAGCGGCTCCGCCGGACACCGCCCAGGTGGCCCCGATCAACAGTGCGTTGACACCGAGAGTCGCCACGATGGGAGCGACGTCGAAACGCGCCACGACGAAACCGGAGACTGCTCCGGCGCCCGCCGCTATGACCAACGCTGCAACCAGTGCCATCACGATCGCTCCCGCCGTCCCGCTGCTCGCCACCTTGGTGACGACGACGACGGACAACGAGAAGACGCCCGGCACGGACAGGTCGATACCGCCCTGCTGTACGACGAGCGTCTGGCCGATGGCGACGACCGCCAGGATGGCCGCGAAGGGCAGCATCGCGGAAATGGCTCCACCGCTGACGCTTTGAGGTGCCACGATCGCGCTGATGACGAACAGCACGACCGTGGCGATGCCTATCGCGACAGCACCCCGAGCGCGTCCGCTCATGGCGGACCTGACAAGTCCTCCGGCCGGCGGCGGGCCGGTGCCCGACTGATCGTCTGATGTCACGAGAAGTCTCCGTTGATCGTGCGAGTGAGTGAGTCGAGCTCCGACAGACGCGTGTCCAGTAACGCTGCATGTCGTGTCCTGTCCTGATTGAACTGTGCGTTGAGTCACTTGTCAAGGAGCTTGGGTCACCAGTCACTCGTGGCAGTTCATACGGCATTTGTAGTGCATTTTTCTGAAGCTGGGCGTCGCCGACGGAGATCGTCGGCCTGTCTTTGCGATGTCAACGCAGCAGGAATCAGGTGTTCTGTGACAGTTGACACCTGTCGGTCGGGTCCATACCGTCGACAACCATCGGCATCGATTCGGCCGCACGACTTCTAGGAGAACCCCATGACCGAACCCCGGGTACTGGACATCGACACGGTCAAGGCCGAGATACTCGACCTCGAGGACCGCCGCTACCAGGCAGTTGTCGACGGTGACTTCGACACCTTCCGTCGCTACTGCCACCCCGACCTCGTATACACCCACTCCGACGGAAGCCGCGATTCCGTAGCGTCGTATCTGGAGAAGGTCGAATCCGGGTTCTACGTCTATCACCGCATCGACCACCCCACCGACGACGTTCTGGTGTCCGGGGACACCGCGATCGTGGTCGGCGAGATGAACGCGAGCATCACTGCGAACGGCAAGGACAAGGACCTGGTCAACAACTGCATCGCCGTGTGGGTGCGCGAGAACGGCTCGTGGCTTCTCCTGGCGTACCAGCCCACGCCGCGACCGGCATCCTGACCGAACTCCCACGACATCAGGAGGCACCCGTGCTCGAGTTCGACCACGACACACTCGCTCAACGAGTTCTGTTCGGCGCAGGACGAGCTGCATCCAACCTCGCCTCGGAGGTCGAGCGACTGCGCTCGAACTCCGTCATGGTGATCGCCGGACCCGCGGAGGCCGAGTTGGCCGTCGAGGTTTGTCGATCGATCACCCCGCGGATGATGTACTCCGACGTCGCGCCGCATGTTCCGGTCGAGAAAGCCGAGAAGGCGCGTGCCGCGGCCGCTGACCACGACGTCGACCTCCTGGTCAGTATCGGTGGCGGTTCGACCACCGGCCTCGCCAAGGCGGTGGCCCTCACCACCGGGATACCGATCGTCGCCATTCCGACGACCTATGCGGGATCCGAGGCCACGAACGTCTGGGGCATGACGGAGGCGTCACGGAAGTCGACGGGTGTCGACGCGCGGGTTCTCCCCACGACCGTCATCTACGACGTCATGTCGCTACTCACGCTTCCGGTGGAGCTGAGCGTCGCCTCGGGTCTCAACGCCCTGGCACATTCGATCGATTCGATGTGGGCGCCGCGGGCCGACCCGATCAACTCGACGCTGGCCGTCGAGGCCATCAGCGCACTGTCGGGCGGACTACGACACATCAAGCGGGACTCCACGAGTCAGGACGGCCACGAGCAGACTCTGTACGGTGCCTACCTGTCGGCCGTGGCATTCGCCTCGGCCGGTTCGGGTCTGCACCACAAGATCTGCCATGTCCTCGGTGGGGCGTACGACATGCCTCATGCCCAGACCCACGCCGTGGTTCTGCAACACGTACTCGAGTTCAACGCTCCCTACGCACCGGTTGCCGAGAGGCGCATCGCCGCCGCCTTCTCCACGGCGACAGCGGTAGAAGGCCTGGCATCACTTCGCGCCGACCTCGATGCTCCTCGCGCGCTTCGCGATTACGGTCTGAACGAGAAGGATCTACCGGACGCCGCGAACCTCGTTCTCGAGGCGGTCCCCCCGTCCAACCCGCGACCGGTGACCGCCGAGTCGTTGACCGCTCTGTTGCATGACGCATGGGCGGGAACGTCGACGGATCTGGAGGCCACCCGATGACCGAAACGTCGATCGAACAGCAGCAGAGAGAACGCGAGCTGACGGACAAGGTCGTCGCCAGCTTCGCCGACGCGCCCGATCCTCGGCTGCGAGACGTGCTCACGTCGCTCACCGAGCACCTGCACGCCTTCATACGTGACGTGCGCCTGACTCAGGAGGAATGGAATACCGCCATCGAATTCCTCACTCGGGTCGGGCATATCACCGACGACAAACGACAAGAATTCATTCTTCTCTCCGATGTCTTCGGTGCGTCGATGCAGACCGTCACGGTCAACAACGAGGCCGTCGCCCACGAGACGGAAGCGACTGTGTTCGGGCCCTTCTTCGTCGACGACGCACCCGTCATTCCCCCGGGCGGCGACATCTCCGGAGGCGCACCGGGACAGGCGTGTCGGGTCGAGGGCACCGTGACCGACACCGACGGCAAGCCGGTACCGAACGCGCGGATCGAAGTTTGGGAAGCGGACGACGACGGCTTCTACGACGTCCAGTACTCCGACGGACGAGTGGCTGCGCGCGGGCACCTGTTCTCCGACGCCGAGGGGCGATACGCATTCTGGGGCCTCACTCCGACCCCGTATCCCATTCCTCACGACGGCCCGGTAGGCCGGATGCTCGACGCCGTCGGGCGATCACCCATGCGCGCGTCGCACCTGCACTTCATGGTTACCGCAGACGGCAAACGCACGTTGATCACTCACATCTTCGTGAGCGGAGACGAGCTACTGGACCGGGATTCCGTGTTCGGCGTGAAGGACTCGCTGATCAAGGACTTCGTCGAGCAACCGGCCGGCACACCCACGCCGGACGGGCGCGATCTCGGGGACGACACGTGGTCCCGCGTCACCTTCGACATCGTGCTCGCACCTGCCAGGACCTAGGGCGCGCACGCCTCGGCAGTTGCCGGGTCTCCACTCCTACCCCATCAACACCCGGTACCCGGGCTTCACGACGTCGTCGATGAGCGCCAACCTTTGATCGAACGGCAGGAACGACGACTTGAGCGCGTTGATGGTGAACCGCTCGAGGTCCGACCAGCCGTACCCGAAAGCGGATGCGAGCGTGAACATCTCCTTGCTCATCGAAGTGTCGCTCATCAAGCGGTTGTCGGTGTTGACGGTGACGCGGAATCGCAGCCGCGCCAGCACGTCGAAGGGGTGCGCCTCGATGCTGGCGACAGCACCGGTCTGGACGTTCGAGCTGGGGCACAGCTCCAAGGGGATTCGTTTGTCCCGCACGTAGTTCGCGAGCAGTCCCAGTTCATGGTTGCCGTCGGCGTCCGTCGTGATGTCGTCGACGATGCGCACGCCGTGGCCCAGTCGGTCGGTTCCGCAGAACGCGATGGCCTCATGGATGGACGGCAGGCCGAACGCTTCGCCGGCGTGAATGGTGAAGTGCGCGTTGTTCGCCCGCATGTACTCGAAGGCATCGAGGTGGCGGCTGGGAGGGAAACCCGCCTCCTTGCCGGCGATGTCGAATCCCGCGACGCCCTGGTCGCGGTAGCGGACCGCGAGCTCGGCGATTTCCCGTGACCTCGCGGCGTGCCGCATCGCCGTCAGCAGGCACCCGATGCGGATGGGACGACCGGCTGCTCGCGCTGCGCTCTCACCCTGCCGAAAGCCTTCGAGGGTGTGTTCCACGACCTCGTCGAGTGTGAGCCCCTTCTCGAGGTGCTGCTCGGGGGCGTACCTGACCTCGGCGTAGACGACACCGTCTGCCGCCAGGTCCTCGGCGCATTCCCTCGCAACGCGCTGCAGGCCCTCGGCGGTCTGCATCACCGCGACGGTGTGGGCGAACGTTTCGAGGTACAGCTCGAGGGAACCGCTGTCGGCCGCATCGCGGAACCACCGTCCGAGGCTCTCCGCGTCGGATGCGGGCAGGCCGTCGTAGCCGCATTCGCTCGCCAGTTCCAGCACGGTACTCGGGCGCAGCCCACCGTCCAGGTGGTCGTGCAGCAACGCTTTCGGCGCGCGTGCGATGTTCTGCATGTCCAGTGGAGCAGGACCAACCGCCACATCGTCTTCCATGACTCCGACTTTAGTGTCCGTAACGGTGTTGCGCGCCCTAGTCCTACAGCGGGTCCAGGATCCTCTTCAGGAACTGCCGCGTGCGATCCTGCGAGGGGTTGCTCAGGACCTCCGCGGGGGTGCCCCTCTCGACCACGACTCCCCCGTCGACGAACAGAACCTGGTCGGCGACCTGCTGCGCGAATCGAATTTCATGGGTGACGACGATCATCGTCCACCCCTCGCTCGCCAGGTTCTTGATGACGGCGAGAACCTCACCGACGAGTTCCGGGTCGAGGGCGGAAGTGGGCTCGTCGAAGAGCATCAGCTGGGGGGCGAGCGCGAGCGCCCGCGCTATCCCGACGCGCTGTTGCTGGCCACCGGAGAGCTGGAACGGGTACTGATCTTCCTTGCCGGTCAGCCCCACCTGCGCCAGCAGTTCGCGCCCTGCGGCCTCCGCCTCCTCCCGTGGATGCTTCTGCACCACGATCGGTCCCTCGGTGACGTTCTGCAGAACCGTCTTGTGCGGGAACAGATTGTGCGACTGGAAGACCATGCCGCTCTGCGCGCGCAACGCGGACGTGGCGCTGCGGACGCGTCCCTTCGATTCCGATGACAGCGCCTCGAAATCGACCGAGACGTCACCGACCCGGATCGTTCCCGCGTCGGCGGGATCGAGGGCGTTGAGACTGCGCAGCAATGTGGTCTTGCCGGAACCGGAGGGGCCGACGACGACGGTCACGGTGCCCCGGTCCGCGGTGAAGTCGACACCGTTCAGGATCGTGTTGCCGCCGAACGACTTCCGTAGCCCGGCTACCTCGATGAGGGGATTCTCGGTCATCTCGCCACGTACCTGTCCAGTCGGGTTTCCAGTCGACCCTGCACAGCCGAGAGCGCGATGCAGATGACCCAGTAGTACAGCGCCGCGACCGAGTACAGAGCGAAGAAGTCGAACGTCGGGGCGGCGGCGAGCTGGGCGACTCGCAACAGCTCGGTCACCAGGATGGTCGACGCGAGCGAGGTGTCCTTGACCAACGAGATCAACGTGTTGGATAGGGGAGGAACTGCGGTGCGCAAGGCTTGTGGAAGGACGATGCGCTGCAATGTCGTCCGGTAGCCCATACCGATGGTCTGCGCGGCCTCCCACTGACCCTTGGGAACTCCCAGGATGGAGGCTCGGACGATCTCGGCGGCATAGCCACCGACGTTGATGCTGAACGCCACCACCGCGGCCGGGAACGGAGAGATCACCACACCGAATTGAGGCAGCGCGTAGAAGACGATGAACAACTGGAGCAGCAGAGGCGTTCCGCGCACGATGGACACGTAGAAGCGAGCGAGCAGCGACAGCGGTCGGATCGACGAGATGCGCGCCAGCGCCACGGCCAGAGCGATGATCAGCCCGATGACGAAGCTGATCGCCGTCAGCGGCAGCGTCGTCGTCACCGTCGCCTTCAACATCGGCACCAGGTTGCGGGAGATCAGGTCCCACGTCGATTGCGAGGCCGCGGCGGACTCGGTGGGAGCAGTAGCCGCCGCCGTCTCCGCATTGGGCACCGCGACGTCGGAACCGAAGTACTTCTCCGACGCGGCCGCGAGGGTCCCGTCGTTCTGCAGTTCCTCCAATGCCGTGTTCACCGAGTCCATCAGACCGCTGTCCTTGCGGGCTGCGAAGGCTTGCAGGCTGACGTCGCCGGTCTGCGCGGCGACGGACACCCCGGTGTCACCCGTCTGCGCGAAGTACTCCGCGACCGCCAACGAGTCGTTGACGGTGGCGTCCACACGGCCGTCCTTGACCAGCGTGACGGCCTGGACGAACCCCTCGACCGCCTGCACCTGAGCGCCGGCGTCGGTGGCTACCTCGGCCCAGTTACTGGTCGAGGACTGCGCCGTCGTCTTGCCGGCGAGATCGGCGAGCGAACTGATGGACGAGTCGCCGGTACGAGTCAGAATCTCGCCGTCGGACACCGTGTACGGCCGCGAGAGGTCGTACTTCGCGCGACGCTCGTCGTTGATGGTCACCTGGTTGGCGATGAGGTCGAACCGTTCCGACTCGAGTCCGGCGAAGATGGAGTCGAACGGAGTCTGGACGAACTCGACGCGCACACCGAGCTTCTCCCCCACGGCACGCACCACGTCGACGTCGTATCCGGTCAACTGACCGTCGTCACCCTGGAAGCTGAACGGGCTGTACGTGCCCTCGGTCCCGACCACCAGCACGCCGTCGTCGGTGACCGAGTCGATCAGCGGTCCGTCCGACGACGACCCGCACGCTCCCAGGAGTATCGAGAGCATCACGGCCACCGCCGCGGCGAGGCTCCACCGGCGACGCGTCATCTCACGACCCGATCCTGTCGAGGATCAGGGGCCGGGCGGTCTCCGCGACATCCCCGATGTCCCAGCCACCGCCGAGTGCCTCGAGCGCGCCGTCGAACTTCTCCGGGGTGTCGGTGTGGAGGGTGAACAACGGTTGCCCCTTCGTCACGCGGTCGCCTTCCTTCGCATGCAGACGCACGCCCGCTCCCGCCTGGACTGCTTGTCCCTGCCGAGCACGTCCGGCACCGAGGCGCCACGCCGCGATTCCCACGGCCATGGCGTCGACACGCGTGAGGACACCGTCCCGCTCCGCCGTCACGTCGTGCGTCTCACGGGCGGTGGGCAATGCCGCCGCCGGATCTCCGCCCTGGGCGGCGATCATCGCGCGCCACCGGTCCATCGCCGTACCGTCCCGCAGGGTGGCCGCGGGGTCGATGTCACCCAGTCCGGCTGCGGCAACCATCTCCCGCGCCAGCGCCAGAGTCAGCTCGACGATGTCGGCCGGTCCGCCACCGGACAGGACGTCGAGCGATTCCTGCACTTCGAGTGCGTTACCCGCGGTCCACCCCAGGGGCGTGTTCATATCCGTCACCAGGGCGATGGTGCGGACACCGGCATCGGTCCCCAGCTCGACCATCGTCGATGCCAATTCCCGCGCCTGATCGAGCGACTTCATGAAGGCGCCGGACCCGCACTTGACGTCGAGGACCAATGCGCCGGTCCCCTCGGCGATCTTCTTGCTCATGATGGACGCCGCGATCATGGGAATGGACTCGACCGTTCCGGTCACATCCCTCAAGGCGTAGAGCTTCTTGTCCGCCGGCGCGAGATCTGCGCCCGCCGCGCAGATGACGGCGCCGACGGCGGGGTCGTCGAGGATGCGCGTCATCTCCTCCGCCGTCAGGTCCGCGCGCCAGCCGGGGATCGATTCGAGTTTGTCGAGAGTGCCACCGGTGTAGCCGAGTCCGCGGCCCGAAAGCTGGGGAACGGCAGCTCCGCACGCGGCGACGATCGGCGCGAGCGGCAACGTGATCTTGTCGCCGATTCCGCCGGTGGAATGTTTGTCGACGGTCGGTCTGGAGATGGACGAGAAATCCATTCTGGAGCCGGACGCGATCATCGCTTCCGTCCACTGGCGTATCTCGCCGCGGTCCATTCCGCGGAGCAGAATCGCCATCGTCAGCGCCGACATCTGCTCGTCGGCGACCTCGCCGCGCGTGTAGGCGTCGACCATCCAGGAGATCTGGTCCGAAGACAGGGTGTGGCCATCGCGTTTGGTGGCTATCACCGATACGGCATCAGGCATCCGTCGCCTCCTTCGGGGCGTCGGAGGTGCGGCCGGCGGCAAGGTCGTCGGGTCCGAACGCTTCGGGGAGGAGGCTGCTCAATGAGCGAGGTCCACTCGTCGTGTCGATCATCACATCACCGCCGCCGAACTCCAACAGGAGCTGCCGACAACGGCCGCACGGGAGAAGCACGAGACCCCGACTGTCGCAGCACGAGAACGCGATCAGTCGTCCGCCGCCCGAGGAGTTCAACGCCGACACCAGTCCGCACTCGGCGCAGAGCCCCAGGCCGTATGAGACATTCTCCACATTGCATCCCACGACGACCCGTCCATCGTCCACCAGTGCGGCAGCGCCCACCGGGTAGTTCGAGTAGGGCGCGTATGCGTGGGTCATAGCCTCACGGGCTCTGTCTCGCAAGGATTTCCAGTCCACTTCCTGCATGGGAGCGATCCTGTCACGACATCCGCCCGGATGTCGGAATCTACGACGGAACCGCATCCCCGATTGGACAGGCAAACCTAACTTCCCTGCGATGCGGAAACGCCAGGCCCAACGCGAATTAGTGCGTGTCCGGGCATGGGATTAGAGTTCGAAGAAGTCGTTTCACATACACGATCGAGCTGAGTTTCTCCGGTCTCACCCGGATCTCTCCACTCGTCGCGTCCATCAATGATGTTGGAGGCACTGCACTCGATGGCTACCTCGACCGAAGCCGCCCCGTCCCGGGAGCGCACGCGGTCTCTGTACCGCGGAGACCCTGGCATGTGGTCCTGGGTCCTGCACCGGATCACCGGTGTGGTCACGTTCTTCTTCCTGTTCGTCCACGTGCTCGACACGGCGCTCGTCCGTGTCAACCCCGAGGCGTACAACGACGTGATCGACACCTACAAGACGCCGATCGTCGGCCTGATGGAACTCGGCCTCGTCGCTGCGGTGCTCTACCACGCACTCAACGGCATCCGCGTCATGCTGGTCGACTTCTGGTCGAAGGGCACGCAGTACCAGCGCCTCATGCTCTGGGTCATTCTCGGCATCTGGTTCGTCGTGATGATCCCCGGCGCAGCGCGCATCCTCTACAACACCTTCACCGGGGGGCACTGACATGGCGACCACGGATGCCGGAAGCAAGCCGGCACGCACGCTGGGCACGTCGCACGACCGCCCCGCCAGCCTCGACAACCCGCGCTCACCGCGTCGGAAGAACCGTGGCAACTTCGAGCTCTACGCATGGCTGTTCATGCGTTTCTCCGGGCTCGCGCTCGTCGTCCTCGTCCTGGGGCACATGTCGATCATGCTGCTTCTCGACGACGGCGTTCATCGCATCAACTTCGCCTTCGTGGCCGGACGTTGGTCCAGCCCGTTCTGGCAGGTGTGGGATCTGACGATGCTGTGGTTGGCCCAGCTGCACGGCGGCAACGGCCTGCGCACGGTCATCGCGGACTACTCACGCAAGGACTCCACGCGGTTCTGGCTCACGACGCTTCTGGTCCTGTCGATGATCCTGATCATGGGTCTCGGCACGTACGTGATCTTCACGTTCGACCCCAACATCACCGCCAGCTAGGGGAGATTTCGATATGCAGGAACATCGTTACGACGTACTCATCGTCGGCGCAGGTGGCGCAGGAATGCGCGCCGCGATCGAAGCAGGCCCTCGCGCTCGCACGGCGGTTCTGACCAAGCTCTACCCCACGCGTAGTCACACCGGCGCGGCTCAGGGTGGCATGTGTGCCGCCTTGGCCAACGTCGAGGAGGACAACTGGGAGTGGCACACCTTCGACACCGTCAAGGGTGGCGACTACCTCGTCGACCAGGACGCGGCCGAGATCATGGCGAAGGAAGCCATCGATGCGGTTCTCGACCTGGAGAAGATGGGCCTGCCCTTCAACCGCACCCCCGAGGGCAAGATCGACCAGCGTCGATTCGGTGGCCACACACGCGACCACGGCAAGGCACCTGTCCGCCGTGCGTGTTACGCCGCCGACCGCACCGGGCACATGATCCTTCAGACGCTCTACCAGCAGTGCGTCAAGCATGACGTGGAGTTCTACAACGAGTTCTACGCACTCGACATCGCGCTGACCGAGACCGACAACGGTCCCGTCGCCACGGGCGTCATCGCCTACGAGCTCGCCACCGGTGAACTGCACGTCTTCCACGCGAAGTCGATCGTGTTCGCCACGGGTGGATCGGGTCGTATCTACAAGACGACGTCCAACGCCCACACCCTCACCGGTGACGGCATGAGCATCATCTTCCGCAAGGGACTGCCGCTCGAGGACATGGAGTTCCACCAGTTCCACCCGACAGGTCTGGCGGGTCTGGGCATCCTCATCTCCGAGGCGGTCCGAGGCGAGGGCGGCATCCTCCGCAACGCCGACGGCGAGCGCTTCATGGAGCGGTACGCCCCCACCATCAAGGACCTCGCACCCCGCGACATCGTCGCCCGGTCGATGGTTCTCGAGGTCCTCGAAGGTCGCGGCGCCGGTCCCAACAAGGACTACGTCTACATCGACGTGACCCATCTGGGCGCCGAGGTGCTCGAGGAGAAGCTCCCCGACATCACGGAGTTCTCGCGCACGTACCTGGGCGTCGACCCGGTGACCGAACTGGTCCCCGTCTACCCGACGTGCCACTACGTCATGGGCGGCATCCCCACCAAGATCCGTGGTGAGGTCCTGCGCAACAACGACGACATCGTCCCCGGACTGTTCGCCGCCGGTGAGTGCGCCTGCGTGTCGGTCCACGGCTCGAACCGCCTGGGAACCAACTCGCTCCTCGACATCAACGTGTTCGGCCGTCGCGCCGGCATCGCTGCCGCCGAGCATGCGAACAGCGTCGACTTCACGCCGCTGCCCGAGGCTCCGCAGAAGATGGTCGAGGACTGGCTCGAGCTGATCCTCTCGGATCACGGCTCCGAGAAGGTCGCCACGATCCGCTCCGAGCTGCAGCAGTCGATGGACAACAACGCGTCCGTCTTCCGCACCGAGGACACGCTGAAGCAGGCGCTGAGCGACATCCAGTCACTCAAGGAGCGCTACGGCCGGATCACCGTGCAGGACAAGGGCAAGCGCTACAACAGCGACCTGCTCGAGGCCGTCGAGCTCGGCTTCCTGCTGGAGATGGCCGAGGTCACCGTCGCCGGTGCCCTCAATCGCAAGGAGACTCGCGGCGGACACGCACGCGAGGACTACCCGGAGCGCGACGACGTCAACTTCATGCGCCACACCATGGCGTACAAGGTGGGCGACGGATTGCTCTCCGATATCCGCCTCGACTACAAGCCCGTGGTGCAGACGCGCTACGAGCCGATGGAGCGTAAGTACTGATGAGTGCAGCTGTAATCGACAACTCCGAAGACAAGAGCGACCTCCCCGCCGTCCCCGACGAAGCGGTCATGGTCACTCTGAAGATCGCTCGCTTCAACCCCGAGGACGACAAGGGCGCACACTGGGACAGCTTCCAGGTGCCCACCCTGGCGACCGACCGTCTGCTGAACCTGATGCTCTACGTCAAGAGCTACCTCGACGGCACTCTGTCGTTCCGACGCTCGTGCGCGCACGGCGTCTGCGGCAGCGACGCGATGCGCGTCAACGGTGTCAACCGTCTCGCCTGCAAGGTGCTGATGCGCGACATGCTCCCCAAGGACTCGTCGAAGTCCTTGACCATCACGATCGAGCCGATCCGCGGGCTTCCCGTGGAGAAGGACCTGATCGTGGACATGGAGCCGTTCTTCGACGCGTTCCGTGCCGTCAAGCCGTACCTGATGACCAGCGGCAACGAGCCCACGCGTGAACGCATCCAGTCGGCTGCCGACCGCGCCCGGTTCGACGACACCACCAAGTGCATCCTGTGCGCATGTTGCACCACGTCGTGCCCCGTGTACTGGAACGACGGCAGCTACTTCGGTCCCGCTGCCATCGTCAACGCGCACCGCTTCATCTTCGACAGCCGTGACGAGGGCGCTCCCGAGCGTCTCGACATCCTCAACGACGTCGAGGGTGTGTGGCGCTGCCGCACCACCTTCAACTGCACCGACGCTTGCCCTCGCGGCATCCAGGTGACGAAGGCCATCCAGGAAGTCAAGCGCGCGCTGCTCTTCGCACGCTGACCTCCTCGCACGTCCCGAAAAGCCCGCTCCTGCACTGCAGGAGCGGGCTTTCGTGTGCTCGCGCTACACGAAGGCGGAGAAGCCGGTCACTCCCCTGCCGACGATGAGATTGTTCATCTGGGAGGTGCCTTCGTACGAGTAGAGGGCTTCCGCGTCGGTGAAGAATCGGATGACGTCGTAGTCGAGAACGATGCCGTTGCCGCCGAGGATCTCTCTCGCCCAGCCGACAACCTCGCGGAGCCGCGTGGTGCAGTAGCTCTTGCTCAACGCGGCGTGCTCGTCGTGATGGACCCCGGAATCCTGGAGCTGAGACACCCGCAGCGCCATGCCGATGCACGCCGTGATGTTTCCGGCCATGCGGGCGATCAGGTCTGAGATCAACTGGAACGACGCGATGGGCGCACCGAACTGTTCGCGTTCCTGCGCGTAGGCAACGGCCTTCTCGAAGGCCCCGATCATGACGCCGACAGCTCCCCAGGCGACTCCCCCGCGCGTCAGCGACAGCACCTTCGCGGTGTCGGCGAAGGAGTTGGCGTGCTCGAGCTTGTTCGCGACGGGCACTCGGCAGTTCTCGAAGTACAGGTCGGCGTTCTCGACGGCGCGGAGCGAGTACTTGCGTTCGATCTTCTCGGCGCGGAACCCCTCGAACTCCTTCTCGACGACGAAGCCCTTGACCTCTCCGTCCGCCTCGTCCTTGGCGTAGACGATGACGAGGTCCGCGAATGTCGCGTTGCCGATCCACCTCTTGCTGCCGTTGAGGACCCAGTGATCCCCGTCGAGGCGTGCCGTCGTCTCCAGACCGCCGGCGACGTCGGATCCACCGTGCGGCTCCGAGAGCCCGAAGGCGCCGATCTTCTCCATCCGCCTCATGGCGGGCAGCCACCGATCCTTCTGCTCGTCGGATCCCAGGATGGCGATGCTGCTCATCGCGAGGCCGCTGTGGACGGTGAACATGGTTCCTGTCGACGGATCCACGCGGGAGAACTCCATCCCGAGCCACCCGGTGAACACCTTCCGGGCGGGCTCCCGACCGTCGAATTCGTATTCGAGCCCGACGATTCCGAGCTCCGCCAACCTCGGCAGCAGGTGTACCGGCGACTGCGCCTTCTCCCAGAACTCGTTGGCCCGCGGGGCGACCTCGTCCTCCAGGAACTGACGAACCGTGAGCACGATCGCCGATTCCTCGTCGGTGAGCACTCCTTGGTAGCCGAACATGTCGGCGGCCAGGAAATCCGGTGACAGGGGTCCCAGCGGTTCGTGCTTGCTCATGTACAACTCCTGAGGTCGTGACAGCGATCGATGCGGTTACCCGTCACCGTGGTACACGGTTACCCCGGATGTCGGCGAATCAGACGGATTCGTCCCGGCATCGATCACGTACTCGAGGTGTTCTCGAGGGGTCCACGGCTCTTGTACGGTCGGCGTCGAGGGTGCAGGCTCGACAGAGAGAATCACCTGTCGATGCAAAGGAAACGACATGACACTGTCCGCACAGCACTCGTCCCGCACTGCTCTGGTCACCGAATCGGATTGCGACCTCGCCGAGTTCCACCGGGTCGTCTCCGCGACCACCGATCCGGCGGACTATCCGTATTCGTCCTCCGTGGAGAGCAACGTCCTCTTCTACGACGCCGCCACGCTCGACACCGCGGGCGATCGCGTCGGCCTCCAGGACGAGATCGCACGGGCACTGCTCGACGGCCCGGGGATCGTGGTGTTCCGCGGCGCCGTCACGAGCGATCACGCGTTTCGAGAGGTCACCGAGTACTTCGAGTCCGTCGTCGAGCGCCAGCGCCGCGACGGCACGGGCAGCGGCGACCACTTCGCGAAGCCGGGCGCGAACGACCGCGTCTGGAACGCACTGCAGAAATTGGCGCTGGAGGCGCCCGAGCTCTTCACCCGGTACTACTCGAACGATGTCCTGGCCCTCGTCGCCGAAGCGTGGCTCGGACCGATGTACCAGGTGACGTCGGCGGTGAACGTCGTCAATCCTGGTGGTGCCGCACAGAATCCCCACCGTGACTATCACCTCGGGTTCATGGACCCCGCGACCGCATCACGCTTCCGGGCCCACGTCCACCGGTTGTCGCCGGCATTGACGCTGCAGGGCGCGGTGGCCCACTGCGACATGCCCATCGAGAGCGGGCCGACGATGTATCTGCCGTTCTCCCAGCACTACGAACCCGGGTACGTCGCATTCGGTCTACCCGCCTTCCAGGAGTACTTCGCGCAGAACTACGTGCAACTGCCCTTGAGTAAAGGCGACGCGGTGTTCTTCAATCCGGCTCTCTTCCACGCCGCCGGTCACAACACGTCGACCTCGATCAAGCGCATGGCCAACCTTCTGCAGATCTCGTCGGCGTTCGGGCGAGCGATGGACAGCGTGGACCGCGAGGCCATCGTGACCTCCATCTATCCCTCGCTCCAGGAGTTCGCGGCGACCCACGGCGAACGGTCGGTCGCGAATGTGGTGGCCGCCTCGGCCGAGGCGTATGCATTTCCGACGAACCTGGACCTGGACCCGCCGCTGACCGGCCTGGCCGCCGAGACGCAGGCCGAGCTGGTGCACAGGGCACTCGACGAGAACCTCTCCCCCGACGAGTTCGCCGACGAGGCGGCCGCCATGAGTACCCGTCACCGGCCCTGACGTCTCTCGGTTGTGCACCGGCTCTCTCGCCGGGCGATAGTGGTGGCGTGAAGGACGACACGGACGCCTCGACGAGCACGGACACGAGCGACGACACCCACCCCGAGCCCACGATCGGGCGAGGCCTGGTGCTGCTGCTCGCCGTCACGTGCGGCGTCCTGGTCGCCAACCTGTACTACGCGCAACCCCTGCTCCACAGCATCGCGCGCTCGTTCGACGTCGACAACGCCACCGCGGGCATCCTGGTCACGACCGCACAGATCGGGTATGCGGTGGGCCTGGCGTTCCTGGTGCCGCTCGGCGACATGATCGAGCGGCGGCGCCTCATCGTGACCGCGGCGGTGGTGTGCGCGATCGCCGACGCTGCCGCCGTCGCCGCCCCCGCGTTCTCCGTCCTCGCGGCAGCATTGATCCTGGCCGGTATCGGGGCGTCCGCAGCCATGGTGATCGTTCCGTTGAGCTCGGCGCTCGCCGCGGAGGAGGATCGCGGGCGCACCGTCGGCACCGTGATGAGCGGACTGCTGACGGGCATCCTGCTGGCACGGACGGTGAGCGGGTTCTTGTCCGAAGTCGGCGGGTGGCGCTTGGTGTTCGCAGTCGCGGCCGTCGTCATCGCGATACTCGCCGCGGTCCTGTGGCGCTTCGTTCCCGTCTCGACTCCGGTGGTGACCGAGTCCTACCGCGGCATCCTGGTGTCCATCCTGACGTTGGTCCGCACCGGCCGCGAGCTTCGCCTCAGGATGGCTCTGGGTGCGTTGCTGATGGCGTCGTTCTCCGTCATGTGGACCGGCCTCGCCTTCCTACTTGCCGCTCCCCCGTTCTCGTACGGTGACGCCGTCATCGGACTCTTCGGCATCGCCGGGGTCGCCGGCGCAGCGATCGCTCCTGTCGCCGGCCGGATGGCGGATCGAGGACGCGGACGCCTCGCCACGACGCTGTGCCTGACCGTGCTGCTCGCGAGTTGGGTTCCGCTGTATCTCGGATCCGCGAGCGGTGCCGTGTGGGCCGTTGTCGTCCTGCTGGTGGGCATCGTGGCCCTGGACCTCGGAACGCAGGGTGCCCACATCGCCAATCAGAACGTCGTCTTCGTTCTCGACCCACCGGCGCGCAACCGCCTGAACACGGCGTACATGGTCAGCTACTTCGCCGGGGGCGTGGTGGGTTCGAGCGCGGCGTCGCTGAGTTGGTCGATGGGCGGATGGACCGCGCTGTGCATCGCCGGCGCCGGTATGTCGGCTGCCGCGCTGGTGGCGTGGGGGCTGTGGCGGACGGCGTCATCGGGGAGTGTTGTAGGGAGTGACTACGTGCACGGGTGACGGCGAATCCTGGACCCCGTGCACGGCGCCTGCCGACTGCATCAGGAGGCGGCACGCCAGCCGCGCGTCTGCGCGCAGATCGTGATGGAGGACGGCGCTGATCGACCGGTCCGCCAGCAGCCGACGATTGTCCGCGTCGAGATCGTGCGCGATGAACACCCGGCACCGTCGGCCGACACGCGCGAACGCCCGCACCGTGGCGAGGTTTCCGCCACCGATGGAATAGACACCCTCGATGTCCGGGTGCGCCTCGAGTGCGGCGACGACCAGATCCTCGACCGTGTCGTCGAGACCGCTGCTGCGCGCGATGTCTACGACGGGGCGGGTCACACCCGACGAGGTCGCCCGCAGCGCCCGCCGGAAGCCGATCTCACGGTCACCCTCGTTGCGGAAACTGTTGTGACTCAACGTGACCAGCACGGCCGCGGGCGACTCTCCGAGCCACTGGTCCACCAGGTACGCAGCCGTTGCTCCGGCCGCGTGGTCGTCGATGCCGACGTAGGCGATACGCGCGCTGGAGGGCACGTCGCTGACGTAGGTGACGACGGGTATCCCCGACGCCGACAGGACGTCGAGCGCACGCGCCACCTCCGGTTCGTCCGGCGCCTTGACGATCACGCCGTGCGATCCTCGAAGTCGGATGCGGTCGAGAGTCTCGAGCATCGCCTCCACCGACTCGGTCTCCCGGAAGTGGAACCGCGAGCGGACGACGGCCGGGGACAGCATCGGAAGTTCCGACTCGATCGAGGCTCGCACCTGCGCGCAGAAGCGTTCGGGTGCCTGCATCACCACGTCGAAGAAGAACTTGCGCCCTGACAGTCGTAGCTGGCTGCGCTGCTTGTCCAGGTCCGCGATCGCCTGGCGCACCTCTGCGCGGGTGTCCTCGCGGACGCCGGGACGCTCATGGAGAACTCGGTCGACGGTCGCCTCGCTCAGCCCCGACTGCTGCGCGATCTCCCGAACCTTGTAGCGATGGCCCACAGCCGTGTCCTCTCGAGGTGTTTTTGATGCCTCCAGAGTGTTGATCACACGGACGAGTACCGCAAGACTTCTCGGGTGAGCACACTTCTGCACGACACTGTCGTTCTCGTCAGCGGCGGAACGTCCGGTGTCGGTGCGGCCGTGGTGCGCGCATCGCTGGCCGCCGGTGCCCGTGTCGCCTTCAGCGGCCGTCGCGACGACGTCGGAACGTCGATGGAGCACGAGCTTCGCGCACAGGGGCACGACGCCACCTATATCCGCGCCGACGTCGCCGACGCCGCAGACGCTCTGGCGAGCGTGGCGCGAACCATCGAGGTGTACGGACGGGTGGACGCCGTGTGCAATGCCGCCGGCCTCACCTCCCGCGGAACGCTGATCGACACCACTCCCGAGCTGTTCGACGACCACATCGCGGTCAACCTGCGCGGCCCGTTCTTCGTGATGCAGGCGGCGGTCAAGGACATGCTCTCCCGCTCGGCACCGGGAACGATCGTGAACATCGGCTCGCTCAGCTCTCGGGGCGGCCAGCCCTATCTCGCGCCCTACTCGGCGGCGAAGGCCGGACTGGCCGGACTGACGAAGAACGCCGCCCACGCCCACCGGTGGGACCGCATCCGCATCAACGCCCTCGACATCGGATGGACGGAGACCGAGGGAGAGACCCTGACGCAGAAGCGTTTTCACGATGCGGACGACGACTGGGTCGCCGACGCCTCGGCCGCGCTCCCGATGGGCAAGCTCGGGCAACCGGACGAGATCGCCGACTTCGTGGTGTTCCTGCTGTCGGCGCGCAGCGGTGTGGTCACGGGATCGGTCATCGAATGGGACCAGCAGGTAGTAGGAGGACAGGACTGATGAGTACACAGGCACGAATCGGAGTCATCGGATTGGGGCGCATCGGCGCATTCCACGTGGAGACTCTCGCCGGTCTGGACGGAGTGTCGAGCCTCGTCGTCACCGACGGCCGACCCGATGTGACGGACACGGTCGCCGCGAAGTACAACGCGGAAAAGGTCGACGGAGTCGACGCGATGTTGTCCGCCGGTGTGGACGGCATCGTCATCGCGGCAGCCACTCCCGCGCACGCCTCCCTGCTGCTCGCCGCCGTCGACGCCGGCATTCCCGTCTTCTGCGAGAAGCCGCTGGCCTTCACCGCAGCCGAGAGCCGAGCAGTGGTGGACGGCATCGCGTCGTCGGACGTCCCGGTACAGATCGGGTTCAACCGTCGGTTCGACCCCGCCGTGGCAGCAGCCGAGCGCGCGGTGCGAGGAGGCGAACTCGGATTCCTGCACACCGTCCGTTCCACGACACTCGACCCCGCTCCCCCACCGATGGCCTACATCGCGGAGTCCGGCGGCATCTTCCGCGACTGCAGCGTCCACGACTTCGACGTCGTCCGCTGGATCGTGGGACGAGAGGTGGTCTCGGTCTTCGCCGCCGGCTCCAACCAGGGTGATCCCGCCTTCGCCGCGGCGGGCGACGTCGACTCCGCCACCGTCCTTCTCACGTTCGAGGGCGGCACCGTCGGCGTCGTGTCGAATTCCCGCTACAACGGCCGCGGGTACGACTGCCGGCTCGAGGTGCACGGCAGCGAGGACACCGTCGTTGCCGGTTGGGACCCGCACTCGCCGGTGCGCAACATGGAAGCGGCACAGGGTTTCCCGCACGGTGAGATCTTCCCGGCGGACGCGCCGCACTCGTTCTTCATGGACCGCTTCGCGCAGTCGTACCGTGACGAGCTGACAGCGTTCCTCGACGTCGCCACCGGAACCCGCCCGTCACCCTGCACCGCACAGGACGCTCTCGAGGTCGCCTGGATCGCCGAGGCCGCCACCGAATCATTGCGCCGAGGCGCACCCGTCACCCTGGAAGAGGTTCGCTCATGACCGCAGCACCCGTACGTATCGCCGGAGCCCCCATCTCGTGGGGTGTGTGCGAGGTCCCCGGCTGGGGCTACCAGATGGACAACGACCGCGTCCTCCGCGAGATGCGCGACGCAGGACTCACCGCGACGGAGAACGGTCCCGAGGGCTTCCTGCCCGCCGATCCCGCCGCCCTCGCGGCGACTCTGGCGGGACACGACCTGACCTCGGTCGGGGGCTTCGCTCCTGTTCTGCTGCACGAGGAGTCGCATGACCCGGTGCCGACCATCTCGTCGCTGCTCGACGGCTTCGTCGCGGCGAACGCCGACGTCATCGTCCTCGCCGCCTCCACGGGCCAGGAGGGCTACGACGCACGTCCGACCCTCACCGCCGATCAGTGGACCGTGTTGCTGCGCAACCTCGATCGTCTAGCTGCGGCCTCGGCGGACCGCGGCATCCTCGCTGTCGTCCATCCCCATGTCGGCACCATGATCGAGCAGCGCGACGAGGTCCACCGCGTGCTCGACGGATCGTCCATCCCGCTGTGCCTGGACACCGGTCACCTGATGATCGGCGGTACCGATCCGGCCGAATTGGCCACTGCGGCAGCCGATCGCATCGCCCATGCTCACCTCAAGGACGTCGACGCAGCACTCGCGGCGCGGGTCCAGGCCGGAGAACTGACCTACACCGACGCCGTCCGCGCGGGTATGTACCGGCCTCTCGGCACCGGTGACGTGGGCATCGGCGGCGTCGTGGACTCGCTCCTCGACGCCGGCTACACGGGCTGGTTCGTGCTCGAGCAGGACACCATTCTGACCGGCGAGCCCGAAGGTCCCGGCCCCATCACCGACGTCATCGCCAGCGTCGGGTACCTTCGCGACGTGGTGGCGGCCCGACGGGCAACGGTGTGACAACGCCCGAACCGAAAGCTGCGACCCTGCGCATCGGGGTTCTGGGAGCGTCGCGTATCGCGGAGCAGGCCATCGTCGGTCCGGCCCACGCGCTCGGTCACCGGCTGGTGGTGGTGGCGGCACGCGATCGCGGCCGGGCCGAGGCGTTCGCCGAGCGGTACGGCGTGGAACGCGTCGCGGACAGCTACGACGCGGTCATCGACGATCCCGAGGTGGATGCCGTCTACAACCCGTTGGCCAACGCCCTCCACGCCGAGTGGAACATCCGCGCCCTGCGTGCGGGCAAGGCCGTCCTGACGGAGAAGCCGTTCGCACGCAACGCTTCCGAGGCGAGCGAGGTGCGCGAAGTAGCGCGTGAGACTGGCGGCATCATCGTCGAAGGGTTCCACTATCTCTTCCACCCGGTGACGCGTCGCCTGCTCGAGATCGCCGAGTCCGGCCGTCTGGGTCGGCTCACCGGCGTCGATGTCGTCATGGCGATGCCGGAACCGGCCGACGGCGATCCTCGGTGGTCGCTCGACCTCGCCGGCGGTGCGATCATGGATCTGGGCTGCTACGGCCTGCACGTGCACCGCATGCTCGCCGACGCCGCCGGAGGGCCGCCGCGCGTGGTCTCCGCGACGGCGACCGAACGTGACAAGGGCGTCGACGAGACGTCCACGATCGAGCTCGAGTTCCCGAACGGCGCTCGCGGAACGGTCACCAACTCGATGGTGCACCCGCAGTTCGAATTCACCGTCCGACTGACGTTCTCGGACGGTTCCGCGTTCGCGCCCGACTACATCAAGCCGAACTCCGACGATCGGGTCTCGGTCACGGACGCGTCGGGAACCACGGTGGAGCATCTGGGGACGCGCCCGTCCTACGAGTACCAACTCGAGGCGTTCGCGGCCCACGTCCTGCACGGCGCGCCGATCCCGCTGGGAGCAGACGACGCGGTGGCGACCATGGAATTGGTGGACGCCGCGTACACGGCAGCAGGCCTCCCTCTCCGCTAGACACCGACCGACGGCCCCGCACCTCTCACCGGTGCGGGGCCGTCGTCGTTCGTGCAGTTCTGCTCGCAGGCGCCGACCGCACGGCACATCCGGCCGTGACGACACGGGTTGTGTGCAGGGACGACACGGGCCCCGCACCTCGAGGAGGTGCGGGGCCCGTGAGCGCAGGTGTCAGCGACGCAGTTCGTGCGTGAGCGTCTCGAGCTCGTCGCCGCCGGCCATCTCCTTGGTCAGGTCGTCGAGGCTGATCTCGTCGTACGAGCAGTCGAGCTTCTGACGGCCGCGGTTGAGGAGGACGAAGTGGTCACCCACCATGTACGCGTGGTGCGGGTTGTGCGTGATGAACACGACGCCGAAGCCCTGCTCCTTGGCTGCGGAGATGTAGCGCAGCACCATGCCGGACTGCTTGACGCCCAGCGCGGCGGTCGGCTCGTCGAGGATCAGGACGCGGGCGCCGAAGAAGATGGCGCGGGCGATGGCCACACACTGACGCTGACCACCGGACAGCGACCCGATGGGGGCGTCGACGTCGGGCAGGTCGATGCCCATCTTGTGCAGCTCTTCCTTCGTCGTGGCCCGCATGGCGGCCGCGTCGAGGGTCTTGAGGACGCCCTTCTTCCGCAGCTCCTGGCCGAGGAAGAAGTTGCGCCACACCGGCATCAGCGACACGACGGCGAGGTCCTGATAGACCGTGGCGATGCCCTTGTCCAAGGCGTCCTTGGGCGAGCCGAACTTGACGGCTTTCCCGTCGACGAGGAGCTCGCCCTCGGTCTGCTGGTGCAGCCCGGCCATGATCTTGATGAGCGTGGACTTGCCGGCGCCGTTGTCGCCGAGCACGCCCGTCACCTCACCGGCGCCGACGCGGAGGTTGATGCCGCCGAGCGCGATGATGTTTCCGTAGCTCTTGCCGACGTTCTTCAGTTCGATCAGAGGGGTCTTGCCGCCGCTGTTGTCGGACTCGACGGGGGTCTCGATGGTTGCACTCATGTCAGGTGTCACCTTTTCGCAGCGTAGGAACGGAAGCTGTTGTTGGCGATGACGGCGAAGAGCAGCATCGCGCCGAGGAAGAACTTGAACCAGTCCGGGTTCCAGCCCGCGTAGACGATGCCCTGGTTGGTCATACCGAAGATGAACGCTCCGATGGCGGCGCCGATCGCGGTACCGAACCCTCCGGTGAGCAAGCATCCGCCGATGACCGCGGCGATGATGTAGAGGAACTCGTTGCCGACGCCCTGTCCGGACTGCACGGTGTTGAAGGCGAAGAGCAAGTGCATGCCGACGAACCAGGCGCAGAAACCGACGAACATGAACATGCCGATCTTGACCTTCGTCACCGGTACGCCGATGGCCCGCGCCGAGTCCTGGTTGCCGCCCACGGCGAAGACCCAGTTACCGATGCGCGTCTTCATCAGCACGAACGTGGTGAGAAGGGTGAACAGCAGCCACCACACGACGGTGATGCGGACCGAGACACCGAAGATGGAGAACGAGGAGGCGAAGACCTTCTTGGCGGACTCGAAGCCGGCCATGTCGGAGATCGACTGCGTGGCGACCTGTCCGGTGACCAGCTTGGTCACCGCGAGGTTGATTCCGGTGAGCATCAGGAACGACGACAGGGTGATCAGGAAGGACGGGATCTTGGTCTTCATCACCAGATACCCGTTGAGGAAGCCCACGCCCAGCGCGAGGACCAGCGCCAGCAGCGATCCGATCCAGACGTTGAGGTGCAGGTTGTAGGCGAGCATCGATGCCGCGATGGACGAGAACGTCACCGCCACACCGGTCGACAGGTCGAACTCGCCGCCGATCATGAGCACCGAGACGCCGCAGGCCATGATGCCGATGGTCGAGGATGCGTAGAGCACCGTCGCCAGAGCTTCGGGGCTGCGGAACGGCGGCGCGACGATCGCGAAGAACACGAAGATGATGATGGCGCCGAACAGCGCACCGATCTCCGGGCGTACCAACAGCCGCTGGAACGGCTTCTGCTTCTTCACGCGCTCGTCGGTCACGACGGTGTGCGTGGCGAGATCGAGATCTGCCTGTGTGGACATGGACTTCCTTACCTGACGGTGGATTCTCTGCGCTGACGACCGTGTGACGTCCCGGCCGAGAAGCAGGGCCGTGGCGGAACATCGCCGTGTCATGACGATGTAATACGCATCACAGCCATAAGTCAATACTTTGTTCGGACATTAGGACTGCAGGGGTGACATATGGGCCCGGGTCACGGTGTCACCCAGCGCCCCGCCGCCACCGACTCGGTCATGGCGTCCAGTATCTCCGAGCTGCGTACCGCGTCCCGCACCGTGGCGCCCACGGGACGATTCTCCGCGATCGACTGCAAGAACCGTGCCGCTTCCACGACCTTCAGGTCGTCGTAGCCCATCGCCGAGGCGGATCCGGGCTGGAACGCGCCGTATTCGCCGGCATCCGGACCCACGAACACGGTCGACATCGGCTGATCCTGGAAGAGCGATCCGGTGCTCAGCACCAGCTCGCCCATCCGCCGGAA
Organism: Rhodococcus sp. AC861; assembly: GCF_979256035.1. Taxonomy (NCBI): domain Bacteria; kingdom Bacillati; phylum Actinomycetota; class Actinomycetes; order Mycobacteriales; family Nocardiaceae; genus Rhodococcus; species Rhodococcus sp. AC861. The sequence continues at coordinate 305,991 of NZ_CEEDMW010000005.1, forward strand.
ATCCCAGGACAGCGCGCCGCGCGTTCCGTGGATCTCGAAGCCGTAGGAGTTCTGCTCACCGACCGACACACGACTGGCCTCGAGAACGCACCGCGCACCCGACGCCATCCGCAGCTGCGCCGACACGAAGTCCTCGTTCTCCACCGCACCCTTCTCGCCACCGCTCGACCGGGTGTGGCCGCTGGTGGCGCCGGTGGGCTTGGACCGCTGCGGGATGAACACGGCCGTGTCCGCGACCAGGGAGGCGATGTCGCCGAGGAGGTACCAGACCAGGTCCGCCCCGTGGGATGCCAGATCCCCCAGCACTCCGCTGCCCCCACGTTCGCGCTCGAAACGCCAGCTCAGGGCGCCGTCCGGATGTGCTGCGTAGTCGCTGAAGAACCGGAAGCGGGCATGCGTGATCTCGCCGATCTCACCGGACGCGATGATGGCGCGAGCCTGCTCCACCGCCGGCGCATTGCGGTAGTTGAAGCCCACCGCCGTCTGCACGCCCGCCTTCTCCGCAGCGATCGCCACGGCGCGCGCATCGTCGGCGGACAGCCCGACGGGCTTCTCGATCCAGAGATGCTTCCCCGACTCCGCCACCGCTACACCCATGTCCCGGTGCAGGAAGTTCGGCGACGTCACCGACACGGCGCCGACGGACGGGTCCGAGAGAACGTCACGCCACGACGTCGTCGAGGACGCGAACCCGAACTGCGCCGCTGCCTCCTCGGCTCGACCGGGCACCTCGTCGGCCACCGTGGCCAGAACGGGCAGGGGCCGCAGGGACGGGTAGTGATGCCGGACCCGGCTGTAGGCCTGGGTATGGACACGGCCCATCCAGCCGAACCCGATGACGGCAACTCCGATAGCGGTGGGACGGGAATTCGACAGGGCGTCGGACATGAGTGCGCTCCAGGCGTGAGAGGGATTGGACCGTTCCAAAAGGAAGTCGATCCGCAGTGTGCCCCTCATGCGGAGCCGCTGTCAACGGTCTTCCGCTCGACGCGACTGTGCAGCTAGGCTGCGTTTGGCACGGTCCAATCGGGCACGGTCCACTGCAGGAGCCCGGCGAGAACGGAGAGTGCGATGTCGACATCGGATCGGCTCCCCACCATTCGCACCGTGGCGGAGCACGCAGGGGTCTCCAAGTCACTGGTGTCCCTGGTGCTGCACGACTCCCCCAATGTCAGCGACGACAAGCGCGCCGCCGTCCTCGCGTCGATCGACGCCCTGGGCTACCGACCGAACCTGTCCGCCCGCAGCCTGTCCCGTCAGCGCACGGACATCGTCGGCGTCCTGATCAACGACCTGCGGAACCCGTGGTTCGTCGATTGCCTGGAAGGAATGGCCCCGGTCCTCGAGAGCCACGGACTGACGATGATGCTCGGTGACGGGCGCGCCGATCGCAGCGGCGACGACACCGTCGTCCGCAAGTTCACGGAGCTGCGCCTCGACGCGCTGGTCCTGGTCGGCACTCGTGAGCCGACCCCACTCGTCGCCGGTGCGGCGACCTCGATGCCGACGGTGATCGTCGCCAGCCGAGACCTCGAACTCCCCCGTGCGGACGTGGTGGCGAACGACGACACGGCGGGCTCGGAGCTCGCGGTCCGCCATCTGGCAGACCTCGGTCACCGCCTGATCGCCCACGTTGCCGGCTCGTTCGGTGTCGTCGCAGCGCTACGCGCGGCGAGCTATCGCTCCACCATGGCGTCCCTCGGACTCGATACCGACGGCCTGGTCGAGACGTGCGACCTCACCGAGGACGGTGGGTACGAGGCCGCGACCAGACTGCTCTCCCGATCACCTCGACCGACAGCCGTCTACGCCGTCAACGACATCGCCGCCGTCGGCGTCATGACCGCCTGCCAGGAGGCCGGACTGTCCGTGCCACAGGACATCTCGGTCGTCGGCTACGACAACACCTCCATCGCGCAACTCCGCCACGTGTCGTTGACATCCGTGGACAACGCCAGCTCTGCCGTCGGTCGCCGGGCCGCCGCCGCGGTGATCGACCGCATCGCGCGCCCCGACGCCGCGGGCACGGTGGACCTGATAGCACCGAGCCTGCAGGTGCGCGGGAGCACGGCGCCACCCGCCGGAACGTAGCTCCCCACACCTGCCGTCCGGCGACTTAGGGTACCCCTACCTCCGTGGTCTCCGGAGGCACCACGAGCAGCAGGGGTTACCGCATGCGCAGCACGACATCACGACGACTCGCCTCGGCCGTCGCCGTCCTGGCACTCCTCTCGGCGGCCGGGTGCAGCAGTGATCAGGCATCGGACGCGGCGCCCGACGGCGACACCCCGACGGGCACCGTGACCATCGAACACGCGCTCGGCTCCACCTCGATCGACCGTGCCGAGCTCGGGCCCGACCCGCGCATCGTCACCCTCACGGCGCCCGCCGCAGACGCGGCACTGTCCCTGGGAATCCAGCCGGTGGCCTTCGCCTCGGACACGACGGGGGCAGCGGACGGCCGCTACCCCTGGCAGACCGAGCTGGCGGCGGACGTACCGCTCATCCCCGTCCCCGTCGAGGGCACCCTCCCCATCGAGGAAATCGCTTCGTACGCACCGGATCTCATCCTCGCGGACTTCGCGGCATCGACACCCACCCTGTACAACCAGTTGACCGCGCTGGCCCCGACCATTCCCGTCATCGGCGACACGGTCTCGCCGTACGACGCGTTGACGCGCGCTCTGGGCACGGCACTGGGTCGCGAGGACGACGCCGACACGGTGATCGCGGGGACGGAGACCGCCCTCGCCGAGGCCGCCGCCGAACTGCCCGGACTGGGCGGGAAGACCGCGCTGCTGTCACAGTACATTCCGGCCACCCAGCAGCTCGTCGTGGTCGCCGATCCCGACGACGGCGCCTCGGCGTTCTATCAGAAGCTGGGGATGACGCTGCCGCCCATCGAACTCCCGGCCACGGCCGGTAACCGGCTCGTCGTCGGGCCCGAACGCGTCGACGTCCTGAACTCCGACCTGGTGATCATCCTCGTGAACGGCGGTACCGCTGCGGAACTCGAAACGCTTCCCGGCTGGTCGGACCTGCCCTCGGTGCGCTCGGGCGGCATGCTGATCACGGACTACGCGACCATCGTCGCACTCAACACCCCGTCGCCGTCGTCGCTGACGTACGCACTCGGGAAGATCCGACCGATGCTGGAGTCGATCGCATCCTGAGTGTGGCGATGGGCAGGGCCGCGTTCCGGTCAGCGGTCGACGAGCGTCGTGTCGAAGTAGTACCGCGACGCCCGGTAGACGTGCGAGCCGTACTCGACCACCTTGCCGGAGTCGTCGAACGCGGTGCGGTGCATGGTGAGCAGCGGCGCCTTCGGCTTCTCGTCCAGGAGGTGCGCCTCGTCGCGATCGGCTGCCTTCGCCCCGATGCGCTGGCGTGCGAGCCTGATGTGCACGCCCTTGGTCCGCAAGGACTGGTAGAGACCGTGCGCCTCGAGCTCGACCGGCTCGGGCGCCACGTCGACGGGCATGTAGTTCACCATCAGGGCCAGCGGCTCGCCCTTCGTCAATCGCAGACGGCGCACCGTCACGACTTCGCAGTCCGGCACGATGTTCAGCTCACGAGCGACATCCTCGGTCGGCAGTCCCACCGAGTACTCGAGCAGCCTGGTACTGGGATCCTGACCGGCGCGCGCCAGGTCGTCGAAGAGGCTGGTGAGCTCGACCGGGCGATGCACCGGACTCTGCACCACCTGCGTGCCGACGCCCCTCTTGCGGACCAGGAGTCCCTTGTCCACCAGTTCCTGGATGGCGCGCCGCGTCGTCGGTCGTGACAGGTTGAGGCGCTTGGCCAGAGCCAACTCGTTCTCGAACCGATCGCCCGGAGCGAGGGTGCCCCCGAGAATTGCACCCTCGATTGCCTGCGCGAGTTGGTAGTAGAGGGGAACGGGACTCGACCTGTCGAGCTCCACGGCGAGTGGCTGACTCACGTACCAGCTCCGATCGCGATCGTTGTCGGGCGTCATCGTTCATGGGGGGGCGGCTGCCCGAGAAACGAGTGTAGGTGACGGGGCGCAATATGACGTCAAGTTAGAATGTCAGGACAAACTATTGACATCGCGGTGTGGTGCGGAGCACAGTGGTTCACGCACCCGCCCTCAGTCTCGATGGAGCCGACCTTGACCTCACCGCACCGCACCGAGTCACCCGGTGACGCCCGCTTCGACGTGCTGGCCATCGGCCGCAGCGGCGTCGACATCTACCCCCTCCAGGTCGGCGTCGGTCTCGAACACGTCGACACGTTCGGCAAGTTCCTCGGCGGCAGCGCCGCCAACGTCACGGTCGCCGCCGCGCGGCTCGGACGCCGCAGCGCCCTCATCTCCGGCGCCGGCAACGACCCCTTCGGACGCTTCGTCCGCAACGAGCTGGCCCGGCTGGGTGTCGACAACCGCTACGTCGTGCAGAACGACGAGTACGCGACCCCCGTGACGTTCTGCGAGATCTTCCCCCCGGACGACTTCCCTCTGTACTTCTACCGCAAGCCCACGGCGCCGGATCTGCAGGTGCGAGCTCAGGACATCGACCTCGACGCCGTCCGCGCCGCCTCGCTGTACTGGTCGACGGTCACCGGATTGTCCGAAGAACCCAGTCGCAGCGCCCATTTCGCCGCCTGGGAGGCGCGAGGACGCGCACCCCTGACGATCCTCGACCTCGACTACCGACCGATGTTCTGGCAGAGCCCCGCCGCCGCGACCGAGCAGGTACAGCGCGCACTCGGTCATGTCACCGTCGCCGTCGGTAACCGCGAGGAGTGCGAGATCGCCGTCGGCGAGACCGATCCGGACCGCGCCGCGGATGCACTGCTCGATCTCGGCGTCGAACTCGCCGTGGTCAAGCAGGGGCCCAAGGGCGTCCTGGGCAAGACCCGGACCGAGCGCGTGGAAGTGCCGCCGAACTTCGTCGACGTGGTCAACGGACTCGGAGCCGGCGACAGTTTCGGCGGATCCCTCTGCCACGGCCTGCTGTCGGGGTGGCCGCTCGAGAAGATCCTGCGCCACGCCAACGCTGCCGGCGCGATCGTGGCTTCGCGCCTCGAATGCTCCACGGCCATGCCCACCGCCGACGAAGTGTCCGCACTCGCCGAGGCTGCCCTCACCACCGACATCGAGGACGCACATGTCTGACACCCTCACCGCTGCCGCTACCTACGCCGACGTCACCGAGATCCGCGCGCACGACCCCGGCGCGATCGATCGCGCCTGGGCGAACCGCGTCACGCGCGACACCGTCCGCGGCGACGGTCGCCTGATGATCGTCGCCGCCGATCACCCGGCACGCGGCGCCCTGTCGGTCGGGTCCAACCCCACCGCGATGAACTCCCGTACCGAACTGCTCGACCGACTGCGGACCGCGCTCGCCGATCCGGGTGTCGACGGCGTCCTCGCCACGTCCGAGATCCTGGACGACCTGGTGCTGCTCGGAGCCCTCGACGACAAGGTGGTCATCTCGTCGATGAACCGCGGCGGCCTGGCCGGCGCCTCCTTCGAACTCGACGACCGCATGACGGGCGCGACGGCTGCGTCCACCGCGAAGGCACGGATGAACGGCGCGAAGATGCTCACGCGCATCGACCTCGACGATCCCGGCACGCTGGGCACCATGACCGCGTGCGCTCAGGCGATCGACGAGCTGGCCGCCGAGGGCCTTATGGCCATGGTCGAGCCGTTCCTGTCGTCGCGTCGCGACGGCAAGGTGGTCAACGATCTCCGCGCGGACGCGGTCATCAAGTCGATCCACATCGCCCAGGGCCTCGGATCCACCTCCGCGTACACGTGGATGAAGCTTCCCGTCGTCGACGAGATGGAACGCGTCATGGACGCCACCACGTTGCCGACGCTTCTTCTCGGCGGAGATCCTCAGACCGCACCGGACGAGACCTTCGCCAGCTGGGCACGAGCACTGAAGATTCCGGCTGTGCGCGGACTCATCGTGGGCCGCACGCTGCTGTACCCGGCCGACGGTGACGTCGCCACCGCAGTGGCCACCGCAGTCGAGATGGTGCGGGGCGGAGCCGACAAGTGAACAGCGAGTTCTACATTCCCGCGGTTCCCGGTGCCGGAGTCACCGTCACTCCGGAGAGCGCGGGATGGACCGAGTCCAGCTTGCGCACAGTGCTTCTCGCACCCGGCGAGTCCGTCGACCTCACTTCCGACGACGACGAGATCATGGTGGTCCCACTCCAGGGATCCGCGACCGTCACGTGCGGCACGGACGACGCCGCACTGGCCGGACGCGCATCGGTGTTCGACGGGCCGTCGGACTTCGTCTACGTCGGACGCGACAGCAGCTACACGCTGCGCAGCGAGAGCGGTGGCCGTTTCGCTCTGTGCGGAGCGCGGGCGACGAAGACTCTGCCGTTCCGGTACGTCCCCGCGGCCGACGTCAGCGTCGAATTGCGCGGCGCCGGGAACTGCAGCCGGCAGGTGCACAACTTCGGCACCGCCGACACCTTCGAGGCCGACTCGCTGATCGCCTGCGAGGTCATCACCCCGGGCGGCAACTGGTCCTCCTACCCCGGCCACAAGCACGACGAGGAGACCGAGACCGAGTCGGCGCTCGAAGAGATCTACTACTTCGAGATCGACCGCGGCAGAGACGGTTCCGAGGGTTTCGGCTACCACCGCGTGTACGGCACGCCGGAGCGTCCCATCGAGGTGCTCGAAGAGGTGCGCACGGGTGACGTCGTCCTCGTCCCGCACGGGTATCACGGGCCGTCCGTCGCGGCGCCCGGCTACCACATGTACTACCTGAACGTCATGGCCGGACCGGGCAGCGAACGCGCCTGGAAGATCGTCGACGATCCGGACCACACCTGGATCCGCAGCACATGGGAGGGGCAGGACATCGATCCGCGCCTCCCGCTCGACACAGCGCACCGAAAAGGAGCATGACGATGGTGTCCACCGCACCGATGTCACAGAGCAAGACCGAGAACGCCGAGCCCACCGTGCACCTCACGGTGTCACAGGCGATCGTGAAGTTCCTCGCGAACCAGTACGTCGAACGCGACGGTGAGCGGACCAGGTTCTTCGCGGGATGCTTCGGGATCTTCGGCCACGGCAACGTCGCCGGTCTCGGACAGGCGTTGCTGCAGGCCGAGATCGACGCGGTCGAGGCCGGAACCGAGCCCGAACTGCCGTACGTGTTGGGTCGCAACGAACAGGCGATGGTGCACAGCGCTGTCGGCTTCGCCCGTCAGAAGGATCGCCTGCAGACCTGGGCCGTCAGCGCGAGCGTCGGGCCCGGCTCGACGAACATGCTGACCGGCGCGGCTCTGGCGACCATCAACCGGTTGCCCGTCCTGCTGCTCCCTGCCGACACCTTCGCCACGCGCGCCTCCTCCCCCGTGCTGCAGGAACTCGAGCTCCCCTCCAGCGGCGACGTGACGGTCAACGATGCGTTCAAGCCGCTCTCGCGCTACTTCGACCGGGTGTGGCGTGCGGAGCAGCTGCCCGCCGCACTGCTCGGCGCCATGCGGGTCCTGACCGATCCCGTGGAGACCGGCGCCGCCACGGTCGCAGTCCCGCAGGATGTCCAGGCCGAGGCACACGACTGGCCGGAGTCCTTCTTCGCACCGCGCACGTGGCACGTCGCCCGTCCGCTGCCCGAGCGGTCCGTCGTCTCGCGCGCCGCCGAGATCATCCGATCGGCGAAGGCCCCGCTGATCGTCGCCGGTGGCGGCGTCATCTACTCCGGCGCCACGGACGCCCTCGCCTCGTTCGCCGCGCAGACCGGAATCCCCGTCGGCCAGAGTCAGGCCGGCAAGGGCTCCCTCGTCTACGACCATCCCCAGTCCGTCGGCGCCATCGGATCCACCGGGACGACAGCGGCCAACGCGCTGGCGACCGACGCCGACGTGGTCATCGGGATCGGTACGCGCTACAGCGATTTCACCAGTGCGTCCCGCACCGCGTTCACCAATCCGGACGTGAAGTTCGTCAACATCAACGTGGCGTCCATCGACTCGGTCAAGCAGGGCGGCTTGTCCGTCGTCGCCGATGCCCGCGAGGCACTCGACGCCCTGTCCGAGGCGCTGGCCGGCCATGAGGTGAGCGCCGACTACAGCGCTCGCGTCACCGAACTCGCCGCCGAGTGGGAACGCACAGTGTCCTCGGTGTACGCGGTCGACGACGACAACGTCGGGATGAACCAGAACCAGGTCATCGGTCTGACCAACTCGCTGTCGGATCCCCGCGACATCGTCGTGTGCGCCGCCGGTTCCATGCCCGGAGATCTGCACAAGCTCTGGCGGACTCGCGATGCCAAGGGCTACCACGTCGAGTACGGGTTCTCCTGCATGGGCTACGAGGTGGCCGGCGGCATCGGCGTCAAGATGGCCGCCCCGGACCGCGACGTGTTCGTGATGGTCGGCGACGGCAGCTACCTCATGATGGCCACCGAACTGGTGACCGCCGTGCAGGAGGGCGTCAAGGTCATCCTGGTGCTGGTCCAGAACCACGGCTTCGCCTCCATCGGCTCGCTGTCGGAGCAACTGGGCTCCCAGCGGTTCGGTACCGCGTACCGCTACCGGTCCGAGTCGGGTCGACTCGACGGTGGCGTCCTGCCCGTCGATCTCGCAGCCAACGCGCAGAGCCTCGGCGCCGACGTCATCCGCGTGAACACTGCGGGTGAGTTCGCCGACGCCGTCAAGGTGGCCAAGGCAGCGGACCGCTGCACGGTCATCCACGTCGAGACCGACCCGCTGATTCCCGCACCGGACAGCGAGTCGTGGTGGGACGTGCCCGTCAGCTCCACGTCGACGTTGCAGAGCACGCAGGACGCCTACGAGACGTATGCGGCGTGGAAGAAGATCCAGCGGCCGTACCTGCGGCCATCGGGCGACTGATCGCCGGGAGTCACCTCGTAGGGTGAGCGGTGATGAACACCTCACACCGGCGCCACCCGCGAGTACGGCGGTCCGCAGTCACCATCGCTGCAGTGGCGGTCCTCGCAGGTCTGCCGCTGGGTGTGTCGGGTGTCGCCGGGGCTCAGCCTCCGGCGACACCGACGTCGACACCGTTCCGCACGCCCGACACGGACGCATGTCCGCACCGTGACGTCCCCCCGCCGGCCATCGACGCGTCCGAGGTGCCGCTGCCCGGCGACGCCGATCCCGCGCCGGTCCCGGTGCCCGATCGGGCCGTCGGTGGCGACGAACTCGCGGCGTGCGGGGTGATCACCGCGGATGCAGCACCCCCGCTTCCCGCCGACATCTCCGCTGCGGGATGGGTTCTGACCGATCTCGATACCGGCACGGTGATCGCCGCGAAGGACCCTCACGGTCGGTATCGCCCCGCCTCGACCATCAAGGTTCTGCTCGCGCTCGTCGCTCTCGACGAACTGGACCTCGATCGCACCGTCACGGCCACCGAGGACGACGCGCAGGCCGAGGGCAGTGCCGTCGGCATCGGAAAGGGCGGCGTCTACAGCGTGCGGCAACTCCTACAGGGACTCGTCATGGCGTCGGGAAACGATGCGGCGCATGCCATCGCTGTGCAACTGGGCGGTCTGGACGTGGCTGTCGACAAGATGAACGCGAAGGCCCGCGACCTCGGCGCCACCGACACGCGCACCGCCTCGCCCTCGGGCCTCGACGGACCCGGCATGGCGTGCTCGCCGTACGACCTGGCGTTGATCTTCCGGGCGGCGATGGACAATCCGGTCTTCGCGGAACTGGTTGCCACGGAGTCCGTTCCGTTCCCCGGGTATCCGAAGGACTCGTCCAAGCCGGACAATCCGTCCCGGCCGGACGAACCCGGTGTGCCCGTGAACCCCGATCTCGAACTCAACGAGGACCGGCCGGGTTTCGTGTTGGCGAGTGACAATGCCCTGCTGTTCAATTACCCGGATGCCCTCGGTGGCAAGAACGGCTACACCGACGACGCACGCCAGACCTTCGTCGGGGCGGCCGAGCGTGGCGGACGCCGACTCGCCGTCTCGCTGATGAACGCCGACGTCCTCCCGATCAGACCGTGGGAACAGGCAGCGCGCTTACTCGATTACGGCTTCGCGCAACCCGTCTCGACCGGCGTCGGCACGTTGGTGTCCCCCGGCGACACCGACGCGGCGACCGACGACGAGACGACACGCACCCCGACGACCGCCGCTGCGCCCACGAAGGGGCTGTCGACGGATGCGCGGGGCGGCGCCTACCCGGGAGTGACCGACGACAACGACACCGCCATCCGAGTCGGCGTGGGCGCGCTCGGTCTGATCGTCGTCGTCGGCCTGGTGCTGTGGGCGCGGCGACTCACACGACGCCCCTGACCGGACACTATTCTCCGGTCAGCGCCTGCGGCGGTCCCGCCACCCACCGATGCCCAGCAGGGTGACGACGCCGGCGCCGACGAGCGCCGCTGCACCCGCCGGCGACACACCCTCACGAACGATGACCTGCGGGGCGATCACGGCGCTGTCCGGCACCGGTGTCGACGCGAGCGCCACGTTCTCCGTCGCCGTCGCAGCCCAGGCGGTGGAGAAGAGCAGGAAGCGCGAGGTGGTGAACGCGAACACCAGGATGCCGATGATGGGACCGAAGGTCGCACCGGCCGGACCGGACGTCACGCTTTCGAGGTAGACGGCGCCGACCTGCTTGAAGATCTCGAAGACGACGGCGGCCATCAGCGCAGCACGCGCCGCGCTGCGCACGGTGACGGGTTCACGGGGAAGGCGGGCGATGACCCAGACGAACAATGCCCAGGTCGCCGCGATGGCCAGGACGAACGAGACGATCTGCACGGCGACACCGACACCCGGAATACCGTCGAGTCCGACGTAGCGCAGCAGCGTCGGCAGGATGGACCCGCTGGCCAGCGCGGAGAGTCCGAGGGAGATCACCAGGGCCAGTCCGAGGCCGACGAGCGCGCCGAAGTCCTTGACCTTGGTGGACAGGAAACTGCCCGCCTCGTGCGGGGTCTCCCACATCGCGGTGAGCGCTTCCCGGAGATTGGCCGTCCATCCCAGTCCCGCGTACAGAGCGCCGAGCAGTCCGATGACGCCGACGCTGGCGCGCGACTCGATCGCCGTCTCGACCAGTTCGTTGATCGTGGTGCCGAAGCTACCTGGCACGTTCTCGGAGATCTGAGTCTGCAGTTCCGTCAACAGTTCGGGTCTCGATGCCAGCACGAACCCGATGATCGCGAACGCCACCATCAGCAGCGGGAACAGGGCCAGCACACTGAAATAGGTGATGCCGGCCGCGTAGTAGTCGCCCTTCTGGTTCTGGTAGACCGATCCCGCTCGCGCGAGATGGTCGAACCAGGGCCATTCACGCCGGCGTCGTTCGATGATCGCTGCGAAGTCCGGCATGGAGCTCAGCCTTTCGGTGGAAGGAATCCGACCTTGTCGTACACCTGCGCGAGTGTCGCCGAGGCGATCGAGCGTGCGCGCTCGGCCCCGACCTGCAACAGCCGGTCCAGTTCGGCCGGGTCGTTCATGTACTCGGTGAATGATGCGCGCACCGGCGTGGAGAACGCCGACACTGCGTCCGCGGTATCGCCCTTCAGGTCACCGTATCCCTTGCCCACATAGCCCTCGACCAGTTCCGCGACGGGTGTGCCGCTCAGCGCCGACTGGATGGTGAGCAGGTTGCTGACACCCGGCTTGGCCGAGGTGTCGAACCGGATCTCCCGTTCGTTGTCCGTGACGGCCGACCGGATCTTCTTGGCCGACACCGCGGGGTCGTCGAGGATGTCGATGCGCCCCGACACGCCCGACCCGGACTTGCTCATCTTCGCGGTGGGGTCCTGCAGGTCGTAGATCTTCGCGATGCCGGTGACGATGTGCGCCTCGGGCACCACGAAGGTCTTGGAGAAGCGGGTGTTGAAGCGGTGGGCCAGGTCTCGCGTCAGTTCCAGATGTTGACGCTGGTCCTCACCGACCGGGACGCGCTGAGGACGGTAGAGAAGGATGTCCGCTGCCTGCAGCACCGGGTAGGTGAAGAGGCCGACACTGGTCGCATCGCTCCCCTGCTTGGCCGACTTGTCCTTGAACTGCGTCATGCGGCCCGCCTCACCGAAACCGGTGATGCAGTTGAGGACCCACGCGAGTTGCGCGTGTTCCGGCACGTGCGACTGCACGAACAGAGTGGAACGGGACGGGTCGATTCCGACGGCGAGAAGCTGCGCTGCCGCGCGACGGGTGCGGGCGCGCAGTTCCTTCGGATCCTGCGGCACCGTGATGGCGTGCAGGTCGGGGATGAAGTAGAACGCGTCGTACTCGTCCTGCAGCTCGACCCACTGCCGGACCGCGCCGAGGTAGTTGCCCAGATGGAACGAGTCCGCGGTGGGCTGGATGCCCGAGAGCACTCGTTGCCGCCGCGTGGTCGAGGGACTGTCGGTCGCCGTGTCCGTCGTCATGATCTACAGATTCAATCACCTCCGCCCGTAACGTCTGCGCGATGACTCCCGGATACGACGGCTACGACCGTGCGACCTCCTCCCCCGACGCCGTGACGATCGGATCGGCTCCGGGGATCGAGGTCGACGTCCTGCCGTTCGGTGCCACCCTCCAACGCATGTCCGTCACCGGTGGAGACGGACGACGTCGCGACGTGCTGGTCGGTGTCGCGGACGAGTCGGGGCTCCGCGCCTCGGGCGATTACCTCGGCTCCACCGTGGGCCGCTACGCCAATCGGATCGCCGGGGGACGCTTCGAGCTCGACGGCACCGACGTCGAGGTGACACTCAACGACGGGGACAACCACCTGCACGGCGGGATCGACGGTTTCGACTCCCGCACATGGACCGTCGTCGATCGTTCAACGGACTCGGTGGAGCTCGAGCTGGTCAGCCCGGACGGCGACCAGGGATACCCCGGCGAGCTGCGCGTCCGAGCGCGCGTCACGGCGGGACCGTCCACGGTGCGCCTGGAACTCGTCGCCGTGACGGACAAGCCGACCGTGGTCAATCTGACCAACCACGCGTACTTCGATCTGGCAGGTGAGGGCATCGACGACCACACGCTGCAGGTGGACGCGGCTGCCTTCGTTCCGGTGGACTCCGCGGGCATCCCGACCGGGGGCACTGCCGAGCTGAGCGGGACAGCACTGGACCTGCGCACGCCACGTCGCCTCGGCGACGTCTCCCGCGCGGACGACCCCCACGTCCTCGCGACACGGGGCGTGGATCACAACTACGTGCTCGACGGAAAATTCGCCGACGACGGATTGCGCCGGGCCGCTCGACTGATCTCCGGCGTCTCCGCGACCTCGCTGGAGATCTGGACCGATCAGCCCGGACTGCAGGTGTACACGGGCAACTTCCTGGACGGGAGCACCGTCTCCCGGCGGGGACGCGCGATCCGCCAGGGAGACGGGATTGCTCTCGAGCCTCAACTGTTCCCCGACAGCCCGCATCACGACACGTTCCCGTCCGCGGTGCTGCGGCCGGGCGAGACCTACCGGTGGGTCACCGAATACCGATTCGGCAGCGCTGACGGACTCTGAACAGGGCGCCGATGTGAGCGTTCACATTTCTCGTGGTCAATGTTTGCCAAAGCCTTGACGCGGTCCAATGTTAACGCTCACACTCTGTGTCACGCGTCACACGAGGTGGCGACGACGGAGGAGAACATGATGGCGTCGAAGAAGGTCGTAGCGGCGAGTGTGCTGTTGGTGAGCGGAGCCTTGGCCCTGAGTGCGTGCGGTAGTAGCGGTGGTGATTCCTCGAGCGGCGGAACGGTGCTCGGCTTCTCCCAGGTGGGTGCGGAGAGCGGCTGGCGGACCGCGAACACGACGTCCATCCAGAGCGCGGCGACGGACGCCGGCGTCGACCTCAAGTTCTCCGACGCCCAGCAGAAGCAGGAGAACCAGATCAAGGCGATCCGCACCTACATCCAGCAGAAAGTGGATGTCATCGCCTTCAGCCCCGTGGTCGAGACCGGATGGGAACCCGTCCTGCAGGAAGCCAAGCGCGCCAACATCCCCGTGATCCTCACCGACCGTTCGGTCGACACCACCGACGAGTCTCTCTACGCCACCTTCCTCGGCTCCGACTTCGTCGCCGAGGGCGTCAAGGCCGGCGACTGGCTCGTGCAGAACAGCGCGACGTCCGACGTGAACGCCGACGGCCGCATCAACGTCGTCGAACTCGAGGGCACCACCGGCGCAGCACCGGCGATCGACCGCGCCGAGGGCTTCCGCGACGCCATTTCCTCTCAGCCGTCCATCTCCATCTCCGCCTCGCAGACCGGTGACTTCACGCGTGACGGCGGCAAGCAGGTCATGGAGTCGTTCCTCAACTCCGACAAGAACATCGACGTCGTCTACTCCCACAACGACGACATGGGCCTCGGTGCCATCGAAGCCATCGAGGCAGCCGGACTGGTCCCCGGAAAGGACATCAAGATCATCACCGTCGACGCGGTGAAGGACGGCATGCAGGCACTCGCCGACGGCAAGATCGACTTCATCGTCGAGTGCAACCCGCTGCTCGGACCGCAATTGATGGACCTGACGAAGAAGGTCGTCAACGGCGAAGAGGTGCCCAAGCGCGTCGTCACCGAGGAGACCACGTTCACCCGCGACCAGGCAGTATCCGTGCTCGCCGACCGCCAGTACTGACATGAGCATGGAGGTGATCGTTCCGCCGCGCTCGACGGCCACAGCGCCGATCGTGGAGATGAAGGACATCTCCATCACGTTCGGAGCCGTTCGCGCCCTCGACGGTGTCTCTCTCCGCCTGTTCCCGGGAGAGGTGCACTCGTTGATGGGCGAGAACGGAGCCGGCAAGTCCACCCTGATCAAGGCCCTGACCGGGGTCTACTCGATCGACAGCGGCACCGTGACGGTCGGCGGGACGCAGCAGGAGTTCGCGACTCCCGCCGCCGCGCAGGCCGCCGGTATCAGCACCGTCTACCAGGAAGTGAACCTGCTCCCGAACCTCACGGTCGCGGAGAACATGTTGCTCGGACGCGAACCGCGTCGCGCCGACAGGTTCTCTGCGGCGCCGGCAGCCGTGCGCTCGGCACTCCGAGCGATCGGCGGCATCGATACCCGCGCGATGAACCGCCGCGCCCGCGCCACACTCGACCGCCTCGGGCTCGACGTGGATCCGTCGTCGGTCCTCGGCGATCACCCCATCGCGGTCCAGCAGCTGATCGCGATCGCCCGCGCCGTCGACGTCGACGCCCGCGTGCTGATTCTCGACGAGCCGACGTCGAGTCTGGACAAGGACGAGGTGGAGACGCTCTACGGCGTCATCGAACGACTGCGGTCTGCAGGCACAGCCGTCGTCTTCGTGTCCCACTTCCTCGATCAGATCTACCGGATCGCCGATCGGATGACGATCCTGCGCAACGGCCGCTTCGTCGAGGAACGCATGGTTGCCGACACCCCGCAGTTGCACCTCGTTCAGCTGATGATCGGGCGCGAGCTCGACCTTCTCGACAGGCTGGACGACCGCGCACCCGTCGTCGTCGATCCCTCCAGCGAGCCAGTCATGGAAGTGCTCGGTGTGGGACGCAAGGGCGCCCTCGAGGCCACCGATCTGCGTCTGTACGCCGGACAGGTCGTCGGTGTCGCCGGGCTGCTGGGGTCCGGGCGGACCGAGCTCGCCCGGCTTCTCGGCGGTGCCGACCGTTCGGACAGCGGATCCATGACCGTGCATGCCGTCTCCCGGCGGTTCCGCACCCCGCGCAATGCCGTCGATCAGCGGGTCGCGCTCACCAGCGAGGACCGCAAGGCGGACGGTGTCGTCGGCGACCTCACGGTGGCCGACAACATGATGCTGGCTCTGCAGGCGAAGCGCGGCTGGATGCGACCCATCCCCCGCTCTCTGCGCGCTCGGTTGGTGCAGGAGTACATCACCGCACTCGACATCAGACCGAACGATCCGGATGCGTTGATGCGCAACCTGTCGGGCGGCAACCAGCAGAAGGTGCTGCTCGCCCGGTGGCTCGTCACCGAACCGGAACTGCTGATCCTGGACGAACCCACCCGCGGGATCGACATCGGCGCCAAGGCTCAGATCCAGTCGCTCGTCGCCGATCTCGCGTCGCGCGGAATGTCCGTCGTGTTCATCTCCGCCGAGCTCGAGGAAATCCTGCGGCTCAGCGATCGCATCGTGGTCATGCGCGATCACCGCAAGATCGACGAACGCGTCAACGACGGCGTATCCGTCGGTGACGTTCTCGCCACCATCGCCGCCGGTACACGCACCGACGAGGTCGTCGAGACCACCTCGGCGCCTGTCGACGCCGCAGACAGGAGCCTCGCACCGTGACCGCCACCCTGGGTGTGACACCCACACCCTCGCAGCCGACGCCGGACCGCCCCGCGCCGTCCCGCATCAGATCGCTTCCGTCCCACCCGGTCTTCTGGCCGTTGATCGCCCTGCTGGTGCTCGTGGTGATCAACGTGATCGTCACACCCGGCTTCCTCGACATCCGCATCGTCAACGGCGGCGTGTTCGGCAATCCCGTCGACATCGCCCGCAACTCGGCCCCGTTGATCCTGGTGGCCGTGGGAATGACGCTGGTGGTCGCGACCCGGGGCATCGACCTGTCCGTGGGTGCGGTCGCGGTCATCGCGGCGGCTGTCGCGTGCACTCGGATCGTCGCCTCGCCCGACGAGAGCGCCGCCTCCACCGTGATCATGGCCGTCGCCTGGGCACTGGGCGCCTGCCTCCTGCTGGGACTGTGGAACGGACTGTTGGTGTCCGTCTTCGGCATTCAACCCATTATCGCGACCCTGGTGCTCATGGTGGCCGGCCGCGGTCTCGCCATGCTGGTGACGGACGGTCAGATCACCACCGTTGCCGACGGCGCCTTCGGGTTCCTGGCCTCGGGCATCGTCCTGGGCCTGCCGGTCGCGCTGCTCATCGCTCTGGCCGTCGTGGCCGTCACCGTGCTGATCACGCGCCGCACCGCGCTCGGAATGCTCGTCGAAGCGGTCGGCATCAACCCCGAAGCGAGCAGGCTCGCCGGAGTGCGGTCGCGAACGATCGTCTGGACGGTGTACGTGTTCGCCGCGCTGTGCGCCGGCATCGCGGGCCTGATCATCGCCGCCAACACCAATTCCGTGAACGCCAACAGTCTCGGTTTGTGGATCGAGCTCGACGCGATCCTCGCCGTCGTCATCGGCGGCACCGCCCTCACCGGTGGACGGTTCTCCCTCGCCGGCACCGTCGTCGGTGCGCTCCTCATCGGAACGCTGACTCGCACCATCACCAACGTGGGCATTCCGTCCGAGGCGAACTACCTCTTCAAGGCACTCGTCATCATCGTCGTCTGCCTCCTGCAGTCACCCCGCGCCCGTGCCTCTCTGCGTACGCTCCGCCCCACCAGCCGGAAGGCCCGCGCTCATGAGTGACCTGCTCACGCACCCTCCCACCGGATCACCCGCTCCGGCCGCGAGCCACGGCACCTGGGACCGCGTCCGCCGGTACTCGCCGCCCTCGCGGTTCCTTCCTGTCATCGCGACGTTCGCCCTTCTCGTGGGACTGTTCGGCATCGGCGAGATCCGCTACCCCGGTTTCGCCGACCCCCAACTGTTCCTGTCCCTCTTCATCGACAACGCGTTCCTGATCGTGCTGGCCGTCGGCATGACCTTCGTCATCCTCACCGGTGGTATCGATCTCTCCGTCGGATCCGTCGTCGCCCTCTCGACGATGATCGCCGCTCGCACACTGCAACTAGGCTGGTCCCCGATCCTGGTCATGGCCACGGTGCTCCTGTGTGGAACGTTGCTGGGCACCACCATGGGAATCCTGGTGCACTATCTGCAGATCCAACCCTTCGTGGCGACCCTCGCGGGCATGTTCCTCGCCCGCGGCCTCTGCTACATGATCGGTGTCGAGTCGATTCCGATCACCGATTCCACGTTCAGCGCCATCGCGTTCGGCGTCGTCGAACTCCCCGGTGGCTACTCCGTCACGTGGTCCGTCGTCATTGCGCTCGTCACGGTCGCCGTCGCCGCCTACGTGCTGGCGTGCACCCGCTTCGGCCGCTCCGTGTACGGCGTCGGCGGCAACGAGGCCTCCGCCGTCCTGATGGGCTTGCGCGTCGCGGTTGTCAAAGTGGGCGTGTATGCGATCAGCGGCTTCTGCGCCGCTCTCGGCGGTCTGCTGTTCGCCTTCTATGCACTGTCCGGCTACAGCCTGCATGCCGTCGGAATGGAGCTCGATGCCATCGCCGCCGTGGTCATCGGCGGCACTCTCCTGACCGGCGGACGTGGCTATGTCCTCGGATCCGTCGTCGGTGTGCTGATCCTGGGCGCCATCCAGACCTTCATCGCCTTCGACGGGACCCTGAGCTCCTGGTGGACCCGCATCACCGTGGGCGCGTTGCTCCTGGTCTTCGTGGTCGCTCAGCGCCTGCTGAGCATGCGGCGGCGGGCATGACGACCGAGGCCGACGGGCGCGCCCCCGTCATGGCCGACGTCGCGCGGCTCGCCGGCGTCTCGCACCAGACGGTCTCTCGGGTAGTGAACGGTCAGAACAACTTACGACCCCAGACTCGCGACCGAGTGCAGAAGGCCATCGACCAGTTGGGGTACCGCCCCAACCGCGCCGCACGAGCGTTGGTGACCAAGAAGTCCGCGACCATCGGCATCATCGGCTCGAAGCTCGGGTTCTGGGGACCGAGTGCGACGCACCGCACCGTGCAGAGCGCCGCTCGCGAGGCCGGCTACTCCGTCAGCGCGGTGAGCCTCACGACGCTCTCCCGCGAGGAACTGGTCGCGGCGATGCACCACCTGCACGACCAGGGCGTCGAGGGCATCGTGCTCATCGCGGCGACGGACGACGCCGTCGCCGCGGCCCGCTCGGAGGAGTCCGTCGTTCCTGTCGTCGTGGTGGAGGGCGACCCGCTCACCTCGCGCTGGACCGTGGGCGTCGATCAGAAGGGTGGCGCACGGATGGCCACCCGCCACCTCGTCGACGCGGGCCACCACAAGATCGTCCATCTCGCCGGACCGCACGGATGGGCCGAGTCTCGCGCCCGCGAGCAGGGATGGCAGGACGTCCTCGACGAGCACGGTCTGCCGTGGACACCTCCGCTGCGGGGCGACTGGTCCGCGCGCAGTGGATACGAGTGCGGCCTGCGCCTCGCATCGGACACCTCCGTGTCTGCGGTGTTCTGCGCGAACGACCAGATGGCGCTGGGACTTCTGCGAGCCTTTCACGAGAGCGGTCGCCGGATACCCGAGGACGTCGGCGTGGTCGGCTTCGACGACATCCCGGAGGCCGCTTACCTGATTCCCCCACTCACCACTGTCGGACAGAACTTCACCGAGGTCGGTCGACGAGCCATCGAGATACTGCGTGCGGCCCTCGACGACACACCGGCCCCCGAGACTCGCATCGAACCCGAGCTGATCGTCCGAGCGAGCAGCACCACACCAGGAGAGCGCCATGACAACGGCTGACCATACCGAGACCTATACCGTCGGAGTCGATTACGGAACCCTGTCGGGACGCGCCGTCGTGGTGCGCGTGTCCGACGGAGCCGAACTGGGCACCGCGGTCCACGACTACGAGCACGGCGTCCTCGAATCCACCCTCCCCGGCGGGAACGTCCCTCTGGGCGACGCCTGGGCACTGCAGGTTCCGCAGGACTACCGCAACGTTCTGCGCAATGCCGTGCCGGCGGCTCTCGCGTCCGCCGGCGTGCGGCCGGAGCAGGTGGTCGGCATCGCCACGGACTTCACGGCGTGCACCATGGTCCCCACCCTCGCCGACGGAACTCCGCTCTGCGAGGATCCACGCTTCGTCGACCGTCCGCACGCCTACGTGAAGCTGTGGAAGCACCACGCTGCACAGGACCAGGCGGATCGCATCAACGCGCTCGCCGCATCGCGCGGCGAGACATGGCTCCCCCGGTACGGCGGGCTCATCTCCTCCGAATGGGAGTTCGCGAAAGCACTGCAGATCCACGAGGAAGATCCCGAGATCTACGACGCGCTCGATCGATGGGTCGAAGCCGCGGACTGGATCGTGTGGCAACTGTGCGGCACGTACGTCCGCAACGCCTGCACCGCCGGCTACAAGGGAATCCTGCAGGACGGCAAGTACCCGTCGGCCGAGTTCCTCACCGAACTCGCTCCGGGCTTCGGCTCCTTCGTCGAGGACAAGCTCGACCAGCCGATCGGCGAACTCGGCTCGCGCGCAGGCTCGCTGACCGCGGAGGCGGCCGGATGGACCGGCCTGCCCGAGGGCATCGCGGTGGCCGTCGGCAACGTCGACGCGCACGTCACCGCCCCCGCGGCGCGGGCGGTGGAACCCGGCCGCATGGTCGCGATCATGGGTACCTCGACCTGTCACGTGATGAGTGCCGATGTGCTGCGCGAGGTTCCGGGAATGTGCGGAGTGGTCGACGGCGGCATCGTCGCCGGTTCCTACGGATACGAAGCGGGACAGAGCGGGGTGGGCGACATCTTCGGATGGTTCGTGCGCACCGGCGTTCCGGCGGACTACCGGGACGCCGCCGAGGCCGCCGGGGAATCGATCCACGATCACCTGACCCGGTTGGCGTCCGAGCAGGAGGTGGGCGAACACGGCCTCGTCGCTCTCGACTGGCACAGCGGCAACAGGTCGGTCCTCGTCGACCACCGACTCTCGGGCCTCGTCGTCGGTACGACACTCGCGACGCGCCCCGAGGACATCTACCGTGCGCTCCTCGAGGCCACCGCCTTCGGCACCAGGGTCATCGTCGAGACGTTCCGCGCCAGCGGGGTGCCCGTCGAGGAATTCGTCGTCGCGGGAGGCCTCGCCCGTAACCCGCTGCTGATGCAGATCTACGCCGACGTGCTGCGGATGCCGTTGTCCGTCATCGGCTCCGACCAGGGCCCCGCCTTGGGCTCGGCCATCCACGCGGCCGTCGCCGCCGGCTGCTACCTCGACGTGCCGACGGCGGCGAAGTCGATGGGACGCGTACGCCGAGGCGCCTACGTGCCCGACGACGCGCGATCCGAGGCGTACGACGCCCTGTTCGCCGTGTACTCCGAACTCCACGACCACTTCGGTAAGGACGTATCCACGATGAGACATCTCCGATCGCTCCGCGGCGACGCGTTGGCACGGAAGGCGGCCGCACGATGACGATCGTCGACGACGTCCGCACCGCGGTCACCGCCGTGCGCCGTGACGTCTGCGCACTGCACGCCGAACTGGTGCGGTACGGACTGGTGGTGTGGACGGCCGGCAACGTCTCCGCGCGGGTGCCGGGACAGGACCTGTTCGTCATCAAACCCAGCGGGGTCTCCTACGACGACCTGACACCGGAGAACATGGTGGTGTGCGACCTGGACGGCGCCGTCGTCGAGGGTGACCATGCTCCGTCGTCCGACACGCAGGCCCAGGCGTACGTCTACCGACACCTCGACCACGTCGGTGCGGTCGTCCACACGCATTCGCCCTATGCGGTGGCGTGGGCGGCGCGCGGTCAGGCGATCCCCGTCGTCACCACGATGTGCGCGGACGAGTTCGGCGGCGACATCCCGGTCGGACCGTTCGCCGCCATCGGCGACGACTCGATCGGTCGGGGCATCGTCGACACGCTCCGGGAGAGCCGGTCACCGGCCGTCCTCATGCAGAACCATGGTGTGTTCGCCGTCGGCCCGACCGCTCGGTCCGCCGTGAAGGCGGCCGTGATGTGCGAGGACGTCGCCCGGTCGGTACACCTCGCACACCAACTCGGCCAACCGCTGCGCATCCCGCCCGCCGCCGTCGACGCCCTGCACGAGCGATATCAGAACGTGTACGGCCAGCGCTGATCGACAGACCGTCTCCACTTTCCGCTCCACCCGTTCTCGCCGCCGCGATCCGCGGACGGCACAGGAGGTTCTCCCCATGTCCGCTGCATCCACGTCCACCCCGGTCTCCGGCACAGCTCGTCCGGAGGTGTGGTTCCTGACCGGCAGCCAGGGCCTGTACGGCCCAGAGACTCTCGACCAGGTCGCCACACAGTCCCGCGAGATCGCCGACAAATTGGACGCGAAGCTGAGCGTGAGCGTGGTCTGGAAGCCGGTGCTACTCGACGCGTCGTCGATCCTGACGCAGATGCGCGAAGCCAACGCTGCCGCCGACTGCATCGGTGTGATCACGTGGATGCACACCTTCTCCCCCGCGAAGATGTGGATCGCAGGGTTGGACGCACTCGACGTGCCGCTGCTGCACCTGCACACGCAAGCGGGAATGTCGTTGCCCTGGTCCACCATCGACATGGAGTTCATGAACCTCAATCAGGCTGCGCACGGTGATCGCGAGTTCGGCCACATCCAGTCGCGAGTCGGCGTGCTGCGCACCACGGTCGCCGGGCACGTCGACAACCCGACCGTGGTCACGAGGGTGGACCAGTGGGCCCGCGCAGCGATCGGTCGCGCGGAGATGCGCACACTCAAGCTCGCCCGCTTCGGCGACAACATGCGCGACGTCGCCGTCACCGAGGGCGACAAGGTCGAGGCGCAGCTGCGTTTCGGTGTCTCGGTCAACACCTACGGGGTGAACGACCTCGTGGAGGTGGTGGACGGCGTCGGCGACAGTGCGATCGACGATCTGGTCGCCGAATACGTGGACGTCTACGACGTCGCCTCCGAACTGCGGCCGGGCGGTGACCGTCACGAGTCGCTGCGCTACGGCGCGCGCGTGGAAGCCGGAATGCGGCAGTTCCTGTCCGACGGTGGATTCGGAGCCTTCACCACCAACTTCGAGGATCTCGGCGGGCTACGACAACTGCCCGGCCTGGCCGTGCAGCGTTTGATGGCCGACGGCTACGGATTCGGCGGAGAGGGCGACTGGAAGACCTCGATGTTGTTGCGCGCCATGAAGACCATGGCTGCCGGCCTGGACGGCGGAACGTCCTTCATGGAGGACTACACCTACCATCTCGTTCCCGGCGAGGAGAAGATTCTCGGCGCTCACATGCTCGAGGTGTGCCCGTCCATCACCACGTCGCGGCCCACGGTGGAGATCCACCCGCTCTCCATCGGCGGCCGCGAAGACCCTGTGCGCATGCGGTTCACCGCGGATCCCGGCCCCGGCATCATCGTGGGACTGTCGGACGTCGGTGAACGGTTCCGCCTGACGGCCAACGTCGTCGAAGTCGTCGAGCCCGACGAGGCACTGCCCCAGCTGCCGGTGGCGTGCGCGGTGTGGAAGCCCGAGCCGTCGCTGTCGGTGTCCGCGGAATCGTGGCTGACCGCCGGGGCACCGCACCACACCGTGATGAGCACCGCGCTCGATATCGCTGTGCTCGAAGCATTCTCGGACATGATCGCCGTGGAACTGCTCACCATCGACGCCGACACGACAACGAGGGGCTTCCAGCGCACGTTGCGCTGGAACGCGGCATACCACCGGCTCGCAGCGGCGCTCTGACGGATCACGCGCCGCGTCGCCGGAGGTGACCGCCGAGCCGGCGGTCTAGCGGTACACGACGGTGACCGGCGCGTGATCCGACCATCGGAGGTCGTAACTGTCGGCACGTTCGACCACGGCGTCCTTCGCTCGGTCGGCGTAGTCGGTGGTGGCCATCTGATAGTCGATGCGCCATCCCGCGTCGTTGTCGAAGGCTTTGCCGCGGTACGACCACCAGCTGTAGGGACCGTCCTGGTCCGGGTGCAGTGCTCGCACGACATCCGTCCAGGCTCCGGTCTCGCCGATGAACGAGTCCAGCCACGCGCGCTCCGACGCAAGGAAGCCGGACTTGGTCCGGTTCCCCTTCCAGTTCTTCAGATCCAGCTCCGTGTGCGCGATGTTCCAGTCGCCGCACACGACGTGGTGCTCGCCCGACGATCCCGACGCGTCCAGGTGGTGCGCGAACGCTGCCATGAACCGTTCCTTCGACGCCTGCTTCTCGGTACCCACCTCACCCGAGGGCAGATACAGGCTTGCGACGGTGACGGCAGGATCGGCGCCGACCGCAGGGTAACGCGCCTCGATGTACCGGCCCGACTCGTCGAATTCGGCGTCACCGAAGCCGATCCGGACCGATTCGGCCGGCGTCCTCGACAGGATTGCTACCCCGTTGCGTCCCTTCACGGACGGCTCCGCGGACGCCAGGTGCCACCCCGCACCCTGCCTGCCACCGTCCAGCGCGGGGCCGAGGCAGGACAGGACTTCGTCGTCGGTCGCGCGAGTTTCCTGCAGGCAGATCACGTCCGCGCCGGACGTCGCGAGCCAGTCGAGCATTCCCTTACGCACTGCTGCGCGGATGCCGTTGACGTTGACCGAGGTGATGGTGTGAGACACCGGAGAACCGTATCCGAGCTCAGACCACTACTGCCCGGGCGTCCGTCCGGCGCTGCATCGCAACGGAGGTGGCGAGGACGGCGATACCGGCTATCGCCAGGCCCGCACCGACCACGGCGGGGGCCGTGTATCCGAAGCCGGCGGCGATGACGGCACCGCCGAGAGCGGCGCCGAGGGCGTTCGCGAAGTTGAACGCGGCGTGGTTCAGCGAGGCTGCCAGCGTCTGCGCGTCGGCGGCGACGTCCATCAGACGCGTCTGCAGGCCGGGCACGATCGCGGACCCGGAGGCTGCGATGAGGAAGACGACGATCAGCGCGGTGACCGGGTTGTGCGCCGCCGCGACGAACACGGCCAGGCTCACCGCGACCGAGGTCATGGCGAGGAACAGACCGGGAACCAGCATGCGGTCGGCGATCCATCCACCGAGGAAGTTGCCGGCCACCATGCCCAGTCCGTAGATCATCAGCGCAACGGGAACAGCTGCCTTGGACAGGCCGGACACGTCGGTCAACGTGGTCGCGATGTAGGTGTACACGGCGAACATGCCGCCGAACCCGACCATGCCGACGAACAGTGTCATCCACACCTGGGTGCGGCGGAATGCTCCGAGTTCGGTTCGAGTGTCCGTGGTCGGCATCGAGTCGAGCCGAGGCAACCACACCGCGAGCGCGGTGACGGTGAGTGCTCCGATGATCGCGACGATGCCGAAGGCGCTGCGCCACCCGAAGGCCTGTCCGATCCACGTCGCGGCAGGAACACCCACCACGTTGGCGACGGACAGACCCATCATCACCATCGCCACCGATTTGGCACGCTTGCCGGGATCCGCGAGGTGGGCCGCGACCAGCGCCGCAACACCGAAGTAGGCGCCGTGGGGCAACCCGGCGACGAATCGTGACGCCATGAGTTCGTGGAAGCTCGGCGCGAAGACGGTGCCGAGGTTGCCCAGCGTGAAGGCAACCATCAGAGCGAGGAGAAGGGTGCGGCGAGGAACCCGTGCCGCCAGTGCCGCGATCACGGGGGCGCCGACGACGACGCCGAGTGCGTAGGCGGAGATGAGGTGGCCCGCGCTGGGCTCGGACACCGACATCGAGGTCGCCATGTCGGGGAGCAGACCCATGGACACGAACTCGGTGGTGCCGATACCGAAGCCGCCGAGCGCCAGCGCCGACATCGCCACGCGTCGACGACGGACACGCTGCCGATCCGTCACGGCAGGTGCCGCGGCGGGTGCGGACGGGAGGACGTCGAAAGCGACGGAGGGGGGTGTCACAAGCTCTCTTTCGTGGTCGGTGGTGCGGTTCATGATCGATTCAGAAGGTAAGGACCCGTGAAACGGACAAGGCGCCCCGAAAGGCGCCTTCGCATGTTCCAGTCTGAACCCCGGCCAGGTCATTCGCCAATCGAACGACCGTGAGTTCGGCCACCCTTCCGACTCCCGGGAACGACCCGCTACCATTCCTGCCAAGGTCATGAGCGCCAGCATCGAGCCCCGGCTTGCTGGCCGGCAACCCTCCAACCGCGGTGGGGTGCCCCGGGTGATGACCGGGTTACTCGGTCCGTGATCGTGCGGAGCGAGAGCAAGCGCGGGCCCGATCCCTCGGGCCCACCGACCGGCACCTCGGAGGTTTCCACCATGTGTTGTAGCTCGCGATAGGCCCCGATACTTCTTTCTCCACGAAGCTCGGCTCGCCTACTGCGCTCTGCACACG
Source organism: Rhodococcus sp. AC861 (assembly GCF_979256035.1). Classification (NCBI taxonomy): domain Bacteria; kingdom Bacillati; phylum Actinomycetota; class Actinomycetes; order Mycobacteriales; family Nocardiaceae; genus Rhodococcus; species Rhodococcus sp. AC861. The sequence continues at coordinate 331,899 of NZ_CEEDMW010000005.1, forward strand.
GTGACGGTGACTCGTGCGGCAGACGTGGTGCGTTCCGACGTGGATTCCCTGCACGCCACCTCCACGAGGAGCACGACAGACATGACCGACAATTACTCCGACCCGAACTCTCCCGCGCCCGAGGTCTCCGCGCCCGACGTCTCGGGATCCGATGTCGTCGACGCGGTGGGTGCGCCCGTCGAAGATCCGGCTCTGAACTGGAGTTTCGAGACCCGCCAGGTCCACGTCGGACAGGTTCCCGATGCGACGACCCACGCACGCGCCCTGCCGATCTACCAGACCACCTCGTACACGTTCGACAGCACCGATCACGCGGCAGCACTGTTCGGACTGGCCGAGCCCGGCAACATCTACACCCGCATCATGAACCCCACGCAGGACGTCGTGGAGCAGCGCATCGCCTCCCTCGAGGGCGGCGTCGCCGCACTGCTCGTCGCGTCCGGCCAGGCCGCCGAGACGCTGGCGATCCTGAACATCGCCGAGACCGGCGACCACGTCGTCTCCAGCCCGCGTCTGTACGGCGGCACGTACAACCTCTTCCACTACACGCTGCCGAAGCTGGGCATCACCGTCTCGTTCGTCGACGATCCCGACGACCTCGACCAGTGGGACAAGGCGGTCCGCCCCGAGACGAAGGCGTTCTACGGGGAGACCATTTCCAACCCGAAGAACGACATCTTCGACATCCGCGGCGTCTCCGATGTCGCTCATCGCCACGGCATTCCGCTGATCGTCGACAACACGGTCGCGACCCCGTACCTGATCCAGCCGCTGAAGCACGGCGCGGACATTGTGGTGCACTCGGCCACCAAGTACCTCGGCGGCCACGGCACGGCCATCGCCGGCGTCATCGTGGACGGCGGCGGCTTCGACTGGACGCAGGGCCGCTTCACCAACTTCACCACCCCTGATCCCAGCTACCACGGTGTGGTGTTCGCCGATCTGGGTGCGCCCGCGTACGCCCTCAAGGCGCGTGTGCAGTTGCTCCGCGACATCGGCGCCGCGGTGTCCCCGTTCAACGCCTTCCTCATCGGGCAGGGCATCGAGACTCTGTCCCTGCGACTCGAGCGGCACGTGCAGAACGCGACCGCCGTGGCGACGTTCCTCGAGAACCGCGCGGAGGTCGTCAGTGTCAACTACGCCGGACTCCCGTCGTCGCCCTGGTACGACCGTGGCCGGGAACTGGCGCCGCGCGGAGCCGGAGCCATCGTGGCGTTCGAGCTCACCGGTGGGCTCGAGGCCGGAAAACGTTTCGTCGACGCCCTGGAACTACACAGCCATGTCGCTAATATCGGTGACGTGCGTTCCTTGGTCATCCACCCCGCGTCGACGACGCATTCGCAGTTGTCGCCCGAGGAGCAGGCGGCCTCCGGCGTGACGCCGGGGCTCGTTCGACTCGCCGTCGGTATCGAGGGAATCGACGACATCCTCGCCGATCTGGAGAAGGGTTTCCGGGCAGCATCTTGACACTCGATCTCCCCTCGCTCGCTCGTTCGTCGGCATTTCCGCCGGCGGACGGGCGGGTGGGCACCGTGCACATCGGCGACGTTCCCCTCGAGAGCGGTCGCGTGGTTCCCGACGCGACCGTCGTGGTGCAGCGGTGGGGAGAGGTGTCTCCGGCGCGGGACAACGTCGTGCTGGTCGAACACGCACTCACCGGCGACTCCCATGTCACCGGACCGGCCGGGCCGGGTCACCCGTCACCCGGCTGGTGGTCGGGAATGGTCGGTCCCGGAGCGCCGCTGGACACCGACCGTTGGTGCATCCTGGCGACCAACGTCCTGGGTGGCTGCCGCGGTACCAGCGGACCGTCGTCGCTCGATCCCGACGGCGTCGCGTGGGGATCACGTTTCCCGGAGATCTCGATCCGCGACCAGGTCACCGCCGAGCGCATGGTTGCCGACGCGTTGGGAATCGAGCGTTTCGCGTCGGTGGTCGGCGGATCCATGGGCGGAATGCGCACCCTGGAATGGCTCGCGTCCCATCCCGACAGGGTGGCCTCCGCACTGGTCATCGCTGTCGGCGCGCGGGCGTCCGCCGATCAGATCGGCACGCAGACGACACAGATCGCGGCCATCACCGGGGACCCGGACTGGCAGGGCGGCGACTATCACCACACGGGTCGAGCTCCGCTGTCCGGTCTCGCCGTGGCGCGGCGCATCGCGCATCTGACCTACCGCACGGAACACGAGCTGGACACACGCTTCGGCAATCGCTCGCAGGTGGGAGAGGACGCCCTCGACGGTGGTCGCTACGCCGTGCAGAGCTACCTCGAGCACCAGGCCGCGAAACTCGCCGGTCGATTCGATGCCGGGTCGTACGTACTGCTGACCGAGGCGATGAACCGCCACGACGTCGGACGTGGTCGCGGCGGACTGGAGACCGTCCTGCGGTCCGTCACCGTTCCGACGGTCGTCGGCGGGGTCGACTCGGACCGGCTCTACCCGCTCCGTCAGCAGCAGGAGATCGCCGACCTGATCCCGTCGTGCGACGGGCTCAGGATCATCTCCTCGCGGGACGGACACGACGGCTTCCTCACCGAGCCGGATGCCGTGGCCACCATGCTCATCGCCACCATGGAACTGGCCTCGGATGCTGTGGCTCCCACGCGCTGAAACAGGTGGAGGTTGGCACACCTCACAAAGAAACCTGTAGTACACAAGGACCGTCGAAATCAAGTTTCGGGTTTGTTAGTGTCGGAGCCGTGGGACATCCACGGTGGGCGGAAGTTCACGCAGTGCGCAAGTGAACTATCCGGGGGAACACATGGCCGAGCGGAGCTCGCACTCGAAGTCCGGTGATGTCGGCGACGTCGATGCCGGCGTGGACACGGGCAGCGACTACGAGGACGTCTTCGACCTGACCACGGCTCAGCGCGACATGTGGTTGCTGCAGGAGCTCGATCCCGACGTGACCTTCGCGGTGGCCCACTACATGGACATCCGCGGGCCCATCGACGTGGAACTCCTCGCTCAGGCGATGCGGCAGACCACCGTAGAGACCGGATCCATGCTCACCACTCTCGTCACCGAGGGCGAGGATGCCGACGATCCCGATGCCGGCCGCCGACACACCGTCCGTCAACGCCTCGACAGGTCGCTCGCCGACGTCGAGCTGATCCGCGTGGACGTGAGCGGCGAGGACGACCCCGAGGATGCCGCGGTCGAGCTCATGACGGAGTTCACCCGGCCGCTGGACATGTACCGGGACGCGCTCGGCTACACCGCGCTGATCACCCTGGGCGAGGACCATCACTACTGGTACGCCCGCGGACACCACGTCGCGATCGACGGGTACGGAGCATCCGTCGCCGCCGCCCGGACCGCCGAGATCTACTCGGCACTGGTCGAGGGCCGGGAACCACCGCCGGCGCGCGCCCGACATCCCCGAGCGTTCGCGCTGGCCGAGGCGAAGTACCGGGCATCGTCCAGACTCGAGCGGGACCGCGCGTACTGGGCCGGTCTCCGCGACGTCCTGGGTGAGCCGGTCTCCATGTCGGGCCGGGTCGCTCCCCCGTCGGCGTACAACCACCGCTGCGACACCCTGCTGGGCACCAATGCCGACCGCACCGTCCACGATGCCGCCGAACGTCATCAGAGCACCGTCGCGGTCGTGGTGGCCGCAGCATTCGCGGCGTTTCTCGCCAGGGTCACCGACACCCCGGACGTCGTGGTCACCATGCCCATGGCGGCGCGCGTCACGTCCTGGATGCGCGAGTCCGCGTCGATGGCCGCCAACGCCGTACCCGTGCCCGCTCACTGCGGCGGCGGCGTCGAGATCGGCGACGTGGTGCGCGAGGTGGGTCGGCGCGTCAGTGAATCTCTGCGTCATCAACTCCTTCCCGCGTCGGAAATCGCGCATCTGCTGGGCGCCCCTGGAGTGACACTCGGCCCGACCATCAACCTCATGATGTTCGGTGAGCGCGTGATGCTCGGCGACATCCCCGCCGACCTCGAACTCCTCACCTCCGGTCCCACTGCCGACATGGCGGTCACCGTGCACCAGAGCACCACCTCGGGCCGTCTGCGGGTCGACCTCGAGGGGAATCCGGCGCTGTACTCCGCCGACGACCTGGTGACCCACAGCGAGCGATTCGCCCAGTTCCTCGTCGAATTCGCAGCCGCCGAGGTCGGCACCCCGCTGCGCACCATCTCCCTGGTGACCGAGCAGGAGCGGCTGGAGGTGCTGCCCCCCACGGACGTCATGGTTCCCCCGTTCGCCACGCTCGCCGACATCCTCACGCGCGGAGTCGCTCTCGGCACCGGCAATGCTGCCGTCGTGGACGGCACCGTCGAGGTCACCTACTCCGAACTCGACGCACGCTCGGACGACCTGGCACGCGAACTGACCGATCTCGGCATCGGCCCGGACATCGTCGTCGTCTCGGCGTTGCCCCGGTCGCACTGGTCGATCACCTCGGCGTGGTCCATCGCGAAGTCCGGTGGCGCCTATCTGCCGATCGATCCCGCTCTCCCTCTGGAGCGGATCGCCACGATCGTCCACGACAGCGGCGCGCTGGTCGGAGTGACCACGAGCGACCTGGTCGACACCCTCCCGTCCCAGGTGCAGTGGATCCTCGTCGACGACGTCCGCGAACCGTCTCGACCCCTCCTCCCCCGACCGGTCTTCTCCCGACCCGGTCCGGACGATCTCGCGTACGTGATCTACACGTCGGGCAGTACCGGCACACCCAAGGGCGTCGCCGTGACGCATCGCGGACTCGCCGCCATGACCTACGCGGCGATCTCCTCGCACCGTCTGCCGCGCGCGGCCCGTGTGATGCATTTCGTCTCACCGGGTTTCGACGCATCGATTCTCGAGATGGTGCTCGCCTTCGGGTCGGGGGGAACCCTCGTGGTCGTCCCGTCGGACGTCCACGGCGGCGACGAGCTCGCCGCGGCGCTCCACGATCTTCGTATCGACGCCGGCTTCGTCACACCGTCGGCACTGGCCACCGTGCGCGTGCCGGTCGGCGGCGGGCCGCGTGCGATCGGCGTGGGCGGCGACGTCGTTCCCGCTGCGCTGGTGGACGACTGGGCTCCCGGACGCAGGCTCGTCAACGTCTACGGTCCGACCGAGAGCACGGTCGCCGTGACGTTCGGTCCACTGGTCGCCGAACACGAGGTCGAACTGGGATCGCCGTTCCCCGGCATCCGCGCCTTCGTCCTGGACAGCAACCTCGCGCTGACCGCACCGGGATGTGTCGGCGAGCTGTACCTCGGTGGAACCGGTATCGCACGGGGATACCTCGGCCGCACCGATCTGACCGCCGGCAGGTTCGTCGCCGATCCGTTCGGATACTCCGATCGGCTCTACCGCACAGGCGATCTCGTGACCTGGACCACCCGCGGCACCCTCGTCTACCTCGGCCGTCGAGACGGCCAGGTCAAGGTGCGCGGGTTCCGCATCGAACTGGGCGAGATCGAAGAGGCTCTGCGCTCGTTGTCCGACGTCGTCGACGCCGCCGTCGTCGTGCGCGGCAGTGGCGCACATCGAACTCTGGACGGCTTCGTCACCGTGGACGCAGGGTCGGCCGCGGAGTCCGACGGCCTCGTCGACGAGCTGGCGCTCCTGTTGCCGCAGTACATGATTCCCAATCGCATCACCGTCCTCGACGAGATGCCCCTGAACCCCAACGGCAAGATCGACCGACGCCGCCTCCCCGAACACAGCGCCCGTGAGGACCGCCCGACACGCGCCCCCGAGACGGAGAACGAGATCCTCGTCGCGGGCATCCTCGCCGAGATCCTCGGTCTCGACGACGTCGCCGCGACCGACGACTTCTTCGAGCTGGGCGGGAACTCGCTGCTGGCGACACGCGTGGCCTCGCGAGTCTCCGCCGTCGGCGGCCACTCCATCGGTGTCCGTGAGATCTTCTCCCACCCCGTGGTGGAACGCCTCGCACTCCACCTCGACGACGGAGGTCCGAGGGAATCGGGTGACGAATCCGGCCCCGTTCCCGTCGACCGCAGCGTCCCCATCGCGGCGTCACCTCCGCAGCGCAGCATGTGGTGGATCGAGCAGTACCGGCCGTCGGCCACGTATCACGTTCCGATGGCACTGAGGATCTCCGGAACCTTCTCCGTCGAGGCGGCTCGGTCGGCACTCGTCGACGTGGTGACGCGCCACGAGAGCCTGCGGACCGTCTTCGGCATCGACGACACGCGTCCCGCAGCCGAGCAGGTCGGACCGGTGCAGATCGTCCTCGGGATCGAGGCCGCCACGACCGCGCTCGACGTCGCGCTGATCGACGCGGCGGACGAGGAGGCCGTCACGGCCACACTCGCAGACGTCGCCTCACGGCCGTTCGACCTCGCCGCCGACCTCCCGCTCCGAGCCGCGATCCTCACGGTCGGGCCCGGATCGGACGATCATGTTCTCGCGCTAATCCTGCATCACGTCTGCGTCGACGGCTGGTCGCTCGGTGTCCTCGCGGCCGATCTTCTGGCGGCGTACACGGCTCGTGTCGACGGTGACGAACCACGGTGGGCGCCGCTCCCCGTCCAGTACGCGGATGCGTCGGAATGGCAGCGTCGATCGCTCGGCTCGCTCGACGATCCGTCGTCGCCCCTCGCCTCCGCGACCGCGTGGTGGCTCGACACTCTGGCCGGACTGCCCGACGTCCCCACCCCGGGCGCGGATCGCGCACGGCCCACCGAGCCGACCGGTCTCGGCGCCACCGTCGGGATCGAGCTCGACGCCGAGCAGACCGCGAAGCTCGACTCGGTGTCCCGCCGAATCGGACTGTCGCATTTCATGATCGTCCACGCGGCGTTGGTCATCGTCCTCGCCGAACTCGGTGCCGGACACGACGTCACCGTCGGTACGGCCGTCGCCGGACGTCGCCACCAGGACCTCGACACCGTCGTCGGCATGTTCGTCAACTCCGTGGCACTGCGGACGGTGGTCGATCCGACCGCGACGGTCGCCGAACACCTCGAGGCCGTGCGTACCGCAGACCTCGAGGCGCTCGCCCGGGCCGACATGCCCTTCGAGGTGTTGGTCGAGGCGCTCGATCCCCCGCGCACTCCCGGACGCCACCCCCTGTTCGACGTGATGCTGACGCAGCGGACCACGCCGAACATCTCTGCGGCCGTCGGTGGTGCGCAGATCTCGGCTCACCGCATCGATGTGGGGCGCGCGAAGTACGACCTCGAAGTCGTCCTCGACGACTCCGCCGGGCACTCCGGCGGATCCGCGATCGAGATCGACTACTCGACGGACCTCTACGACCGTCGCACGGCCACCGCCTTCCTCGACCGTCTGCTGTCGGTACTCGACGTCATGACCACGACGCTGGAATCTCCGCTGTCGGACATCGGCGTCCTGCTTCCCCACGAACGCGCGGCGACCGTTCCCATGCGCGGACGTGCGAAGCTTCGATCCGTCGACGCGGTGACCTCGCTGGACGAATCGGTCGCGCTCCGCGCCGTCACGACGCCCGGGGCGATCGCGATCGTCGACGGTGATCGCCACACCACCTACGCGGAGCTCGACACTCTGGTCTCGCGCGGCGCCGCTCGACTGATCGACAACGGGGTCTCCGCCGATACTCGGGTGATCGGACTTCTCCGGCGATCCACCGAGTCGGTGGCGGCGATCCTCGCTGTCGCCCGCGCCGGTGGGGCGATCGTCCCGGTCGACCCGGACTACCCGGCCGAGCGCCGCCGATTCATGGTGCGCGACAGCAAGACTCTGCACGCCGTCTGCTCCGATCCCGCCGATGTTCCCAGCGACGGCTTCCTGTGGACCACCACCGACGCGTTGTTCGCCGAGGACGGCGTGCCCTCTCTCGCCGTCGACACCGACGACTGGTCGATACCTCTCGACTGCACCGCGTACGTCACGTACACCTCGGGAACGACCGGGCGGCCGAAAGGCGTGCAGGTCACGCGGCGCGGCTTCGGACACGTCACGGCGGAACTGGTGCGCGCGTTCGGGACCACCGAGTCCTCGCGCGTCCTGTCCTTCGCGTCGCCCAGTTTCGACGCGTCGATGCTCGAGCTGGGTCTGGCCTTCGGATCTGGAGCGACGTTGGTGATCGTGCCTCCCGGCATCGTCGGCGGCACCGAACTGAGCACTCTGGTGCGCGAGCAGAAGGTCACCCACACGTTCCTCACGCCGTCCGTGTTGGCGACGATGATCGACGTCGAGCCCCTTCCGGCCGACCTGGTCGGGTTGGGAATCGGTGGGGAGAACTTCGGGCCGGATCTTCTGGACGCCGTCGCGTCCGGTCGCAGAATAGTCAACGTCTACGGTCCGACCGAAACGACCATCAGTTCGCACCTCGAACACCTCACCCTCGGCGACGAGGTCTCGATCGGACGCCCGGTCGGTGGCATGCGCGCCGTGGTTCTCGATGCTCGGCTGCGCCCGGTCGCCCCCGGTGTGGAGGGAGAACTCCACCTGGCCGGCACGCAGCTGGCCAGGGGGTACCTCGATCGCCCCGCGCTGACGGCCGCCCGGTTCGTCGCGGACCCGTACGGGCTGCCGGGCGCCCGGACCTACCGCACCGGCGACCTGGCCAAGTGGTCGTTCCCGCCCGACGGGACCGAACCGCTGGTGCGCATCACCGGACGCAGCGACTTCCAGGTCAAGATCCGAGGGCTCCGCATCGAACTCGGCGAGATCGACGCCGTGTTGTCGACAGCACCCGGTGTCGGCGGCGCCGTGACGGTCACCGCGCCGGGTCCCACCGGCGAGACTCTGCTGGTGTCGTTCGTGCAGTCGGGCGACGGCATCGACGGGGCCGACGTCCTGCGGTTCGCACGCTCCCGGCTCCCCCGGCACATGGTGCCCACCACGGTCGCCGTGCTCGACCACTTCCCCCTCACCCCTGTGGGCAAGCTCGACCGCGCCGCCCTACCCGTGCCCGACGCCCTCACGGACGTGTCGGACCGTGCGGCACGGACCGCTGCGGAGGTCGCTCTCGCGTCGGTCCTGGCCGACGTCCTCGGAGTCGAGAAGGTCGGCGTGAGCGCCGACTTCTTCGCCCTCGGCGGAACGTCGCTGACCGCGACCAGGTACGCCGCACGCATCGCGGACGTGACCGGAGTGCACGTCCCGGTGCGGGCCGTCTTCGACCGACCTACCGTCGCCGAATTGGCCGAACTCCCCGAGCTCGCGGAACTGTTGGAGCTGCCCGCCTTCACCGAGGTGGCGGAATCGACCGCGGCGAGTCGCCCCACCGACGCACGGCACGCACTCGGTGCGCCTCGCGCCGTTCGGACCCCGATCGTCCGGCCGGATCCGATGCCGCTCTCACCGTCGCAGCTGTCGATGTGGTTCGCCTCGAAGGTGGCCAGCACAGCGTCGGCGTACATCATCGTCGCCGCTCTGCACATCCGCGGACCGCTGGACACGGATGCGGTCGGAGCTGCGTTGGACGACGTCGTCGCCCGCCACGAATCGCTGCGCACGGTCTATCCCACCGTGGCCGGTGCCCCCGTCCAGGTCGTTCTCCCCCCGGTTCACGTCCCCCTGACGGTCGTCGAGGCGGGTGCGGACGATCTCGACGTCACCGGACCCGAGGTGCAGGCCGTTCTGGACGAGCTCTCCGACACCCCGTTCGACCTGTCCACCGAGATTCCCGTGCGCGGACGCATCATCCGACTGTCCGCGACGGATCATGTCGTGGGCGTCGCCGTCCACCACATCGCGGCCGACGGTGAATCCGTGACCCCGCTGACGACGGACCTCCTTCTCGCGTACGAAGCTCGTCGCTCGGGTTCCGCGCCCGTGTGGCCCGAGGAACCTGTCCAGTACATCGATCATGTCCTGGCTCGCACCGCATCGATCACCGGCGACGCCCGCGAGCGGTCGCTCGCGTTCTGGCGGGAATCGCTCGAGGGAAGTCCGGCCGAGCACTCACTGGTCACCGACATGGCCCGACCGGCACGTCCGACCGGACGTGCCGACGTCGTCGATGCCGTGCTCACGCCGGAGGCCCGGTCCCGAGCCCGCGAGTACGCGGCCGCACACCACGCCACCGAGTTCATGGTCGTCCACGCGGCCTTGGCTGCCGTACTCGCTGCGCGCACACCCGAGATGGATCCGCTTCTGGGCTCCGCGGACATCGTGGTGGGAACGCCCTTCGCAGGACGAGACGGCTCGGACTCCATGGTCGGCATGGCCGTGAACACTCTCGCGCTGCGCACCCCCGTGTCCCTGTCCCAGTCGTTCGACGAGACCCTCGCCGTGGTCCGCGACCGCGATCTGGATGCGTTCGACAACGCCGCACTCCCCTTCGACACGCTCGTCTCGGAACTACGTCCCGAGCGCCATCCCGCCCGCCACCCGATCGTGCAGATCATGCTGTCGGTGCACGGGTCGCCGCCGCTGCATCTGGAACTGGGTGACCGCACGGTCACCGCACTGACCCTTCCGATCGACAAGTCCGCATTCGACCTCGTCGTGACCCTCCGCGCCCGGGAGGACGGGGGCGCCGTCGTCTCCGTCACCTACTCGCGAGAGCTGTTCCTGCCCAGCACCGCTCGGGCATTGGCGGCGGCCCTGGTGGACACGGTGGATCGAGCCACCACCGACGGCTCACTGTCTCTCGCCAGCCTGACCGGTCCGACACGCATCGGCCCGGGAACCGACTCCCTCGGACGTCTTCTTCACCGGGCCGCTGACGAATCACCGCACCGGACCGCCGTCGTCGCTGCCGACGGCCGGCGGACGTATGCCGAGCTCCTCGCCGCCGCGGACTCGCTGGCGGACGAGCTGCGTGCCGCCGGAGCCGTGCCGGGCACAGTCGTGGCTCTGGCCATGGGGCGGTCGCTGGCGTCGGTCACCGCGTTCTGGGCCATCGCCCGCAGTGGCGCCACCGTGCTGCCGATCGATCCGACGTATCCCGAGGAACGACTGAAGTACATCCTCGAGGACGCGAAACCTGTTCTGGGACTGCGCGCCGAGCTCACCGCCGTGCCGGCATCCGTGTCGTGGTGGGACCTGGACGTCGACGGGACACGGGTGCGGTCCACCACCGAGGCCTCGCCGATCGTTGCCGACGGCCTACCCCGAGGTGAGCGAACGCTCGACGACGTGGCGTACCTGGTCTACACCTCCGGCACCACCGGGCGACCCAAGCCGGTCGCGGTCACCCACCACGGTCTCGAAAGTCTGGCCGTGGCACTGGGATCCACCTTCGACACCACGCGCACCTCGCGTGTCCTCCACGCTGCCTCACCGGGCTTCGACGCCGCAGTCCTGGAACTGCTGCTGGCTGTGGGACGCCGTTCGGCGCTGATCGTCGCACCGCCCGCTACCTACGCGGGCCGCGCGTTGTCGGCACTGATCGACGGTGAGCGGATCGACGTCCTGTTCCTGACACCCGCGTCGCTGGCCACCCTCGATCCGCACGACGTGCCGACGGTGCGCACGGTCGGCACCGGAGGCGAGGCGCTTCCGGCAGCACTGCTCGAGGCCTGGTCGCACGGACGTCGCGTCGTCAATGCGTACGGGCCCAGTGAGACCACCGTCGCCGCCACCATGGGCGTCCAACTCGCCGGCCGACCGCCGCACGTCGGGGCACCGGTGCCCGCGGCCGCCGTCCACATCCTGTCCGACGCGTTGTCGGAGGTCGAGTCCGGTGAGCTCTATGTCTCGGGTCCGCTTCTGGCGCAGGGATATCCGGGCCGCGCCGCGACCACGGCGTCGAGATTCGTCGCCAGTCCGTTCGGTCGTCCCGGCAGCCGCATGTATCGGACCGGCGACCTGGTCCGCACAGCCGTCGACGGTCTGCTCGAGATGACCGGACGGTCCGACACCCAGACCAAGATCCGCGGCGTGCGCATCGAGCCGGGCGAGGTGGAGGCGGTTCTCGTCGCGCATCCGTCCGTGACGTCCGCGGCCGTCGTCGTCGGAGAGAACACGGCGGGTGCGGTCCTGGCGGCTCACGTCACCACGACGCAGGGCGCCGACCCGGTGGACATCCGCGAGTTCCTGTCCACTCTGCTTCCGCGTGGACTCGTCCCGGCAACGATCACGATGCACGACGCCCTGCCGCTGACCGCGCACGGAAAGGTCGACAGGCGTGCGCTGTCGATGCCCGTCGGCACACTCGAGCCGCTCGGTCGCGGTCACCGTGGGGAGTCGACGTCGGCGGTCGCCACGATCCGCCCCGTGGCTCCGGTCCGGTCGATGCTCGACATCGTGAGCTCGTCCTTCGCCGACGTTCTCGGACTCGACACTGTCGGTCCGGACGACGACTTCTTCGCCCTCGGCGGCAATTCACTGGCCGCGGTGCGCGTCATGGATGTGCTGCGTGAGCGCATCGGCGACCGCATCGACACCGATGCAGTCGACGTCACCTGGTTCTTCGACGCAGCCACCCCGGCTGCGTTGTCCGCCCGTCTACAGGAGCTGATCATGCTCGATGAAGGTCGCACGGACACCGCGTCCACCGGCACCGCAACGAAGGCCACCGGCGCGAACGGCACCGGAACGAACGGCACGAGCCCGAACGGCACCGGATCGAACGGCACCGGGTCGAACGGTTCGGCCTCGAACGGGTCGCATGCCGCACGCCCCACCACCGGGTCGGTCCGCCGCTCCAGCACCGACGTCGTTCTCCCGCTGAGAGCCGGCGACGACGGGGTCACGCCGTTGATCTGTGTGCATCCCGCCATCGGACTGTCGTGGAGCTACACCGGGCTGCTCCCACACCTCGACCCCTCCATCCCCGTCCTGGGTCTGCAGGCTCGCGGTATCGCGGTCGCTGCACCGGAGCCGGCGTCGATCTCCGAGATCGCCCGCGACTACGTCAACACGGTCCGCACCCAGTTCCCCGAGGGCCCGTACCGGCTGCTGGGCTGGTCCCTCGGAGGCCTGATCGCCCACGCGATGGCCATCGAGTTCCACAAGCTCGGCGAGACCGTCGAGCTGATCATCATGGACGCGTATCCGCTGGCCGGGTCCGGACTGCCGAGGACGGAGATGTCCGTGGCGTCGCTGATCCGGGAGTTCCTGCCGCTGGAGATGGACGTCGACGACGACATCGGCCTGGACGAGGCGATCGCGATGATCCGTGCCGCCGGTGGACCGACGGCGCACCTGGACGAAGGACAGATGCGCCGCCTGTACGAGAGGTACCGCCTGTTCGTCGACCTCGGTCACGATCACGCCCCCCAGCGTTTCGACGGCGACCTCACGTTCTTCTCGGCGACTGTCGACGCGGATCCGACTCTCACTCCGTGGGCGTGGCGCCGCTACATCGCGGGCTCCATCACCGACTTCCCGGTGGACGTCCAGCACAACGCGATGGGCACACCCGAAGCGTTGGCGGCCGTCGCGCGCCGCCTGGGGAATGCGCCTCTCGCCCTGCTCGCTGGTGCTCGGTGACCGCAGGACTCTCCCGAGGCGACACCCTGGCCGTCGACGTTCGCGGACTGGTGAAGGACTACACGGGACGACGCAATACCCACCGCGCGCTCGACGGCGTCGACCTGACGGCGGACGCGGGCCGGGTCACCGCCGTTCTCGGACCCAACGGGGCAGGTAAGACGACGACGGTGCGCATCATCTCGACGTTGATCCGTCCGTCGTCCGGCTCGGTTCACGTCGCCGGTGTCGACGCGGTGCGCGATCCGCGGACCGTGCGCGGCCTGATCGGCCTGTCCGGTCAGTACGCCGCCGTGGACGGACGGCTCACGGGCTACGAGAACCTGCGCATGCTCGGCCGCCTCTACGGACTCAGTGCGCGGGACGCGCGAGCCCGCGCGCACCAGTTGCTCGAACGTTTCCGGTTGGAGGACACCGGCAAGCGATCGGTGTCGACGTTCTCGGGCGGTATGCGTCGACGACTCGATCTGGCGGGAGCGCTGGTCGCGCGGCCGCCTCTGATCGTGCTCGACGAGCCGACCACGGGGCTCGATCCGCGGAGCCGTAACGACATGTGGGACATCGTGACCGAACTCAAAGCGGACGGAACGGCAGTGCTTCTGACGACGCAGTATCTCGAGGAGGCCGATCGGCTCGCCGATGCCATCGTCGTCGTGGACGGCGGAGTCGTCGTCGCCCGCGGCACACCGACGGACCTCAAGTCCCGCGTCCGCCCTCCGTCTGTCGAGGTGCGCCTGGCCGATCCCCGCGACCTACGGTTGGCGGCTGACCTGTTGCCGCGCATGAACTTCCGAGTCCATCGCGACGGCGCCTCCGCAGGGTGGTTCACGGTCGACGCTCCCTGGGGAAGCGAGTCGATGGTGGATGTGCTGAGCCGGTTGCACGGCACCGGGATCCGCGTCGGCGACGCACGGGTGAACGTGCCCGACCTCAACGACGTGTTCTTCGAATCCACGGGAAGCTCCTCACCCGCATCGATGGCGACGGCCGCATCGTGACTCAGCCGCTCCTGGTGAGACCCGTTCGCGAACAGAACGTCTCCAGCTTCCTCGTCGACTGCGTGACGATGACGCAGCGCAACCTGCTGACCATCCTGCGCGTGCCGCAGTTGCTTCTCGGCGCGACCATCCAACCGCTGATGTTCGTCCTGCTCTTCAGCTACGTGTTCGGCGGAGCACTCGGCGGAGCGACGTACCGCGAGTTCCTGATGGGCGGCATCTTCACCCAGACTGTGGTGTTCAGCGCCGCGTTCACCGCCATCGGCCTGGCGACGGACAGCAAGGAAGGCATCGTCGACCGCTTCCACTCGCTCCCCATGTCCCGGTTGTCCATCGTGCTCGGTCGCACGCTGTCGGACATGTTGGTCTCCGTGGTCAGCATCGCCGTCATGATCGGCGCGGGTTACGCCGTGGGCTGGCGCATCCGGGGCAGCGCTCTCGACGCAGTGGGCGCCGTCCTGCTGCTGATGTTCTTCGGCTTCGCCATGTCGTGGATCGGCGCGGTCGTCGGATCGGTCGCCAGCACTGCCGAAAGCGCGCAGAGCGCGCTGATGATCATCCTGTTCCCGATCACGTTCATCTCGTCGGCGTTCGTTCCGTCGTCGACACTGCCCGGTCCCCTCCGCGCCGTGGCGCAATGGAACCCGATCACGTCGGTCGCGCGCTCGACCCGTGAGTCGTTCGGAAACCCCACCGCACCGTCCATCGCCATCCGGGAGCCGATCAACTGGGCGTCGAACCACCCGATGCTGTACTCGATCCTGTTCTCGCTGATGGTGCTCGCGATCTTCGTGCCGCTGACACTGCGCGTGACCCAGTCGCGCGAAGGCTAGTCGGTACCCAACGGGTCGATCGACACGGCGAGCCACACCACCGCGCTGCCGACCGCTGCGAGGGACACCGTGTCGAACGCGCGAGACCGCACGGCGAGTATTCCGACACGTTCGCTACCGAGACACAGTCGGCACGCGGCGGCGATCAGTGTGGCGAAACCGAAGACGAACGCACCTCGACGCCACCTGTCGGCAAGTACCAGGACCACCGCGACGACGATGACGACCACGACGGCGATCACGGGGATGCTGCGTCGCAGCATGTCCCGCGCCGGTCGCCGCGACGAGGTGCTCATGACAGGGTCGACTCCGAGGCGGCCAGCAGACGCTCTGCGCGCTCGACCACATTGCTCAGCAGGAACGCACGGGTCAGGGGTCCGACACCACCGGGATTCGGCGACAGGAAGCCGGCGACCTCGTCGACACCGTCGGCCACGTCGCCCCTCAGCCCGTCGTCGGTGCGTGAGACGCCGACGTCGATGACCGCGGCACCGGGCTTGACCATGTCCGGCGTGATCAGTCCGACGACGCCGGCACCGGCGACGACGATGTCCGCGCGCCGCACCTCGGTGGCCAGGTCACGGGTACCGGTGTGGCACAGCGTCACGGTGGCGTTCTCGGAGCGGCGCGTGAGGATGAGACCCAGAGGCCGGCCGACTGTGACTCCGCGTCCGACGACGACCACATGAGCACCGGCGATGGGGACGTCGTAGCGACGCAGCAGGTGCACGATTCCGCGGGGAGTGCACGGGAGGGTGGAGTCCTCGCCCAGGACCAGCCGGCCGAGGTTGACGGGATGCAGGCCGTCGGCGTCCTTCTCGGGGTTCACGCGTTCGAGGGCGCGGTTCTCGTCCAGGTGCTTCGGCAGCGGGAGCTGCACGATGTAGCCGGTGCAGGCCGGGTCTGCGTTCAGCCCGTCGATGACGGCGTCGAGCTCGTCGCTGGACACGTCCGCCGGGAGGTCGCGCCGGATGGAGGCGATGCCCACCTTGGCGCAGTCGTTGTGCTTGCCGCGCACGTAGGCAGCGGAGCCCGGATCGTCACCGACCAGCACCGTCCCCAAGCCGGGGGTGATCCCACGCTCGCGCAGTGCGGTGACCCGCGCGGTCAGGTCGACGAAGATCTCGTCGCGGGTGAGTTTGCCGTCCAGTCTCGTTGCGGTCACGCCGACAAGTTTCCCACGCTCCGCGGCGCCGGTGGGACATGGCAGGCTGAACGGGTGTTCCGTCTGATGTTCCACGAGCCCCGAATCCCCCAGAACACCGGCAACGCGATCCGACTCGTCGCCGGTACCGGGTGCGAACTGCACCTGGTCGAGCCGCTGGGATTCGACCTGTCCGAACCCAAGCTCCGTCGAGCGGGTCTGGATTACCATGACCTGGCGTCGGTGACGGTGCACGCGAATCTCGAGGCCGCGTGGGAGTCGCTCGCACCCGAGCGTGTGTTCGCCTTCACCGCACACGCCACCACGTCCTACGCGTCGGTGTCCTACCGGGCCGGGGACGTTCTGCTGTTCGGGCCGGAACCCACCGGTCTGGCACCGGAGGTTCTCGCCGACCCCCATGTCACCGATCGTCTGCGCATTCCGATGCTCGCCGGGCGCCGCTCGATGAACATCACCAACGCCGCATCCGTCGTCGTCTACGAGGCGTGGCGTCAGTGCGACTTCGAGGGCAGCGTCTGACCTTCCCGGGCGGTCGAGTGGATCAGCGGAAGTCGCGGGAGCGCAGCAGCACTCGCAGGTCCAGCGTCTCGAGCTTGTCGGCCACCAGCGTCACGACGCCCTCGGCGTTCTGCACGATGCCCCGGATGAACAGGGCCTGTGACAACTGCGCCGCCGAGCGGTACTTCTGCCACAGTCCCACCGAACACACCACGTTGATCATCCCCGTCTCGTCCTCGAGGTTGATGAACGTGACGCCCGCCGCGGTGGCCGGACGTTGGCGGTGGGTGACCGCGCCGGCCACGAGCACCCGGTCACCGTCCGCGACGGCCATCAAACCGTCGGCGGGGACGACGTCCATCTCGTCGAGCCGCTCGCGCAGGAACTGGGTCGGGTAGCTGTCGGGAGAGACTCCGGTGGCCCAGATGTCCGCGGCGGCCAACTCCCACGCGCTCATGCCCGGCAGCGACGGAGCCCTGGTGGACGCACCGAGCGCCGGGAGTCGGTCGGGCCGTTCGGCTGCGGCGGCGCCTGCGGCCCACAGCGCTTCCCGACGCGTGACGCCGAAGCAGGCCAACGCACCGGCGGTGGCCAGTGACTCCGCTTGCGTGACGGTCAGTTCCACACGTCCGGTGAGATCGAGCAGAGACGTGAACTGCCCGCCGGACTCCCGCGCCGCCACGATCTTCTCGGCCAACGCCGTCCCGATGGACCGCACGTCGGACAGCCCGAGGCGCACCTCGGTGCCGTCGTTCTCGACCGTGGCATGGGCGAGACTGGCACGCACGTCGGGCCCGTGCACCAGGACACCGTGCCGTCGAGCGTCGGCCACCAACGATTGCGGCGAGTAGAAACCCATCGGCTGAGCGCGGAGCAGCCCGGCACAGAACGCGGCCGGGTGATGCAGCTTGAACCACGACGAGTAGAAGACCAGCGACGCGAAGCTCTGCGAATGACTCTCGGGGAAGCCGAAATTGGCGAAGGCGTAGAGCTTGTCGAAGATGCGGTCGGCCTTGGCGCCGGTGATGCCGTGCAGGTCGCGCATCCCGTCGTAGAAGCGTTGCCGCATGCGGTCCATCTTCTCCGGACTGCGCTTGGACCCCATGGCCCGACGCAGTTGGTCCGCCTCGGTGGCCGAGAACCCCGCGACGTCGACGGCCATCTGCATCAACTGCTCCTGGAACAGCGGAACACCCAGTGTGCGTTCGAGAGCACGTTCGAGCGACGGGTGGTCGAACGTCACGGGCTCGAGTCCGTTGCGTCGACGGACGTAGGGATGCACCGAATGTCCTTGGATGGGTCCGGGTCTGATGAGGGCGACCTCGACGACGAGGTCGTAGAACTCCCGCGGTTTCAGTCGCGGGAGCGTCGCCATCTGAGCACGTGACTCCACCTGGAAGACGCCGACCGAATCCGCGCGCTGCAGCATCTCGTAGACCGCGGCCTCGCCGAGGTCGAGTTCGGCGAGGTCGACGTGCAGTCCCTTGTGCTCCTTCACCAGGTCGATCATGTAGTGCAGCGCCGAGAGCATACCGAGTCCCAGCATGTCGAACTTCACGAGTCCCACTGCGGCACAGTCGTCCTTGTCCCACTGCAGCACGGTGCGGTTCTCCATGCGCGCCCACTCGACGGGGCACACGTCGGCGATCGGCCGATCGCAGATCACCATGCCGCCGGAGTGGATGCCGAGATGCCGTGGGAAGTTCTCGATCTGCGCGGCGAGTTCGAGCACCGGGAGCGGGATGGTGGTCTCGCGGGCCTCGGCGGACAGGTCGCGGCCCGGCACGCCGGACCAGCGGGTGATCTGCTTGCTCCACGCGTCCTGCTGCCCTTGCGATGCACCCAGCGCTCGGGCCATGTCCCGCACGGAGGACTTGCCGCGATAGGTGATCACGTTGGCCACCTGCGCCGCGTACCCGCGCCCGTACTTGGCGTAGACGTGCTGGATGGCTTCTTCACGACGGTCGGACTCGATGTCCACGTCGATGTCGGGTGGGCCGTCGCGCTCGACGGAGAGGAAACGTTCGAACAGCAACCCGTTGCGCACGGGGTCGACGTTGGTGATGCCGATGGCGTAGCAGACCGCCGAGTTGGCCGCGGATCCTCGGCCCTGACACAGAATGTCGGCGCGTTTGCAGAAGTCGACGATGTCGTGGACCACCAGGAAGTAGCCGGGGAAGTCGAGTTCGGTGATGACGGTGAGTTCGCGGTCGATCTGGGCGTAGGCCGCTGGTTCGTCCTCGCGTCGACCGTAGCGACGCTCGGCACCGCGCATCGTCAACTCGTGGAGCCACGTGATCTCGGTGTGGCCCTCCGGTACGTCGAACGGCGGCAGCTGCGGCGCGATGAGGTGCAGGTCGAATGCGCACTCCTCCCCCAGTGCCGCGGCATGGGACACGGCGGTGGGATACGCCGAGAACAGCTGCGCCATTTCTGCGCCGGAGCGCAGGTGCGTCCCACCCAGCGGCGGAAGCCAACCCGACGCGTCGTCGAGACTGCGGCGCGAGCGCACCGCCGCCATCGCCATGGCCAGTCGCCGACGGCCGGGCCGCGCGAAGTGCGCCGACGTGGTGGCGATGACGGGCAGCGACAACCGCTGGGCCAGTTCCGCGAGGACGTCGTTGCGGTCGTCGTCCTCCGCGATTCCCTGACGGGTCAGCTCCACCGTGACCCGATCCCGACCGAACCTGTCGACGAGTTCCCGTAGCGCCTGCTCTGCCGCCGCCGGCCCGCTCTCGGCCAGCGCACGCCGCACACTGCCCTTGCGGCACCCGGTCAGGATCTGCCAGTGCCCGCCCGCTGCGTCGGCAAGCGCATCGATGTCGTAGCGCGGACGCCCCTTCTCGCCCCCGGCGAGATGCGCGGTGGCGATCTCCCGGGAGAGCCGTCGGTAGCCTTCCTGCCCGCGAGCGAGAACCAGAAGATGAGTTCCGTCCGGATCGGCTGCGCCGGTGCGTGATTCGGTCGGCAAACCCGTTTCCCCCAGGGAGAGCTCGGAGCCGAACACCGTCTTCATGTCCAGCTCGCGCGCCGCTTCGGCGAAGCGCACGACGCCGTACATGCCGTCGTGGTCGGTCAGCGCGATGGCGTCGAGACCCAGCCGGACGGCCTCCTCGACCATCTCCTCCGGCTGGGAAGCTCCGTCGAGAAAGCTGAACGACGAATGCGCGTGCAACTCGGCGTAGGGGACGGTGTTCTGTGGGCGCACCACCGCGCCCTCGTACGGATCCCGCTTCCGCGACCAGGCCGGACTGTCACCGCCGTCGCCCGCGGCCAGCGGATCGATGACACGGGGCTTTCCCGAGAGCAGCCGCTCCATCTCGGTCCAGCTGGGCGGTCCGTCGTTCCATCCCATGACGCACCCTCATTCGTTCGAACGTATGTTCCCATTGGACCACCACGTCCGCCCCGGCGGCAAGTCGACGAAACCGTGGTCCGGCCCGGAACCGCACCCTCACGGGGACGTCCGGTACGAAAGGTGCCGAATGGTCCGCTTCCGTTGCACACTTACCGCGGAAGCGACCATCGACGATGACAAGGACATGCCGTGCGAATGCTCACCCGCACCATTCTCGCCGCAGCAGCCGTGATCCCTCTGGCCCTCGCCACTCCCGGTCTCGCAGCCGCGGCGGAACCCACCGACGTCACGTACGCGTTCGCTGTCGACGGCACGTCCGTCACCGACACCATCACCTCCGCTGCAGACGGCACCCTCAGCTGCGCCACGTCGTTGGCACCCGCACCGGGCGGTGTTCTGCCGCCCCTGGAGGACATTCTCGGACCCGGTCAGACCCTCTACGACAGCGGCGACATCGAACCCGGCACGTCGACCCAGACGGTGTCCGACGCGCCTCCCGGCTCGTACGTCGTGCTGGCCACCTGCGCGCTCCGCGACGGCGACACGACCGAGGCGATGTGGGTGTCCGACTACCCCGGCTTCGCGGAGTACATGGCCACGGTGTTGCCCTGGACCGTGTACACGGTCCAGCAGGCGTCGACGGTGATCACGGTGCCGGAGGCAGCACCGGAACCGGCTTTCCCGTCGCTCGACGACCTTGCGGAGGCCTTCGGCAGCTGACCGTTCTCCGGGTTTGAGAACCGGACTAATCGGGCAATTAGCTGCGATGTTCCCCACCGCTTCTCCGACGCCCACCGACGACCATGCGCCTACAGCCACCGTCTTCGCGCCGTCCCCGCTGCTGACCATCACCGTGGACACAGCCCCCAACGGCGACCAGGAACTGCACATCCACGCCGGTGGCCAGGGACATTGGATCGCCCGCATGGCCACCAACCTCGGCATGGACGTGACGCTCACGGGCGCGTTCGGTGGCGAGAGCGGTGGAGTGCTGCGCGACCTGATCCACCGCGAGGGCATCACCGTGCGGGCCATCGACATCGGCCACGAGTCCGGTTCCTACATCCATGATCGACGCGACGGTGAGCGCACCGAGGTCGCGACCGTCGATCCCCCGCACCTGCCACGGCACGCTCTCGACGACCTGTACGGCATCACGCTCGAGTGCGGCGCGTCGTCCGACATCGTCCTGCTCGGTGGACCGCACACCGAATCCGTCGTCCCTGCCGACTTCTACCGTCGACTCGCCTCGGATTTCCGGTCACTGGGCAAGCCCGTCGTGGCCGATCTGTCCGGCCCCACGATGACGGCAGCGCTGCAGGGTGGCCTCACCGTGCTGAAGATGAGCCACGAGGACCTGATCGAGGACGGCCGCGCCGACTCCGACGACCCGGATGCCCTGATCGACGCGATGCGGGCACTGCACGACGAGGGCGCCGACACCGTCGTCCTGTCCCGAGCCGCCGATCCGGCGCTCGCGCTGGTCGACGGAGTCGTCCTCGAAGTGGTGACACCGGGCCTCGAGCAGACCGATCACCACGGCGCCGGCGACTCGATGAGCGCCGGCATCGCCACCGCACTGGCCCGCGGGAAGTCGATGGAGGAAGCGCTGCGGCTGGGCGGTGCAGCGGGAACGGCGAACGTGACCCGCAAGGGATTGGGTACAGGACAGCTGGGGCTGGTCGAGACTCTCACCGCCGCGGTGGACGTCAGACCCTTCCGGCCCTGATTACTCACCGCAGGAGGACATCGACGTGCTCGCACTCATCACCAACGACGACGGCATCGACAGCCACGGCATCGCGGTACTCGCCCGGGTGGCCGTCGACGCCGGACTCAACGTCGTGGTCGCCGCACCTCACGAGGAACGCAGCGGCGCCAGTGCCTCGCTGTCGGCGCTGCAGAATCGTGACCAGCTCGTCTTCTCGCGTGCCGCCGTCGCCGATCTCGATGTCGACGCCTACGCGGTGCAGGCGTCGCCGGCCATGGTCGCCTTCGTGGCGACGCGCGGCGCCTTCGGTCCGCGCCCCGATGTCGTGTTGTCCGGCATCAACCACGGACCCAACACCGGGTCGGCCGTCCTGCATTCGGGAACCGTCGGCGCCGCTCTGACGGCGCTCACCCACGGCGTTCCGTCGATGGCCTTCTCACTGGCGGGCCTGGACACCGCTTCGCTCGCAGCGCCGCCGGACATCCACGACAGGGTGGCGCACGAGGCGAGGACCGACGTGACGACGTGGGACACCGCGCGGCTGGTGGCGCGGCAGACACTCGAGTGGTTCCTGGAGCATCGGTCCTCCGAGTGGGTGCTCAACGTCAACATCCCGCCGGTCCCCCCGTCGGACCTCCGCGGCGTCCGGTCGGCAGAGCTCGCCGCCTTCGGCGCGGTCCAGGCCGAGATCGGTGAGAAGGACGACGAATTCGTGACCGTGCGTTTCGACGCCATCGCGGCAGCCGACGACGACGAGAGCGACGCCGGCCTGGTCGCGCGGGGGTGGGCGACGGTCACGGCGCTACGCCCGCCGTCTGCAGTCGAGGTGGACACCACGTCCCTCACGCAGGCTCGGTGAGTCCAGGACCACACGCCGGTCGAGCGCTCCCACAGAGTTTCCTCGAGAACAGTCACTAGGGTTTGTCTGACGTCGACGACCGATCGGCACGACCACATAGGGGATTTTCTGTGACTCGCTGGGCTTCGTTCGTGGTGTCGCGGGCACGGTGGGTCCTGACCGCCGCGATCGTCATCGTTCTGGCAGGCGCCACGTGGGGACTCGGGGTCTTCGGCAGCCTCAGCCAGGGCGGATACGAGGATCCCGGCAGCGAGGCCGTGCAGGTCGCCCGACAGATCCAGGGCCTGGGAACCGCCGCCCCGGACATCATCGTCATCTACTCCGCGCCCGACGGCCGCACGCTCGACGACATCGGCGCGGACGTCACGCCGGTGCTCGACGCGTTCCGGGCGGAGGTGGGTCCGAACGACATCACCTCCTACTGGACGGCCGGACCGGTGCAGAAGCCGTTCCTGGAGAGCAAGGACGGCACGAAGGGACTCGCGACCGTCACCCTCGGCGACGCCAGCGGCATCACCGTCGCGTCGTTCTCGGAGTTGCTCCCCAAGCTGGAGGTCGCCGGCATCGACACGCAGTTCGCGGGCGCCTCCGTCGCCGGCGTCTCCTTCAACACCCAGCTCCAGGAAGACTTGGTCCGCGCCGAGATCATCGCCATCCCGATCACGCTGATTCTTCTGGTCGTCATCTTCGGCGGCGTCGTGGCCGCCGCAGTCCCCGTGATCGTGGGAGCGCTGTCGGTGGCCGGCGCGCTGACAGTCCTGCGCATCTTCACCACGTTCACCGAGATCAGTTCCTTCGCCGTCAACGTCGCCAGCCTGCTGGGTCTCGGACTCGCCATCGACTACGGCCTCTTCATCGTCAGCAGGTTCCGCGAGGAACTCAGGGGCGGAGCCACGTCCCACGAGGCCGCACGGCGCACGATGCTCACCGCCGGGCGCACCATCGTCTTCTCCGGTCTGCTGCTCATCTGCGCCTTCGCGGGGATGCTCGTCTTCCCGCAGGCCATCATCAGATCCCTCGGCTTCGGCGCGATGGCGGCCGTCGGATGTGCGGCTCTGCTGTCGTTGACGGCTGTACCGGCCGTCCTGGCCATGCTGGGTCACCGCATCAATGCCATCACCTGGTCGAGGACCGCCTCGGATCGCGGAGATGCACGCGCCCACAAGTTCTGGGGCGGCGTCGTCACGAAGGTGATGAAGCGCCCCATCACTGTCGCCACCCTGATCATCGTCGGCCTGCTGGTCGTTGCCGCACCGCTGGTCAAGGCCCAGTTGGGCGAGGTGTCCTACACCGCGCTCCCCGCCGACGATCCCGCGCGTATCGCGTTCGAGACCCTGTCCTCCGACTTCAGCAGCACCGGCGACAGCGCCACCATCGTGTTGGACGGAGAGTCGGCGCGGCCGGACGGTCCCGCCATCAATGCAGTCACGACGGCTGCGCGCGCGGTGAGCGGGATCGCCAACGTCCAGTTCGGTACGGCCAGCGGCGACTTCGTGGTCATCAACGCGACCTTCTCCTCGGACGTGTCCCAGGAGGCGCAACAGGAAGTGGTGCAGCAACTCCGCGCGATCCCGGCACCCGACGGAACCGACCTGACGGTGGGCGGTGCGGCGGCCCTGGTCCTGGACGGCAACAACGCCATCGTGAGCTGGCTGCCGGTGATGCTCACCATCATGGTGGTGTCGACACTGATTCTGCTGTTCCTGGCGTTCGGCTCGGTGGTGCTGCCGATCAAGGCGGTCGCGATGGCGGGACTGAGCATGGCGGCGACGTTCGGAGCTCTGACGTTCATCTTCCAGGAGGGTCACGGGGCGGGCCTGCTCGGCGTCACACCGGCACCGCTGGAGGCTACCTTCGTGGTTCTCATCCTCGCTGTCGTGTTCGGGCTGTCCACCGACTACGAGGTGTTCCTGATGTCCCGCATGGTGGAGGCCCGCACCGCCGGCGCCACCACCGAGGAGGCGGTGCTGATCGGCGCCCAGCGGACCGGACGCATCGTGACGGCGGCGGCGTTGATCCTGATCATCGTGACGGGGGCGTTCTCGATGTCCGGACTGTCCATCATGCGATTCCTGGGTGTCGGCATGATTCTGGCGTTGATCATCGACGCCACGATCATCCGTATGCTGCTGGTCCCGTCGCTGGTCAAGCTCATGGGAGAGGCCAACTGGTGGGCACCGGCGTGGATGAAGAAGGTGCACGAAAAAGTCGGCATCGGTCACTGATACCGCCGGTACTTACTCCGCGGTAAGGTCCGCGCATGAGTTCTTACGTGGTCACCGGTGGCACAGGATTCCTCGGCCGGGCCGTAGTGCGCCGTCTGGTCGAACGAGACGCAGACGCTGTGGTCCACGTTCTCGTGCGACCGACCTCGGAACACCGCCTGAGCGGCGTCGCGGAGTCCTCCGGTCACCGCGTTCGCCCGCTGATCGGCGATCTCGAGCGACCCGGCCTCGGCATCGACGAGTCGGCACTGTCCGCGCTGACAGCGGTCGACCACGTGATCCACCTCGGCGCGATCTACGACCTGACCGCCGGCGAGGAACAGGAGTCGACCAACGTGCAGGGAACGGCCGCTGTCGCCGAACTCGCTCGGTCACTCGGCGCCACCCTGCACCACGTGTCGTCCATCGCGGTCGCGGGCGACTTCCGGGGCACGTTCACCGAGGACGACTTCGACCGCGGACAAGGCTTTCCGACGCCGTATCACCGCACGAAATTCGAGGCGGAGAAGGTCGTCCGGGAGACGCCGGGCCTGACATGGCGGGTCTATCGGCCGGCTGCGGTCGTCGGCGATTCGAGAACCGGCGAGATCGACAAGATCGACGGCCCGTACTACCTGTTCCGGCTGATCTCGCTGCTGGCCGAGCTACCGTCGCTGCTCCCGATGACAGTGCCGGCTCTGGGCGCGACCAACATCGTCCCCGTCGACTACGTCGCCGATGCGCTCGTCGCCCTGGTGCACACACCAGGTCTCGACGGTCGCGCCTTCCACCTGGTCAACCCCCGCCCGCAGCCGATGCGCGAGGTCTATTCGGCTCTGGCCGACGCCGCCGGCGCTCCTCGTGCCGTCGGCAGCATCCCCGGTGCCGTCGTCACGCCGTTGTTGCGCTCGACCAACAAGCACGTTGCGGCCGCACGGGATTCGGTGTTCGAGAACTACGACATCCCCCCTGTCATGGCAGAGCATCTGACGTTGCCGACGCGGTTCGACTCCACCCGCACGCGGGAAGCCCTGGGCACGAACATGATCGAGGTTCCGCCACTACGGGACTACGCGCCCGTTCTCTGGTCGTACTGGCGCGCGCACCTCGATCCCTATCGCGCTCGTCGCGACGATCCCGCGGGACCACTGGTGGGGCGTCACGTCGTGATCACCGGCGGATCGTCGGGCATCGGCAAGGCGTCGGCATTCGCGGCGGCCCGCAAGGGCGCACGGGTCATCCTCGTCGCCCGCGACGGCGACAAGTTGACGACGGTGGTGGACGAGATACGCGCCACGGGTGCGGAGGCACACGGCTACGTCTGCGACATCACCGACGACGCGTCGGTGGCAGAGACGGTGTCCGCCATCCTGGCCGACCACGGCCACGTCGACATGCTGGTCAACAATGCCGGACGGTCCATCCGGCGCTCGCTGACGCTCTCGACCGACCGGTTGCACGACTTCGAGCGCACCATGGCGGTCAACTACTTCGGCGCTCTGCGCCTGATCCTGGCGCTGCTCCCCCACATGAGGGAACGCAAGTTCGGCCACGTGGTCAACATCAGCAGTGCATCGG
The DNA here is from genome assembly GCF_979256035.1 of Rhodococcus sp. AC861. Classification (NCBI taxonomy): domain Bacteria; kingdom Bacillati; phylum Actinomycetota; class Actinomycetes; order Mycobacteriales; family Nocardiaceae; genus Rhodococcus; species Rhodococcus sp. AC861. The sequence goes on from NZ_CEEDMW010000005.1 coordinate 358,447, forward strand.
TGCAGAGCCACCCGCCGCGCTTCGCGGCGTACGTCGCGAGCAAGTCTGCGCTCGACGCGTTCACCTCCGTCGCCGCCTCCGAAACTCTCGCCGACGGTATCTCCTTCACCACCATCCACATGCCGCTGGTGGACACCCCGATGATCGCGCCGACGGGCAACAAGAACGTCAACAAGGTCGAGACACCCGAGAAGGCCGCGGCGATGGTCATGCGCGCCCTGATCGAGAAGCCGAAGCGCATCGACGTCCCCACCGGCACTGCCGCCGAATGGGGCAACCTGCTGATGCCACGCTCAAAGGACCGTGTCCTGGCGTCGTACTACAAGGCGTACCCGGACAGCGCAGCGGCGAAGGGCAGCACGGACACCAGTTCGTGGTCGTCCGGTCCACGGGCGCCGAAGAAGGCCGGACGCGAGTTCCGCCTTCCCCGCGCGATCCGTCGCGCCGGACGATGGGTACCCGGCGCGAGCTGGTGAATGTCACGTTCCGCCCCGTCGCCTCGTCCTTCCCTCTGATGGGTTCCATCAGGCGCCCTCATGACGGAAGGATGGGGCCATGCGAATTGCGGTTGCGGGCGGAACGGGTGCGGCGGGGCGACTGGTGGTCGATCGCCTACGGACACTGGGCCACACCCCGGTAGTCCTGGCACGGTCCGTCGGTATCGACCTCACTCGGCCGACCCCGGAACTCGACGACGCGCTGGCCGGTGTCGACGCGGTGATCGACGCCTCCAATGTCACGACGATGTCCGCAAGCAAGTCCGAAGCCTTCTTCGGCGCCGTCACCACGACACTGCTCCGCGCCGGGGAACGTGCTGGAATCGGCCACCACGTGGCGCTGTCGATCGTGGGATGTGATCGAGTCGACTACGGCTACTACGCTGGTAAGCGCCTGCAGGAGAAACTGGTTCGGGAGTCCGCGGTGCCGTGGACCATCCTGCGGGCCACCCAGTTCCACGAGTTCACCGATCAGGCTCTGGCGATGACTCCCGGCCCGATCGCGATGATCCCGACGATGCGGAGTCAGCCCGTCAGTGTCGCGGAGGTCGCCGCGCATATTGTCGACCTCGCAGTCGCGCAACCACTCTCGGCCGTCGTCGAATTCGCGGGACCCCAGCCGGAGTACCAACCCGATCTGGCCCGCCGGGTGCTCCGCGCACGAGGATCGCGGCGACTGGTCGTTCCTCTGCGACTTCCGGGTGCCGGTGGCCGCGGCATGGCGAACGGTGGCCTGCTCCCGGCACCGGGTGGGCCGCAGGGGGTGGAGACCTTCGAGCAATGGCTCGCTCGCGACGTCGCGCCTTCCCGGTGACCGTCACCGAGGAGTACGTCCGGATACGGCCCCGACTGGTCCGGATCGCCTACGCCGTCCTGGGTTCGCACGCCGACGCCGAGGATGTCGTCTCGGACTGCTGGCCGAAACTGATGGGCGCCGACGCGTCGTCACCGATTCTCGACGTCGAAGCGTGGGCGGTCGTCGCCGTGTCCAGAGCCGCCCTCGACGTGCTGCGCTCGGCACGTGTAAGGCGAGAAACGTACGTCGGCCCGTGGCTGCCCGAACCGCTGGTCGACTCGGTCGACGCGACCTCCGACCGCGTCACTCTGGACGAGTCCGTACGCTTCGCCCTCCTGGTCGTGCTGGAAGCGTTGTCGCCCGCGGAGCGCACGTCATGGGTTCTGCACGACCTGTTCGGCGTTCCGTTCGACGAGGTGGCCCGCATCGTCGGGAGGACGCCGACTTCTGTGCGGCAGTTGGCGTCCCGCGCACGGCGACACGTCGCGGACGGGACGTCCCGCTTCGACGTCCCCGCCGATCTGCACGCGGACGCCGTCCGTGCCTTCACGCGCGCCGCCGGCACCGGCGTCCTGGCCGACCTGCTGACGACGCTGGATCCCGATGTCGTCCTGATCAGCGACGGCGGCGGGGCCGTCTCGGCAGCCCGCCGGCCGGTGACGGGCGCCGATCACGTGGCGCGGTTCCTCCTGGGTATCGCCGCGAAGGTCGGCGACTCCCTTCGGCTGCACCCGTGCCGAGTGAACGGACGCAACGGTCTCACGTTGTCGGTCGGGGACCTCCTGGTCGGGGTGGTGTCCTTCGACGTGTCGGCGAGCGGTCGGGTGAACCGGATCGACATGATCCGCTCACCCGACAAGCTCGCCCTCGTCGACGCCGCCGTGTGGCGGGACTGACGGTCAGTCGCCGACCGGAGCCAACACCGTCAGTACAGGAGCGGCGACGACGATGGATCCCAGCTCGCTCTTGCCCTCCGGCGTCTGACGGAACGCCCGATAGGCGGCGTCGGCCTCGGCGCTCGCCCACTTCTCGACGATCACGATGTGGGCGGGATCCTTCACGTCAGCGGTGACCTCGACGCCGAGGCAGCCCTCGAAGGCGCGCGTGGCGACGAGGGTCTCGTCGATGATCCGGAGGGATTCCTCCAGGCGCGCGGGGTCGAGACGCAGGTCGAGCAGTGCAGTGATGGCCACGATGTAGTCCTTCAGGGTCGGGAACGGTTCCGACCCAGTCGACCACGGGGGGCGTCAGCCCCAGTTGGCGGCATCCGTCAAGCAGAACGGATGGCCCGCCGGATCCCGGAGCACTCGCCACGTCTCCCCCGGCTGAGGGTCGACGAGGGCTGCACCCAGCTCGATCGCACGAGCCTCGGCGGCGGGAATGTCGTCGACCGCGACGTCGAAGTGGAACTGCTTGCTGCCGTTTTCGTTCGGCCACGCGGGCGGCTGATAGTGATCGACCTTTCCGAAGCCGAGTACCGCTCCACCGTCCGGTCCGGCCAGCGTGGCGTAGTTCTCGCCGTCTCCCATCACCTGTGTCCAGCCGAGGAACGCGGACCAGAATTGCGCCACCGGTGCCACCTCGGCGCAGTCGAGCGTCATCATCGCGAGTCGTGTCGTCATGACCGCAATCGTCGTCCACCGTTCGTCGTTCGGATTGGACAAACGCGTCACTGCACCTGCCTATGCTTCGTGACGTGTCGGACGACCGCGATCTCTCGCTCGAGCGTGGAGAAGCGCGCGCTCGTGCCGGCATTCTGCACCCGGCACGCGCCGTCGAACGCATCGACGTCGGCCGAGTGGGACCGTCGCCGGTGATCTCCGGATTCGTCGACTACATGTGGTCCGTGGTCTGGGATTGTCCCGAACCCCATGTGCAGGAGGTCGTTCCGCGGCCGGTCGTGCACCTCACCGCGGAAGTGCACGACGGCCGTCCGCGTCTGTTGGTCAACGGTGTCATGCGGAGCCGGTTCGAACGGCGCCTCACCGGGCAGGGGCGCACCGTCGCGGCGGCGTTCCGGCCCGGCGGATTCCGGCCGTTCCTCGGCGGCGAAGTTCGTGATCTCACCGACCGGATCGTTCCCGTGGGCGAGGTGACCGGTTTTCCTGCATGCGGAGCGGACGACGCCGAGGTGGCTGCTCGCCTCCTCGATCCCTCCGTCGACATCGTCACGGCCGCGCACATCCTCGATCGCTGGCTCGTCGAGCGGTGCCCACCGCCGGACCCCGTCGCATCCGAGATCGCTCGGCTGGTCGAGCTGGCCGAGGCGGATCCGTCGATCACGCGCGCCGACCACCTCGCCGCACTGTCCGGCGTCGGTCTGCGCACGCTGCAGCGTCAGTTCACCGAGTACGTCGGCGTCGGACCGAAATGGGTCGTGCAGCGGTTCCGTCTGCTCGACGTCGCCGCGGCGGCGCACGCGGGCGGACCGGTCGACTGGGCGGCGCTGGCCGCAGTGCTCGGGTACTCGGATCAGAGCCACCTGATCCGCGCGTTCACGGCACTGGTGGGACGCCCGCCGGCCTCCTACGCCTCCTGTGTGTGAGCCTCACGCGCATCGTCGACCAGGCGGTGGATGCGCTGCGCCACTTCGTCGAGTTGATCGACGATGTCGCGGCGCAGCTGATCGACGGCCTCCGGGTCGAGCGGTACCGTTGTTCGGCCTGGCTCGCCGAGTTCGATCAGTAGCTCGATGTTGGTACGCAACGCCGTCAACGGGGCGAGCAGTTCACGGCCCGCGTCGACGATGAGGTGGTTCTGCGCTTGCCGTGAGCGCGTCAGCGCGGCCAGCATGTCGTTGAAGCGATCGGCGAGATGCGCCAACTCGTCGTCTCCCGCGACGTCGACGGGGCTCAGATCTCCCGTTTCGGTGATGCGTCTGGTGGCGCGGGTCAGTCGACCCACCGGTCGTAGTCCCGTCATCGCGACGAGGTACCCCGCCATCCCGGCCACGATCACCAGCGCCCCACCGACCGTGACGAAGATGACGAGCAGACCCGACAGCACCCCCGACAGCGAGTCGTACGACTCGGCGACCAGCACGGTCGACCCACTGGGCGCCTTTTCGATGGCCACGGCGTAGCCGTTCAGATCCGTGACGATGCGGTCGGTCTCGCCCGAGACCACCGACGCGACGGGTGCCTCGAGCACCCCGTCCGAGGTGGCGAACGGTTCGAAGGTGCCGGTGGCGGAGTAGACGTCACCGTCGGCGCTGACCACACCGACGCGCAGAAAGCTCCGGCTGGCGCCCGTGCCGGCGGCGAACCCGAAGGCGGCGGGCGAGAGGCCCGAGGAATCGCTCTCGATCAGCTTGTCGGCGTCACGACCGACGCGATCGGAGAGCTGGGTGCGCAACGCGTCCTCGGTGACCATGTAGATCACGACCGAACAGATCGCCACCGCCAGTGCCGCGACACTGACCGTCAGCAGGCGGATACGGCTGCGCAGAGACAGTGCCGTTGCCGGACGGGGGGTGCGCATCCCTCGAAGATAACCGCACCCCTCCCCGGGTGTCGGTCTGTCGGCGTCAGCGTCGGGACAACCGCGCCGCGACTGCCCGGAACCAGAACGGCACGAACTGCGTCGTCATGTAGATCAGTGGCCCGACCGTGCCTGTCCACTTGACGACGCTCAGCACGCTGGACACCCGCGCAGTGGTGTCGGTGATGCGGGCGACGTCCTCGTGGATGTAGAGGTTGACGACGTTCTCGGTGATGTCCGCCGTCGCCGCGACGGCCGGCGCGGCCACGAGTACGCGGCGCAGCGTCGGTGACACGGGCACCAGTTCCGCCAGCCGCACTGCGCCCATGCGTAGCGCCTTGGCGTAGAGCACGGGGTGGTGGAAGTTGGCGTGATATCCGTTGGTGAGCTCTCGCGCAGCCCGCGGGCTCATGTTCTCGACGACGGCCCGGTACCGAGCGCCCGACGGGCACACCTGGAGTTGCGCGTAGGCGGCCCCACCCTGCCCGGTCGTGCGGATGAGGCTGAGCTCGGACACCGCATACATCGAGGCCCACGCCGCCAGTGCCGCGTCTCGCCGTGTCGGAGTGAACTTCTCGGGGCTCGTCATGGCGACGACCGTAGCGACGGCGATGCCCCGCGCGGGGTGAAGTCGACGAGGTCTGGACCGCGTCACAGCGATCGACCGCCCGTGTCAGTCCGCGGCGAGAAACGGCCCGACTGCAGCATCGAAGTCGTCCGCGCGATCGCGGTGCACACTGTGCCCACTGTCCACGGCGACGACACGGCTCCGCGCCAGCCGTGCAGTCATCGCGGCGAGCCGGGTCCGGTCCACCATCCCGGTCGGCCCTCCCACGACGAGCAGGACGTCGGCATCGATGTCTCCCAACGCTTCCCACCACCGCGCGTCGGGTGCACGGAACTGCGCCAACGCCGACGACGTCATCGAACGGTCGAATGCCAGGACAGCGCGCGGATGACGGATCGCACTGGTCGTGGCGTGCAGCAGTTCGCGGGCGGAGGGAAACCTGGTCGCGATCGACGGTGCAGCGTCGCCCGGCCGGATCGGTAGCGGCGCTTCCTCGACGACCAGCTTGCGTACGACGGACCGTCTCCGCTGCGCCACCAGCGTTGCTGCATGGCCGCCCAGCGAGTGCCCGACGATGTCGACGCGAGACAGGGACAGGTGGTCGATCAGCGCTTCGATGTCGCGGCCGAACTCCTCGAAGAGGTAGCTCGGGGCGCGGCCGCTGCGGCCGTGCCCACGCAGATCCGGTACCACGACGCGTCGACCCCGACGAATCAGTCTGCGGGCGAACGTGTTCCACGTTCCGCCGTCGCCGCCCATGCCGTGCACGAGGACGACGGGAACGCCCAGTACATCCTCGCCACCGGAATCCCGGTAGTGCAGCAGTACCCCGTCAACGTTCACCACACCGTCGGTCATGTTCATAGACCGTCCACGCTACTGGTCGTGGAGCATGGGCACCGAGGGACGCTCCTCGCGCCCGAGCAGGACCCCGCGTGTCACTGCCGACGACCCGAACTTCCGGTGCACGCCGTCCAGCGCGTTGTCCAGGGCCGTTCGGTCGATCGTCGGATGCTCGTCCTCCGCGGGACCGAACGGCAGTTCCAGTTGGTGCGCCGAACCGTCCTCCAGATTGGACACAGCAACGCCGACCAGAGTCAGACCCTGCATCGTGATCGTCGACATCGATGCTGCGAGCAGTGACCGAGCAGCGGTGAGAACGAGGTGGGTGTCCGCGGTCGCGCGTGTCAGGGTGGTCGATCGCGTCGCGCGGGTGAAGTCGTCGAAGCGCAGACGCAGCGTGACGGTGCGTCCGGCTCGGTCTCCCTTACGCATCCGATAGGTGACGCGGTCGACCAGGGCGACCAGAGCCGCGTCGATGTCCGCCGGGTCCTTGTGCCGACGCCCCAGAGCATGCTGAGCTCCGACGGAGCGACGACTCCGCCCGGTGCTGACTCGGCGGGCGTCGATGCCGTGGGACAGTGCGTGCAGATGACTCCCTGCAGCCGTCCCCAGGACGGATGCCAGTGCGCCCGGATGGTGCGCGGCCAACTCTCCGATCGTGCGGATTCCCTGAGCGTGCAACTTGTCCGCGGTGACCCGGCCGACTCCCCACATCCGCTCCACGGGCAGTGGGTGCAAGAACTCGAGTTCGCGGTCGGGCGGGACCTCCAGCAGGCCGTCGGGCTTGGCGACGGCACTGGCGATCTTCGCCAGGAACTTGGTGCGCGCCACGCCTACCGTGATGGGCAGTCCGACGTCCTCGGCGACGGTGCGGCGCAGGTCGCGGGCGATGTCGGACGGGGATCCCGACAGCCGCGCGAGGCCGGTGACGTCGAGAAAGGCCTCGTCGATGGAGATGCCCTCGACGAGCGGGGTGACGTTCTCGAACACTGCGAAGACGTCCTTGCTCGCCTGCGAGTACGCGCTCATCCGGGGCGGCACCACCACGGCCTGTGGACACAGCGCACGGGCCTGACGTCCACCCATCGCGGTCTTGACCCCGTATGCCTTGGCCTCGTAGCTGGCGGCGAGGACCACTCCGCCGCCGACGATGACCGGCCGCCCGCGCAACGACGGGTCGTCGCGCTGCTCGACGGAGGAATAGAAGGAATCCAGGTCCGCATGCAGGATCGTGGCCTCGCCGACCCTCTCGCGTGCCCGTTCCGCCGTCATTCGTAGATCCCTTCCACGAACCAGCGTCCACTGTCGTGCAACACCAGGAGCGCCCGGGTGTCCTCGAGCAGCACCTGCGCCCGCGCAACCTGTCGAGCCGTCGACGTCGCACCCAGATCCCACCACCGCTCGTCCGCCGCCCACGGACCCGCCCACCCGTGCAGAGTCCAACTGCGAGAACCCCAGTCGACCCGCGTGGGCACACGGTCGAACATGCCGCGCTCGGTGACCTGCACCGCGATTCCCGACGCGTCGGACACCGTGATCTCCGGACGCGTCGGCATCAGTGCCGACGGTGACGGCGACGGAAGTCGGCCCGGCCACGGCGCGGTGGGGTCGGCGTCGGGAATCGGCTCGTCACCCCACGGAAGCATCGTCACGCGCTCCCCCGGCCCGCGACCACCACTGAGAACACCCACCTGCACGGCGTCGCCGCCCAGCAGGCCTTGAACGCGCACCAGAGCGCGTCGGGCGCGCTCGTCCTCGTCGCCGACACCGCCCCACAACCCCAACTGCAGCGCCCCCGCCGACACCACCTCCACCGGCTCGAGACGCAGCACCACGATGCCGGCGGTGGGCTTGTTCGCGGCGCGGCCGGTGAGCCACCCGTCCAGCTGCCACCGCACTCGATCCGCGGTGCCTTCCGGAGTCAGCGGCTCGGCACACCGCCACGTGCGCGAGAGGTGCTCGCCGTTGGCGGTGCTGGCCTGCACCAGCAACCGGGTACACGCCACCGCGGCTGCCGACAGAGTGACGTGCAGTTTCTCCGCCAGGGCGCGGCCGGCGAAGGCTGCGGCGTCGACACGATCGATCGGTGGATCGCAGAGGTACTCGACATCGAGGTCGGGCGGAAGCACGCGTGCCGACGGTGGACGTTCCGGCTCACCTCGCGCGCTGCGGTGAGCGAGGACTGCGTCGGTGCCGAAGCGCGAAGCGACGTCCACGGGCGACAGCGCGCCGAAGTCTCCGACGGTGCGCAGTCCGAGCCGGATCAGCAGATCCACCAGCTCGATCCGGTCCGGAGCGGCGAGAGACGGCTCGGCGGACAGCTCGGACACCGGGAGCGGCGCGAGGAACTGTGCACCGCTGCCCCGCGGAACGACGGCGCCGTGACGCGCCGCGATCACCGCGGTGCTCACCTCGTCGGCAATTCCCACCTGGCACTCGACGCCGACCGCGGCGACCGTGTCCACGAGCCTCTCCGCCGCGGCCTCCTCGGACCCGAAGTACCGCGCCGCACCGCGCGCCGACAGCAGCAGGAGCCCCGGACGCAGTACCTCGATACCGGGCACCACCTCGTCCACCGCGGACGCGACCGGTTCGAACAGACGAGCATCACGATCCGGATCGGCCCGTGCCACATACAGTTCCGGGCATCGGGCCTGCGATTCACGTCGGCGCGCACCGCGGCGGACGCCCTCGGTCCGCGCCGTCGCCGAACAGGCGACGACCCGGTTCGCCGACACGACGGCCACCGGGGCCGACGCCGGAATATCGGCTGCGGCCGCCGCTGCCACGGCCGGCCAGTCGGGGCACCACACCGCCAGGACTCGGCTGCGCCGAGCGGCAGCAGGGCTGGTCATGATGGCAGGGCTTCGAGAACAGGATCGGCCTTCGTTCCCCACTCGACGCCGGAACCCGTCGACGTCAGCGTCAACCGGCCACGGCGTGGACGCGACGCGCGGGCCTGGACCTCGACACCGAGATGTACCGCGCGCACCCGGCCGTGTCCCGTGCGGGCACCCGACCCGAGCCCGTCGTAGCCGTCGATCCGGGCATCGAGCCGCAACTCGGCCCCGTCCCACCGACCGTCGGTGACGATCAGCGTCGCACCCTTGTTGCGGGCACGGGCGACCACGGCACGAGCTCGCGACGGCGGAACCGCGCTGCCACCCAGCCCGAGCACCACCAGGTCGATACCGTCGAGCAGGACGGCCGCGACCTCCACCGGATCGGGTCCAGGATCAGGAACCAGCGCCACGCGGTGCAGTTGCGCACCCATCTCCGACGCGGCCAGCAGACCCAGCCGAGGCAGACCGATGACGGCGGCGTGTCGACCGGACCCGGTGACCGCGGCGAGGATGCCCAGCAGGAGCGACCCCGCTCCCGACACCGACACCACCGACCCGCGCGCCAGACCGCCCTCGGGGAGCAGCGCCGACAACGCTGCCGGCACCGGGAGCACGGGACGCACGCGCCTCGGGGCAGGCTCGCGTTCAGGGGCGGCGGCCGTGGCGGTGAGGCTGACCGGCTGCGCGGGAGTCGGCTGCGCCGAAGCCGACGGCGGCGTCGAGTGGATACGACGTCGCAGCATCTCGATACGCTCGCTGCGGGACAGGCCCTCGAGACCTTCGAAATCAACGGAAACAGGCATACGCACTCCCAGGTCGGGACAATCGAGACCCCGGGGGAAGACCGAGAATTCGAACATACTTTCGAACGAACTCCAGTAAAGCCCCTGCCGGTTCACACGTCAAGACGCCTGGAAACCTGCAGGTGACAGCCCCGACCATCGCTTCGTCGACGTGTCCGATAACCTCGAACATCGTGACGGACCAAGAGCAGCCCAACGGAGCGGTGGCCGGCTCCCGGCGTGCGCGACCGGTCATCGGACCCGACTACCTTCTCGCCGGGCGTTACCGTCTGGACTCCAAGCTCGGTGGCGGCGGAATGGGTGCCGTCTGGCTGGCCGGGGACACTCTCCTGAGCCGCAAGGTGGCCGTCAAACAGGCCACCTCCACCGTCGACCTCTCGCCCGACGAGGCTCGCGAGATCCGTGAACGCGCCATGCGCGAAGGCCGCATGGCCGCCCAGCTGAACAACCCGCACGCGATCGCCATGCACGACGTCGCCCTCGACAGCGGTGAGCCGTGGCTGATCATGGAGTACCTGCCTGCCCGCAGCCTCGCGATGGCACTCAACATCGCCGAGACACTTCCCCCGGACGAGGTCATCCAGATCGGCGCGCAGATCGCCGATGCGCTGACCGCCGCACACGCCGCCGGCATCGTCCATCGCGACATCAAGCCCGGCAACATTCTCGTCGCCGACCGCGGCAGCGCGCTGGGCATGGTCAAGATCAGTGATTTCGGCATCTCCCGCGCGAAAACCGACACGCACGAGGAGAACAGCGCCGTCATCACCGGCACCCCCGCCTACTTCGCGCCGGAGGTAGCGCGAGGCGGTGACCCCACCGAGGCCAGCGACGTCTTCTCCCTCGGCGCCACGCTGTACACGGCGACGGAGGGACAGCCGCCCTTCGGCGTCGACGCGGACTCCATCGCCCTCCTGCACCGCGTCGCGGGCGGACGCATCATCCCGCCGCGCAAGAGCGGGACGATGACGGCGACTCTGCTGCACATGCTCGAACCCGACCCGGCTCGTCGACCCACGATGGCCGAGGTGCGCACCCGCTTCGTCACCCTCGCCGTCGGCAAGAACGGCAGTGCCACCTCCGTGATCAACCAGCCGTTGCGCGCCGCCGACGGTCAGGTTCCGTTCTGGGCTCTGCGGGGCTCACGGGTTCCGGGCACCTCGCGTCGCGGCGAACGCATCCACGGCCGCACCATGACCGGACTTCCGGCTGCCGACACCGCCACACCGCTCGACCGGGTTCCGCGTCCCACCGCAGCGTCGCCCACCGATTCCGCCGCCCCGACTCAGCGCCCGACGTACTCGCCGCCCGCCTTCGAGACGAAGGCGCCGAAAAAGGTCACTCCGCCCGCCGGCCTGCCCCTCTACCTGGCGATCGGCGGCGTCGTCCTGCTCCTACTGATCGTGCTCGTCCTCGTCCTGTAACCCCGGGACGGAGAGGTCAGGGCATGGTCGGGACGGTGACGGCGGCGATCAGCCCCCGATGATCCGACCCGGCGATGTCCACGACGTCGAGCGATCGCACACCCGCGTCGCGCACCACGACGTGGTCGATACCGACGACGGGCGGGTACCACTTGTCCATCGGATAGGTCGGCAGAACACCGGCACCCACGGCGTCCGCGGCGTCGACCCACCCGTCGGACAACAGGTTCCGGAACCGCGAGTGCGCATGCGTGGAGTTGAAGTCGCCGCCGATCACGACGCTGCCAGGACGTGACGCCGCGGCCGACATCTCGTCGGCGACGAGGTCCAACTCCGACGCCCACACCGGCGTCGGAGTGGGATAGGGCGGGATCGGATGCACCGCGTAGGCGCGAAGAGGCTGCGCCGCACCCACATCGAGATCGACCGTGACGCCGGCGAGCAGGAAACCCGGCAGTTCCCGACCGTTGGACACCGGGAATCTGCTGTAGATCGCGGCGCCGGCGCCGCCCGGATAGGGAGCCACGAACTTGTAGGGCAGCGCCTCGTCGAGACCCGCATCCTCGAAGAGCGCCACCGACTCCGGCGTGATCTCCTCGATGGTGACGACGTCTATCTCACGCTCACGCACCGTCGACACCAGAGCGCCGGCGTCGGCACGACCCAGCATGACGTTGGCCTGCATGATCCTCACCTCGCCGCCCGTCTGGGCCGACGCGAGTCCCGCGGCGCCCGGCACGTACAGCGGCACCACCACGATCGACGCGACGGCCAGAACCACTGCCGACACGGCAGCCAGCAACCACCGTCGTGCGACGACGCAGACCACGGCCCCGACGACGGTCGCACACAGCAGGATCGGCGCGAACGACGCGGGCCCGACCACCAGGATCGACGGGATGTCCACCCATGACGCCACGACGGCAGCCAGTCCGACAGCGATCCCGCCGAGCCCGACGATCGTCGCAGCGAGAGTGCCGCGCGTCATTCGATGCGCCGACGGTGCGCCCACCGGGTCAGAGCATTCCTGTTGGACTGCTGTGTCTTCCGCAGGACATTGGACGCATGCGTCTCGACGGTCTTGATCGAGATGAAGAGGGTCTCGGCGATCTCCCGATAGGTGTAACCGCGGGCGAGCAGCCGGAGCACCTCGAGTTCCCGGGGTGTCAGCGAGTCGAGCTCCGGATCCAGTGGTGGCTCCGGCACCGACGAGCGTCCGGTGAAGGAGTCGAGCACGAAACCGGCCAGACGAGGCCCGAACACGGCGTCGCCGCCCGCCACGCGGCGCACGGCGTCGGCCAGGTCGGACCCCGAGATGGTCTTGGTGACGTATCCGCGCGCACCGGCACGGATGACCGCGATGACGTCCTCGGCGGCGTCGGACACGCTGAGCGCCAAGCAGACCGGGCCCTCGGCGATCGACTGGAGCACCGCGACTCCCCCACCGTCGGGCATGTGCACGTCGAGCAGCACCACGTCGGGCGTCGTGGCGTCGATGCCCCGGACGGCGTCGGCGACGCCGCCGGCTTCGCCGACCACCTCGATGTCCTTCTCCCGCGCGAGTTCTGCTCGCACACCCGAGCGGAACACCCCGTGATCATCGACCAGGAAAACTCGACAGCTCACGCGGAACGTTCCTCTCTGTCGTGACGTGTCGCCCCCATGTCGCGAGGCACGCGGATGTGGATCTCGGACCCCTTACCGGGTGCGGACCTGATGTTCACCGCTCCCCCTCGACGTTCGATGCGTGCGCGGACGCTTCGGGCGAGGCCCTGCCTGTCCTCGGAGACCGAATCGGGATCGAACCCGCACCCACGATCGCGGACGAACACGTCCACCGCATCGCAACCGGCCTCGACGTAGAGGTCGATCGACATCACGCCGGAATGCTTGGCAGCGTTGACCAATGCTTCGCGGGTGGCTCCCAGCAGTGCCGTCGAGACCTCGCGGGTGATGCCCGAGCGCTCGGACGGCTGGTCCAGTTCGACGTCGCCCACGGTCACCGGATCCACGGTCACACCGTAGTGGTCCTCGACCTCACCGGCGATCGTGGCCAGCGCCCGCACGAGCGATGCGTGGTCGGTCTCGCTGCCTCCGAACAGCCACTTTCGCAGTTCGCGCTCCTGACTTCTGGCCAGCCTCAGCACCTCGGCGGAGTCGGTGCTCTGCTTCTGGATCAGCGCCAGGGTCTGCAACACGGAGTCGTGCAGGTGCGAGGCGATGTCTTCTCGCTCGTCGTTGCGTATACGCGCCGACCGTTCCTCACCGAGAGCCCGCCACAACCGCATCCACAGAGGCACCGTGAGCAGGACCGCGCCGACCAGAGTCACCACCACCGCGAGGAGCGACGAACGCAGCGCCTGGACGTCGACTCGCGCCACGACCACGACGCACAGTCCGATGACCACGAGGGTGACGCCGGAGACGATGCGCGCCCACCCCAGGACCGAGGTCCTGGCCGAGCGCGGCCGCGGCGATCCCGCCGAATGCGCACCGGCGGAGTCGAACTCGCGCCACACCAGCGTCGCGCCGATAGCGACGACGACGACGGGGGCCACGATGGTCGACGAGTTGCCGCTCAGACCCGACCCCAGGGCGACGGCGCCGCCGATGCCCAGGACGAGAAGCCCGTACGCGCGTCGACGCTCCGCGCGATCCGGTTTACGGACGTCGTCACCGGCGGACGTGAAGACCCACAGCAGACCGTAGGCGGCGATACCCGCACCGGCCGCAGCGCACAGCACGGCGAACACGACACGCACCCGGAAGACGTCGACCCCGAGGTGATCCGCGATTCCGCCGGCGACACCGCCGACGATGCGTCCCGCGGCACGGCGCGTCAGAACAGGCGTCGGCAGAGGTGCCGACGGTAACGGCTCGAGTGCGGGCAGGGTGGACACGCGTCGATCCTGACACGAAAATGTGCCGCGCGGTATCAGGGTTCACCCCCATACGACCGTCTGCAGCCCTCACGAAATCAGGGTTCGCCCCGATGTGCCGGGACCCGCCCGGGACGCAGGATGGTCGTCATGACCACAGCCACCGCATCCGCCCAGCTGTCCGAACTCTGGCGCACTCGTCCCGTCCGTCTGTCCGATCAGGGCCCCGGAGCCGGAGTCGCTGCCGGCATCGGCCACCGCTACCGCGTGGACCCGGTCCTGGTGCGCGTCGCCTTCGTCGTGTCGACGCTGTTCGGCGGTTCGGGCATCGTGCTGTATCTCGCGGCGTGGCTGGTACTTCCGCGTCGCGGTGACACCGTGTCCCCGGCCGAGTCGCTGCTCGGACGCGGTCGGACGTCGGATTCGCACACCAGTGCCGTCGTCCTGACGGTCGCCCTCGTGATCGCCGCGGTCAGCGTCGGTCCGTTGGGGATGGGGTCCGGACTGGTGTCCACGCTGGCGATGCTCGGCGGCCTGTACTTCCTCTATCGCAGAACTCCCGATGCACCGTCATCGGCCGACCTGGCGGGACCGACTGCCGATCCCGCGCCCTGGACTGCCTTCTCGACGCTCCCCGACCGGTACGAGCCGACGGCCGCCCCGGTGTCGCTGTCCAAGGACGAGGGCACCGCTCCGGTCCATCCGAACTCACCGCCGGAGTGGGATCCGCTGGGAGTCGCGCCGTTCGCGTGGGACCTTCCCGAACCCGGCAAGCCATTCGTCCCGGCGGTCCGACCGAAGAACACCTCGCACCTGACCTCGACGGTGATCGGCCTGGCCATCATCGCCTCGGCTGTGACGGTGGCCGTCGGAGCGATCACCGGAAGTACCGTCGTGACGGCACCGAGGGTCGGAGCGGTGGCCTTGACCGTCGTCGGGGCCGGACTCCTGATCGGTGCGTTCACCCGACGCGGCTACGGACTGCTCGTCGTCGCGGCGCCCCTGGCCGGCTTCGTTCTCGTGTCGTCCCTCGTCGACATGTCGGACATCGACGTCTCGGGTATGAACTCACCGAACATGGGCAACGTGGACGTCAGACCCACGACGATGGCCGCCCTGCAGCCGACGTACGAATCGGGAGTGGGCAACTTCTCGCTCGACCTGACCGGCCTGACCCTCACCGAGGACCGTTCGGTCAGTGTCGACAAGGCCGTGGGCAACACCGAGATCATCGTCCCGCCGACGATGAACGTGATCGTCACCTGCGACAGCGCACTGGGCAACACCGACTGCATGGGCGACGGAACGAGTGTCGACGGCGGTACCGACGGGCCGGACGGACCGGTTCTCACAATCGATGCGAACACCGCGATGGGAAATCTGGAGGTGCACCGTGGATGACACGACGACCGACGACGCGACACAGGCCGGTACGACCAGGCGCCGGCCGTCCCTGGTTCTGCTACTCGCAGGGATCGCTGCCCTACTGCTCGCCGTTCCGACCATCGTCGGATCGAACCCCACCGCGATCGTGTCCGGCCTCGTGTCGGGCTGGACACTCCTGGTGGTCGCCGTCGTCGTGGGGGTCGCGCTGGTCCTGGCGCCCGTCCGACGACGCACCGGCCACCGTTAGACCGACCGAGCCGCCGACACCGTCATTCCCATTCGATGGTGCCCGGCGGCTTGCTCGTGACATCGAGGACTACCCGATTGACCTCGCGGACCTCGTTGGTGACACGAGTGGAGATGCGCTCGAGAACGTCGTAGGGAAGTCGAGTCCAGTCCGCGGTCATCGCGTCCTCGCTCGAGACCGGACGCAGCACGATGGGGTGCCCGTAGGTGCGGCCGTCGCCCTGGACACCGACACTGCGCACATCGGCGAGCAACACCACGGGGCACTGCCAGATCTGCGAGTCCAGACCCGCCATCGTCAGCTCTTCCCGTGCGATGGCATCGGCGTGGCGCAGGGTCTCCAGGCGGTCCGGGGTGACGGATCCGATGATGCGGATGGCCAGACCCGGGCCCGGGAACGGTTGCCGGGCAACGATGTCCTCGGGCAGACCCAGCTCGCGGCCGACGGCGCGGACCTCGTCCTTGAACAGCAGTCGAAGCGGTTCCACGAGCGAGAACTGCAGATCCTCCGGCAACCCGCCGACGTTGTGATGACTCTTGATGTTGGCCGTCCCGCTGCCGCCACCGGACTCGACCACGTCGGGGTAGAGGGTGCCCTGGACGAGGAAGTCGATCGACTCCCCCTGCGCCGCGGTGTCACCGAGCTCCGTGGTCACCGCACCCTCGAACGCACGGATGAACTCCCGGCCGATGATCTTGCGCTTGGTCTCCGGGTCGGTGACTCCGTCGAGTTCCCGCAGGAACACGTCGACGGCGTCCACCGTGACCAGCCGCGCGCCCGTAGCGGCGACGAAGTCCTGCTGCACCTGCTCACGCTCGCCGGCGCGAAGCAGTCCGTGATCGACGAAGACGCAGGTCAGGCGATCTCCGATGGCGCGCTGGACGAGAGCGGCCGCGACCGCGGAGTCCACGCCGCCCGACAGACCGCAGATGGCGCGACCGTTGCCGACCTGCTCTCGGACCTGGTCGACGAGCGCGTCGGCGATGTTCGCCGCGGTCCACGTCGGCGCGATGCCGGCGATCTCGTGCAGGAACCGTGAGAGCACCTGCTGTCCGTGCGGGGAGTGCAGCACCTCGGGGTGGTACTGGACGCCCGCCAACCGTCGTGCTCGGTTCTCGAACGCGGCCACGGGGGCCCCGGCGCTGCTGGCCACCACCTCGAAGCCTTCCGGCGCCTCGGTGACGGCGTCACCGTGACTCATCCAGACGGGCTGCGTGGACGGCAGTCCGTCGTGCAGCGTTCCGCCGGACACGTCGAGGTCGGTGCGGCCGTACTCGCGTGTCCCGGTGTGGCTCACCGTTCCACCGAGCGCCCCCGCCATGGCCTGAAAGCCGTAGCAGATGCCGAACACGGGAATCCCCAGGTCGAACAGCGCGGGATCGAGCTGGGGAGCACCCTCTGCGTAGACACTCGACGGTCCGCCGGAGAGGACGATGGCAGCCGGATTCCGGGCTGCGATCTCCTCGACGGTCATCGTGTGGGACACCACCTCCGAGAACACCCGAGCTTCACGGACGCGTCGAGCGATCAGTTGCGCGTACTGCGCACCGAAGTCGACGACGAGTACCGGATCGGTGTTCTCGAGGGCGGAATCCTGCGGCTGGGAGTCGGTCACGCGCACCACTCTAGTGAGCGCGCCCGACCTCACGCCGCGCCGGTGCTACCGACGGGAGCACCGACGCGTGACGACGCCACGGTGGGCGACGAGGGGGTCCTGATCTCGACGATCGGCAGCATCAACGCGCCCGGTGCGTGCACCGGGACGAACGGCTTGTGGGGAGCGATGGGCTCGATGCGCTCGTAGGGCAGCCCCTGCGCTGGACGCAGGTCCTTCTCCCCCTTGTTGGGCCACAGCGATGCTGCCCGCTCCGCCTGTGCGCTGATGGTCAGCGACGGGTTGACGCCCAGGTTGGCCGACACCGACGATCCGTCGACGATGCTCAGCGTCGGGTAGTTGTGCACGCGGTGGTACGGGTCGATGACACCGTTCTCGACGTCCTCCGAGATGACGCATCCGCCGAGGAAGTGGGCGGTGAGAGGAATATTGAAGACCTCTCCCCACGTACCGCCGGCGATGCCGTCGATCTTCTTCGCGATGCGGCGGGTGGCCTCGTTGCCCATCGGGATCCACGTCGGATTCGGCTCGCCGTGTCCCTGCTTGCTGCTGACGTGACGACGCCCGAACAGACCACGCTTGGTGAAGGTGGTGATGGAGTTGTCGAGGTTCTGCATCACCAGCGCGATGATGGTGCGCTCGCTCCAGTGCCGCGTGTTCATCATGCGCAGGAATCGAAGAGGGTTCTTGACGACCTCGCCCAGGAACTTCAGCCAGCGCGGTGTGCGTCCGCCGCCGTCGGTCATGAGCGTCTGCAGCAGACCCATGGCGTTGGAGCCCTTGCCGTAGCGGCACGGCTCGATGTGGGTGTCCTCGCTGGGGTGGAACGACGAGGTGATCGCGACACCGCGAGTGAGGTCGATCGACGGGTCGTACGTCAGCTTCCCCGCGCCCACGATGGACTCGGAATTGGTCCTGGTCAGACGGCCCACGGTGGGTGAGAGCCCGGGCAGCGAGCCGTTGTCCCGGAACTTGTGCATCAACTGCTGGGTGCCCCAGGTACCGGCGGCGAGCACGACGTGGCCCGCCGTGTACGTCCTGCGGTCCTTCTTCACGTACGCGCCGGTGCGCTGCGTGGCGACGACCCAGGATCCGTCGGGGCGCGGCGTCAGGTCGGTCACCGTGGTCATCGGAACGATGTCGGCGCCGGCACGCTCGGCGAGCCCGAGGTAGTTCTTCAGCAGGGTGTTCTTCGCGTTGTGTCGACACCCCGTCATGCACTCGCCGCACTCGATGCAGCCGGCTCGGTCCGGGCCCACCCCTCCGAAATAGGGGTCCGGAACGGTCTTGCCCGGCTCGTCGCCGAAGAAGACACCGACAGGCGTCTGGATGAAGGTGTGTCCGACGCCCATGTCCTCGGCGACGGACTTCATGACGTCGTCCGCGGGCGTCATGTGCGGGTTCTGCACGACACCGAGCATCTTCTGCGCCTGCTCGTAGAACGGCGTCAGTTCCGAGTGCCAGTCGGTGATGTGGGACCACTGCTGGTCCTGGAAGAACGACCGCGGCGGCTGGTACAGCGTGTTCGCGTAGTTGAGCGATCCACCGCCCACCCCGGCACCGGCGAGGATGAGGCAGTCGCGCAGGAGATGGACGCGCTGGATGCCGAAGCATCCCAACTTCGGAGCCCACAGGAACTTCTTCAGATCCCAGCTGGTTGCCGCGAAGTCGGCGTCCTCGAACCGCCTACCGGCTTCGAGAACACCGACCTTGTAGCCCTTCTCGACGAGGCGCAACGCCGTGACACTGCCGCCGAAGCCGGATCCGACGACCAGTACGTCGTAATCCCTGTTGTCGCCCATCGAGACCTCCTGGTTCACCCGAAACGTGATCGATACCACGATAGCGTACGTGTAAACCGCGGTGACAGGAACCGGATACAGCCCTGTCCGTGAGCTCAACCCCTGATGTTCAGGCCGACCTTCTGGAACTCCTTGAGGTCCGAGTAGCCGGACTTCGCCATCGAACGGCGCAGGCCACCGACCAGATCGAGCGACCCGAACGGATCGTTCGACGGGCCCGAGAGAACGCGATCGAGCGACGGACGGTCGCCGAACGACACCGGAAGGAAGGCACCGCGCGGCATGGACGGGTGCGCGGCAGCGGACGGCCAGTACCACCCGCGGCCGGGAGCCTCGGCGGCCAGGGCGAGCGGAGCACCGAGCACCGCGGCGTCGGCGCCGCACGCGATGGCCTTGGCCAGATTTCCCGACGTCGTGATGCCGCCGTCGGCCAGGACGTGGACGTACCGGCCGCCGGTCTCGTCGAGATAGTCGCGGCGCGCGGCCGCGGCGTCGGCGATCGCCGTCGCCATCGGCACACCGATACCGAGAACCTCGCCCGTCGTGGTCGCGCCCTCGGTGGAGCCGTACCCGACGATGACACCCGCAGCGCCGGTGCGCATCAGGTGCAGTGCCGTGCGGTGGTCGCTGACTCCGCCGGCGACGACGGGAATGTCGAGTTCGGAGATGAACGTCTTCATGTTCAGCGGTTCTTCGCTGGGATGACCCACGTGCTCGGCGGAGATGATCGTGCCCTGCACGACCAGCAGGTCGACTCCCGCCGCCACCAGCGCGGGAGTCAGCGAGCGAGCGTTCTGCGGACTGACGCGCACGGCGACCGTCACTCCTGCGTCCCGCACCTGCGCGACCGCGGCGGCCAGCAGATCAGGCTGCAGCGGTGCGGCGTGCAACTTCTGCAGCAGTTCCACCGGTGCGTCCGCGTCGACGTCCGACTGGGCGATGTCGACCAGCTGGTCGATCACCGAGTCGACGTCGGCGTGCCGACTCCACAGGCCTTCACCGTTGATGACGCCGAGACCACCGCGCTTGCCCAGCTCGATGGCGAAGGACGGGGAGACCAGAGCATCGGTCGGGTGCGCGACGATCGGGATGTCGAACCGGTAGGCGTCGAGCTGCCACGCGGTGGACACCTCCTTCGACGACCGGGTACGACGCGAGGGGACGATGTCCACGTCCTCGAGCTCGTAGGTCCGACGAGCCGTGCGGCCCATGCCAATTTCCACCAGGTCGCGCACGCGCGTCCTTTCTGTAAGCCCCGCCGGCGCAGTGCCGGGGGGCGGTCGACTCCGGTCGGAGTCGGGTCAGC
Organism: Rhodococcus sp. AC861; assembly: GCF_979256035.1. Taxonomy (NCBI): domain Bacteria; kingdom Bacillati; phylum Actinomycetota; class Actinomycetes; order Mycobacteriales; family Nocardiaceae; genus Rhodococcus; species Rhodococcus sp. AC861. The sequence goes on from NZ_CEEDMW010000005.1 coordinate 378,936, forward strand.
GGGCAGTGTAGTTCGGTGCCTCGACGGTCATCGTGATGTCGTGCGGGTGGCTTTCCTTCAGCCCGGCAGACGTGATCTGCACGAACTGCGCCTCCTGCAACTCCTCGACCGAGTTGGATCCGGTGTAGCCCATCGCCGCGCGCAGACCGCCGGTGAGCTGGTGGATGACCTGCGACAGCGGTCCGCGGAAGGGAACTCGCCCTTCGATGCCCTCGGGCACCAGCTTGTCCTCGGCGAGCACGTCGTCCTGGAAGTAACGGTCCTTCGAGAAGGACTTGGTCGCGCCGCGGCCCTGCATGGCGCCCAACGAACCCATGCCGCGGTAGCTCTTGAACTGCTTCCCACCGACCAGGATCAGCTCACCGGGCGACTCCGCCGTACCGGCGAGCAGAGACCCCAGCATCGCCGTCGATGCTCCGGCTGCGAGAGCCTTGGCGATGTCGCCCGAGAACTGGAGACCGCCGTCGGCGATGACGGGCACACCCGCCGCCTTGCAGACGGCGACAGCTTCGAGGATCGCGGTGATCTGCGGGGCGCCGACACCGGCGACGACGCGCGTGGTGCAGATCGACCCGGGACCGACACCGACCTTGACCGCGTCCGCGCCGGCCTCGACCAGCGCACGGGCGCCGGATCGCGTCGCGATGTTGCCGCCGACGACCTGCACGCGGTCGCCCACCTCGGCCTTGATCTTGCTGACCATCTCGAGCACCTGCGAGTTGTGACCGTGCGCGGTGTCGACGACGAGGACGTCGCATCCCGCGTCGGTCAGAGCCATCGCGCGTGCCCACGAATCGTCGCCGACGCCGACCGCGGCACCGACCAGCAACCGGCCGTCCCGGTCCTTGGTCGCGAACGGGTGCTGCTCGGTCTTGACGAAGTCCTTGACCGTGATCAAGCCGGTCAGACGACCGTGGCCGTCGACGATGGGCAGTTTCTCGATCTTGTGGCGACGGAGCAGTCCCAGCGCCGCGTCGGCGGTGACACCTTCCTGCGCGGTGACCAGCGGAGCCTTCGTCATGACCTCGACGACGCTGCGGTTCTGATCGACCTCGAAGCGCATGTCGCGGTTGGTGATGATGCCGACCAGTTCACCGCGCTCGTCGGTCACGGGCAGACCCGAGATGCGGAACTTGGCGCACAGCGCGTCGACCTCGGCGAGGGTGTCGGTCGGCTTGCACGTCACGGGATCGGTGACCATGCCGGCCTCGGACCGCTTGACCACCTCGACCTGCGCGGCCTGGTCCGTCGCGGACAGGTTGCGGTGCAGCACTCCCATACCGCCCGCGCGCGCCATGGCGATGGCCATGCGGGCCTCGGTGACCGTGTCCATCGCGCTGGACACCAGTGGGACCCGCAGACGGATCTCGCGCGTGAGCTGGCTCGACGTGTCGACCTTGCTGGGGATCAGATCCGACGCCGCGGGAATCAGCAGGACGTCGTCGAAGGTGAGGCCCAGCATGGCGACCTTGTTCGGATCGTCGCCGCCCGTCCGCACACGTGCGGACGCGTCTGCGGCGGTAGTCACGGGCCTGTCTGGGGTACTCATACGGAAGGGCCCTCCTGAGCTGGTCTGTCGGTGCGCACGGTGGTACCGGGGACCCGGATAGAATCCCTCACGCGCTCGCGGTACATCGTATCCGGCGCCGGGGGTCGTCCTGTACGCGCGCGACACACTCTCCCGCACCGAGCGACACACCGACCAGGTGGGCACCGTACCGCTGGCGCAGACCCGCCCTTGCTGCGTACCGTGGAGTCGTGCGCGATCAACTGCCTCCAGGTCTGCCGCCGGATCCCTTCGCCGGCGATCCCGCCGACCCTTCGGCCGCCCTCGACGCCATCGAGCCCGGTCAGCCCCTCGACCCGCAGGAACGTCTGGCCGTCGAGGAGGATCTGGCCGACCTCGCCGTCTACGAAGCGCTCCTGGCGCACCGCGGAGTCCGTGGACTCGTCGTGTGCTGCGAGGACTGCCAGCAGGACCACTACCACGACTGGGACATGCTGCGAGCGAACCTGCTCCAGCTGCTCGTGGACGGCACCGTACGACCGCACGAGCCTGCCTACGACCCCATTCCCGACGCCTACGTCACGTGGGACTACTGCCGCGGCTACGCCGACGCGTCGATGAACGATGCGCTGCACGGGGACGGGTACGACACCTAGACGCCCGTCTCACACAGACACGAAGAACGCCCGCAGACACTGTCTGCGGGCGTTCTTCGTGGTGCGGATGCCTCAGTTGGGGGTGACGACCGTGCTGGGAGTGACCGGTGTCGTGGTCTCCGGAGCGGGCGCGGGCGCCCGGAGGATCTCCGGTGGGATGGTCACGTCGGTGGTCGGCTGCGGCAGGAACGGCAGGTCCGTCGGCAGCGGGAACGGCAACTGGATATCCGTGGGCAGCGTCGGGATCTCGGTCGGGAGCGGCAACTGCGGAAGCGGGATGCTCGTGTCGGTAGGAATCTGCGGAACGATGTCCTCCGGGATGGTGGGCATCGGCGGAACGGTCGTCGTGGGAGCGGCCGGCGGCGGCACCGAGGCGGGAGCGGTCAGCTTGGACAGCTCGGCGGACAGACGAGTCCACCAGTCCTGCAGCTGCGCACGCTCGTCCTCGTCGCGGATGCCACCGGTGCGCTGCGCGGCCTCGGCGAGACGAGTCTTCGCCGACTCCGCGTCGCCGCGGGCAAGCGCCTCCTCGACATCGTGGAGCGCCGTCGTCGTGTCGACCTGCGCGACAGTCGAATCCGCCTGCTGGGTGAAGACGACTTCCTTCACCTTCCAGAGCGGATCTCCGGGCATCGCGCTGTAGGAGAACGCGGTGACTCCGCCTGCGAGGAATGCGACCGCAGCGGCGGCACCCACGAGCGGGCGCAGGTGACGCATCTTGCTGCGCGTGCGCTGACGGTGCAGTGCGTCCTCGGCAAGAGCGAGATCGATCGCGGCGGAGACCTGATCGAGATCGGGCCGTTCCGGCAACGGTTCGGCGAGGATGTCGGACCGCCACTCGGCGAGCAGGCTGGCCAGCCGGTACTCGTCGGCGTCGGCCGTCGCGATCGGGCCGTCGCCGGCGATCGCGTCGATGAGAGCGTCGTCGCGGCGCACGGCCATGATGTCGATAGGGCCGGACGACTCGGCGTCGTCTGCGGCGAAGGGGTCGGCGCCACCCGCGCCGAAGGCGTCGGGGCGGCCGGAGCCTCCGCGTGCGGAGCCGCCGAACTGTGCGCTGTCGCGCCACGAGTCCCTAGCCATACTTGTCACCTGCTCCCAGTACTTCGTTCTTCAGCTTCGCTATTGCCCGGTGCTGCGCCACACGAACGGCGCCTGCGGTACTACCCACGGCGGCGGCCGTTTCCTCTGCCGACAATCCGACGATCAGGCGGAGCACCAGGATCTCGCGGTGCTTGTCCGACAGCGTCGACAGCAGTTCGTTCATGCGGCGTCCTGCCTCCGAATCCAGCGCCCGTTGCTCGGGGCCGTCCTCGATGGACATGACATCCGGTACATCGGCCATGGGTTCGGATTTGTTACGCGAAGTACTGCGATGGGCGTCGGCAACTTTGTGGGAGGCGATTCCGTAGACGAACGCCATGAAGGGGCGGCCCTGGTCCTCGTAGCGTGGGAGCGCTGTCATGACCGCGAGACAGACCTCCTGGGCGACGTCGTCGGCCGAGAGTTGACCCCTCTCACCAGCGCCGACGCGCGCCCGGCAGTACCGGACGACGACTGGCCGGATGCTCTCGAGAACGACGGAGAGAGCCCCTCGGTCACCGCGCGCTGCTGCCGCGACGGCCGAGTCCAGCCCCTCACCCGTGACAATCATTGTCAGTGTGTTCTCCACCTCACGTCGGGCGCACCCCGAAACGGGCGCGCTTCCCCCCCGGTCCCCGACAGCCCGGTGTGGAACGCCTCAAGGATAGTCGTCCCCCCTCCGCGGTCTAGCGAACCGTCCGGTCTCGTCACGAGAAAACGCCTCCGCGTGACCGGATCGCAACCTCCAGGGCGCCGCGTACGGTCGCCGCTCCGGTTTCACCCAGTGCTTCCGAGATCGACGACGCCGCCCACGCCAGCGGCAGCAACCCCAGAGCCTCGGCATCGACTCGCACCGATCGTGCGTCGACTGCCGCCGCGCCGTGTTCGCCGGCCACGAGGCGCGCTGCGCACAGGACGAGGCGGGACTTGATGCGGTGACGTTCCGACGAGTACGAGCGCGATGCCTCGACAGCGCGCGCCGCCGCGGACAGAGCGGACGCCCCGTCTCCGCGCGCCATGGCCACCTCGGCCCGGACCCACCACACCCGCAACCACACGCGGGAGTGGCCGGGGTGCTCGGTCAGGACGTCCTCGGCGCGGGCCAACAACACGTCGGCACGCGATGTCCGGCGCGGACCGATCGCATCGGCGGCGAGACCGACCAACGCGTCCACGACCGCGTCGACCGCGCGGGGATGCAGCGCACCTCGGCCGAAGCCGCTCTCCCGCAGAGCGAGTCCGTCGCGCACGGACGCCGCGTCGTGACGCCCCAACTGACGGAGAAGGGAACCTTCCAGGCTCGCCGACAGTGAGCGGACGACCGGGTCGGGGTCCGACCGCAGCGCGCGGGCACCGGTGAACGCCGCCGAATACCACCCCCGAGCTCCTGCCTCGACGGCGCCGGACCATGCCGCGACGGACGTCGGATCGGGCGATCGGGCACTCGATGTCGGCACGCGAAACAGAATAGTCTCCGGCAGTTTCCCGCGAATTTACACAGCGATTGTCACGACATTTGCCGGTGCCATGTGACCGGCCGTTGTCCGCGTCGTGACGGCCGTGTTACGTACCTGCCACACGGGCTCGAAACCAGAGATAAATGTCGCCCGAGTTAAATAATCCCTGCTCGGACTATGGATCACACCACGAATCGAGGCTGTTGACGGCTATTCCGGGCTCGCTCTACGGTTGCGACAGATCGTGAACGGCACCAAGGAAATTCACGACCGCGCGTGAGAGTACTAGGAGTACACAATGCCCCAGCCCAATCACCTCCCCGGACCCAATGCCGATATCTGGGATTGGCAGATGCACGGCACGTGCCGTGGAGTCGACTCGTCGATGTTCTTCCATCCTGATGGTGAACGAGGTCGAGCCCGCGCGCAACGCGAAATGAAAGCCAAGGAGATGTGCCGCGCCTGCCCCGTGCTCGCACAATGCCGCAGCCACGCGCTCGCGGTCAGCGAGCCCTACGGAATCTGGGGCGGGATGTCGGAGACCGAACGCGAAGTTCTGGCCCGCCGCAACCGCCGCCGACTCGCCTCCTGATCTCTCCCCAGCGCGACCGACCACCCACACCACCGACAGAGGCCCCACCGGACGATCTCCGGTGGGGCCTCTGTCGTGTGATTCACCGGCCGTCAGGGGCCGGGGGTACAGCGGTCAGTGGCTGTGACCGTGTCCCTGTGCGTCGGCGTCGACCTCTTCGGGCTTGTCGACGACGGTCGACTCGGTCGTCAGGATCATCTTCGCCACGGACGCGGCGTTGACCACGGCGGAGCGAGTGACCTTGACCGGGTCGATGACACCGTCGGCGACGAGGTTGCCGTAGGTGAGCGTCGCGGCATTGAACCCGGTGTCGTCGTCGGCTTCGACGAGCTTGCCCACGACGACGGAACCGTCGACGCCGGCGTTGGTGGCGATCCAGAACATCGGCGCGCGGAGTGCGAGGCGTACGGCCTCGACACCGATGGCCTCGTCGCCCGTCAGTCCGAGGTGATCCTTCAGTCCACGGCTGGCGTGCACGAGTGCGGCGCCACCGCCGGAGACGATGCCTTCCTCGACGGCTGCCTTGGCTGCGTTGACCGCATCCTCGACACGGAACTTGCGCTCCTTGAGATCGGTCTCGGTAGCAGCACCGACCTTGATGACCGCGACTCCGCCGGCGAGCTTGGCGAGGCGCTCCTCGAGCTTCTCACGGTCCCAGTCGGAGTCCGTCGCCTCGATCTCGCGGCGGAGCTGACCGACGCGATCGGCGATGGCGTCGGCGGTGCCGGCACCCTCGACGATGGTGGTCTCGTCCTTGCTGACGACGACGCGTCGCGCGCTGCCGAGCAGATCGAGGCCTGCGTCCTTGAGCGAGAGTCCGATGTCCGCGTTGATGACCGTGGCGCCGGTGACGATGGCGAGGTCCTCGAGGAACGCCTTGCGGCGGTCACCGAAGAACGGCGCCTTCACGGCGACGGCCTTGACGGTCTTGCGGATCGAGTTGACGACCAGCGTGGAGAGCGCTTCGCCCTCGATGTCCTCGGCGATGATGAGGACGGGCTTGCCGGACTCGGCGATCTTCTCGAGCAGGGGAAGGAAGTCCGGCAGCGAGCTGATCTTGTCGCGGTAGAGCAGGATCTGCGCGTCGTCGAGGACGGCTTCCTGGCTGTCGACGTCCGTGACGAAGTACGGCGAGAGGTAGCCCTTGTCGAACTGGACGCCCTCGGTGATGACGAGCTCGGAGACCAGCGAGCTGGATTCCTCGACCGTGACGACACCGTCGGTGCCGACGCGGGTGAGCGCTTCGCCGACCATCTGGCCGATGACCTCGTCGCGCGAGGACACCGTGGCGACCTGCGCGATGGACTTCTCGCCCTCGACCGGAACGGCAGCGGCGAGCAGTGCCTCGGAGACGTGCTCGACGGCCTTGGTGATGCCGACGCCGAGTGCGATGGGGTTGGCACCGGCCGCGACGTTCTTCAAGCCCTGCTTGACCAGTGCCTGAGCGAGAACGGTCGCGGTGGTCGTGCCGTCACCGGCCACGTCGTTGGTCTTGGTGGCGACGCTCTTCACCAGCTGGGCGCCGAGGTTCTCGAAGGGATCTTCGAGGTCGATCTCACGGGCGATGGAGACGCCGTCGTTCGTGACCGTCGGGCCACCGAACGCCTTCGCCAGCACCACGTGGCGACCGCGGGGTCCCAGGGTGACCTTGACAGCGTCGGCGAGCTTGTCGACGCCTCGTTCGAGGCTGCGTCGTGCGACCTCGTTGAATTCGATTTGCTTGGACATGTGGCTTTCAGGCTCCTAGGAGTACGACGTAACGCATTCCGCCCCGGGTCCTGGGGAACCGGACACCGGGGCGGAGAGCGTGGGGCTTACTTGGAGATGACTGCCAGCACGTCGCGTGCGGACAGGATCAGGTACTCCTCGCCGGCGTACTTGATCTCGGTGCCGCCGTACTTGCTGTAGATGACGGTGTCACCCTCTTTGACGTCGACAGGGATGCGATTTCCCTTGTCGGTCACGCGGCCTTCACCCACGGCAACCACGGTGCCCTCCTGGGGCTTCTCCTTGGCTGTATCGGGGATGACCAGGCCGGAGGCGGTCGTCGTCTCGGCCTCGACGGCCTGGACGAGGATCTTGTCCTCGAGCGGCTTGATGTTCACGCCTGCCACGATGAGCCCTCCACTTTCACGATTGTCGGTCCGAGGCTGGTCCCCGGAACGCCTTGTTGCTGTAGTTCAGGTAGTTCGTGACCCCGGCCGCCGATGCCCCGTCGTCGCGGGTGCCGGGCCATCGATATCCGGTGTCGACTAGCACTCTATACACGCGAGTGCCAGCACTCAACCTTCACGAGTGCACAGTTTCGCGGCGCGGTTCCTCGGCCATCGCCTCGCGGACGATCGGCGCGACCTCGCGGCCCAGAAGTTCGATCGAGAGTTGCGCCTCCTCCACCACTTCCCGTAGGCGGCGACCGTGCCCACGCACGGTGGCGACACCGACCTCCGGGTAGGTCTCGGGGAACGTCGTGATGCCGATCTCGGAGGTCGAGGACACGGTGCCGGACCCCTTTCCGAGAAAGTTCACCTGGCGTTCCCGCACAGGTGACGACGGGTTGTTCACGTTCTCGGCGAGGGGGACCAGAACGCGATGCGCACTATTTCCGGCCAAGTTCGGTAACATTCGCATAACGGCACGTTCACGGAGCACGAGGAGAGGGGGTTCGGCGCATGCCCGACAGCACTGTCACGATCGGAGTATCGGCAGGTTCGGAAGTAGTCTGCTGCGCCGTCCTCACCACGGCGGCCGACGGTACCGAGTCCTTCGACTACCGCACCGTGACCGCCGAGGGGTCACGCACCGACACCGGCGACCTGGTCGCCACGTCGATCGAGCTGGCGTCGGAGCACCTCGTCCGCGCCGACGACACGAGGTCGACCAGCCGTCACGGTCGCACCGCGGTCGCTCGTCGCACCGAGAGCACCACGCGATCCATCCTGTCCGCAGCGCGTCGCCGCGACCTCGCGATCACGTCCGACGCGCTGGTCACCGACACCGACGCAGCGCTGTGCTGGCTGCGACACACCGGCGAGGTGGCCAGGTACCGCACCGTGCTCATCGCCGACGTGGGTGCCTCGGGAACGTCGATCAGCGTCGTCGACCAGGTCGACGGCACCGTTCTGGCCTCCGAGCGGACCGACGAGGTCGGGGGCCGCGTGTTCGACGACCGTCTGCAGGACGCCGTCGCCGGTCGGCTGCCGTCCGTGTCGCCCACCGACCGCGTCCTCGTCGCTGCACGTCTGCGGACGGCCAAGGAACAGTTGTCCTTCCACGAGTCCGTGACGGTCGATCTCCCGGACGGCGAGACACTCACCGTGACCCGCGCCGAGCTACTCGACGCCCTTGCCGAGCCGCTGGCCACGCTGCGGGCCGTCGTGACCCGTGTCGTCGACAGCGCCGTGGATCGACCCGATGCAGTGGCTGTCGTCGGCGGTGGCGCCTTCGTTCCGTCCGTCACCGAGGCCATCACCTCCGCGGCGCAGGTAGCGAACGTCGGAACGTCGGAACCCGACGCGGCGGTGGCCAAGGGTGCCGCACTGCTCGCCCGAGCGTTCGACCACGACATCGCGCCCGCGATGCAGTCGACACCGACATCGCTGTCGTCTAGCCTGCGAACCGTCGGCCTCCTGGCCGCGGCCTGCGCGGCCATGGCGGTGGTGCTGGCCTACGGCGTCCAGGCCCTGACCCCGTCCAGTGACACGGATGTCACGACCGTCGCCACGTCCACCGTTCCGACGGATACGGCAGACACGTCGGCCGAACGACCGGACACCGCCTCGGCGGCGCCCCCGGAACTGACCGGAGGGTGGGACGACCCTGCTCCGGAGCCCGAGCGGCAGGCCGTCACACCGTGGCCCACCACGGACTACGACTACACCTACACCGCGCCCGCCGTGACCCCGACCCCGGCATATCCGCAGCGTACAGCCGTGACGACCCCGGATCCCGTGGCTCCCGAACAGTCCACGACGCCCCGGACGCCGACGCCACAACCGTCGACGTCCCAGTCCGCGACGCCGACGACCCCGAGTCTGCGACCCGCGCCGGATCTCCCGATCATCGTGCTGCCGGATTTCCCGGACCTGCCGCCGTGGTGGGCGGACCTGCCGGGAGTCGGCCCTGCGCCGACCGCCCCGACCGACCCACCGGTCACGTCGGCGCCCGTCCCCGGCATCACGACGCCGGCTCCGCCGGTCACGTCGGAACCAGCCGTGCCCGTCTCCTGACGGACCGTCAGCGCACCTGACTGACGGATACCGGGAGTCCCGGATCGGTCGCCACGGTCAGCGGCGACGGCTCCGCGCCCGCCGCGGCGAGGTGCGCCCCCAGTGTCGCGATCATGACTCCGTTGTCGGTGCAGCGTCGAGGAGTCGGCACGCGCAGCGTCACTCCGGCTGCGGCGCAGCGTTCCTCGGCCAACGACCTGATCCGCGAGTTGGCTGTCGCCCCGCCGCCGAGAACCAACGTGTCGATGTCCCGATCCTTCAGTGCGCGGATCGCCTTCATCGTCAGGACGTCCGCGACAGCTTCCTGGAAGGACGCCGCCACGTCGGCGACCACCACCGGGCGGCCGGCGCGCTCCGCGGACTCCACGTAACGCGCTACCGCTGTCTTGAGCCCCGAGAAGGAGAAGTCGTATCGGGAATCACGGGGACCCGTCATCCCTCGGGGGAACGCGACCGCCGCGGGATCGCCCTCGCGCGCGAGCGTGTCGAGCACCGGTCCGCCGGGGTAGCCGAGCCCCAACAACCTGGCCACCTTGTCGAAGGCCTCGCCTGCCGCGTCGTCCACCGTGCTTCCCAGTTCGACGATGGGTTCCGCCAGCGACGACACCTCGAGAAGGTGCGTGTGTCCGCCGGAGACGAGAAGGGCGACGCACTCCGGCATCGGGCCGTGCTCGAGGGTGTCGACGGCAACGTGCCCGCCGAGATGATTGACCGCGTAGAACGGCACGTTCCATGCTGCCGCATAGGCTTTCGCCGCCGCGACACCGACCAGCAGTGCGCCGGCGAGCCCGGGTCCGATGGTGACGGCCACGGCATCGGGGCGACGGATCCCGGCCGCGTACAACGCACGCCGCATGGTCGGGACCATCGCTTCGAGATGGGCGCGCGACGCGATCTCGGGAACTACACCGCCGAAGCGGGCGTGCTGATCGACGCTCGACGCCACCTCGTCGGCAAGCAGCTCGCACGTCCCCGATCCCGACGAGTCTCCGCTGTAGCGGACGATGCCGACACCTGTCTCGTCGCAGGAACTTTCGATGCCCATGACGATCACGGGTGTCCACCTTTCACTTCGTCCGCCGCGGCGGGTCGTGTCATCGTGTAGGCGTCCGCGCCGCTGGGCTGGTAGTACCGGCGTCGCGTGCCGACCACGGCGAAGCCTGCGCGCGTGTACATCTCGATCGCCGGATCGTTGTCGGTGCGGACTTCGAGGAACACCGGGCCACCGTGCCGGTCGGCTTCGGCCAGCATCGCGCCGAGCAGAGCCCCACCGATTCCGCGTCGTTGACGGTCCGGATCCACTCCGATCGTGTGAACCTCCGATTCGGCACCGGAACCGTTGCCCAGCAGGGCGATACCGGCATATCCCGCAACGGTTCCGTCCCCGTCCCGCACCACGAAGTACCGCACGTGCGGCGCCCGTAGCTCGTCCACGAACGCCGACGCGGGCCACGGCCCGTCACCGGGAAACAGGATGATCTCGAGCTCGGCGCAGCGCTCGGCGTCCTCTGCCCGCATGGGCTCGACCGCAACGGTCACGGAGTCCCGGCCGGAGTTCGGTCCGCGGTCGCGACCGCGTCGGGACGACGGAGGTACTGCGGGGTCGGCTCGGCGGGCACGTCACCGCGGAGCAGGGCCGCGGCCGCGACGGCCACCAACGCCTCCGGGGCCGGAGACTCGACGGGCTCCACCGGGAGGTCGACGATGTCGACGTGCGAGGCGGATCCGGCCACCACCTGCGACTCCCCCACCACGATGTCCGACGGACTGCTGACGAACGGTCCGGCGATCCGATCGGCGCCGCGGAAGCGCGCCCAGTACACCTCTTTACGACGCGCATCGGTCACGACCAGCACCTCCCTGTCGCCGGGGACTGCAGCGGCGATGGCGTCGAGGCTGCCGACACCGTGCACCGGGATTCCCAGCGCGTCGGCGAACGCCGCACCGGTAGCCATTCCGACGCGGAGGCCGGTGAACGGGCCGGGGCCGGTGCCGACGACGACCGCGTCCAGGTCGTCCGCTCCGATCCCGGCTTCCGCCAGGCATTCGAGGATCTGCGGGGTGAGTACCTCGGCGTGCGCGCGTGCGTTCACGGTGATGCGAGTGGCCAGTGGACGCGGGCCGGCGTCGTCGAGTCGGACGACTCCGGCCGTGACGGCGGGTGTCGAGGTGTCGACGGCAAGTATCAGCACGGATGTCGAGATTACTCCGCGTCAGACGGACGGTGCGCGGACCCATTCCCAGGAGGCGGTACGGACGTCGGATTCGGGTTCGCGGCGCAGCCGCACCAGCAGGTGGCGATCGGTCAGGGTCTCCGCGATGCCCTCGCCCCATTCCACGACCACGACGGAGTCGGTCAGCTCGGTGTCCAGGTCGAGCGCGTCCAGCTCGTCCATGGCCGACGCCCCCGTTCCTAGCCCCAGCCGGTAGGCGTCGACATGGACCAGTCCGGGTCCCGTGTCGTGACCCGGTCGGTGGGTACGGGCGATCATGAACGTCGGTGAACTGACGCGTCCGACGACGCCCAGGCCACGCGCGAGGCCCTTGGTCAAGGTGGTCTTGCCGGCACCGAGGGGGCCGTCGAGAACGACGACGTCGCCGGCGACGAGCTCCCGCGCGAGGGCCTCGCCGAGGCGCTCGGTGTCCTCCGCGGTCTCGAGAACGGTGTCAGCCAACGGTTCGCCTCGTCGGCCGCGCCTGGATCTGCCCGTCCGTCGCCCGCTGCACCAGCCGATCGACAGCGTCGTTCACCTCGTCCGGGAATTCCAGCTGCACCAGGTGCCCGGCACGCCGTACCCGCACCATCTCCGCGTGCGGCAGCAGGTCGGCGAGCTCGAGCGACTTGTCGTACGGGATCACCCAGTCGTCGTCCCCGCACAGCACCAGTGCAGCGACATCCGCGATGGCCGGCAGGGCGTCGAGTTCGTCGTGCAGTTCGAGTGCCTTCAGGAAGTTCACCATCGTCACCACCGACGTGTCGTGGGTCATCTGCTCCGCGAAGGCGACCAGCGCCGGGCTGACCTCGGTGCCGAACGACGCGGCCCGCAACACCGGCGCGATGATCGACCGCACCACACCCCGGCCGACCTGCACGGCACCGGGCGCGGTGCGCACGATGGTGCGGAACGCGTCGACGGCAGGGTTCTGCAGGTTCCGTCCGAGGCCGCTGTGCGCGAGCCCTGCCGCGGTCGTCGACATCAAGCCGACCCCGACGACGCGCTCGGCGATGGACTCCGGGAACTGTCGACACGCGGCGAGGACGGCCATGCCGCCCATCGAGTGCCCCACCAGAACCAGGGGTCCGTTCGGCACGACGGACCGGATGACATCGGCCAGATCCACTCCGAGACGGCCGATGTCGCATTCGTCGGGCGAGACGTCACCGGAACGGCCATGACCGCGCTGGTCGTAGAACACCATCCGGACATCGTCGCCCCACCGCCGGGCCAGTTCGCGGCGCTGGTAATGCCAGCACTGCATCCGGAGGCAATATCCGTGGACGAAGACGACGGTCACGGGAGCCGTCACCGGCCCTACTTCGCGGACGGCGAGCGGTACACCGTCACCGGTCGCGACCACGCATCCGCGATCGGCGTCCATCGCCTCGAAGTCCTCCCGCCGACCGGAATCCGCCGCCACCGGGACGACCCGTCGGCGAACCGCGGCAATTCCCGCCACCGCCGCCACGGCCGCGATACTTGCTGCGCCACCGGCAATTCCGGCTATCTTCGCGGTGATCATCCGACGCCTCCGACGACTGTCCGCTCGACACGGCCGCGGATCCCGGTGACCACCTCGTAGTTGATGGTGCCCAGGGTCTCTGCCCAGTCCTGCGCCGTGGCCTCGCCGTGATCGCCCGGACCGAAGAAGTAGGCGGTGTCACCCTCGGCGACGTCGGGGCGACCGGGCCCCAGATCGACGATCACCTGGTCCATGCAGACACGTCCCACCGCGGGGTGACGACGTCCGTTGATCGACACCTCGTAGCGGTTCTTCAGCGCACGCGTGATGCCGTCCGCGTATCCGACGGGGAGCAGCGCCACCGTCGTGTCCCTCGGCGCGATCCACTCGTGGCCGTAGGACACACCCTCGCCCGCCGCGACCTGCTTCAGCAGAATCACGGTGGCGCGCAACGTCATCGCGGGCCGGAGTCCGAAGTCACCGAGATCAGGCGTCGGCGACAGCCCGTACATCGCGATTCCTGGTCGCACCGCGTCGTAGGCCATGTCGGGGCGCGTCAGCACCGCCGCGGAGTTGGCGATGTGCCGCTGTCGGGGCGCCACACCGGCGCGCGTCATGACCTCGACGGCGGCGTCGAAGCGGCGCTTCTGTCGATCGTTGACGGGATCCCCCGGAACATCCGCGGATACCAGGTGGGAGAACATCCCGTGGACATCCACTGCGCCGCCGCGCGTTTCGCGGACCAGAGCGGCGACGGTCGCGTCCAGCTCGTCCGCACTCACACCGTTGCGGTTCATGCCGGTGTCGACCTTGAGCGACACCACGGCGGCTCTCCCCACCGAGCGGGCGGCGTCGGCAACCTCGAGAACCTGCCGGGGCGACGAGACGCCGATGCCGATGTCCGCCTCGATCGCCGCGGTGAAATCGGTTCCGGGTGCGTGCAGCCAACACAGCACGGGAGCCGTGAGGCCGCCGGCGCGGAGCGCGAGGGCTTCGCGAACGGTGGCGACACCCAGCTCCCGCGCACCCGCTGCCAGCGCCGCGCGCGCGACCGGGACGGCGCCGTGGTTGTACCCGTCGGCCTTCACGATGGCCATGACGGCCGCGTCGCCCGCATGCTCGACGAGAATCCGGGTGTTGTGCGCGATGGCGTCCAGGTCGATCAGCGCTTCGGCCTGGGGTCGACGCGCCGGAGCGGCTGCGCGAGTCGACCCGGCTGCTACCTCCTGCGCGCTGTTCATCGGCGTCATTCTGCCATTGCCGACGCGTCGCGACGTGCACTGCCGTCCGTCACACGCTCGCGCGCAGACTCCCCACGGCGTCCCGGAGTGCCCGCAGCAGCGGCGATGCGGACACCGGTGCACCCACCCGTCGACCGTCGTCCGTGGCCGCCAGCAGCGCCGCGCGCGAATGTGCGCGGGCGCCCAGAGCTGCAGCTGTGCGGCTCGGCAGTCCGGCGGCGAGCAGGGCGCCGATCATGCCGGACAGAACATCCCCCGAGCCCGCCGTCGACGACCACGAGGAGCCGGCGTCGTCGACCGTGACCGCGCCGTCCGGATCGGCGATCACCGTGGCACGCCCCTTCAACAGGACGGTCACCCCGCGGCGCGACGCGAGGTCGCGCACGGATGCGACACGATCGGGACCCGGCGCCGAGCCCGTCAACCTCTCGAACTCCCCGGCGTGAGGGGTCAGCACGGTCGGCGCCTCTCGGCCAGTCAGCAGATCCGGCCGACGCGCGAGCACCGTCAGGCCGTCCGCATCCACCAGGACGGGCACGTCCGACTGCAGGACGGTCCGGAGCCTGCCCTCCGCGGCCTCGTCGGTGCCGAATCCGGGCCCGACAACCCACGCCTGCACCCGGCCGGCATCGTCGAGGTCGCGGGCAGTCACGACTTCCGGATAGTGGTGCAACACCTCGGCGCCGCCGGTTCCGACGTACCGCACCATGCCCGACGTCGCGGCCACGGCAGCGCCGGTGCACAGCACCCCGGCCCCCGGATACTTCTCGCTTCCCGCCAGGATCCCGGTGACCCCCTGCGAGTACTTGTCGTCGGTGGGTCCGGGAACCGGCCACAGCCGTCCCACCTCGGCGTCGTCGAAGGATCCTAGAGTCGACTCACCCATGCCCGATCCCGTGTCCGCCGACCAGAGGTCGACGAGGTGCAGCCGCCCGCACCATGCGCCGGCCAGCACGTGCACAGGTTTCCAGGCACCGAACGCCACCGTGACGTCGGCACGTACGGCAGGACCGTCGACCGCGCCGGTGTCCGGGTCGACCCCGGACGGGAGGTCGGCGGCCACCACGGGTGCGTCGATCTGCGAGACGACTTGCGCGGCCTCCGGCCGCAGCGATCCCCGAGCCGACAGGCCGACGATTCCGTCCACGACGAGATCGGGTGTTCCGACCTGCGTGACGACGCGTCCCCCCACGGCTCGGAAGGCAGCCAGTCCGGCGGCATGAGCGCGATCGGGATCCAGGAGCAGAGCCTGCACCTGCGCGCCTCGACGGCGGAGCTCGGCGCCGGCGAACAATGCGTCGCCGCCGTTGTCACCCGACCCGATCAGAAGAAGCACACGACGTCCGGAGACACCGCCTTCGCGTGACCGCAGCTCGCGGGCGACCACCACGGCCAGCCCATGGGCCGCCTTCCTCATGGCGGCGTACGGCGGCAGCGCGGCGATCAGCGGCGCTTCGGCGCCCCGGACCTCGTCGGCGGTGTGGAAGTACTGCATGTGATCCACGGTAGCGCCGACCGGCCGCGATTCCCCGCAGGTCTACCGTGGGATTCATGGCTCGCCTGACAACACTCGCGGCGACGATCGGAGTCACTGCCGCACTGGCACTGTCGCTCACGTCGTGCACCGAGGACGCTCCCACCGCCGAACGACCGACCGGACCGAACGTGGTGACCGTCGCCGCGATGGCCTACTCCCCCGCGAGCGTCACCATCTCTCCCGGCGACACGGTCACGTGGTTCTTCGACGACACCGGCGTCGCGCACAACGTGGTCGGCATCGATGCGGCGTCGCGGTTGCTGCACAGCCCGATGATCTCGTCGGGCCAGTTCAGCCAGACGTTCGACGACCCCGGGACCTATCCGTACTTCTGCTCGGTGCACCCGAACATGACGGGCACCGTCATCGTCAAGTAGTCGTCTACTCGACGGTGACGGACTTCGCCAGGTTGCGAGGCTTGTCGACGTCGTAACCGCGTGCCTGAGCCACCTCCGCCGCGAAGACCTGCAGCGGCACCGTCGACAACAACGGCTGCAGCAGTGACGGCGCCGCCGGGATCTCGATGAGGTGATCGGCGAACGGACGCACTGTCTCGTCGCCCTCCTCGGCGATCACGACGGTGCGGGCTCCGCGGGCCTGGATCTCGCGGATGTTGCTGAGCATCTTCGAATGCAGCACCGCGCGGCCCTTCGGAGACGGCATCACGATGATCACCGGAAGACCGTCCTCGATCAGCGCGATCGGACCGTGCTTGAGCTCACCCGCAGCGAAGCCCTCGGCGTGCATGTACGCGAGTTCCTTGAGCTTGAGCGCACCTTCGAGCGCCACCGGGTATCCCACGTGGCGTCCGAGGAACAGCACCGTCGGCGAGGACGCCAGTTCGCGGGCGAGCGCGCGCACCGGCTCGACCGTCTCGAG
This sequence comes from Rhodococcus sp. AC861, assembly GCF_979256035.1. Classification (NCBI taxonomy): domain Bacteria; kingdom Bacillati; phylum Actinomycetota; class Actinomycetes; order Mycobacteriales; family Nocardiaceae; genus Rhodococcus; species Rhodococcus sp. AC861. The sequence goes on from NZ_CEEDMW010000005.1 coordinate 395,795, forward strand.
AACCTTCTGCACCAATGCGGGCATGGCCTCGAGATCGGCGTACTCGCGCGCGACCTCGTCGGGGTACTTGGTTCCGCGCGCCTGAGCGAGAGCCAGACCCACCAGGTAGTTCGCGGTCACCTGCGCGAGGAAGGCCTTCGTCGACGCGACACCGATCTCCGGTCCCGCACGCGTGTAGAGAACGGCGTCGGCCTCACGCGGGATCTGCGATCCGTTGGTGTTGCACACCGCGAGAACGCGGGCCTTCTGCTCCTTCGCGTGCCGCACCGCCTCCAACGTGTCGGCGGTTTCGCCGGACTGCGAGATGGCGACCACCAGCGTCGAGCGATCCAGGACGGGATCGCGGTAACGGAACTCGCTGGCCAGCTCGACCTCGACGGGCAGACGCGTCCAGTGCTCGATGGCGTACTTGGCCAGGAGTCCGGAGTGGTACGCACTGCCGCACGCGACGACGAACACCTTGTCGACGTCGCGCAGTTCCTGATCCGACAACCGCTGCTCGTCGAGCACGATGCGTCCGTCGGTGAAGTGGCCGAGGAGCGTGTCCGCGACGGCCGCCGGCTGCTCCTGGATCTCCTTGAGCATGAAGTAGTCGTGACCGCCCTTCTCGGCGGCGGCGAGGTCCCAGTCGATCCGGAACGGGCGGCCCTGCGCCGGCGTCCCGTCGAAGTTCATGACGTCGTAGCCGTCGGCGGTGATGACCACCACCTGGTCCTGTCCCAGTTCGACGGCGTCCCGGGTGTGCTCGATGAAGGCTGCGACGTCGGAGCCGACGAACATCTCACCGTCACCGACACCGACGACCAACGGTGTGGAGCGACGCGCGGCGACAATGGTTCCAGGGTGATCGACGTGGGTGAACACCAACGTGAAGGCGCCCTCGAGTCGCTGCAGAACCGACAGTGCGCTCTGCACGAAGTCGCCTGCGGTGGGGCCGGCGTCGTACGCGGCGGCGACGAGATGGACGGCGACCTCGGTGTCGGTGTCCGACTCGAACTCGACGCCGGCGTTCTCGAGCTCGGCCCGCAGCGGTCCGAAGTTCTCGATGATGCCGTTGTGAACCACGGCGACACGGTTCGCGCGGTCGCGATGCGGGTGTGCGTTGCGGTCCGTCGGACGCCCGTGGGTGGCCCACCGCGTGTGGCCGATACCGCTGGTTCCGACGAAGGTGTCGCGGCCCAGATCGTCCAGTTCGGCCTCGAGATTGGCCAGTTTTCCGGCCTTGCGTTCAACCGTCATGCCACCCGCGCCGTCCAGAACGGCGATGCCCGCGGAGTCGTATCCGCGGTACTCCATCCGGCGCAGCGCCTCCACCACCACCGGCAGCGCTCGACGATGTCCGACGTACCCGACGATTCCGCACATGGGACGACAGCCTACTTCGGGACGGACCGTGCCCCTGCCGCCCGGCCGGTCGACTACGGTCAGTGCTGTGCCGAAGACGCAGAAGCTGGTCGCCGACCTCACCAAGACCGGTCCTCATCGCGTGTTGCGCGGTGATCTCGCACTCGCCGGGCTCCCGGGTGTGATCTACACACCGAGTGAAGGCTCGGGCCTGCCCGCCGTCGCATTCGGCCACGGGTGGATGACCGGCTCGGTGCATTACGAGTCGACACTCAGGCACCTCGCATCGTGGGGCATCGTCGTCGTGGCGCCCGACACGCAGCGCGGACCGGTTCCGTCGCACAGCGCACTGGCTCAGGACCTGCTGGTCTCGCTCGACGTGTGCACCGGAATCCGCCTCGGCACCGGCGACATCAGCGTGAACCCGTCGAAGCTCGGACTGGTCGGACACTCCATGGGTGCCGGCGCGGCCGTCATCGCGGCGTCTCGGCGTTCCGACATCGCCGCCCTGGGGGCGCTGTACCCCGCACCGACGTCGCCGCGCGCACTGTCGCCGGACATCGCCGGGCGCGTGACGGCCCCCGCGCTCGTCCTCGGCAGCCCCTCCGAGCTGAACTCGCTGACCGCGGAGCCGGTGGCGCTGGCCGACGCCCTCGCCGGACAGACCTTGCTGCGCATCATCGACAAGTCCGAAGGCGACGGCATCGTCGAGGGTCGCAAGCTCCTGAGCTTCCTCGGCGTCGGCAATGCGCAGCCGAAGACGCGGAAATCGGTGCGTGCTCTGCTCACCGGGTTCCTTCTTCACCGACTCGAGGGCGACGACACCTACGAGGACTTCTCCGATCCGGACGCCGTGATCAAGGGCACCGAGGTCGTCGACCCCGATGCCCCCACCGCGGATGCACCCAAGAAGGTCAGCGCGCTACGTCAGCTCAGCCACCTCGCCGGTCGCTGAACCCGGTCGTCGCGCGGGGCGTCGTCGCCGGCAGCGGGTTCCTTCGCCGACCTGAGGAAGGTGCCGGGGCGTCGCCCGTCCGGCATCGCTGCGACCTCCGCGCGGCGACGCGCCCGCTCGTCGGCCTCCGCCAATCGTTCGCGGACTCGACGCGTCGCTACGCGGTGATCGGCGACGATCGCCTCGATGATGTCGGCACTGTTGCGCGCGTTCACAGCGGCCCCGCCTCGGCGGCCTCGGGCTGAGCCAGCTCGTCGGCCAGCGCGGCCTCACCACCCGAGGCGGCCGGCGGCTCGGGAAGCGGCCCGGCCGATGCTGGTTCCGGATCCGTTGGTGCACAGTCGGTCCCGGCATCCGCGACCGCGGGTGGTTCCGTACTCGGTTCGGCGCTCATCGGCGGCTCCGGTGTCACCGTGTCGGGGGTCGGCCCCTCTCCTGTCTCCGCCGGGGCGTCGACTGGGGCTTCGGGTGTGTCGGTATCGGGTGCGGTGTCCAGCGTTTCGGTCGCGGGCGCGTCGGAACCGGGTGCTTCAGTAACGGGCGCATCGGGGTCGAGGAGGCGGATGTCGAGGGCCCCGTCACCGGTCAGTGCCACCCGTATCCCCTGTCCCTGCCACTCGGCCTCCAGATGTCCGAGTTCACCGGCTGCTGTCGCCGGTGCAGATGGCGGACCGTCCTCAGGACAGCCCGGCGGGACCATGGCCGTCGGAAGTGTCGGCGGCGCCGATGAACTTACCGACGAGTCGTCGCTGGATACGAGCGCCGAGACGACGCCACGCACGAGATCGCCCAACGGATCGGAAGCCGGAGATCCCGTAGCTGCAGGGGCACCGAGCACAGGATCGGCTTCGACGGGCGCGGCGGGTGGCTGGGGCGCGGCAGCCGCAGGGCCGGTCCCTGCCGGCTCTTGCTCGTCGACTGTGTTTGTCGGGCAACCACAGTCGACCGGACCGATGATTCCGGCGCCGGTCGGGTAGGGCTCGGTGTTCACATCACCCAGGGCAGCTGTCAGGGCCGCGTAGATCTCCGTCACGGCGGTGTCGGTGGCCGTACACATCTGGTCGAACGCGGCGATGCGTTCCGTCACCGCGGGCACGAAGACGGTGTCCAGCCACGCCCGGCACTGCGCGGCAACCGGCTCGACGATGCGAGACTGGATCTCGCCCGGTGACGTCGCTCCGAGGAGTTCGGCTTCCAGTGTGGGAAACAGCGACGAGAGCAGTCCCACGGTGCCCGTCGCACCGTCGACGTGACCGCCGGCTCCCGCGACGGTCGCCGCGACCAGTGCCGCGTCTCGCCCACCGACCTCCGGGCTCCAGAAATGCGCGGTGGTGATCGATTTGTCCTCGACCACCGATCTCAGCCCCGCCGACGCAGTGTCCATCGCCGACGCCACGGCGTCGAGAAGGTCGACGTCGGCTGCGGACCTGGTCGACTGCCGACCCAGCAGGTCGAGCGCGGCGTCGGAGCCACTGCCCCGCCATGCGTTCCCCAGTTGGACGGCCGCGTCGGCATGACGGCCGGACTGCGTGCGCGCGTCCGCGGCCACTGCGCGCACCAGGTCGGCGTCGGATTGAAGCAGGTCCGCATCGAGACCCCGTTGCTCGTCGTATCGCGCGCACAAGGCCGGGTACGAGGTGGGAAGGGTAGCTCCGCCGGCCACGGCGAGTGGCACGAAGACCTCGAAGAACCGCAGTCCGACGGCCCCCGCATCGAGCAATTCCTCCACCGTCCGCGTGGTCGAGGTCGGCGCCGTCATCTCACGCCCCCGGGCAACGCGCCGGCGGTGGCGGTGTCCACCGACGCAGATGCTGTGACGGCCGACCGGATCGACGACGACGTCTCCGTCGTCGCCTGCGACCACGCACGCAGTGCGCCCGACAGGTGCCCCAGGCCTGTCGCGAGGTCGGCCGCCGACGATCGGTAGTTCCGACCGGCCGTATCCGGACCGAATGCGCGGCCGTCCAGGCGATCGGCACACCGTGCCACCTCGTCGGACGAGCGCTCGAGCTCCGATGCGGCCTCCCCTGCGGCCCGCGCGTCCAGTGTTGTGTCCGTACTCATCGCCCACCCCCTCCAGCTGTGCTCCCTCTCTTGGACGCACGGGTCGAGTGGGCAGTTCCCTCCGAACAGCGGCCCTCACCACAGTGGACGCCGACCGGACGGTAACGTCCGATTCCACAGGCGAGTAACACACACCTCTAACCCCAGGGAGACTCATGCGAATCGGGATGCAGCTGAACTATTCGGGCGGCTTCAGCGAAACGGTCGAGGAGGTCGGCGCACTCGAGAATGCAGGAATGGACATCGTCTTCGTTCCGGAGGCGTACTCGTTCGACGCAGTCAGCCAGATCGGCTTCCTCGCAGCCAAGACGTCCACGATCCAGCTGGCGTCGGGCATCTTCCAGATCTACACCCGCACCCCGTCGCTGCTGGCCATGACCGCGGCCGGCCTGGACTACGTGTCGGGTGGCCGGTTCGTGATGGGCATCGGAGCCTCCGGCCCCCAGGTCATCGAGGGATTCCACGGCGTGAAGTACGACGCCCCGCTGGGCCGCACCCGCGAGATCATCGAGATCTGCCGCCAGGTGTGGCGCCGCGAGAAGGTGCAGTTCGAGGGCAAGTACTACCAGATCCCGCTGCCCGCCGATCAGGGCACCGGGCTCGGCAAGCCGCTCAAGCTCATCAATCACCCTGTGCGCGCGGAGATTCCGATCGTCATCGCCTCACTCGGCCCGAAGAATGTCGCGCTTACCGCTGAACTGGCGCAGGGCTGGGAGCCCATCTTCTTCCACCCGGAGAAGGCCGAGTCCGTGTGGGGTGAGTCCCTCGCCGCCGGCAAGGCGAAGCGCGATCCGTCGCTCGGTGAGCTCGACGTCTTCGCGAGCCCGGTCGTGGCGATCGGCGACGACGCCGATCAGTATCTGCCCTTCATCAAGCCGCAGCTCTCGCTGTACATCGGCGGCATGGGCGCCAAGGGCAAGAACTTCTACAACGACCTCGCCGTCCGCTACGGCTACGAGGAAGAGGCGGAGAAGATCCAGGACCTGTACCTGGCGGGCAAGAAGGACGAGGCCACCGCTGCCGTGCCCGACGAGTTGGTGCGCGCGATCTCTCTGATCGGCACCGAGAGCTACGTCAAGGAACGGCTGGCGGCATTTGACGCGGCCGGTGTCACCACGCTCAATATCCACCCCATCGCTGCCGACACCGCGGGTCGCGTGTCGCAGGTCGAGCAGCTCAAGGCTCTGATCGGCTGATGCGTCAGACTGCGCCGACCACGTCCGCGATGTGGTCGGCCAGTCGACGGGCCGTCTCGGCCGTACCGGCTTCCACCATCACCCGCACCAGCTGTTCGGTGCCCGAGGGGCGCAGCAACACGCGGCCGTCCTGGCCCAGTTCGTCCTGGGCGATTCTGACGGCGTCCACGACGGCACCTGCGGTCGTCGATGCCGACTTGTCGACGACGGGCACGTTGACGAGCACCTGAGGCAACGTGCGCATGACGGAAGCCAGCTCCGTCAGTGTCCGTCCCGTCTCCGCCATCCGGGCCATGATCTGCAGGCCGGTCAGTACCCCGTCGCCCGTGGTCCCGAAGGCCGGGAGCACGATGTGTCCGGACTGCTCTCCGCCCAGTCCGTACTGGCCTGCTCGCAACTCCTCCAGGACGTAGCGATCGCCGACTGCTGTGGTGCGCAACGTGATTCCTGCCTCCCGCATCGCGATGTGCAGTCCCAGATTGCTCATGACGGTGGCCACCAGTGTGTTCGCGGGTAGGTCGCCGGCGTCCTTCATCGCGAGCGCGAGAATCGCCATGATCGCGTCACCGTCCACGATGGCTCCGGAGGCGTCGACGGCGAGACACCGGTCGGCGTCGCCGTCGTGTGCGAGGCCGAGATCGGCGCCGTGCTCGGCGACAGCCTTCTGCAGGACGTCGAGGTGCGTGGACCCGCAACCGTCGTTGATGTTGAGGCCGTTCGGGTCGGCGTTGATGGCGATCACCGTGGCTCCGGCGGCCCGATAGGCATCGGGGGCTGCGGTGGACGCGGCACCGTGCGCACAGTCGACGACGACGGTGATGCCGTCGAGGCGTCGGGTGACGATCTTGGCGAGGTGGTCCTCGTAGCGGGACAACGCATCGGGGGCGGTACGCACGCGTCCGATGGCGGCCCCGACGGGCCCTCCCGGAGGCGCATCGAGGAGCGCCTCGATGCGGTCTTCCTGGGCGTCGTCCAGCTTGTGGCCGCCGGCGGCGAAGAACTTGATGCCGTTGTCCGGCATGGCGTTGTGGGACGCCGAGATCATGACGCCGAGTGCGGCGTCGTACGCGTCGGTGAGATAGGCCAGGGCGGGAGTGGGCACGACCCCAACCGTCAGGACGTCGACTCCGGCGGAGGACAGTCCCGCGACGATGGCGGCTTCCAGCATCTCGCCGCTGGCGCGTGGATCGCGACCCACGACCGCTACGGGCCTCGTGGGAGTGTCGTCGGCATTGTCACCGAGAACAGTTGCGGCAGCGCGGCCGAGCCGCAGTGCTAGGTCCGCGGTCACCTCCTCGTTGGCCAGTCCCCGAACCCCGTCGGTTCCGAACAAGCGAGTCATGACGCGTACCTCTTTCGAGCGGTGATGCAGATGCAGGTGACACGAAGCAGGCGCCCGCGGCGGTCCTCACGACCGGCCGGAGCGCCTGCTTCGGAACAGAAGAGCTGGTGTCAGCGCTTCGAGTACTGCGATGCCTTACGGGCCTTCTTCAGGCCGTACTTCTTGCGCTCCACGGCACGCGGGTCACGCGTGAGGAAGCCGGCCTTCTTGAGGGCGGGGCGATCATCCGGGGTGACCTCGATGAGGGCACGGGCGATGGCCAGACGCAGCGCGCCGGCCTGTCCGGACGGGCCGCCACCGTGCAGGAGGGCGGTGATGTCGAAACCGTCAGCGCGCTCGACGGTGACGAACGGAGACTTGATGAGCTGCTGGTGCACCTTGTTGGGGAAGTAATCCTCGAGGGTGCGGCCGTTGAGCTTGAAGTCACCGGAACCGGGGGTCATGCGGACGCGGACGACGGCTTCCTTACGACGACCGACCGTGGTGACGGGGCGGTCGATGTAGATGGCCGGACGTGCTGCGGCTTCGATGTCGGCAACGACCTCGGGCTCCTCGACGGAGACGAACTCGTCGGCGATCTCGACGGTCTCGGCCGGGACGTTCTCCTCGGCCGTTTCGGTCACGACGTTCTCTTCGGGCGCGGTCACTGGGACACCTGCTTGATCTCGTACGGAACGGGCTGCTGAGCCGTGTGGGGGTGATCGGGGCCTGCGTAGACCTTGAGCTTGCCGGCGATGGCGTTGCCCAGCTTGGTCTTGGGGATCATGCCCTTGATGGCCTTCTCCACGACGCGGTCGGGGTTCTTGTCCAGAACCTCACCGATGCTGCGCGCACGGAGGCCACCCGGGAAGCCCGAGTGGTGGTAGTGGAACTTGTCGGTACGCTTGTTGCCGCTGATCGCGACCTTCTCAGCGTTGATGACGATGACGAAGTCTCCGCCGTCGAGGTTGGGTGAATAGGTGGGCTTGTGCTTGCCGCGCAGCAAAGTTGCTGCCTGGACGGCAAGGCGGCCGAGAACGACGTCGGTGGCGTCGATCACGTGCCAGGTCCGGGTGATATCCCCGGCCTTTTGGCTGTACGTGGACACAGAACTTCCTTGTCTCATCGCTGATGGTGCTGGCCAGGCGCGTGGTCGGCATCCTCGGCGGCCAGTGGAGACCCGAGGTACCGGTATCGGTCGAACGTGACGACTCGATGTACCGAACGCCAACGGTGTACCTTACCGGCCCACGTACTGGCAGGTCAAAACCCCTAGGTCGAACCCTGAACGGTCACCGTCGACGAGAGGTGCAGTCGATGCACCGCCGCGCCGTCGGCAGCGCGTCCAGCCGCGCCTCCGCGATGGCTCCCCCACACACTTCACACACTCCGTAGGTTCCCCGCTCGACGCGCAGCTCCGCGTCGTCGAGCTCGCGGAGTTCGTCGCGAGCTTCCCGCGACATGGACGCGATGGCGGCGCGCTCGAAGGCGATGGTCGAGCCCTCGGGGTCGTGTTCGTCGTCGTCGGTGGTCCACCGAGATCCCTCGACGATGGTCTGATGCTGACGCGCGAGCGAGACGATGCGCGCCTCGGTCGCGGCGCGTTCGGCTGCGACACGCGCGCGTGCACGTGCCTTGTCGGCGGGCTGGGCGTACGGCGGATCGGTCATGTCGACCTCCATCATCCTCCGAACGCAGGACGTAGCGGAGAACCGGACACCCCCCACACCCCGGTTCCCCGCCACGCCCTCCTTCACGTCAGGCGAACATCCCCCGATTGGCCGCCTCACGGGCCTGCATGTCGGCATTACCCTGGCCGACCGCACGTCCTACCGATTCGAGGACCTGGTTCAGCTCGAGCGCCGCCGAGTCCCACTGCCGCTGCTTGTCCTGATAGGACTCCGACGCCGCACCTTCCCAGTCCGCGACGAGCGGCGAGATCACGTGACGCAACTCGTCCAGCTTGCTGTTCAACGTTGCCTGCTTCGCGTTGATCTGGCCGGTGACCTGATCGATCGCTCCGAATACGTACCTCATGGTCATAGATCCTTTCCGTCGATCGTGTGGGTCGGTCAGAGGTTGAGTGATCCGCCGGCGGCGGTCACCGAACGCGTGTTGTCGTCGTCCGCCGCGCCGTACGCCGTCCCGCTGGACTTGATCGCGTCTCCGATGGAGCCGAGAGCGAGTTGGAGCTTGTTCGCGCTGGTGTCCCAGCTGTTCATCACGCTCTGGAACGCGACCGCGGCAGCTCCCTCCCAGCTGCCCCCCACTGCTTGGACGTCGCCGCGCAGTTGGTCGAGCAGCGACTTGATCTCGAGCGTGAGCTGGTCGACTTTCCCGGCGGTGACCTGCATCGTCTCGACGGTGGTCTTCATCTGCGACATGTTCTTCGATACCCCCTCGATGTGTGCCGAGCCTGATGTCGGCACTTCCCCTGCACCTACTTCGACGTCACGCGAGACCGAACGGTTCCTCCGAATCTCGACTCGTCACTCGAGGTCGATCGACGTCAGCACCTCCGCGCACAGAGCGCTCATCGCGTCCTCGCTCGATGCGGCCGCCTGACACCCGACGCTCGTCTGCTCACCTGGCGAGACGATCACCGTCCAGTTCACCGTGGAGCCGTCGGATGCGTTCTCCGAATAGACGAGTGCGGGGTGCCGCGACACATCCGGTCCTCGAGTGAGGCCGTCCAACGTGCTGCTCGGGTCCTGTGAGGCCATGCGTGCACTCACCGTGGCCGCGACGTCGTCCACGCCCAGGCCCACCGCGAGTTCCCGCGTGACCAGCACGATCCGCATCCCCGCCGCGACATCGGGCTTCAGCAGCACTCTCTCGGTGCCCGGTTCGACGTGCCACCCGGTCGGCACGGTGAGAGTCAGACCGGCGGAACGAAATTCGCGCCCCGGCGACGCTTCCGTCGATGTGACGGGTGGCCCGGATGTAGCCGAGCCCGCGCGAACGGTGGGCACGGCATCCACCATCTCGGCAACGTTGCTCGTTCGAAAATCGTCGGCACCCCGTGTGGACACCGCTGTCGCCACCGCGATGCAGACCATCACAGCGAGAGACACCGCGACACCGACAAGGACACGCCTGTCGGTGAATCGCCGCGTCGGCTGCATCGCGGCCGTCCGTTCCGCCAGCCACGCTCCCGAACGCACGGGTGGAAGCGGGGTCACGACGGACATGTCGTCGACTACCGTGCGAGTGTTCGACACCGGCTGCACGCACGGCAAGATGGCAGTGGCGAGATCCCCGTCGTCTAGAGCGACGACCGGCACTGATGTCAGCGACTCGATATCGCGAAGGGACACCGCGTCCGATTCACCGTGGACGATCACGCGACAGACACTCGTCACGGCACAGGCCTCGTCGATCGCGGACCCGATCCCCGTCGCCACGGCGATGTCCTCCGTGACCGGAACCGTCGCGTCCACCAACACACACGCGACGACATCCGGACCCGCCGACGAGGTCACGACAGTGGACACCGTCGTCCGACGAGGAGCCCTGTCCACGACGACGACGCGGCACTGCGCATCGCACGAACACGGCCGAAGAGACTGTGCGGCATCACATGCGACGATCGCCGACGGCACGAGGAGCACGTCTCGCGCATGCGGCCGCGCGGACACCGAGAGCACGTCCCGGCGGACCGGGCCCCAGTGCGGTGGATGCACCACCACCAGATCGCACTCCCCGCTCGGGACGCCGGCGTGACGGACGGCGTCGTCGACGAGGCCGGAGAGGACATCGACGGTCCGGACGTCGTCGCCACCGGCAAGAGCAATCCGCTCGTCGTCGATGTGCCGGAAGACATCGAGTGTGCCGACTGCGTCCGCTGGATTCAACACCGGGACAGCGGACGCTCCGTGGAGTACGACACCGTCGTGTCGAGCGAGCAGGACAGGTGTCGCCGAGACGACCCCCGACCACGAGCACAGAACGGCATCTCGCGTGATCAGCACTCCCACCGCCGACGTCACGCCGACACCGTCAGGGCGGTCTGCACGAGCGTGGCTGTTCCGCGTCCGGTGAGTACCCCTCTGCCGGTGGGCAGTTCGGTGGGCCGGGCCGTCCCGAGCAACACACCTTCCTCCCTGTTCCCGCTCATGACGATGCCCGGCGACGCCAGGTCGCGCAGACGCGCCAACACTGGCTCGTACATCGCGCGCGCGGCACCGCCGGAGCGTCTGGCGACGATGACGTGCAGTCCGATGTCTCGTGCTCGGGACAGCAGGTCCAGCAGCTCGCTCAGCGGATTGCCGTGGGGCGTCACCACCAGGTCGTAGTCGTCGACGATGACCACGATGTCGGGCCCGGTCCACCAGGACCGCGCCGTCAGCTGTTCGCGTGTGGTGTCGGGACCGGGAAGTCTGAGCCTGAGATACGTACTCAGTTCCGCCACCATCGCGGTGGCCTGTTCGCCGGACGACGCGTGTCCGGCGAGCCGGTCGTCGGGGATGTCACCGAGAAGGGTTCGGCGGTAGTCGATCATCAGGATACGAAGGGATGAGGCGTCGTTCGCGTCGACGAGCCCGGCGCACACGGTTCGAAGCAGTGTCGTCTTCCCGCATCGACCGTCCCCGAGAACGATGAAGTGGGGATTCTCGTCGAGGTTCAGAAGAACGGGAGCCAGATCGTCCTCGTCCACGCCGACAGGCACCGTGGCGGTGAACGACGTCGACGACGCGGGAGGCCATGACGGCATCGCGGCGAGGAGATCACCCCGCGCCAGTAGGCGCGGAAGCAACTGCACAGTCGGTGCCGGCGACACGTGCGCCCAGTGACGCGCCACGTCGGCGATCGCGGAGCCGGTTCCGCCGGCGCTGTCCCCCACCCGGTCGATCCGCGGCAGCGCCACGAGAAGATGCAGACCCTCACGAGTCATTCCCCGACCGGGCCGACCTTCGGGGACACCGGCGGCTCGTGCGCGTCCGATGTCGGAGTCCGACGGGTCACCCATGCGGAGTTCCACTCGAGTGGTCACCGCATCCTTGATCGCGGGGCGTATCTCGGCCCATCTGCTCGCCGCGATCACCACGTGGACTCCGTACGACAATCCCGTGGAGACGATCGTCTGCAACGCCGGCTCGAGCGATTCGAACTCCGCACGGATGGTCTGCCACCCGTCGATCACCAGAATCAGGTCCGGAACGTCCGGCATCGCCGGAGCCGTCACGTCGGCGCTGGAGGTTGCTCTTCCTCGCCGCACCTCGGCCATCGACCCGATAGCGCGCTCCCGGAACAACGTCTCGCGCCGACGCAGGGTCGCGGCGACGTCGGCGACGATTCTGCGGACGGTGTCGGTGTCCGATCTGGTCGCGACGGATCCCACATGGGGAAGCTCACGCAGACGACCGACCGATCCCCCGCCGAAGTCGAGGCAGTGGATCTGCACGTCGGACGGCGAGTAGCGAAGGGCCAGGGACAGAACGAGTGTGCAGACCGCAGTCGATTTCCCGGAGTGCGGTCCGCCGACGATCGCGACGTGGCCGGCAGCGCCGGTCAGATCGAGCGCGAGGGTGTCTCGACGCTGATCGTAGGGGCGATCGACGACCGCGAAGGGAACGCAAAGCGACGTCGGCGACACCGGCTCGAACGGCACGACGACGCTGCCCAGCGCGATCGGATCGTCCAGAGGCGGGAGCCACACCTGATGGGCAGCCGTACCGTGTCCGACCATCCCCGCGACAACGGCCGACAGCACGGTCGGCGCCTCGTGACCGGAACGCTGCTCGGGCACCTCGAGAAGCACAGCCGGGGCAATATCGTCGTGCGCCACCGGAACTGCCGTGAACAGACGAATCCCGGCGGCCGCGCTCGCGCCGGACGTGGACACTGCCGCACCACGGGAATCACCCAGCGGACCACCGTGTGCACACGGTCCGGACACGTAGGACGCGGTGAACCGCACCAGATCGCTGGAGTCCGTCTTGAGATACCCCGCACCCGGACCACCCGTCAGGTGGTGCGCGTCGGGTACGCCCAGCACCGAACGGGACTCGGCGGCGGAGAACGTCTTCAGTCCGATCCGGTAGGAAAGGTGGCTGTCGAGTCCCCTCAGGCGCCCCTCGTCGAGGCGTTGACTGGCCAAGAGGAGGTGAATGTGCAACGACCGTCCGAGCCGCCCGATCGCGACGAAGAGATCCGCGAATTCCGGTAAACGACTGAGTAGTTCGGAGAACTCGTCGACCACCACGAAGAGTGCGGGCAGCGGAGCCAGCGGTGCGCCGGAGAGGCGGGCTCTGGTGTAGTCGGACACGTTCGCGAAGTTCCCGGCCGATCGCAGCAACTCCTGCCGGCGGTTCATCTCGCCCGCAAGGGCGTCCCGCATCCTCTCGACCATTCCTGCTTCCTCGGACAGGTTGGTGATCACCGCGGCGACATGCGGCGCCGAGTCGAGTCCGAGAAACGTTGCCCCACCTTTGAAGTCGACGAGGACGACGTTGAGCTCACTGGGTGAATGGGTCGCGAGGAGCCCCAGCACGACAGTTCTGAGCAGCTCGGACTTTCCTGACCCAGTGGCGCCGATACACAGACCATGGGGGCCCATTCCGCCTTCGGCGGACTCCTTCAGGTCGAGTTCCACGACGCGTCCGTGCTCGTCGGTGCCGAAAGGAACGCGCAGGCGCGCCCTTCCGGAATGCTCGGCCCACGACGTCGCCGGATCGAAGGATCCCGGTTCCGACATGCCGGGAAGTCGCTCCCACCTGTCGTACACCGGTGCCGCCGCATCCGTCCGACCGTTGTCCGACGACGTGCGGTATCGAGCGAGAGTGCGGGCGACCGTCGCGGCGGTGATCGGATCCACGCCGTCGGCGAGTCCGAACATCTCGACACCGGCGCGGCCGTGAGCTCCCAGAGCACCGTCCTGAAGCACGAGGACCAGCGTTCTCTCGTCCGACGTCGGAGGAACGAACCCGCCGAGATCGAACACCGTCGTCGACTCCGCGCGACGAATCGATGTCAGCTCGGCCGCATCGGGCACCGTGCCGTCGACGACCACCAGCACATGACCGTGCAGGAGAGCGTCCACGTCGACCGACGCATCGGCCACCGTCCGGTACGTCGATCGGCGGGCACCTGCACCGTCGTCCCCGGCCGGGTTCCGGTGATGGGGAAGCCATTTGACCCAGTCCCACTCGGTGATCGCGTCCGGACCGACGATCACGACCACAGCTACGTCGTCCGGTCCGTGAAAGAGACACGCCTGCAGCATCATCGACCGCAGGAGCGCACGTGAAGACTCGTCGTCGCCCTCGAACCGGACACAGGAGAACGCACGCAGCGATACCGCGGTGGGCAGGTTCCGGACGATCGAGTGGTTGCGGACGAACGATCTCAGCGAGGACGCCGAGACGGGCTCGAGCCCGTCCTGCGGCCCGGTGTCGGGCGAGACGAGTCTTGTCGCCAGTCGCTGGTCACCCACTCCGACGCGGACGTGTACGAAGTCGTCGTCGGCAGCGCGGCGCTCCCACATCCGCGTCGTACCCACGAGAGTCCACAAGGTGGACGGATCGGGGTGTGTCCACGCCAACGAGGCACTCTGGGCCTGGCCTGTCGCCCGCACCTTGCGCCGGAGCTCGGACAGATACGTCAGGTAGTCCTTGCGCGACTCGTCGAGCTCTGCTTCCCGGGGACCGCCGCCGCGTCCACCGCCGGCGAACATCCCGAGCATCGACACCACCATCATGGCGGGGAACAGCAACATCATCGGATTGGCGGCCGCACCGGACGTGACCAGCAATGCCACCATTCCGACCATGGCCACGACCATCACGAGCGGAAGCATCTTGAGCAGCGGATTCCCCGGAACCACACGAGGAATCTCGGGAGGTGCCTCGATCTGCACGACTCCGGACGGCACGCGTGGTGCATCCGATCTCTGCACCCGCCGGTGAACCGTACGGACATCGACGACTGCGCCGTCCCTGCTCGTCTCGACAACCACGTCACTCCCCCCACGGCCCGCCGCCCCGTTCGGCGAGTCGTGTCAGACCGTAACCGCGACTGCCGACATCGGACAGGGAGTGGACCGGAGGCTGTGGATGAACCGTTCACCGACGTCGTGGCCCGGGGCGCTGTCACGGGTCTGACCTATAGTGCTCGGACGAGCCGCGGCGGAAGCTGCGGTTGTGGGTTCGGAGGGTTCGGGGGGACTTTCGATGACGACAGTGACAGCAGGCGTGCCCGGGGGCGGACACGATTCGGCGACAGGCGACGTCGGAGTACGACGCATCGGGGCAGGGATGCTGCGCGTGACCGTGGTGTCCGACGACGTCGAGGTGGACGTGAGCGTGCCGGCGGGACTGGCGCTGGTGGCACTGCTTCCGGCACTGTCCGCGCTGATCGGCGGCGCACGGGGCGAGACCCTGACGGGTGATGACATCGTCTTCTTCACCGTCCTCGGTGAGCCGCTCGAGATGAGATCGTCGTTGCTGAACAACGAGATCCACGACGGTGATTCGCTGGTTCTCTGTACCCGCACGACCGTGTCGGCTCCGGTCTTCGACGATGTCGGCGACGCGGTCGCGGCGTTGGGCGCCACCCGTTCGTGGTCGCCGTCCGACTCGACCACGGCGGCTGCCCTGGTGGTCGCGGGGGCCTTGGCGGTGGCGTCCTGGACGGTGTTCGGTGCGGCCGGTGCGGGGGCGGGCCTGTCGGCCGTGGTGCTCGCGGCCGTGACTGCCGTCATCGCAGGCGTCTGTTCGAGCGCCACCTCGGTATCGCCGGCGATCGTCACCGGTTTGCGACTGGGCGCGTGCGTCACTGCTGCCGGCGCGGGCGCGGCACTCGTGCCGGGTGACGATCCGATAGCCGACTCGGTGCTGGCATTCGCGCTCGCCGCCGGTGTCTCGGTCATGACGTCGATGTTCGCCGGCGAGAGCGGTCGCGCACTCTTCACGGCGATCACGACGGTGACGATGCTGGGGTGCGTCACTGCCGCCGTTGCCGCACTGAGCGACATCCACCCTGTCTCCATAGCGGCTGTCACCTGCACTGTCTGCCTTCTCGCTGTGCACTGGACCCCTCGCGTGTCCGCGGCCCGCGCAGGTATCCGACTGACACCGGTCCCCCTCGGCGACGCCGGGCCCGGCATCGATGCCGTCGGCCGCAGGTCGTCTCCTACCCGGCCGTCGCCCGCGGTTCGTGCCGCCGAACTCGACTCGGCGGCCACGGATGTGCCGGTGGTCGCGGCACGTGCGCGGACGGCGCAGCAGTACCTGACGGGTTACACCAGCGGCGTGACGGCGGTCGCCGCAGTCGGAGCCGTCGTCGTCGCCACGCAGGATCTCACCGACTCCGTGGACGGAGCGCGTCTGGCCTTCGCGGTCGTTGTCGCGTCGGTACTGTGCTGTCGCGGACGGTCGCAACCCGACAGGGCGCGGAGCGCGGTCGCCTTTGCATCCGGCGTCACGGTTCTGCTCGTGATCGCCGCGATCGGGTCGATCCTGCGGCCGGACCTCTGGCCGTGGTGGTCGACGACCATGACTGTCCTTCCGATTGCCGCGGTGCTGATGGGAGTAGTCGTTCCGACTCGCCGCTTCTCACCGGTCGTCCGTCGAACGGCAGAGTTCGCGGAACTTGCCGCGGTCGCTTCGGTGGTTCCCCTGGCCTGCCTGATCGTCGGAGCCTTCTCGGCGGTTCGAGGATTGTGACCGGCCGCGTACGACTGTCGATCGTCGTGGCCGTCCTCGCATTTCTCGTCCTCCGCGCATCGTCCGTCACGATGTCGGCGGCGGACCCCGAGGAACCGACGGAACAGCGAACCGACTGTGCCGCGGTGTCGGTCGTCGCGCCGAGCACGGTCGTGTCCCCGGCAGAACAGTCGCTGAGATTCTCCGACGTCTGGGGCCTGACACGGGGCGCCGGTCAGACCGTTGCCGTCATCGACACCGGCGTCGCCCGACATCCGTTGCTTCCCGGCGCGATAGCGGGTGGCGACTTCGTCTCGGACGGTGACGGTTCGACCGACTGCGACGCGCACGGCACCGTCGTGGCCGGACTCATAGCAGCGCGACCGTCGCCGGGATCCGGGTTCGTCGGCGGCGCGCCCGACGCCGACATCCTGACCATCCGACAGTCGAGCAGTGCTTTCTCGGCCGTCTCCGCAGAGCGTGAGACCCGCGACGACGGGTCGACGTCATCCGGCTACGGGGACGTCGATTCGATGGCGCTGGCGGTGAGAGCAGCGGTGGACGCGGGGGCGGGTGTCATCAACATCTCGGAGGTGGCGTGCGCTCCGGTGGGCACGCCGCTCGGTGACGACGCCCTGGCCGACGCCATCGAGTACGCGGCCGTGGTCAAGGACGCCGTGATCGTCGTCGCGGCAGGCAATTTGGACGGCAGTCGGTGTCGCGATCAGAACGACACGATGCGCGGTCAGGCCGGCCGGGACTCCCCCGCAACGAGAACCACCGCATCGCCGGCCCGATTCGACGACTACGTCCTCACGGTCGGCTCACTCGATGCGGACGGCACACCCTCGGCCTTCAGCCTCGCCGGGCCATGGGTGGACATCGCTGCACCGGGCACCGACGTCACCTCCCTCAGCCCGACCGGTGAGGGCTTGGCCGACGGCACCCTGGACGAGGAAGGGCGCTTCAGTCCCTTCACCGGAACCAGCTTCGCGACGCCGTTCGTATCGGCCACGGCGGCCCTCGTTCGATCTCGCTACCCGGACATGTCCGCCCGAGAGGTCATCGCACGTATCGTTCGCACCGCCCACGCGCCGGCGGGTGGGTGGGATTCGGCTGTCGGTTTCGGCAGCCTCGACCCGGTTGCCGCCGTCACCGGCACCGCGGAGGACGAACCGGAGAACCGACCGGCGACGCGATTGGACGCACGCGTGACGACACCGCCCGAGGACCGCAGCGACGCGACGGTCGCCCTCGTCGGTTCCGCGGGTGTGATCCTCGCACTTGCGTCACTGTGTTTCCTGCGCAGCGCTTTTCGACGTCAAGAACCGTCGTGAGTAGTTCGCGCATCACTGCGTGCCAGAGCGGGTCCGGCCGGGAGAAGTTCCAGGATCGGCCACGGGGCGGTCACCGGCTCACCCAGTCCCAACGCCGCCGCGTCGTCGTCGTCGGGAACACCGAACCGCACACCGGTGTCGGCCACGTAGAACCGGAAATCTCGCCGCACGTCGTCGACTGCCATCCCGGTACTCACGGCGTACACCCCCGTCCCGGGAGCGACTGTCACCGTGTCCAGTCCGTCGCCGGCGCCGTCGGCGGTCCCGAGCATCACAGCCGTCGTCCTGTCTGTCGGCTCCCCCGTGGTCAGAACAACGGTTGCACCGGAATCCGAGCCCACTCCGGCGGCGCTCCATTCGACGCACGTGGAGGATGTCGCGTCGATCAATCTCGGCGGGCGGTCCGGAAATGTACCGATGGCCAGAGGCGTCGCGCTCCTCGGAGCGCGCGCGATCACATCCGGCGGAACCGCGTCGACGCCCACCCGACCGGCGGAGTCGGCGAATCTGAGCAGTTGGGCACTCGCCGGCCCGATTGCCTGGATCCCGTCCGAGAGAATGACGTAGTGCTGGCTACGGTCACCGAGGTCGACCGTCACCACCGACCCGACGGGCCGGCCCCCGGTGGGATACGGCGCCGTACTTCCCGCGTCGGTGATGACCGGGGCTGTGATCCGAGGGACCTCCGGAACTGCATCGAACAGCCCGGCACCGACTCGGACGGGTATCGCATCGTCCAGGCCCAGCGCGCGAGTGACCGCCGTGTCGCGCAGGTCCACCTGTGCCCGGACACCGTCGTACACGAGATAGTCGACCCCGTCGCGTGCCCACAGCACAGCGTCGTCGGACTCGAAGGCTCGGCGGCCGGGTTCCCCCGACGAACCGAGGGGAACTATGGACACGTCCGTGGTTCCACCGCTGCCATCGGTGCTTCGGAACTCGC
Source organism: Rhodococcus sp. AC861 (assembly GCF_979256035.1). Lineage (NCBI taxonomy): Bacteria > Bacillati > Actinomycetota > Actinomycetes > Mycobacteriales > Nocardiaceae > Rhodococcus > Rhodococcus sp. AC861. The sequence goes on from NZ_CEEDMW010000005.1 coordinate 414,599, forward strand.
ACACCGACCACACCATCAGCTCGGATCCGACGGGCAGGGTCTGAGGTGCTCCGCCTATTCCGATCGCCGGTCCCCGTGCCTTGGAGGCGATCTCGCGCGCGTCGACGGCTACCGGATCGTCGGCTGCACCGACGAAGAGCCGGGCGGACGCGAGATTGAAAGCAGGATGCAGGACGTCGTCCTCGACGACGAACAATGCACCGTCGTCCTTGCTCATGACGATGGACGCGTCACCGATCTTCGTGGCCGGCCTGATGAACGCCAGAATTCCGCAGCCGGCCAGGATCAACACCGCGACAACGATTCCCACCATGGATGCCCGAGACGACGACCGCATCGGGTCGTGCCGCATCGAGGTGTCGCCGAGAACCAGAGCGTGGTCGAGCCGTCGAACGGAGAAGCGGTGTGCGCCGATCTGCCATCGTGTCGTCGGTGTCGCTGCCATCGATCCCCCTGCCCACAGAGCACGTGTGACCGTGCCCCGGCCCCCCGGCCGGCATGCGGAACCCATCGGAGACGGGCCGCGTCAAGGCACAGTACATCGAGCAGGAGATCGGAGTCATGATGCGATTCGGCTACCCGGGGATGAACTCGGCGCGGACAGTGCTGGCGATCCAGGCGATCGCTGTCGTGGTCGGCGGGCTCGTCGCCCTCGCGGGCTCCGCGGTCGCGGCGATCGCATCCGCCCTGTTCGTCGCTGCAGTTCTCTCCGTCTCGCGCGACGGCCGCACCGTGGCCGCATACCTGTCGGCCGCGGCTCGGTACCTCCTGCGGCGGCGCGGCAGGTCGCCGCTCGACGCGCGCACCCTGGTGACTGTCGAGCAGCGCGGACTCCCGACGGGCGTCGTGTGGAACGGGTCCGAACTGTCCGTCGTCGCCGAGCTGGGTGTCACCGGCATCGGCGGCTGGACCACTGTGGGCGGGGAAGGAATCGTCTCGGACGTCTCGGTCCCGTTCCGTGTTCTGTCGGACAGTGTGAGCCGAACGAAGGCGCCGATAGTCCTGGGGGTGACGACTGTGGGATCACGTCCGGTTCGAGGCCGTCGCGCGTCCGACGCGTATTCGTCGATGGCGGGAACACTGGCATCGGTGTCACATCGCCGAACGTGGTTGTCGCTCTCGATGGATGTCCACGACGGCGCGTCCGGGATAAGTCGACGCGGAGGCGGAGTGAGCGGTGGTGCAACGGTGTTGACGCGTCACATGTCCCGCCTGCAGCACATCCTCGGCACGCTGGGGATCGAGGCCACGCTTCTGACGGCCGACGCCATCGCCGATGCGGACCTGTTCGTCTCCTCGGGCACACCTCGTCGCCATGTGCGCACCACGTGGCGGGCGGCCACGCTCGGCGGGACGGCATGGACCTCCCGGCGATTGCGCCCGAATCTGTGGACCAGCTCCATCGTCGACGATGTCTTCGATCGCGATGCATCCGTCACCGCCATGTCGGTCACGACGCGCGCCGACGGCGACGCAGTGTCGGTAGTCGGCTCGTACGGTCAGTGCGCCGCGGTCCCTGTCGAACGGGACGTCACAGGGTCGGCGACGCTGGACGGGGAGCAGCATCGAGGCTTCGACGCAATCCTTCCGTCGACGGCGCGTATCGCCCTCCCGACGAGCAGTGTCGATCCGAATGCCCTGGACCCGCTGGTGTTTCCTGTCGCGGGTTGCGGCCAGATCCTCGGTGTCGACGGACACGGATCAGCGGTCGCCATGCGCGTCTACGGGCCTGCCGTTCGGTCGATCAGGGTGCGGGCGGAGTTGTACCTGGTGCATCAGATCGTCTTCCGCGCAGTGGCCATCGGTGCGACCGTCGTCGTCGTCACCGATCGTCACCACGCGTGGCGTCATCTTGCTGCGTCCGTGGCGGACTCCGGAACGCTGAGCGTGGTCGCGGTCGAATACTCGCAGGGTCACGACGCGGACCTCGTCGTCGCGGACCATCCCTCCGTCCGGCCCGTTCCCACCGGTGGAACTGTCCTCCACGTCGACACCGACCGACGATCCGGCGACGCGGACATCGAGATCGACCAGGCGGACTCCAGCGGTGATCACGTCGTCGTCACCGTCGGGCACCGGAGTATCGCTCTACGCCTGGTGACCACTGCCGCGGAAACGGAGGCCATCGGCCGTCCGCGAACGACTATCCGTCAGCGAAGTCACGCACCCGGGTAGGTCGACGCGTCGCCCCGACGCCACCACCACAGTTGGTCGATCATGCGAGCGGCGGCGTCCACGGCAGCGCCGTCAGCCGTGTCGCCGTTCTCGTCGAAGGCCTTCTTCACGCGCGCGAACAGCGGTGCGTCTCGCACGGACGCCATGTGCAGTTCGGCGACGACCTGTCGCAGCTGTTCCACAGCTCTCGCTCCCCCGGCCGAGCCGCCGTAGGACACGAAACCCACAGGCTTGCCGCGCCATTCGTACTTCACCGAGTCGAGGGCACCCTTCAGCGCCGCGGAGTACCCGTGGTTGTACTCGGGCGTCACCAACACGAACGCGTCGCTCTCCCCGACCCACTGTGTGAAACCGCCGTCGTCGTCCCGAAGATCTTGGACCCTCACCTCGAACCGGCCGTCGGCGATGGCGTGCCGGACGAACCACGCCGCGACGGTCGGGCCGATTCGCCCCTCGCGGACACTGCCGATGATCACGCCGAGAACTGGTGCCATACCGCCGAGATTAACCGCAGCAGCCGCCGGGCATCGACCGCGTCGCTCGCGTCGTCGCGTTCCGTTCGGCCAGCCGATCCTCCGCCGGGTAGTCGACGCGTACCAGAGACAATCCGTGAGCAGGGGCCACGGTGATCGAGCTGGACCTGGAATCGCTGGACAACAGGCCGCGTACCCAGGCGACGTCACGCCGTCCCTCACCCACCGCCAGCATCGCCCCGACCAGAGACCGCACCATCGACCAGCAGAATGCGTCGGCGCTGACGAAGGCCGTGAGATCGTCACCGTTCCGGACCCACTCGAACCGCTGCAGCTCGCGCACGGTGGTGGCGCCGTCACGGCGTTTGCAGAACGCCACGAAGTCGTGCAGCCCCAGTAGGACGGCGGACGACTCCTGCATCGCGGCCACGTCGAGTGCGCGGGTCCACGGCACCACGGATCCCGCGCGGAGCGGCGACACCCCGAAAGGGGCTGTGGACAACCAGTACTCGTAATGGCGCCGCAGCGCGGAGAAGCGAGCGTCGAAGTGTGTGGACGCCTCGGACACCGCCATGACGCGCACGTCCGCCGGCAGGAACCGCGCCAACCGCCGTACCAGCAGGGACAGGTCCGGCGTACGGTCCGGATTACGAGGATCTATGCGTCGCAACGCTTCTCGCGAGACGTCGACGTGGGCGACCTGGCCCTCGGCGTGCACGCCGGCGTCGGTCCGTCCGGCGACCGTGAGTTCGAGAGGCACCCCGAAGATCGCGGTCAGCCGCTCCTCGAGCACCCCGCACACGGTCCGCTGGTCGCGTTGTCGCGCCCATCCGGCGAAGTTCGTTCCGTCGTAGGCGATGTCGAGACGCAAACGAACGAGCCCGCCACCGGTGAGGGTGGCGGGCTCGTCCAGGGAGTCCGTAGTGGACACTCTTACTTCTTGTCTGCCTCATCGGCGTTGGCCGCGTGAGCGTCCTCTGCCTCGACACCCTCGATGACGGCGTCTGCATTCGCGACCTGAGCGTCGGTTGCCTCGGCCTCGACGGCCTCGACGACGTTCTGATCGGATGCAGCCTCGTCAGCGGCGGTCTCGTCGTTCGTGGCGGCAGGCGCGGCCTGCGATGCCTGGACACGACGAGCACGGTCCGCCTCGTTGGACACCGTCTGCTCGCGAACGAGCTCGATGATGGCCTGAGGAGCGTTGTCACCCTTGCGGGGGACGGTCTTGATGATGCGGGTGTAGCCGCCTGCGCGCTCGGCGAAGTGCGGGCCGATCTCTGCGAACAGAGTGTGAACGACGTCCTTGTTGCGGATGTCCTTCATGACCTCACGACGGTGAGCCAGCGAGCCGGCCTTCGCGTGCGTGATGATCTTCTCGGCGTAGGGGCGAAGGCGCTTGGCCTTCGACTCCGTGGTGGTGATCCGTCCGTGCTCGAACAGCGCCGTGGCCAGGTTGGCGAGAATCGCCTTCTGGTGCGACGCCGATCCGCCGAGACGGCGACCCTTGGTGGGCTTGGGCATGTCAATATCTCCTGATCAAGAGCTCGCGACGCGTGTGCGTCAGAGCTGTTCGGTCTCGGCGTAGTCCTGCTCGGCGCCGTCGGCATCGCTCACGGCGTTGTCGGTGTCGCTCCAGGTACCGGTAGCGGCGTCATATCCGGCAACAGTGCTCGGATCGAACGTCGCGGGGCTGTCCTTGAGCGAGAGGCCGAGCGAATGCAGCTTGACCTTGACCTCGTCGATGGACTTCTGTCCGAAGTTACGGATGTCCAGCAGATCCGACTCGGTGCGGCCGACCAACTCGCCGACGGTGTGAACACCCTCGCGCTTGAGGCAGTTGTAGGACCGGACGGTGAGGTCCAGATCCTCGATCGGCAGACCGAAGGAAGCGATGTGATCGGCCTCGGCGGGCGAGGGTCCGATCTCGATGCCTTCTGCTTCGACGTTGAGCTCACGGGCAAGCCCGAACAGCTCGACCAGGGTCTTGCCCGCCGAAGCGAGCGCGTCCCGCGCGGTGATGGAGTTCTTGGTCTCCACGTCGAGAACGAGCCGATCGAAGTCGGTGCGCTGCTCGACACGGGTGGCTTCCACCTTGTACGTCACCTTGAGGACGGGCGAGTAGATCGAGTCGACCGGGATACGGCCGATCTCTGCGCCCGACGCCTTGTTCTGCACTGCCGGAACGTATCCGCGGCCACGCTCGACGACGAGCTCGATCTCGAGCTTGCCCTTGTCGTTCAGGGTCGCGATGTGCAGATCCGGGTTGTTCACGGTGACGCCGGCCGGGGGAACGATGTCGCCCGCGGTGACAGTGCCGGGGCCCTGCTTGCGGACGTACATGGTGACCGGCTCGTCCTCTTCCGAGGACACGACGAGACCCTTGAGGTTCAGGATGATGTCGGTGACATCTTCCTTGACGCCGGGGACCGTGGTGAATTCGTGCAGAACGCCGTCGATACGGATGCTGGTGACAGCAGCGCCGGGGATCGATGAGAGAAGCGTACGGCGAAGCGAGTTGCCGAGGGTGTACCCGAAGCCAGGCTCGAGGGGCTCGATGACGAACTTCGAGCGGTTGTCAGCGATGACCTCTTCGGTCAGCGTGGGTCGCTGAGAAATGAGCATTGATGTCCTCCTGGGAAGAGCGTCCGCTATTTGACGCTCGTGGTGGGGCGGTCAACGCCCCGTGCGCCTCGCGTGTTCCCGCGAGGGGATGACACGTGAGGCGCACGGGCCGGAGGCCTACTTCGAGTAGTACTCGACGATGAGCTGTTCGGTCAGCGCGATGTCGATCTGCGAACGCTCCGGCTCCTGGTGGACCAGGATGCGGAGACGGTTCGGAACGACCTGCAGCCAACCGGCCACCGGGCGATCGCCGTAGGTTTCACGGGCGATCTGGAACGGGAGCGTGCTCAGCGACTTCTCGCGAACGTCGATGATGTCGTACTGCGAGACGCGGTAGCTGGGGATGTCGACCTTCTTGTTGTTGACCAAGAAGTGGCCGTGCGTGACCAGCTGACGTGCCTGACGACGCGTGCGAGCGAGGCCCGCACGGTAGACGACGTTGTCGAGACGCGTCTCGAGGATGCGCAACAGGTTCTCACCCGTCTTGCCCTTGAGGCGGTTCGCTTCCTTGTAGTACAGGGAGAACTGCTTCTCCATGACGCCGTAGGTGAAGCGTGCCTTCTGCTTCTCCTGCAGCTGGAGCAGGTACTCGCTCTCCTTGATACGCGCGCGGCCGTGCTGGCCGGGCGGGTACGGGCGACGCTCGAAAGCCTGGTCGCCTCCGACGAGGTCGACGCGAAGTCGACGCGACTTGCGGGTGATGGGTCCGGTATAACGTGCCATGTTCTGTTACTTCCTTCCCGCTAGACGCGACGGCGCTTGGGCGGACGGCAGCCGTTGTGCGGCTGGGGGGTGACATCGGAGATGGTGCCGACCTCGAGGCCTGCCGCCTGGAGCGAACGGATCGCGGTCTCGCGGCCGGAGCCGGGACCCTTCACGAAGACGTCGACCTTCTTGACGCCGTGCTCCTGCGCCTTGCGGGCAGCGGACTCGGCGGCGAGCTGTGCAGCGAACGGAGTCGACTTGCGCGAGCCCTTGAAGCCGACATGGCCCGAGGACGCCCACGAGATGACGTTTCCGGCCGGGTCGGTGATCGACACGATCGTGTTGTTGAACGTGCTCTTGATGTGCGCGCTGCCGTGCGGGACGTTCTTCTTGTCCCTGCGGCGCGTCTTCTGGGTCTTCTTCGGACCGGAGGTGCGTGTCTTCGGGGGCATTACTTCGCCTTCTTCTTGCCGGCAATGGTGCGCTTCGGTCCCTTACGGGTGCGCGCATTGGTCTTCGTGCGCTGTCCACGAACGGGCAGACCACGACGGTGGCGAAGGCCCTGGTAGCAGCCGATCTCGATCTTGCGACGGATGTCGGCCTGCACCTCGCGGCGCAGGTCGCCCTCGACCTTGAGCGACTCCTCGATGTACTCGCGAAGCTTGGTGAGGTCCTCGTCGGAGAGGTCCTTGCTGCGCAGATCGGGGCTGACGCCCGTGGCAGCGAGGATCTCGTGCGAACGGGTACGGCCGATGCCGTAGATGTACGTGAGTGCGATCTCCATGCGCTTCTCGCGCGGAAGATCCACACCGGCTAGACGTGCCATGTGGCGGTTTCCTTCATTCGTGCGGAGGTCTGCTCCCAGTCCGTCCCCATACATGTGGTGCTCGGGGCCCCGGCCTCCGCGGCCGAGGGTGTACTGCCCGCGTGTGGGCAGCTGGTGCTGGGAGGTCTTCTTCTTGCATGTGGTGCCAAGTGGATCTTCGAGAGGGGGTTGATCAGCCCTGACGCTGCTTGTGACGCAGGTTTTCGCAGATCACCATGACCCGGCCGTTACGGCGGATCACTTTGCACTTCTCGCAGATCGGCTTGACGCTCGGCTTGACCTTCACGTCTGTTCGATCTCCTGGTCGCGTCCGAGAATCACCGCGCGTGCGCGCCGAACCTCGGACATGGTTGATCCCCGGCTCGCGAGGAACCGGGGACTCTTGACTACTTGTAGCGGTAGACGATCCGCCCGCGTGTCAGGTCGTAGGGAGACAGCTCGACTACGACGCGATCCTCGGGGAGGATGCGGATGTAGTGCTGCCGCATCTTGCCGCTGATGTGAGCGAGCACCTTGTGACCGTTTTCCAGCTCGATGCGAAACATCGCATTGGGCAGGGGTTCGACTACTCGGCCCTCGACCTCGATTGCGCCGTCCTTCTTTGCCATATCCTCCGCGATCCTGGTTTGCACACCTGATTGACGACTCGTAACCACACTTCATGCAGGCACGAGTAAACGCACCGACGTTCCATGTTAGCGGGTCGCGACGACCAGGCCAAACCAGCGCCGACCGAGTCAGCCGCCGTGGCCACGGTAGGTGCCGAAGGACCAGTGCACACCCTCGGGATCGAGGCAGGTGAAACCCTGGCCGCCGTAGTCCTCGTCCCGTAGCGGTTCCACGATACGGGCGCCGGCCTCGCGCGCACGATCGTGCAGTCGCGTCAACTCGCCCTGTCCCACGGCGACGTAGACGGCGCCGACTCCGGGCGGCAGGCCCGCGATGGTGCTGTCCTCGCGCGCCGAGCCCAGCATCACGGCCCCACCCGAGGCTCTGACCAGCTCGGCATGATCGACACGCTCCCCCTCGCCGTACACGGCGGCCTCGGTGAAGCCGAGTACGTCGACGAGGAAGGCGATGGCCGCCCGTGCATCGCGATAGCGCAGGGCCGCGAAGAGGAGCGACGGCGTCGAGTCGGTGCTCTGTGTATTCGTCATACCCTCGATCCTGTCGCCGACGCGGTGCTGTCGTCTTGTACGGATGCGAACACTTCGTTCGCGCGCCACACCGAGGGCGCTGCCCCCGCGAGAGAACGCCAGTCACGCGCCATGTGCGCCTGATCGAAATACCCGCAGGCCGACGCGACCTCCGCGAGCCGCGGCGGCTCCGGCGCGCGCAGCATCGCATGGGCCCGGGTGAACCGGCCGAGTCGGATCGCGTCCCGCGGAGTGACCGAGAACTCCGATGCGAAACGAGTCTCGAGGCGACGCCGACTCCACTCTGCATCCGCGGCGACCTGCCCGACGGTGACCGATGCCGGACCGGTCAGCTGTTTCCACGCGCGGTCGAGACGAGCATCCGGGAGCGTCGCCCGGCCCAGGCGACCGACCAGTATCCGGTCCACCATCGTGAACGCCGCCGCCCATCCGGATGCTGCATGGACACCGTCGAGAAGTCGGGGCGCGTCGTCACCGAGAAGGTCGTCGAGCGAGACGATGTACTGGCGGAGCGCCGCCGGCGGGACGTGCAGCAACGCCCGACATCCGGCGGGCGTGAGCGAGATCTGGATCCCGTGCTGGTAGCCGTCGTGCTCGATGACCACCGGTTCGACGCCGAGACCCGAGGCGAGCGCGCCGAACTCTCCGGGGCTCTGATCGATCATCGCCGTACGAGCGATCGTCAACGGTGCCCCGATGGGCAGAATGATCGTCAGATCGACCGACGGCATTCCCACGTGGGAACCCGCCGGGAAGCCCGACAGGCGGTACCCCTCGTATCGACGCACGAACGGGCGCAGCGACCGCGCCGGCAGCGCGACCGATCCGTCCGACACGCCTGTCATAGGCACACGGTAGAACGGTACGTGCGAGGTCGCACGGCAATCGGGCGCACGCGACGACGAGGAGGACCAGTCGATGGCCGACGATCCAGGACGACTCGAGAAGGCGCTCGTGTCGATACTCGACAACGGCAGTCGCCTCCAGGGTCCCGCTGTCGAGAAGTACGTCTGGCGCATCCGGCGTGCGCACCCCGAGGATTCCCCCGCGCAGATCGTCGAGCGGATGGAGAAGACGTTCCTGACGGCCGTGACCGGCAGCGGAGGCGCCGCCGGTGCCACCGCCGCGGTGCCGGGGGTCGGAACCGTGGCGTCGGTCGCCGCGGTGGGCGCCGAGACGGCGTTCTTCGTCGAGGCGTCGGCCCTGCTCACACTGTCCATCGCCGCGGTTCACGGCATCGCGGTCCACGATCACGAGCAGCGACGGGCACTCGTCCTGGCCGTCGCGCTCGGTGAGTCCGGGCGCGAGATCGTGGGGAAGACACTCGGCCGCGGCAACATCGGCAAGGTGCTGACCTCGCGCATCCCCGGCGCGAACCTCGGCGGTCTGAACAAGAAGCTGATCCAGAAATTCGTCACCAAGTACGCGGCCAAGCGCGGCGCGGTCATGCTCGGCACCATGCTGCCCGCGGGCATCGGTGCGGTGGTCGGAGGGGCCGGTAACCGCGTGCTCGGCAAGGGCGTCGTCAAGAATGCACGCGAGGCCTTCGGACCTCCGCCTGCGCGGTGGCAGGACGCCCCCGGCGTAGTCGATGCGGACTGACGGCCGGGTGGATATCTCCGGGACGAACGAGCCTGCGCTGCAAGCACGGTCGTTGACCAAGAGTTTCGGTGGTGTCCGCGCGGTGACGCAGGTCGGCTTCTCGGTCCCCCGTGGATCCGTGACGGGCTTCCTGGGACCGAACGGTTCCGGCAAGTCGACCACGCTGCGGATGATGCTGGGGCTGGTCCGACCGGACAGTGGCGATGCGTCGGTGGACGGTGTCCCCTACGCACGTCTCACCGACCCCGGGCGCGTGGTCGGCGCGGTGCTCGACGGCGCCGGCGCCCATCCCCGCCGCACCGCCAGGCGACACCTCCGCACCTACACACCCGTCCTGGGAGTGCCTGATTCCCGGGTGGACGAGGTTCTGGCCCTCGTCGGACTGGCCGACGTCGCGGATCGCCGCGTCGGCGACTTCTCGTTGGGAATGCGGCAACGCCTCGCGTTGGCCGGCGCAGTGCTCGGTGATCCACACATCCTCGTGCTGGACGAACCGGCCAACGGTCTCGACCCGGAAGGCATCGCCTGGCTGAGGGAATTCCTTCGTGGATTCGCTCGGTCGGGGCGGACCGTCCTCGTGTCGAGCCACCTCGTGGGAGAGATCGAGCAGATCGTCGACCACGTCGTGATCCTCAGCGCCGGGACCGTGGTGTTCGACGGCAGCCTGGCGGATCTTCGCAGCACGCACCCGGTGCGAGTGCTGGTGTCCTGCTCGAACCCCGCCGCACTCGCACTCGGACTGGCAGCGGCGTCCTTCACCGACGCCACGCTCGGGTACGACGGACGACTCGTGGTCACCGGTGCGAGCGATGACATCGTTCGTGGAGTCGCGGACTCGAGCGGCGTCGCAGTCTTCGGCACCGAGCAGTCCGCCGTCTCCCTCGAGCAGATCTTCCTGTCGATGACTCGGCCGCAATACCCCTCGTCGCCGGCTCTTCCGGGCGTCGTCCCGTCGCACCCGGGAGCGCGAGTATGAGCGTCACGGCCTCGGGCCTTCTCCGATCGGAGATACGCGCGGTCACCTCGCTGCGTACGTGGTGGGCACTGGGACTGGCGCCCGTCGTGATCGGCGCGTTCGCCAGTGCCGTGTACGCGGGCATCGCGTCGTCGGACGCTCTGTCCGACGTCGAGGACGTCGATCGCTTCGCCGCTCTGATCGGCCTGTACGTCACCGTCGGATCCACGGTGCTGTTCGCCGCCGTGTTCGGGGCGGTGCACTCCGCGTCGGATCTACGGCACGGAACCGCGACGACGACGTACCTGGCCGCTCCGCGACGCGGACAGGTCGTGGCCGCGAAGATCCTGGTCAGCGCCGCGGTCGGAGCGGCCTACGCTGTTGTCGCCGTCCTGGTCAGCCTCGCGTCGCTCGCCGTCTTCGGCCGCGGAGCCCTGCCCGTCGACGACGGCCTCGTCGTCGCGATCTGTCTACTCGGTGTCGTCGTGGCCGCTCTGTGGGGTGTCCTCGGATGTGGCCTCGGACTGCTGATGGGATCACCGACATGGGCCGCCGTCGCCATCGTGGCGTGGGTTCCCGTCGGCGAGTTGATCGTCGTCGCCGTCCTCGGCGGAGTGGGTGGTGAAAGCGCTGCATCCGTGCTTCCCGGCGCAGCCACCGTAGGCGTACTGGCCGCGGACCGAGCGGGCGAGAGCGCGTCCGTCCTCCCGTTCTCGGCCGCGGTGATCGTGCTGTTGCTGTGGGCGGCTGCGTTCGCCGCGGCGGGGTGGCTCCGGACCCTGCGCCGAGACCTGACGTGAGCGAGACGCAGCCTCGCGGCTGGATCTCCCGACTGGCCTCCGACTGTTTCGCACATCGCCGTACCGCGGTGGGCGCACTCGCGGTCACCTTCGTGGCGGCGGCGATCGACATCTCGTTCCCGCTGCTGACGCGCGCTGCCGTGGACGATGCGTCCCGCAGCCGGACCGATGCCATCGTCGCCATCGTCGTCGCCATCGCCGGGCTGGCCGTCGTCCGCTTCGCGTGCCAGTTCGGACGTCGACTCCTGGCCGGGGCGCTGTCGATCGACGTGCAGCACGATCTCCGCCAGCGACTGCTCGCGTCACTGCATCGACTCGACGGCACCCGCCAGGACGAGATCAAGGTGGGGCAGGTGGTGTCCCGATCGATCACCGACCTGCAGTTGCTGCAGGGCCTGCTGGCAATGGTCCCGCTGTCCGCGGGCGCGCTGCTCCAGTTCCTGCTTGCACTCGGCGTGATGGCCTACCTGTCGCCGCTCCTGACGGTGGTCGCGCTGGCTGTCGTCCCTGCCATAGCCGTTCTCGTGGTCCGCCGACGGCCGATGCTCTACGCCGCGACATGGTCGGCTCAGCAGCGCGCCGCGGAACTCGCGGGACACGTCGAGGAAACCGTCACGGGCGTCCGCGTGGTCAAGGGATTCGGGCAGGAGACGCGCGCAGTCGACACTCTCGAAACCATTGGTCGACGCCTCTACGCCGAACGCCTGCGGGCAGCGGTGGTGAACTCCCGGTTCGCGCCGGGCATGGCCGCCCTCCCCCAGCTGGGACTGGTCGGCATCGTCGCGCTGGGCGGATGGCTCGCGTTGAACGGGTCCATCACCATCGGCACGTTCCTCGCCTTCGCCAGTTACGTAGCCACCATGGCGGCGGTCGCCCGCACCCTCACCTCCGTGGTGGTCATGGCCCAGTTGTCCCGCGCAGCCGTGGAACGCGTCTACGGCGTCATCGACACCACGCCCGTCCACGACGAGCCCGCGCACCCGGTCGCCGTTCCCGACGGTCCCCTGGGTCTGCGCCTGCAGGGAGTGCGCTTCGGCTTCGACCCCGATCAGCCGGTGCTGGACGGGCTGGATCTGACGGTGGAGCCGGGTGAGACCGTCGCCCTCGTCGGGCCGTCGGGCAGCGGTAAGTCGACTCTGTCGATGTTGCTCCCCCGCTTCTACCGCCCCTCCGACGGCAGCATCGAGCTGGTCTCGGCGCACGGGAGCGTCGACATCGCCGATGTGTCCGCCGACGACCTCCGCGCCGCGGTCGGCGTCGCCTTCGACGAGCCGTTCCTGTTCTCGAGCAGCGTCGCCGACAACATCGCACTGGGCGCGCAAGGTGCCACGGACGACGCCGTCCGGGACGCGGCCGTCCGCGCCCACGCCGACGAGTTCGTCTCGCAGTTGTCCGACGGCTACGCCACCACAGTCGGTGAGCGCGGCCTGACGCTCTCGGGTGGTCAACGCCAGCGCATCGCTCTCGCGCGGGTGCTGCTGGCGTCACCGCGCATCCTGGTTCTCGACGACGCCACCTCCGCAGTGGACGCCCGCACCGAGGCATCCATCTTCGACCAGCTCCGATCGGGCCCCCGCGTCACCACGGTGATCCTGGCGCACCGCCGCTCGACCCTGTCGTTGGCAGATCGCGTCGCCGTGCTGGACGCGGGCCGCATCGTCGACATCGGCACCGAGGCGGAGCTCGATCAGCGGTGCGCGCTGTTCCGCGAGTTGATGTCCGGTGCCGCCACCGAGGCGGCTGCGCCGGACGGTTCTCCGGAGCCGTCGGTGTGGCCGGACGACGGTGAGAACACCACCTTCGACTCGACCCCGGCCAGAAGCTCCGAGGTGGACGGTGCGGGCGGCGGCGGTCCGCCCGGGCCGGGCGGCCACATGGCGTCGTCGCTCGGTGGTTCGACACCGACCGAGGCCATGTACGACATGCTCGATCGGCTCGACCCCGCCGACGAGGATCCCGGAGTGGACACCGCAGTTTCACGACGCGACGAGTCCACGTTCACCTTGCGGCGCACGCTCGCGCCCGTCGCGGGACTTCTCGCTGCCGTGATGGTGTGTCTGGCGTTCGATTCACTGGTCACTATCGCGTTCCCGTCGATCGTGCGGTTCGCCGTCGACCACGGCGTGGCCGAGCGCTCGACCGCAGTGCTCGCCCTGGTCTCCGGTGTCGCGCTCGCCCTCGTGATCGCGGACTGGATCGTCGTCAAGGTGATGACGGTCATCACCGCGCGAGCCGGCGAGCGCGTCCTCTTCGGACTTCGTGTCCGCAGTTACGCACACCTGCAGCGACTGGGCCTCGACTACTACGAGCGGGAACTGTCCGGCCGCATCATGACGCGAATGACGACGGACGTGGACGCCCTGTCCGCGTTCATGCAGACCGGACTGTCGACGGCGGTGGTGAGCCTGCTGACCATCGTCGGCGTCTCGCTGGCGTTGATCCTGACCGACAGCGTCCTCGCGGCCGTCGCGTTGTCCGTCGTGCCGGTGCTCGTCGTCGCCACGCTGGTGTTCCGCAGGATCTCCTCCCGCGCCTACTCGCAGTCGCGTGAACGCATCTCCGCGGTGAACGCCGACTTCCAGGAGAACGTCACCGGGCTCCGCGTATCGCAGGCGTACCGCCACGAGGCCGTGGCCGCAGAGGCATTCCTGGTGAAGTCGAACGCCTACCGACGCAGTCGCATGCGATCCCAGCGCGCCATCTCGGTCTTCTTCCCGTTCATCGCGTTCCTGTCGGATCTGGCCCTCGCCGCCGTGGTCTTCGCGGGTGCCTACCGTGTCGCGGACGGGCAGACGTCCGCAGGTGCGCTGGTCGCGTTCGTGCTGTACCTCGGATTGCTGTTCGGACCGATCCAGCAGTTGTCGCAGGTGTTCGACGGTTACCAGCAGGCATCGGTGGGACTCACGCGTATCGGTGATCTGCTCGCCACCCGCAGTTCGATCGAGAACGGCGAGAGCGACGCACAGGTCGCGGTGCCCGCGAGACTGCGCGGCGACATCCAACTCGACGATGTGACGTTCCGGTATTCCGGAGCGGGGCGTGACGCACTGACCTCGGTCGACCTGCACGTACCGGCAGGCACGACCCTGGCACTCGTCGGTCGTACCGGGGCCGGGAAGTCCACCATCGTCAAACTCATCGCGCGTTTCTACGATCCGACCACCGGCGACGTCCGGGTCGATGACGCGTCGCTGCGGTCCTACCCATTGGGCGACTACCGACGCCGGCTCGGCGTCGTTCCGCAGGAAGCGCACCTGTTCAGCGGGACGATCGCGTCGAACATCGCCTTCGGTCGACCCGATGCGACGCGTGCGGACATCGAGAACGCGGCACGAGCTGTCGGCGCACTCCCCGCGATCGCTGCACTACCGCGCGGCATGGCGACGCCGGTCGGCGAGCGCGGCCGCGGTCTGTCCGCCGGCACCCGACAACTCATCGCGTTGGCCCGAGCCGAGCTCGTCGATCCCGACATCCTGTTGCTGGACGAGGCGACGGCGACGCTCGACCCGGCAACCGAACGGGCCGTCCTCGACGCCGGTCGCACCGTGACCGGGGGACGGACGTCGGTGATCGTGGCTCACCGTCTGGCCACCGCGGCGCGCGCGGATTCGGTCGTCGTGGTCGACGGCGGACGCATCGTCGAGAGAGGAACCCACGAGCAGTTGGTGACATCCGACGGTTTCTATGCCGAACTATGGGCATCCACCGAAGGACGCACCAGCAGTACACCGAGTGATGTGGCTCACCCGAGCCCCGATGGTTCGAGTTCGCCACGTCGCGGTGAGGCCAGTCACAAGGGCGACGCGGCCACGCGGCCGCCCGGCGGAAGGTCTAACCTTGACGGTGCCGTGCGCTGAGCGAGAAACAAGAAGGAAACGAGGCGAACACCTGCCGTGAGCAGCAGCTCTACAACACAGTTCGGACAAAATCAGTGGTTGGTCGACGAAATGTACCAGCGCTTCAAGACCGACCCGTCGTCGGTCGACGAGAGCTGGCACGAGTTCCTCGCTGACTACACCCCCGAACAGAACGGTGGCGGCGATCCCGCGACCGACAGTGAGTCCACCTCTGCCACACCGCAAGCCGAGCCTGCACCCAAGGCCGACAAGCCGGCGAGCAAGCCCGCCCCGAAGGCAGAGAACACGCCGAAGGCGGAACCCGCCCCCGCTCCCAAGGCAGAGAGCAAGCCCGTGACGAAGCCCGCTCCGAAGGTCGCCCCTGCGAAATCGACGGCAGCCGCCGGCCCTGCGGACAAGAAGTCCGCGGCAGTGCCGCCGCCGAAGCCGGAGTCGGACGGCCCCGAGGAAGACACGTCGAAGGTGCTCCGTGGAGCTGCTGCGGCCGTCGCCAAGAACATGGCCGCGTCGTTGCAGATCCCGACGGCCACCAGTGTTCGCGCGATCCCCGCCAAACTGATGATCGACAACCGTCTGGTCATCAACAACCACCTGGCGCGCACACGCGGCGGCAAGATCTCCTTCACCCACCTGCTCGGGTACGCCATCGTCCAGGCCGTGAAGTCGTTCCCCAACATGAACCGGCACTTCGCGGAGATCGACGGCAAACCCAACGCGATCACCCCGGCGCACACCAACCTCGGCCTCGCCATCGACTTGCCGGGCAAGGACGGGTCACGCTCGCTCGTCGTCGCCGCGATCAAGGGCTGCGAGAACTTCACGTTCAACCAGTTCCACACCGCGTACGAGGACGTCGTGCGCCGTGCCCGCGACGGCAAGCTCACGGCAGCCGACTTCAGCGGCGTCACCATCTCGCTCACCAACCCCGGCACCATCGGCACCGTGCACTCGGTTCCCCGCCTGATGAACGGGCAGGGCACCATCATCGGCGCCGGCGCCATGGAGTACCCGGCCGAGTTCCAGGGCTCGAGCGAAGAGCGCATCGCCGAGATGGGCGTCGGCAAGCTCATGACGCTGACCTCGACGTACGACCACCGCCTCATCCAGGGTGCGGAGTCGGGCGACTTCCTGCGCACGATCCACAACCTGCTGATCAGCGACGAGTTCTACGACCAGATCTTCCATGGTCTGGCCATCCCGTACGAGCCCATCCGCTGGCGTCGGGACCTGCCGACCGGAACCGTCGACAAGAACACGCGAGTGCTCGAGCTCATCGCGGCGTACCGCAACCGCGGCCACCTCATGGCCGACACCGATCCGTTGATGTTCACCAAGGACAAGTTCCGGATGCACCCGGACCTCGACGTGATCAGCCACGATCTGACCCTGTGGGACCTCGACCGCGAGTTCAAGGTCGGCGGCTTCCACGGCGAAGACAAGATGAAGCTGCGCGACGTGCTGAGCGTGCTGCGCGACTCGTACTGCCGGCACGCGGCCATCGAGTACACGCACATCCTCGAAACCGACCAGGTGGCGTGGCTCCAGGAGCGCGTCGAGGCCAAGCACGTCAAGCCGACGGTCGCTCAGCAGAAGTACATCCTGAGCAAGCTGAACGCTGCCGAGGCCTTCGAGACGTTCCTGCAGACGAAGTACGTCGGACAGAAGCGTTTCTCGCTCGAGGGTGCGGAGTCGGTCATCCCGATGATGGACTCGGTCATCGACCAGTCCGCCGAGCACGCCCTCGACGAGGTCGTCATCGGCATGCCGCACCGCGGCCGCCTGAATGTGCTCGCCAACATCGTCGGCAAGCCGTACTCGAAGATCTTCACCGAGTTCGAGGGCAACATGAACCCGGCCGCGGCACACGGGTCGGGCGACGTGAAGTACCACCTCGGCGCCGAGGGCAACTACATCCAGATGTTCGGCGAGAACGACATCAAGGTCTCGCTCACGGCCAACCCCTCGCACCTCGAGGCGGTGGACCCGGTCCTCGAGGGTCTGGTCCGCGCCAAGCAGGACATGCTGAACAAGGGCGATTCGTCCGACGGCTTCTCCGTCCTGCCGCTGATGCTGCACGGCGACGCGGCCTTCGCGGGACAGGGTGTGGTGGCGGAAACGCTCAACCTCGCGCTGCTACGCGGCTACCGCACCGGCGGCACCGTGCACATCGTCGTCAACAACCAGGTCGGCTTCACCACGGCGCCGGAGCACTCGCGGTCCAGCGAGTACTGCACCGACGTCGCGAAGATGATCGGCGCGCCGATCTTCCACGTGAACGGTGACGACCCGGAGGCGTGCGCCTGGGTGGCTCGACTGGCGGTCGACTTCCGTCAGAAGTTCCACAAGGACGTCGTCATCGACATGATCTGCTACCGCCGTCGCGGCCACAACGAGGGTGACGATCCCTCGATGACGCAGCCGGCCATGTACGACGTGATCGACACCAAGCGCAGCGTCCGCAAGAGCTACACCGAGTCGCTCATCGGTCGTGGCGACATCAGCCTCAAGGAGGCGGAGGACGCTCTCCGCGACTACCAGGGTCAGCTCGAACGCGTCTTCAACGAGGTGCGCGAACTCGAGAAGTACACCCCGGAGCCCAGCGAGTCGGTCGAGCTCGACCAGCAGTTGCCGACCAAGCTCACCACCGCGGTGGACAAGTCGGTCCTGCACCGCATCGGCGACGCGTTCGTCAACGTCCCGGACGGGTTCACCGTGCACCCGCGCGTGCAGCCGGTCCTGGACAAGCGTCGCGAGATGGCCTACGAGGGCAAGGTCGACTGGGCGTTCGGCGAGCTGCTGGCTCTCGGCACGCTCATCGACGAGGGCAAGCTCGTGCGCATGTCGGGTCAGGACACCCGCCGCGGCACGTTCACGCAGCGCCACTCGGTCATCATCGACCGCAAGACCGGCGAGGAGTACACGCCGCTGCACAACCTGGGCAGCGACGATCCGGGCAAGTTCCTGGTGTACGACTCCGCGCTGAGCGAGTACGCGGCGGTCGGCTTCGAGTACGGCTACTCCGTGGGCAACCCGGACGCGCTCGTGCTGTGGGAAGCGCAGTTCGGTGACTTCGTCAACGGCGCGCAGTCGATCATCGACGAGTTCATCTCGTCCGGTGAGGCCAAGTGGGGCCAGCTGTCCGACGTCGTGCTGCTGCTGCCGCACGGCCACGAGGGCCAGGGTCCGGACCACACGTCCGGTCGCATCGAGCGGTTCCTCCAGCTGTGCGCCGAGGGCTCGATGACGGTTGCCGTGCCGTCGACTCCCGCGAACTACTTCCACCTGCTGCGCCGTCACGCCCGTGACGGCATCCAGCGGCCCCTGGTCGTGTTCACGCCGAAGTCGATGCTGCGCAACAAGGCTGCGGTCAGCAACATCGAGGACTTCACCGACGGCAAGTTCCACTCGGTGTTCGACGAGCCGACCTACGACACCGGTGACGGCGATCGCAAGAAGGTCGAGCGGGTGCTGATGGTGAGCGGCAAGCTCTACTACGAGCTTCTCGCCTACAAGCAGAAGAACTCGCGCGACGACGTCGCCATCGTGCGCGTAGAGCAGCTCTACCCGATCCCGAACCGTCGGATCGCGGAGACGCTGGACGGCTACCCCAATGCCACCGAGTACCGGTGGGTCCAGGAGGAGCCGGCCAACCAGGGTGCGTGGCCGACGTTCGGCCTCGCGTTCCCCGAGCTCCTTCCCGAGCGTCTGTCCGGCATCAAGCGCGTGTCACGACGCCCGATGTCCGCACCGTCCTCGGGTTCGAGCAAGGTCCACGCGGTCGAGCAGGCGGAGATCATCGACACCGCCTTCAACGGCAAGTAGACACACCGAACACGAACCGGGCCGCACCTCGAAGGAGGTGCGGCCCGGTTGTCGTTGTGCCGCCCGATATTTCAGGCCGAGGCTGTCAGGCGCTCGGCGCCTCCGGCAACGTGACGACCTGTCCGGCGAAGGACAGACCCGCACCGAATCCGAGCAACAGGGCGGTGTCGCCCTTCTTCGCCTTGCCGGTGCGGAGGACTTCCTCCACCGCGAGCGGGATCGACGCGGCGGAGGTGTTGCCCGCCTCGGCGATGTCGTGAGCCACCGGGATGTCCTCGGCGAGTTCGAGGCTCTTCGCCAGGAGGTCCGTGATGCGCGAATTGGCCTGGTGCGGAACGAAGACGTCCAGTTCCGATGCCTTCACGCCGGCCTTGTCCAGCGCTTCACGGGCGACCTTCGCCATCTCGAACGCAGCCCAGCGGAACACCGCGATGCCCGTCATGGCTATCCACGGACGGTCGGCGTTGGGGTCTTCCTTCAGATCGGCGAAGTACTGCAGCCAATCTTTGTCCTGCTTGATGGCGTCGGACTGCGATCCGTCCGATCCCCACACCACGGGTCCGATGCCGGGCTCGTCCGTGAGGCCGACGACCATGGCGCCCGCGCCGTCACCGAAGATCATGCGGGTTCCGCGGTCGTCCGGGCGTGTCGTGACGGACAGGTGCTCGGTTCCGATGACCAGCACCTTGTCCGACGTCCCCGCCCGGACCATGTCGGAGGCGAGCGCGAGGCCGTAGCAGAATCCGGCGCAGCCCGCTCCCAGGTCGAAGGCGCCGGGACCGCCGGTACCCAACGCGTCGGCGATGATCGACGCCGCGGGGGGCGTCAGCAGAAGGTGGGTCGACGTCGCGATGATGACGCACCCGATCTCCTCGGCGCTGATGCCCGAGTTCTCCAGAGCGCGCCGACCTGCCTCGATGGACATCGAGACGACGTTCTCGTTCTCCCCTGCGAAGCGACGCGACTCGATGCCGGTGCGGGTACGGATCCACTCGTCACTCGAGTCGATCGTCTTGCAGATCTCCTCGTTGGTCACCACTCGCTCGGGCCGGTACGCGCCGATCCCCAGGATTCCTGAGTGCCGCGTCTCGGTCGGAATAGTGATCTGCGCGCCCATCGAAGGCCGTCCTCTCATGCCGCTGTCCGCGCGAAGCGCGGGTGTCGTGGCCTACGTTACTGCGCTGGAACGGGCCGCGGACAACTCCGTCGCCCCGTCGGGACCGAGGGCTACGGCGGGCAACGCGTGAACCAGGAGCTCGATCAGCTCGTCCCGATCGAGGTCCTCTCGGCTCAACCAGGTGATGGTGACCTCCTCGCAGAACGCCACCCACCCGCGGATGGCGAGCTCGATCCGAGGAGTCGTCTCGATGCCCAGGAGCGGGAGTTGACCCACCGTTCGTTCGACCATGACGTCGCGGGTGCGCTCGAACACCGCCCTCATGTCCGGGTCCCCACTCGCGGTGCCGCGGAGCAGCGACACGTAGGTCGATCGGTGTGCGGTGACGTAGTCGACGTACGACGTGAGCGCGACCGCCAGCGTCGTGAGCGGGTCCAGACCCTCCGGCGGCTCGGTCGACGCGAGCATCTCTCTACTGGTGTGATCGACGATCGCGACGTGGAAGTCGTGCTTGGAGGTGAAGTAGTGGAAGAGCAGACCGCGGGAGACGCCGGCCTGGTCGGCGATGTCCTCGACCGAGATGGCGTCGAGTGTGCGCTCGGAGAGCATCTCCACACCCAGCTCGATGAGCTGGGCCCGCCGTTGCTCGGGGTTGAGCCGCGTTCGCTTCACGCTGTCCATTCACTCATCTTACTGAACAACGGTCAACAACTGTTGACTCACACTCAGTAAGCCCTTATTCTCATTTCATGAGTCTTCCAGTAACAGACACCGGGACTGCTGCACGGTACGTCGACACGATCATCATCGGCAGTGGTTTCGCCGGGCTGGGCGCGGCGATCAAGCTGACGCAGCAGGGCAGCACCGACTTCCTCGTCCTCGAGCGCGGCAGCGACGTCGGCGGCACCTGGCGCGACAACACCTATCCCGGCGCGGCGTGCGACGTGCCGTCGCACCTGTACTCCTACTCGTTCGCCCTGAACCCCGACTGGACCCGGTCCTTCTCGCGGCAGGCCGAGATCCAGAAGTACATCGAGGGTGTCGCACGGCAGTACCGCGTGTACGACCGTCACGTCTTCGACTGCCATGTCGAGTCCGCCCGCTGGAACACCACCACCTCGCAGTGGGACATCGCGACCACCAAGGGCAACTTCACGGCCAAGAAGGTCGTGTCCGCCGTCGGCGCACTGTGCGAGCCCAATCTGCCCGACATCGCGGGCATCGGCGAATTCCAGGGCGAGATCTTCCACTCCGCCCGCTGGAACCACGACGCGAGTCTCGACGGCAAGCGCGTCGCCGTCATCGGCACGGGCGCCTCCGCGATCCAGATCGTCCCGGCCATCGCGTCGACGGTGAAGCATCTCGATGTCTATCAGCGCACGGCCCCGTGGGTCCTGCCGCGATTCGACCGCGAGTACACGCGGCTCGAGAAGTTCGCGTTCAAGCACGTTCCGGGGTACCAGAAGCTCTCCCGCACCGGCATCTACGCGGCCCGTGAGACGCAGGTCGTCGGCCTGACCAGGGTGCCCAAGCTCATGAAGGCCTTCGAGTTCATCGCACGCCGTCAGATCGCCAAGGGCATCCGCAATCCCGAGCTGCGCAAGAAGGTCACGCCGAACTTCCGGATCGGCTGCAAGCGCATGCTGATCTCGAACAACTACTACCCGGCACTCGACCGACCCAACGTCGACCTGGTGACCGACGGAATCCGGGAGATCCGCGCGAACTCCATCGTGACCGTCGACGGTACGGAGCGTCCCATCGACGCACTCGTGGTCGCCACCGGCTTCCATGTCACCGACTCCCCCACGTTCGCCGGCATCATCGGCAAGGACGGGCGCTCCTTGGCCGACGTCTTCGACGAGCGCGGTCAGCAGGGATACAAGGGCGCGACCGTGGCCGGATTCCCCAACCTGTTCTTCCTGGTCGGCCCCAACACCGGCCTCGGACACACCTCCATGGTGTTCATGATCGAGTCGCAGCTCAATTACGTCATCGACGCACTCAACACGATCGACAAGCACGATCTCGGTGTCGTGGAGGTGCGCCGCGACGTCCAGGACCGGTTCAACGCCGACCTCCAGGCCAAGTTGGGCAAGACGGTGTGGCTCAACGGTGGCTGCGCCAGCTGGTACCTCGACAAGCACGGCAACAACACCACCCTGTGGCCGGACTTCACCTTCGAGTTCCGCCGGATCACCCGCAACTTCGATCTCGACGCCTACGATTCCGTGTCGGCAGGGTCCACGTCCCGCCCGGTGGCGGCCGTGGACGGTTCCCCGACTGCGGGCACGACCGAGAACGACGACGAGAAAGTGATCTCACGATGAGCGAATTCCGAGGCCGCGTCGCCGTGGTGACCGGAGCCGGGTCCGGGATCGGCCGCGCGTTGGCCCTCGAGCTCGCCGCACGGGGAGCGCGTCTCGCCCTGTCCGACGTCGACTCGGTCGGCCTCGCCGCCACCGTCGCCGCGGTGACCGAGCGGGGGGCGGACGTGCGCAGCGACCACCTCGACGTCAGTGAGCGTGGCAGCGTCATGGACTACGCGGACACCGTTCGTCAGCACTTCGGTGTGGTGAACCAGGTCTACAACAACGCGGGCATCGCGTTTCACGGTGATGTGGAGAAGTCCGAGTTCAAGGACTTCGAACGTGTCATCGACGTCGACTTCTGGGGAGTGGTCAACGGCACGAAAGCGTTCCTGCCGCACCTGATCGAGTCCGGTGACGGCCACGTCGTCAACGTCTCCAGCCTCTTCGGCCTGCTGTCCATTCCGTCCCAGTCCGCCTACAACGCAGCCAAGTTCGCGGTGCGTGGTTTCACCGAGGCGCTCCGCCAGGAGATGCTGATCGCGCGGCACCCGGTGCGCGTGACGTGTGTGCACCCCGGCGGCATCAAGACCGCGATCGCCCGTAACGCGACGGTCGCGGAGGGTCAGGACCAGAAGTCGGTGGCGGAGTTCTTCGACCGCCGTCTGGCCAAGACCACGCCCGAGCAGGCCGCCCTGGTCATCCTGAAAGGCGTCGAGAAGAACAAGGCGCGCGTGTTGATCGGCAACGATGCCCGCGCACTCGACGCTCTCGCACGAATCACGGGATCGCGCTACCAGGACATCATCGTCAAACTGTCCTCGCGCGTCCTGCCTCGGCCGGCAGCGTAGGAACAGGCCGATATGCGCCCCACGGTCCTCCCCCTCGGTGTGGTGTCACGGGCGTTGAAGCCCGTCTTCCGCATCGCGCTCAACCCGCGCGTGCCTGTCCCCGCGCAACGGTTCCTGCTCGAAGCGTCCGCGCGATCGCTCCCTCTCTGGGAGGGGACGGTCGTGCGGAGCGAGCAGATGGCCGGTGTGCCGGTGGAACGAGTCACCGTGGGGGCCACCGAGAGACGCACCGCCGTCATGTACCTGCACGGCGGTGCGTACACGGTGGGCTCACCGCTGACTCACCGCGTCGTCACGTCGTCCATCGCCCGCGACTCGGGTGCGGTCGTCGTGGCGCCGCACTATCGGTTGGCGCCCGAGCACCCGTGTCCCGCGGCACTCGACGACGCTCTCGCCGTCTTCGACGCCCTGGTCGCCGATCACGGCTTCACTCCGGATCGCATTGCGGTGGTCGGTGATTCGGCCGGCGGCGGCCTGGCTGCGGCGACGACACAGGCGCTGGTGGACCGCGGCACTCCCCCGTCGTCCCTCGCCATGATCTCCCCGTGGGCGGATCCGAACGACCAGGACTTCCCCGCGCCACGGGACTTCCTCCTCGATGCCCGGTGGTTGCGGAACTCGGCCCGCCAGTATCTCGGCGACGGAGACCCGACCGATCCCCGCTACGCGCCGATGCGAGGAACCCTGACCGGTTTCCCGGCCACTCTCGTCCAGGTGTCGGCCGGAGAGATCCTGCGTCCTCAGATCCTGCGGTTCGTGGACGCGCTGACCACCGCCGGCGTCGACGTTCGGTGCACGGAGTTGCAGGATCTGTGGCACGTGGCCCACCTGCAGGCGACTCTGCTGGCGGAAGCCGATGCCGCGGTCCGGGAGATCGGAACGTTCGTCCGCGAACGCTTCTCTGCCTGATCGGACAAAAGAACCGGTCAGAAGGACTGCTCGCCCAGCCAGTTCCGGGCGATCGCCGACGGATCCTCGCCCGCGCGTACACGTTCCACCATCCGGGCGAGGTCCGCCGTGGTCAGTTCCCCGGCGATCACCTGCAACCGGCGTGCGGACTCGTCGTCGACGGAGCCCTTACGGAACAACGGCACCACGTTCTCCGCGACGAAGCCGTCACGGTCGTCGGCGAGCACAACATCGGTCGACTGCGGATCGGACGGCCGGTCGGTCGCATCGCGCACCGTGACGGCCGGGGCACCGTCGGATGCCGCGAGCCGACAGTCGTACACCTCGTCCAACACGGCGCGGATGTCAGTGTCGTCCACCGCGGGATCGATGTCTGCGGAGAGCGTCTCGCACTCGGGCGCCAGCGCAGAGACGGTCGCCTCCTCGAGCGTCGCACCGACGGCTGACGGAACGGACACGGTCGGCCCGTTCCCGGCCAGTCCCTGGTCGCCGACGGACAACCATTCCGGCAGTGCACGAGCCAGTGCCGCGTAGACATCGTCCGCATCACGCGCGTCGGACGACGGATCCAGTTGCCGCACCAGCGATCCCGTGAAACCCGGCAGCATCGAGAGCGACGCGTCGTCGAGTCCGGTCAGTGCCGCAGCCGTGTCGTCCACCGACATCACCGACGCAGCCATGCCGTCACGGGTCAACGCCCCGGCATAGATGTGGGCCAGGACGCTCTGGACCGGGGTTCCCGTGTCCGCGACCACCAGGGCGTCGACGGTGGCTCTCGACTCGTCCACCGAGGCCGACGAGCAACCGGCCGAGAGCACCAGCGACACCAGCACCGCGGCGACCTTCGATCCACGCACGTCCGCAGCCCGGCCCTTCTCTCGTCGTCGCCCGTACCGAAAACGGGCCGGTGTCGGCACCTATCGTTACACTCGAGCAGTGAACACGACACGTCGCACCACCTCACGTTCCGTGCGCGTCGCCGCCACCGCTCTGGTGGCCGCTGCAGCACTCACTCTGTCCGCCTGTGGCGGCGACTCGGATCCCTTGAGCAGCGGCGGTGAGGGTGGCAGCGGGGGCGACCCCAACACCATCGTCGTCGGTTCCGCGAACTTCACCGAGTCCGAGATCATCGCCAACATCTACGCCGACGCCTTGAAGGCCAACGGTTTCGATGCCAGCACGCGCCTGTCGATCGGCAGCCGCGAGGCTTACATCCCCGCCGTCCGTGACGGTTCCATCGATCTCATCCCGGACTACACCGGGAACCTGTTGTTGTACTTGGACCCCGCTGCCACCGCCACGGCCCCGGAGGACGTGAACACCGCGCTGACCTCCGCGCTCAGCGACGACCTGCTGGCGTCCACGCCGGCGCCCGGCGAGGACAAGGACGCCGTCGTCGTCACCCGCGACACCGCGACCAAGTGGAACCTCACCAACATCGCCGACCTCGCTCCCTACGCGGGCCAGGTCAAGTTCGGCGGACCGCCCGAGTTCGCGGAGCGTCCGGTCGGCCTGCCCGGCCTGCGGGACAAGTACGGCGTCGACATCCCGGCGGCCAACTTCGTCCCCATCTCCGACGGTGGCGGTCCGGCGACCGTGGCAGCACTGGCGGCCGGAGACATCGACGCGGCCAATCTGTTCACCACCACGCCCGCGATCGTGGAGAACGACTTCGTCGCACTGGGCGACCCGGACAACAACTTCCCGGCCCAGAACGTCGTTCCGGTCTACAACTCGTCCAAGAAGTCGGACAAGCTCACCGCCGTGCTCGACGCCGTGTCGGCGAAGCTCACCACGGTCGAGCTCCTGGCGCTGAACCAGGAAGTGTCGGGCACCGCGAAGACGGAGCCCGCCGCAGCAGCGAGCGCATGGGTCGTCGAACAGGGTCTGGACAAGCCGGTCTCGTGATCTCGTTCGAGGGCGTCACCAAGCGCTACCCCGACGGAACCACTGCGGTCGACGGGTTGGATCTCGTCATCGAGGACCGCTCGTTCACCGTGTTCGTCGGACCGTCGGGATGCGGCAAGACGACCTCGATGAGGATGATCAATCGCATGATCGATCCCACGTCGGGAACGATCACCGTCGACGGTCGGGACATCTCGGCCGTCGACGCGGTGAAGCTCAGACTCGGCATCGGATACGTCATCCAGAGTGCCGGTCTGCTCCCCCACCGCACCGTCGTCGACAACGTCGCCACCGTGCCCGTGCTCATGGGCCGCTCCCGAAAGGACGCCCGTCGCGAAGCGATGGACGTCCTGGAGCGGGTGGGCCTCGATCTGTCCATGGCCACGCGGTATCCGGCGCAGCTGTCGGGTGGTCAGCAGCAACGTGTCGGCGTCGCCCGCGCACTGGCTGCGGATCCGCCGATCCTGCTGATGGACGAGCCCTTCAGTGCCGTGGACCCGGTGGTGCGCGAGGATCTGCAGAACGAGATGCTGCGTCTGCAGGCAGATCTGAAGAAGACGATCGTCTTCGTCACCCACGACATCGACGAGGCCATCAAGCTCGGTGACCGCATCGCGGTGTTCGGCAAGGGCGGAAGACTCCAGCAGTACGACACCCCCGAGGTGGTTCTGTCCTCGCCCGCCACCGACTTCGTCGCGTCGTTCGTCGGTCGGGACAGGGGATACCGCGGACTGTCCTTCCGCGATGCAGACAAGGTGGATCTGCACCCCATCACCACGTCGTCCCCCGAGGACGCGTCGTCCGTGAGACTCGATGCCGGGCAATGGGTTCTGATCGTCACCGGAGACGGTCGACCCCGCGGATGGATGGACGTCACCGGTCTCGAAGCGTTGCGCGCCGGGCAGGACCTCGACCGATGCACATCCGCCGGGGGGTCGTTGTTCCCGCCGTCCGGTGACCTTCGGCAGGCTCTCGATGCCGCCATCTCGTCCCCGTCGGGAGTCGGTGTCGCCGTCGATGCCGACGGCGCCGTCGTGGGCGGGATCGACGCGACCGAAGTGGTTGCGCTCCTGGCCGAGCAGCGGCAGTCGGAGGATCGCGAGCGCGGTCGACGCTACTTCGAGAAACCCTGATGCGCTGGCTCGTCGACAACGTCGACATCGTTCTGGGACTGACCCGCACGCACCTGTACCTGTCGCTGGTTCCCCTGCTGATCGGTCTCGTGATCGCGGTGCCGCTCGGCGCCGCCGTGCGCACGGTGAGCTGGCTGCGCCGGCTCACTCTGGTGGTCGCCAGTGTCGCGTTCACCATTCCCTCGCTGGCACTGTTCGTCACCATCCCGCTCATCGCGGGCCTTCGGGTGCTCGATCCGCTGAACGTGGTGATCGCGCTGACCGTGTACTCGACGGCGCTTCTGGTGCGCGCAGTGCCCGAGGCACTGGACTCCGTCTCCCCCGCGGTGGTCGACGCGTCCACCGCGATGGGATTCGGCCGGATCCGCCGCGCCGCCACGGTCGAACTGCCCCTGGCACTGCCCGTCCTCGTCGCCAACATCCGCGTCGTCGCGGTCACCAACATCTCGATGGTCTCGGTCGGGTCGGTCATCGGAATCGGCGGGCTGGGCCAGCTGTTCACCCAGGGCTACCAGCGTGACTACCCCGACCAGATCCTGGCCGGCATCATCGCGATCGTGGCCCTCGCCCTGGTGTTCGACGCCATGCTGTTCCTGATCGGCCGCGCCCTGACCCCGTGGACTCGCGCCGGATCGACCACTCGCCGAGCGAAAGGTGTGCGCGCATGAGCATCTTCTCCGATGCCGTCGCGTACATCCTCGACGGCGCGAACTGGTCGGGCGGGACCGGCATCGCTACCCGTCTGGGTGAGCACGCGTACTACAGCCTGCTGGCCGTTCTGTTCTCCGCGGTGGTCGCGGTGCCACTCGGTCTGATCATCGGGCACCTCCGACGCGGCGAGGTCGCGCTCGTCGGACTGGTCAACAGCCTCCGATCGCTGCCGACGCTGGGTGTGCTCACGTTTCTCGTCCTGCTGCTGGGACTCGGACTGGTCCCCCCGCTGGTCGCGCTGGTGCTGCTGGGCATTCCGCCGATCCTGGCCGGAACCTACGCCGGCGTCGCCAATGTCGATGCCACCGTCGTGGACGCCGCCCGCGCCATGGGCATGACAGAACGCCAGGTGCTGTTCCGAGTCGAGATCCCCAACTCGTTGCCTCTCCTGCTCGGCGGCATCCGGAACGCCACTCTGCAGGTCATCGCCACGGCCACGGTCGCGGCATTCGTCAACCTCGGAGGCTTCGGCCGGTACATCTTCGACGGTCTGGCGCTCTACAGCTACGACCGCGTCGTGGTGGGGGCCATCCTCGTGGCAGTGCTGGCGCTCGTCGTCGACGGCTTGCTGGCGCTGGCGGTCTGGGCGTCGACTCCCGGCACGGGGCGCCTGCGTCGCGCGCCCCGCGTCGAGAAATCCTCGGTCTGACTCAGGCGACACCGTCGGCGCGGGCTGCGGCGGCGACCGCCGCGGCCACCGCCGGTGCCACCCGCGGATCCAGCGGGCTCGGAACGATCATGTCGGCACTCAGATCGTCCCCCACCACCGACAGGATCGCTTCCGCCGCAGCGAGCTTCATGTTCTCGGTGATGCGGCGGGCGCCCGCGTCGAGGGCTCCGCGGAAGACGCCGGGGAACGCCAGGACGTTGTTGATCTGATTGGCGAAGTCACTGCGACCCGTGGCGACGATCGCGGCGTACTTCTTCGCATCCTCCGGGTGGATCTCCGGGTCCGGGTTGGACAGCGCGAACACGATGGACCCCTCCGCCATCGACGCGACCAGGTCGTGCGCGATCTTGCCTGCGGAGACCCCGAGGAAGACGTCGGCACCGTCGAGCGCCTCCGCGGCGCCACCACTGAGGGAGCGCGGATTGGTGCGGGCAGCCAGTTCGACCTTGACGGGATTGAGGTCGCCACGATCCGAGCTGACGATGCCCTTGGAGTCCAGCACCACCACGTCGGAGATTCCCGCCGCGAGGAGGATGTTGGCGCACGCCACTCCCGCTGCTCCCGCACCGGAGATGACGATCTTGAGCCCCTCGAGGTCGCGCTTCTGCACGCGCACAGCACCTTTGAGTGCCGCGAGGACCACGATGGCCGTGCCGTGCTGATCGTCGTGCATGACCGGGCAGTCGAGCGCCTCGATCACACGCTTCTCGATCTCGAAGCACCGCGGAGCCGAGATGTCCTCGAGGTTCACGGCGCCGAAACTCGGGCGCAGCCGGATCAACGTCTCGACGATCTCGTCGACATCGTTGGTGTCCAGAACGAGCGGGATGGAGTTGAGGCCCGCGAACTTCTTGAACAGCGCCGCCTTCCCCTCCATCACGGGAAGCGACGCGCGGGGACCGATGTCGCCCAGTCCGAGAACGGCCGAGCCGTCACTGACGACGACGACGAGGCGCTCTGTCCAGGTGTACTTGTTCACCAGCTCCTGGTCCTCGGCGATGGCCCTGCTCACCAGGGCGACGCCCGGTGTGTAGGCGATCGAGAGATCTCGCTTGGTCTCGAGCGGAGCGGTCAGCTCGACGCTCAACTTGCCCCCGACGTGGCTGAGGAAGATCTCCTCGTCGGTGATGGAGGCGATGGCCTCGGCGGTGTTGCCGACGTCGGGCGTGTCGGGTCGGTCGGTTGCGGCAGTCACGGCGGCGCTCCTTCTCGGTCCGCGCTCGGCGCGGGGAGGGACATGCTGGGATACGAGTGTAAGACCCTGCGCGCGGCGGGTGAGCCGGCAAACGCGGCACCGGCAAAGCGGTAGCCGAAGTCGATCACGGCGCGGTAGCGGTGATCGAAGAGTGAAATCAGTCTGCCATATCGGTGCGGGAGCCGATCAGCCCCACCACTGGGTCCACAGCAGAGCGCCCGCCACGACGAGGACTCCGGCGGACCCGAGGAACGACACTCCGCGCGCCCGGTGGTCGGCGACCCGTTGCAGGACCAGAGCCGCGACGCAGGCGACCACGTGCCATGCGATCGATGCGGTTCCGGGGCCCGGGAACCCGCGGTCGCCACCGATGACGGCGGCGGCCACCACCAGCGCGGTCAAGACGACGAGGCCCGCTGCCACGGATCCGCTGAGCGCCCTCATCGGCGACCGTCCGGGTAGATCGGCGGGACACCGGCGGCCTCGGCCACCAGCTTCTCGAACTGGTCGACCGCCGTGGTGCGGGCGCCGATCGGCGTGGTCTTGTTCGTCCCGTGGTAGTCCGACGACCCGGTCACGACGAGTCCGTGGTGCTCCGCAATGGCCCGCAGCGCATCGGCATCCTCGGGACTGTGGTCGGGGTGATCGACCTCGAGTCCGCCGAGCTGTCCTCCCCGTGCCAGCTCGAGAATGTGATCGGTGTGCAGCAAGCGGCCACGCGTGCGGGCGCGGGCGTGGGCGATGACGGGCACGCCCCCGGCCTCGGCCACCATTGCCACGGCGACGTCGAGAGGGGTGTCCGCCTTCTCGACGTAATACTTGCCGCCGGTCTTCAGGAGGTCCGCGAACGCGTCGTTCACCGTCTCGACGACACCGGCCGCCACCAGGGCCCGAGCAAGGTGTGGTCGTCCGGCGGACGGGCCCGCCGCGGCGAGGATCGTGTCCGCGTCGACGTCGTACCCGTCGGCGGCCATGAGGTCGATCATCCTGCGCAGCCGCACCTCGCGCTCCGCACGCAGACGGCTGCGCTCCTGCGCGAAGGCGGTGTGGGTCGGGTCGAACAGGTACGCCAGCAGATGCACGGTGACCGGATCGCCGTCCTCACCGCGGCCCTGACACGACATCTCCATACCCCGCACGAGGATCGGGCCGCCGGGTGTGGACTCCACCGCGGCCTGCGCCTCGTCCCACCCGTGCGTCGTGTCGTGATCGGTCAGCGCGACGACGTCGAGACCGGCCGCCGTCGCCGCGGCGATCAACTCGGCCGGCGTGTCGGTTCCGTCGGAGGACGTGGAATGGGTGTGGAGATCGATCAGCACGGGTGACACTCTTTCAGGTCGGTGGACGGTGTCAGGTCGGCGGACGCAGCGACGCGGCCGACCGCCGAGGATCGGTGACGTCGATCCCCGCCTCGGTCCACGCCTCGCGCAGTGCTTCCGCACCGCGCAGACGCACCCACGCCGCCTCGGTGCCGGTCACCGGGACAGCGGCCAGGAAGGTCACGGGGTCGTACGGCTCCGGAAGTACCAGGTCGGGAACCCCCGAGTCGACGCTCAGAAGAACTGCCGTGAACGGAGCTCCGGGCCACAGCGGCTCCCCCGCATCTAGTAGCGCATCGGGCACCAGCACGATGCCCTCGACCGCCGGGGACGCGGCGAACGTCGCGAGCGTGCGCCAGACGTCGCGGACAGCCTCGTCCATGCGCCGCAGCGACAGCACCAGTTCGGCGCGGGGGCCGCGCTGGGAATCGGTGACCATGTCGGACGGGTCGGCCATGGGATGACGCGAACACCCGACCGTCGCGAGGTGAGCGACCCCGTCGGAGCCGGGCGCGAACAGAAGGACGTCCAGCGACTCCAGACCCAGGAACGTGATCGACGCACTGGGCGGGCTGTCCTGCTGCCACGTCCGATGGAGGTGCGACCGCACCTGCTGGATCACGTCACTCGCACTCACGGGATCCATACAACCACTGCGGTCCCCGTGCACGCCCGGGCCGGTACGGTCTTCTGTGTGACGGAACTGCCGTGGTGACCGTGCTCACCGTGTCCGACGAGGTGGTCGAGAGCCTCTGGAACGCGCGCAGGCTGCCGTTCGCAGTGGACCTCGTCCTCGGTGCCGGCGATCTGCCGTTCGACTACCTCGAGCACGTGGCGGAGATCGCGAATGCGCCCTGCGTGTTCGTCCCCGGCAATCACGACGCGGACCTGAGCGGCTACTCGGCCGGGCGCGCCGGATGGATGCGGGCAGGACTGCCGTCGAGCTGGCCGGGCCCGGACGGGGCGATCAATGCCGATCGCCGCATCGTCGCCGCCGCGGGCCTGCGGATCGCCGGACTCGGTGGTTCGATCCGCTACCGCGACGGCCCCAACCAGTGGACCGAGCGCCAACAGCGGCGCCGAGCGTCGACGCTGATCCGCACCCATACGTGGCATCCGCTGTTCCAGCGTGGCTCCCGCGGCGTCGACGTCCTGCTGACGCACAGTCCGCCGTTCGGGCTGGGCGACGGAGACGACGCGCCGCACCGCGGGTTCCGGTGCCTGGACCCGTTGACGGACAAGCTGCGGCCGCAGATGCTGATACACGGCCACATCCATCCCCACGGCGTCACTCCCGTCGACCGACACCTGCATGGCGCCACCGTGCTCAACACCGTCGGGTACGCACTGATCGACATCACTCCGGGTGGCGATACCCCGCCCGTCATCGAGAGGCGACGACATGGCTCGTGACACAGGATTTCCCGCAGCCGACGCCGAGAACGACTTCTCGCGGCAACGTCGGCGCGCCGACGTCGCGCGCCTCGTCGGGTGGTTGCGTCGGCAACCCGACGACATCACGACCATCCTGCCGTTCGACGAGGTCGTCGCCGCGCTGGGGAAGGTCCGCGAACGCAGGATCGGACTCGAGGTGATCCGGGTCGACTCGATCGTCGGAAGTGTCGACCGCACACGCGATTTCGATCGCTACTTCCGGCCGACGTCGACACGCACCCGGGAACGGTGGCAGCGCCTCGCCACCGCGTGGCGACGCGGTGAGTCGATGCCGCCGATCGAGGTGTACCGCGTGGGCGGCATGCACTTCGTCATCGACGGGCACCACCGCGTGTCCATCGCGTGCGCGATGCACATGACTCTCATCGAGGCGTACGTCACCGAGATCGTCACGCGCATCTCGCCGGACGGCATCTCGAGCCGCGGCGACCTGGTGGTCAAGGACCATCGGCGCATCTTCCTCAGTCGTGTTCCGCTGACCGGCAAGTCGCGCGAGGCCATCGAGTTCTCCGACCCGTGGCAGTACGCGGAACTCAGTGATGCGGTGGAGGCCTGGGGTTTCCGGTTGATGCAGGAACTGGGCGAGTTCGTCGACCGTCGCACGGTGGCCCGTCGATGGTTCGGTGAGGAGTTCCTGCCCGTCGTGCGCATGGTCAGGTCGGTCGGTGGCATGTTGACCCGGCACACCGACGCCGAGGCGTACATGTGGGTGGCACGCGAGCGATACCGTCTGGTGCGCAGCCACATCTGGAACGACGAGATCATCGCTCAACTGAAAGAGGCGGCGCCCCGCTGAGAGCTCGGGGTGCCGCCTCGTATAAAGCGTCGTGTCAGAGCGTCAGGTTCGCTCCGGATTCGGCGTCGAAGATCTGCACGCGCTTCGGGTCGAACCACAGGTCGATCGACTGCCCCATGCGGGCATTCGATTCGGCCGACAGCCGCGCCACCAACTGACCACCGTCGGTACCCGAGTCGGCCGCGAGCTCGTCGAGCTCGCGTGAACTGACCTTGGGTCCCTCGGCGGTGAAGTAGATGTACTTGTCGGATCCCATGGACTCGAGGACGTCGACTCGCGCGGAGAACGTGCTGCCGTTGATGCGCTGGTAGGACTCGATCAGCGCGGCATCCTCGAGGTGCTCGGGGCGGACACCGACGACGACGTCGCCCTTGACGTTCTTCTGCGAGATCTTCTGTCGCGCTTCGTTGTCCAGCGTGATCTCACCGAGCGAGGTGGTGACACCCGAGTCGGTGAGACGGCCGGCGACGAAGTTCATCGACGGTGATCCGATGAAGCCGGCGACGAAGAGGTTGCGCGGGCGGTCGTAGAGCTCCTGCGGGGATCCGATCTGCTGCACCAGTCCGCCGCGCAGGACGACGACGCGATCGCCGAGGGTCATGGCCTCGGTCTGGTCGTGCGTGACGTAGACGGTGGTGGTCTCGAGGCGCTTCTGCAACTGCGCGATCTCGGTGCGCATCTGCACGCGCAGCTTCGCATCGAGATTCGACAGCGGCTCGTCCATGAGGAACGCCTTGGGGCTGCGCACGATCGCGCGTCCCATCGCGACACGCTGGCGCTGTCCACCGGAGAGGTTGGACGGCTTGCGGTCGAGGTGCTGGCCGAGGTCGAGGATCCGCGCCGCGTCGTCGACCTTCTTCGCGATGTCCTCCTTGCTCATCTTGGCGAGCGTCAGGGGGAACGCGATGTTGTCGCGCACCGTCATGTGCGGGTACAGCGCGTAGGACTGGAACACCATCGCGATGTCACGGTCCTTCGGTGCGCGCTCGTTGACACGCTCACCGGCGATCCGCAGTTCACCGCTCGAGATGTCCTCGAGGCCGGCGATCATGTTGAGAGTGGTCGACTTACCGCAACCCGACGGACCGACGAGAATGATGAACTCCCCGTCGGCGATCGTGATGTCGACGTCGCTCACTGCCGCGGCGCCGTCCGGGTACAGCTTGGTCACTTTGTCCAGAACGATTTCGGCCATTGACTTATCCCTTCACTGCGCCGGACGTCAGGCCCGCCACGATACGACGTTGGAAGAACAGGACGAAGATGATGATCGGGATGGTGATGACCACGGCCGCGGCCGCGATCGATCCCGTCGGTTCCTCGAACTGCGAACTACCGGTGAACTGAGAGATCGCTGCGGGCACGGTGACCGAACGTTCGGTGGCCGTCAGCGAGATCGCGAGGAGCAGGTCGTTCCACGCGAAGATGAAGACGAGGATCGCGGCGGTCACGATGCCGGGTGCCGCGAGCGGTGCGATGACCTTGCGGAACGCCTGTCCCGGGGTCGCGCCGTCCATCTTCGCCGCCTTCTCCAGCTCCCACGGGATCTCCCGGAAGAATGCGGAGAGCGTGTAGATGGCGAGCGGCAACGCGAAGGTGATGTACGGGATGATCAGGCCCGGCCAGGTATCGAACAGGCCGAGGGCGCGCTCGATGTCGAACAGCGGTGTCACCAGCGAGATCTGGGGGAACATCGCAATGAGCAACGCGGCACCGACGAGCAACTTCTTGCCGGGGAAATCCAACCGCGCCACGGCGTACGCCGCCATGGTGCCGATCACGACGGCGATGAGCGTGGTGATCAGACCGATGCCGATCGAGTTGATCAGCGCACTCGTGAACTGCGACGTCTGGAAGATGCCCTTGTAGTTGTCGAACGTCCACGTGGTGGGGATGAACTTGCCGTCGGCGATGTTCGCCACCGGCTTGAACGAGAGGCTGATGATCCAGACCAGCGGGATCAACGCGTACAGCAGGACGAGGAGGTTGACGATCGACCAGCCGGCCTTCGTCTTCGTGGTGGCTGCCATGGGTCAGCGTCCTTCCGCGTCGGAGCCGGGTGCGGACGCCCCGAACAGTTTGATGAAGACGAAGGCGATGATGGCCACGCAGAAGAAGATCAGCACACTGATGGCCGAGCCGATTCCGAGGTTGAAAGCCCCGAAGAGGTTGTCGTAACCCAGGATCGACAGTGAGCCGGTGCTGTTACTTCCCTTCGTCAGAACGTAGATGTTGTCGAAGATGCGGAAAGCATCGAGCGTGCGGAACAGCAGCGCCACCAGGATGGCCGGCTTCATCAGCGGAATGATGATGCGGATCAGGCGGGTCCAGGCACCGGCGCCGTCCACCTGAGCGGCCTTGGTCAGGTCGTCCGGCACCAACGCGAGACCGGCGAGCAGAAGCAGCGCCATGAACGGCGTCGTCTTCCACACCTCGGCGAGAACCACGATGGCCAGCGACGGAATCTGCTGTGTCAGCGGCGCACTGCCGTCGGGGAGGAGATTGGCCAGGTAGCCCGTCTCCGGTGTCCACGCGTAGTACCAGCTGTATGCCGCCGCGACGGTGACGATGCCGTACGGGATGAGGACCACGGTGCGCACCAGCCCGCGCCCGAAGATGGTGCGGTGCATGACCAGAGCGACGGCGAGTCCGAGGACGAACTCGATGGCGACCGAGATGACGGTGATCGCCACCGTCACGGCGAACGCCGTCCACCAGTACCCGTCGGTGAGGACGGAGACGTAGTTGGAGAGACCGACGAATTCCTTGTCGTCCGGGAATGCCAGGTTGTACTTCTGCAGGCTCAACCAGAACGCGTAGATGATGGGATACGCGGTGACGGCGAGCATCAGGATCGCGGCGGGAGCGATCAGCAGCAAGCCGAGCTTGCGCTCCGCCTTCTTCCCCTCGGACAGCGCTTCGGCCGCTTTCGCGTGCTTCTGCGTGCGCCGGGGCTCTTCGGTGACGGTCATGGGATCAGCCCTTCGGAGTTCACGGCCTGGCGCACCAGGTCGGCGAGCTTGTCGACGTCGCCGACCGGATCGATGTCCTGCGGCGGGTTCAGTGCGTCGGTGAGGAGAATCGAGATGGACTGGTACGCAGGCGAGACGGGCCGTACTGCCGCACTCTCGATCGATCCGAGAACGCCTTCCCACGCCGGGTACGCCGCCTGGAACTCCGGGTCGTCGTACAACGACCGGATCACCGGGGGCACACCGCCGTCGACGGCGTTGTTGCGCTGGTTCTGCTCGTCGGTCAGGCAGGCCACCGCGGCCCACGCCTCGTCGGGATGCTCGGTCGTCTTGGCGACGCCGATGTTGAAGCCGCCGATGGTGACCTTCGCGGGCTCACCGGGTGTGACGGACGGGTAGGGGGCGCTGCGGAACACCTCGTTCACCGCCGCATCCTGCTGCTCGGCGGGAACGCTCGAGAGGTCGAGGAAGGAGACTCCGCCGGCAGCGGCGTTCTCCTTGAGTCCGGGAAGCACGAAGGGGTAGTTCACCTCGGCGAACATGCTGCCCGCCTCGACTCCCAGACGTGCTGTGCCCTCGTCGCTCTGGGACACGGAGGGATCCGCGCCGGGCGCGGTCGCGACACTCTTGATGATCGAGAGTGCCTTCTCCGTCGCCGCGCGATGCTCGGGAGTGTCGTTGAGCGTCACGGTGGTGCCGTCCTCGCCGACGACGGATCCCCCGGCGCTCTCGAGCAACGTGTTGAACCAGACCATGAAGCCCTCGTACTGCTTGGCCTGCACGCCGATCGCGGCGGGCTTGCCGGACGCCGCGTTCTCACCGGCAGTGGCGATCAGGTCGTCCCACGTGGCGGGGGGCTGACCGTTCGGCACCATGTCCGGTCGGTACCAGAGCAACTGGGTGTTCGAGTTGAGGGGGACCGCGTAGAGCTGGTCCTTCTTCTCCGTCTCGGGGTCGAGCCACTCCGCGGTGGCGAGCGGGCCCTCGAGCACCGATCCGTCCCGCAGCTTCGCCGACAGGTCGTCCGGAACCGGAAGTGCCCAACCGGCTTCGGCGAACTCGGCGGTCCAGACGACATCCAGCGTCATCAGGTCCAGAGTCCGGTCGTTGCCTGCCAGGCGGCGGGCCAGCTGCAGCCGCTGGTCGTTGGCGCTCTTCGGCAGTGTGCGTTGCTCGACGCGGTACTTACCGCCGGATTGATCGGTGCACGCCTGCGCGGCGGCTGCGTACTGCTCGGCGCCGTCGGCTGCGGTGTAGAAACTCAGCACGATCCCGCTGTCGGATGATCCACACCCCGCCAACAGACTGCCTGCCACCACCGCGGCGGCTCCTGTAGCTGCGAGTTTCCTCGCCCTGTACCTCTTCGGCACGACCGCCTCCTCTGCCGCAGGAGAAGGTACCGAGGTTCGGACCCGACTCCGCAGCGTGTGCTTCGTTGGACACGCATTCCCTGCGAAGTGGAACCTAGTCGAAAGCTGAGAGGATTTAGTGCGCTTGGTACAACACCGTGACGTTTTCGGTACGCGGCAGTGCTCAGATCGCGAGGCGCGCCAGGAGATCGCGTGCTTTCTCCGCGGACTTCGGTTCGCACAGCACGTCGTATCGACCGGCGACCAACTGCATGGTGGACGCGAAATCGCGCTGGCCCTTGGTGGCCGCGTACGGGATGCTCGCGGAGATCAGCCCGAAGACGATACCGCCCAGCACACCGACGACGAGCGCGGACAGGTAGTTGGTGTCGGTGATGATGCTCAGCACCAGGCCGAGGAACACACCGAGCCAGGCACCCGAGATGACGCCGCCGCCAATAACTTTGGCCCAGGTGAGACGGCCGATGACACGTTCGACCTGCATGAGGTCGACGCCGACGATGGTGACGTCCTGGACGGAGAATTCCTGATCGGAGAGGTAGTCCACGGCGCGCTGCGCCTCGGCGTACGTGGGGTAGGACCCGATGGGCCATCCCGACGGCGGAGTGGGCAGGCCTTGTCCGGGGCGGCCGGGCTGCGACATGGGGTTGGTCATGACTCCATTGTGCCTGGCGAGCCGGTCCGGCCGCTGGGGAGGACACCCGACGCACGTCCGGCCTCGAGGATCACGCGCGCCATCCGGTGCCCGGCCTCGTCGACCATCTCTCCGTCCACCACGACCGCACCGCGAGCTCCCCCGTCGGCCGACAGGTGTCCCCGGTACGTCTCGACGATGGCGTGCGCTCGGTCCACGTCGGCCTGACGCGGTGAGAATGCCTCGTTGGCCGCGTCGATCTGCGTCGGATGCAGAACCCACTTGCCGTCGTATCCCAACGCGGCGGAATGCCTCGCGGCCGCGACGAACCCGTCGAGGTCGCGCACCTGGACGTACGGACCGTCGATCGCCTGCAGCCCGTGGGCGCGAGCGGAGAGCAGGATCGTCATCAGCACGTGGTGGTAGGCATCGCCCCTGTCGTATCCGTCGGGCTGCTCCCCCACCGTCAGGGTTCGCATTCCCA
This sequence comes from Rhodococcus sp. AC861, assembly GCF_979256035.1. Classification (NCBI taxonomy): domain Bacteria; kingdom Bacillati; phylum Actinomycetota; class Actinomycetes; order Mycobacteriales; family Nocardiaceae; genus Rhodococcus; species Rhodococcus sp. AC861. Next base: position 453,426 of record NZ_CEEDMW010000005.1, read on the forward strand.
CGTCGGCCATGAAGTCGCCGGGCCCGAACACCAGGGTCTGCACGCGGGGAGACGCCGTCGCGATCGCATCGATGTGCAGCAGCCCCACCGAATCCTCGATCTGCGGCTCGATCCCGATGCGTCCGACCGGGAGTCCCTGCTCCCGCTCGATCTGCGTCACCAGCAGGTCCAGCGCCTGCACCTCGCCGGCGGTCCTGACCTTCGGCAGCACGATCGCATCCAGATGTCGCCCCGCTCGACCGGTTACCTCGAGCACGTCGCGGAACGTCGCGTCCGTCGTCCAGTCGTTGACTCGCACCAGACGTAGTTGTGGTCCCCAGCCGTCGCTGCCGAGCGCGTCGGCCACCGCTGCGCGCGCATGGTCCTTGGCGGCCGGTGCGACAGCGTCCTCGAGATCGAGGAACACCGCATCCGCGGGCAGGGACAGCGCTTTGTGCATCATCTTCGGACTGCTGCCGGGCACGGCGAGCACGGAACGTCGCAGGCGTGGGGTCACCAGCGCACACTATCGGGGGAGACCGGTCGAAGGCCCGGCGTCTAGTGTTGCGGCCATGGCAGCAGTGAACAAGGTGTTCGCCGCCAGGCTCGCGGGCCTCGTGGTGCTCGGACCCGACGGCGAGAGCATCGGTCGTGTGCGCGACATCGTCGTGACGGTTCGCGTCGGCCGCCAGCAACCGCGCGTGCTCGGCCTCGTCGTCGACCTGGCCACGCGCCGCAAGATCTTCGTCCCGATGCTGCGTGTCACCGCCATCGAGCCGACGTCGGTGACGTTGACCACCGGGAACGTCAGTATGCGCCGTTTCGTCCAGCGCCCGGGCGAGGTGTTGGCTCTCGCACAGGTGCTCGATTCCCGTGTGCGCACCGACGATCCGGACGCCGAGGATCTCCACGACGTCGATTCGGTGGTCGTCGACCTCGGTATCGAGCAGACGCGCACGCGGGACTGGGTCATCTCCCGCGTCGCCGTCCGTCCGCACCGCACTCGGTTGGGTCGACGCGGCAGCATGCACGTCATCGACTGGCAGAACGTGCAGGGGCTGACGCAGTCGGATCTGTCGCGGCCGGGCCAGGGAGTCTCGCAGCTGTTGGAGCAGTTCGAGGGACTCCGTCCGGCCGACGTCGCCGACGCCATCCGCGACCTCCCGGAGAAGCGACGTCTCGAAGTGGCCTTCGCCCTGGATGATCAGCGTCTCGCCGACGTCATCCAGGAGATGCCCGACGACGATCAGATCGACCTGGTGCAGGCACTCGCCCCGGCCCGCGCCGCGGACGTGCTCGAGGCCATGGATCCCGACGACGCGGCCGACCTTCTCGGAGAACTACCGGAGACGGAAGCGGAATCCCTTCTGCGACTGATGGACCCGCAGGACTCCGAACCGGTGCGCCGACTGCTCGAGCATTCACCGGACACGGCCGGCGGCCTCATGACTCCGGAACCCGTCGTGCTCAGCGCGTCGGCGACGGTCGCCGAGGCACTGGCCCGCGCCCGCAACCCGGATCTGACTCCGGCGCTCGCGTCGCTGGTGTTCGTCGTCCGGCCGCCCACCGCGACGCCCACCGGCCGGTACCTCGGCTGCGTGCATCTGCAACAACTGCTCCGAGAACCCCCGGCGAGTCTGGTGGGAGGTGTCATCGACACGACGCTGTCGACGCTCTCCCCGGACGACAACCTGGCGGCCGTCACCCGATACTTCGCCGCCTACAACCTGGTGTGCGGTCCGGTGGTCGACGCCGAGGAGCATCTCATCGGCGCGGTCACCGTGGACGACGTCCTCGATCATCTACTTCCCGACGACTGGCGCGAACAGGAGCACGTGGGACATGAGTGAGAAGTCGACGGCGACAGCCCGTCAGCGGCTCGACACCCCGCGCGGCTCGCGACGATTCAAGATCGACTTCGATGTCGATTCCGTCGGCCGTACGGGCGAGAACGTCGCGCGGTTCCTCGGCACCGGCCGCTACCTGGCCATCCAGACCGGGATCGTGATCGTCTGGATCCTGCTGAACGTCTTCGCGGTCAGCCTGCAGTGGGATCCGTACCCCTTCATCCTCCTGAACCTGGCGTTCTCGACCCAGGCCGCCTACGCCGCACCGCTGATCCTGCTCGCGCAGAACCGGCAGGACGACCGTGACCGCGTGTCGCTCGAAGAGGATCGCTCACGCGCCGCGCAGACCAAGGCGGACACCGAGTTCCTGGCACGGGAACTGGCCGCGCTCCGCATCGCCGTGGGCGAGGTGGCCACCAGGGACTACCTCCGACGCGAATTGGACGACCTCCGGGCCGCACTGCTGGACCCGGCGTCGGCCGCGGCGGAGGAACAGAAGGCGCGCAAGAAGACTCGCAAGAAGCCCGTGGACGACCAAACAACTCGTTTCGACCACAGCGAGGACACGCGACGGTAACCTCGGTCACACTGCACGTCGGGTCTCGGTGAGTGTGCAGACGAGTTGTCGTGGGGGTTTGTCCATATGCGCGTCGGTGGAATCGTCGGAGCATCCATCCTGGTTCTGAGCGCGGTGACGGTGGCTGCGGGATCGGCCACCCCGAGTTCCGCACACGCTCCTGTCGCGATGACGGCATCGGAGAGTGTGCGCACAGTTCCCTCGCGGGACACGTCCGTCGGGCTCGTCGAGCCGGCAGACCGAACTCCCGTGGTCTTCCGTTCGCCCGGACCGTCCGCCGTGCCTGCCGGAGCCCCGGCGGCACCGGCGGCACCGGCGGCGCCGCTGGCGTCGATCCTGGTCGGTGCACTCGGAATTCCCGAGCTGGTGCTGCAGGCCTACCGGTCCGCCGAGACACAGATGGCGACGACGACACCGGGATGTCACCTGCCGTGGCATCTGTTGGCCGCGATCGGCCGTATCGAGTCCGGTCATGCCGGCGGCGGACGTACCGATGCCGGCGGCACCACGATCACGTCGGTGCTCGGACCGGTTCTCGACGGTCGGTCCGCCGCGGACGCCGTCATCACCGACACGGACGGTGGCGCGCTGGACGGCGATCCGGGCCACGATCGAGCCGTCGGGCCGATGCAGTTCATCCCGGCGACCTGGGCCGGCTACGCCTCGGACGGGAACGGCGACGGCAAGAGCGATCCGAACAACGTCTTCGACGCGGCACTGGGGGCCGGCAAGTACCTGTGCTCCGGTGGCCTCGACATGACGAATCCGGCGCAGGCCACCACCGCCGTCATGCGCTACAACAATTCGGCGGCCTACACGGCCAACGTGCTGGCGTGGTCGGCCGCGTACTCCGGCGGCGGCACCCCCGTCGTCGGCCGTATCGGCGAGGCTGCGCCTTCTCCGGCCGATGCTCTCGCCGTGGCTGCGGCGGCCTCGACCACCGCGTCCGTCACGGATCCGAGCACGACGGCGGCACCGACGACGGAAGCCCTTCCCGCGGCGCCGTTGACGCCCGTGGAGCAGCCACCGGCCTTCGGCATCCCCGGGTTGCCTCCGCTGCCGGTGATCGAGCTGCCGACCATTCCCTGCCTGCTGTGCCCGCCGGCGCCGCCGGCCCCTCCCGAGCAGGCAACACCCGTCACCACTCCGTGACGGAGGTCTCGCTCATCACGGTGAGGTAACGGAACGGCAACGGATCAGGTACCCTCGCTCCCGGCAAGCAAATGTCGGAGAGTCCCGAATCGGGACGGAGAAGTCGTCGCGGATCACAAGTCTCGCGAGGGCGAGGAGGTTGTGTATCCGTGGGTCGGCACCGCAAGAGATCGTCTTCCACAGTGCGACGGAACACGGTCATCGCGTTGACCGGCCTGATTCCGGCAGGGGCCATCACGGTCGCCAGCGGATACGGGGCCAGCGCCGACATCCCGTTCCTGCAGACCCGTACCACCGCGAACGAGTCCGTGCTCGAACCCTCGGTCGTCGCGCCGGCCGTGGCCGTGGCACCCGCCCCCGCTCCGGCCCCCGAGCC